>CAZNWE010000160.1:0-2511 GCA_964576715.1 uncultured Geminicoccaceae bacterium | reverse complement strand
GCCCGCTCGAGGCGGAGCTCGAGGTAGTACTGCGCCGGGGTGCGGCCCATGTGGCGGCGGAACAGGCGCTCGAGCTGGCGGCGCGACAGGCCGACATAGTGGGCGAGCTGCTCTTGCGGCAGCGGGTCCTCGATGTTCGCCTCCATCAGCTCGATCGCCATGATGAGCTTGGGGTGATGCACGCCGAGGCGGATGCGGATCGGCATGCGCTGGCGGTCGTGCGGGCCGCGGATGCGATCGAGGAGGCACTGCTCGGAGACCTTGGTGGCCAGCTCGTCGCCATGGGTCGCGGCGATCCGGCTGAGCATCAGGTCCAAGGGCGCCGTGCCGCCTGAGCAGGTGAAGCGGTTCCGGTCGATCTCGTAGAGGTCGGCGGCGACGTCGATATCGGGAAAGGCTTCGACGAAGCCCGGCAGGTTCTCCCAGTGGATGGTGCAGCGGTGGTCGGTGATCAGCCCGGCCTTGGCGAGGATATGCGCACCCGTGCAGAGTGCCCCGATCGTGGCGCCGTGGCGGTCCATGCGGCGAAGCCAGGCAAACACGTCGCGATCCTGGTAGCGCTCTCCGCCCAGGCCCGAGACGAGGACGATGGTCGGCAGCGGGCCGGGTTGACCGGGCTGAATGTCGTCGATGCCGCGATCGACCTGGACGGCGACCCCGTTGCTGCCCTTGACCGGCTGGCCGTCCTTCGAGACGACCAGCCAGCGATAAAGCGGCCTGCCGGCGAGGCGGTTGGCGATGCGCAAGGGCTCGACGGCGCTCGCGAAGGACATCATCGAGAAATCGGGGACCAGGATGAAGGCCATGACCTCGGTCTCGGCCGATTTCCGTGGCTCGTCTACCGCCGCAACAACTGGCTGCATGCACCGTCACCACCCACTCACCTGTCAATCGCCTATCACAGTTCGCAGCCGCCAACTATAGCAGAACAGCCGGTCACCGTCGGGCGTCGACGCAAAGGAATAGGTCGCGCTCCGGCAGGTAACGCCAGTTGGTTCCGTTAGGCCTGGGGTGGCAGGTTCGACAGGCGCAGCGGTGCCGATGTCGCGCCCTCAAGCAAGGCTCGTCGATGCAACGAAACTCGATCTTGGCACTCGCCCGCAATGCCCTTACCGGCCATGCGCATTGGCCCGAGACCTGGCGCAGCCCGGAGCCCAGGCCCGATTACGACATCGTGATCGTGGGCGCCGGCGGCCATGGCCTCGGCACCGCCTTCTACCTCGCCCAGGAGCACGGGATCACCAACGTCGCGGTGCTCGAGAAAGGCTGGCTCGGCGGCGGCAATACCGGGCGCAATACGACGATCATCCGCTCGAACTATCTCTACGACGAGAGTGCCCGGCTCTACGACCACTCGGTCAAGCTCTGGGAGGGCCTTTCCCAGGCGCTAAACTACAACGTCATGTTCAGCCAGCGTGGCGTCATGATGCTGGCCCACAACACCCACGACGTGCAGGTCTTGAAGCGCCACATCCACAGCAACCGGCTGAACGGCGTCGACAACGAGTGGCTGACCGCGGCCCAGGCCAAGGCCTACTGTCCGCCACTCTCGATCGACAAGGGGGCTCGCTACCCCGTGGTCGGTGCTGCCCTGCAGCGCCGCGGCGGCACCGCCCGCCACGATGCCGTGGCCTGGGGTTATGCCCGGGCGGCCGACGCCATGGGCGTGGACGTCATCCAGAACTGCCCGGTCACCGGCATCCGTCGTGACGGCGACAAGGTGGTGGGGGTGGACACCGAGAAAGGCTTCATCCGCGCCAAACGGGTGGGCGTGGTCACCGCCGGGCACACGCCGGTGGTCATGAAGATGGCCGGGCTCACTTTGCCGCTCGAATCGGTGCCCTTGCAGGCGCTGGTCTCCGAGCCGGTGAAGCCGGTCTTTCCCTGTGTGGTCATGTCGAACAGCGTGCACGCCTATATCAGCCAGTCCGACAAGGGCGAGCTCGTCATCGGCGCCGGCACCGACCAGTATGTCAGCTACAGCCAGCGCGGCGGCATCCAGATCCTCGAGCACACGCTCGAGGCCATCCTCGAGCTCTTCCCGATGTTCAGTCGGATGAGCATGCTCCGCCAATGGGGCGGCATCGTCGACGTCACCCCCGACCGCAGCCCGATCATCGGCAAGACCCCGGTGGAGGGGCTCTACGTCAATTGCGGCTGGGGCACCGGCGGCTTCAAGGCCACCCCGGGCTCCGCCCACACCTTCGCCCACACGCTCGCCACCGGCGAGCCCCACCCCATCAACGCGCCCTTCACGCTGGACCGGTTCAAGACGGGAAGGCTGATCGACGAAGCGGCGGCAGCGGCCGTGGCGCATTAGCGTCGGGTTTTTGGATCGCGGTGCGACGATCAGACTTTTCCGAAAGCACACCTTGAGCTGTCAGCAGAGGTCGATTACTACGCGTCCATGATCTGGTAGCTTGTCATAATGAGCGGTTTCCGACATTGGTGCACAGATCATTAGTCATGCACCAGATGGCGGCGCGCAGGTGTCCTGCGCCTCTGAGCTGG
>CAZNWE010000159.1:0-2603 GCA_964576715.1 uncultured Geminicoccaceae bacterium | reverse complement strand
GCCCACTATATCGGCTTCAACATGTGGGTCGAGGCGGTCGAGAAGGCCGGCACCACCGACCCCGACGCGGTGATCGACGCGATGATCGGCGTGGCCGTGCCCAACCTCACCGGCGGCCTCTCGGCGATGATGCCCAACCACCACATCACCAAACCGGTGCTGATCGGCGAGATCCAGGACGACGGCCAGTTCGACGTGGTCTGGGAGACCTCGGGCCTCGTCGTCGGCGACGAGTGGTCCGACTTTCTCGAGGGCTCGAAGGACCTGATCGCCGATTGGCGCGCACCGATGTCCTGCGGCAACTACAACGTGGCCGAGGGCAGCTGCGGCGGCAGCGACAGCCAGTAGCCGACGTTTCGGACACCTTCGGCAAGAACCAGGCGGTGACGATGCGCATGCCCCGGTTTCTCCTGGCTACCCTGCTGCTCGGCCTCCTTTGCGGCCTGCTGCCGGGCGGCAGCCAAGCGCAGGAGGACCGGGCAGCCCTCGTCGCCGCCCTCGCCGAAGGCGGCTACGGCGACAAGGAGGCGGCGATCGAGGCGATTGCCGCGACCGGCGATGCGGACCTGGTGCCGGTGCTGCGCGCCATGGCCGACCGGCGGCTGGCGACCCGCAAGAGCGACGGGCGCGTGGTGATCACCGAGGAGGTCGGGCGCAATCTCCGGTTGCTCGACCCGCTCACCATGCAAGAGCTCGAGGTGGCAAGTTCGGGTGCCGTCGAGCGCATCCGCGTCAACAACCGCCTGCGCCGGGCACTGGACGCCGCCGTCGGCAACCTCACCCTGCTCGCCGCCGATCCGGCGGTGCGGGCCAGGGCCGCCGACGCGGTCTTCGCCAGCGCCGACCCCGAAGCCCTGGCGGCGCTCGACGAAGCACTCGCGCGCGAGAACGAAGCCTGGGTGCAGACGAAGCTCGAGCGCGCCCGCGCCGCCGTCATCCTCGAGACCGACGCCGACGACGCCACCAAGATCAAGGCCGTCGAGACCATCGCCGCCAATGGCGACCGTGACGCCCTCTCGCTGCTCGTCGCCCTGCGCGCCTCGGCCGAGGGCGAACTGCAGGAAGCAGCCAACGCCGGCGTCGCCGCGATCGAGCGCCGGCTCAAGACCTGGGAGATGGCGCAGCACATCACTTACGGCATCTCCTTGGGCTCCGTCCTCCTGCTCGCCGCGATCGGCCTCGCCATCACCTTCGGCGTGATGGGTGTGATCAACATGGCGCACGGCGAGATGGTGATGCTCGGCGCCTACACCACCTTCGTCGTCCAGCAGGCGATCCGCACCCACTATCCCTGGCTGTTCGACAGCTCGCTGTTCATCGCCATCCCGCTCGCCTTCCTGGTCACTGCCGCCATCGGCATCGCCATCGAGCGCGGCATCATCCGCTGGCTCTACGGCCGCCCGCTCGAGACCCTGCTCGCCACCTGGGGCCTGTCGCTCGTGCTGCAGCAGACCGTGCGCACCATCTTCGGCCCGACCAACCGCGAGGTCGGCAACCCGTCCTGGATGTCGGGTGCCGTCGAGCTCGGCAACCTGACCATCACCGCCAACCGCCTCTGGATCTTCATCTTCGCGCTCGTGGTCTTTGCTGCCCTCATGCTGCTGCTCAAGCGCACCAGCTTCGGCCTCGAGATGCGCGCGGTCACGCAAAACCGCCAGATGGCCGGCGCCATGGGCATCCGGACCGGCCGGGTCGACGCCATGACCTTCGGCCTCGGCTCCGGCGTCGCCGGGCTTGCCGGCGTGGCCCTGTCACAGATCGACAATGTCAGCCCCAATCTCGGCCAGGGCTACATCATCGACAGCTTCATGGTCGTCGTCTTCGGTGGTGTGGGCAATCTCTGGGGCACCCTCACCGGCGCCATGACGCTCGGCATCATCAACAAGTTCCTCGAGCCCTATGCCGGCGCCGTGCTCGGCAAGATCCTTGTCCTCGTCCTCGTCATCCTCTTCATCCAAAAGCGCCCGCGCGGCCTCTTCGCCCAACGCGGCCGCGCGGTCGAGGCCTGATCCTCCATGTTGTTGACCCGTCACCTCGGCCAGGGCGGCTGGTGGTTCCTCGTCTTCATCGCCGCCGTCGCCGTGATCGTGCCCTACGGCAACCTCTACCTCGCGCCCGGCGATCCGCTCTACTTCTCGGGCTTCATGGTCTCGCTGCTCGGCAAGTTCCTGACCTATGCGCTGCTCGCCGTCGCCATCGACCTGATCTGGGGCTATTGCGGCATCCTCAGCCTCGGCCACGGCGCCTTCTTCGCCTTGGGCGGCTACGCCATGGGCATGTACCTGATGCGCCAGATCGGCGACCGCGGCGTCTACGCCAACCCCGACCTCCCCGACTTCATGGTCTTTCTCAACTGGTCGGAACTCCCCTGGTACTGGTGGGGCTTCTCCTCCTTCCCCTTCGCCATGCTCATGGTGCTCCTGGTCCCCGGCACGCTCGCCTTCGTCTTCGGCTGGCTGGCGTTCAGAAGCCGCGTCACCGGCGTCTATTTCTCGATCATCACCCAGGCGATGACCTATGCCCTGATGCTGGCGTTCTTCAGAAACGACATGGGCTTCGGCGGCAATAACGGGCTCACCGACTTCAAGGACATCCTCGGCTTC
>CAZNWE010000158.1:0-2857 GCA_964576715.1 uncultured Geminicoccaceae bacterium | reverse complement strand
GGCGGACCTTCCTGCCTTTGACGTGGCGGGGGATGGCGAAGACGAGATTGCTGGCCACGCTCATGTGCGGGAACAGCAGCGGTTCCTGGAGGAGGAGGCCGAGCCGGCGCTGTTCGGGCGGCAGCTGGTCGAGGCGTTGACCATCCAGGGTGAGCCGGCCCCGGCCTTCGACGCCCTTGGGCAGGGTGCCGGCGATCCAGGCGAGCAGGCTCGATTTGCCGGCACCCGATGGGCCCATCAGGGTGACGATGTCGCCCGGGGCCACGGTGAGGTCGAAGGCGTCGAGCAGGGGCTGGCAGCCGGCCCGGATGGTGACGTTGTCGAGGAGGAGGCCGGTCATCGCCCGAGCCGCCTCGCCGCCAGGAGGGCGAGGAGCGGGAGCAGGGCCAGGACGAGGCCGGTGGCGGCTGCCAGGCGTCGGTCGCCGCCCTGGGCGAGCGTCACGGCTTCGGTGGCGAGCGTGGTGATCCGGCCGCCACCGGCGAAGAGGGTCGGGAGGTAGAGGGCGACGCTCACACTGATGCCGACGGCGAAGGCGAGGACGAGGGGGGCTTTGAGGAGCGGCAGCTTGATTCGCCAGAAGGTGGCCCAAGGGCTGCGGCCGAGGCTTCTCGCCAGGGCGGCATAGCGCGGGTCCTGGTTGGCCCAGCTGTCGGTGACCAGAAGGGCCGTATAGGGCAGGACGAAGAGCAGGTGGGCGAGGATGACGGGCCCGAGGCCGGGGCCGAGGCCGATCACCAGCAGCAGGACCTGCAGGCCGAAGAGGAAGGCGATCTGCGGGATGACCAGCGGCAGCCAGAGCCACAAGGGTGGGCTGGTGCGGCCGGTGGTCTCGAGCCAGAGGAGGACGACGGCAAGGGCTATCGCGGCCGTGCTGACGGCGATCAGGGCCGTGGTGCCAGCGTGCGCCAGGAGGTCGGGGGCACGGCGTTGCCAGAGGTCGAGGTGGAGGATGGCGGGGAAGAGGTCGGGGAAGCGCCAGGGGCCGGCGAGGGACCAAAGCGCCAGGACGACGAAGGTCAACGCCAAAAAGGCGAGGAGGAGGGTGGTGGCGAGGTCGCTGGTGCGGGCGAGCCAGCGGGTGAGGGTCGGGGTCGGGCCGGTGGCGAGCCAGGCCCCGAAGGCGAGGCCGGCGAGTGCTGCGCCGATGCGGTAGGCGGCATAGCCGAGGCCGGTCGTGGCGATCAGCAGGAGGGCAGTGGCAGCACCGTCGAGCCGGCGCGTGAGGTCGGGGTGGGTGAGGAGATCGAGAACGACCACGGGCAGGAGGGGTGGGGCTGTCGGGCCGAGGACGAGGGCCAATTCCACATTGCCGATGCCGTAGACGAGGACAGCGACGATCGCGAGCTTCGCGCGGGCGAGCCATTCCGGGGCCAGGAGCTTGAGGCGGGCTTCGATGTCGCCGTAGCCGAGGCTGCGGGCCAGGGCGAGGCTGCGGCGCTCGTCGATGCTCCTGGCCACGGCGACCAGGACGGCGACCAGGAAGGGGGTTTCCTTCAGGATGAGGACGGCACCGAGGACGAGGAGGTCGTAGCCGGCACCGTAGGCGAAGGCTGGCGGGGTCTGCATGGCCAGCGGGGCGGCGACCAGACGGACCAGCCAGCCCGAGGGGGCGAGGAGGAAGGCGGCACCGACGGCGATCGAGAGGTGGGGGACGGCGATCAGCGGGGCTGCGAGCCGTTCGAGCCAGCGGCTGACGCGGCGGCTCTCCAGGCCGGCGGTGATCGCGATCGCGAGCAAAAGCGCGAGCGTGGTCGAGGCGAGGCCGACCCCGAGGCTCATCGCGGCCGATTGGCCGATGCCCGCTGTGGCCAGGGCGCGCGTCAGGTGGGCGAGGCTCGGTTCGCTGAAGCCGAGCGCCGGAAGATAGCCGAGGCCCGGGGCGAGGACGCCCAAAAGGCCGGCCAGGGTCGGTACGAGAACGACGCCGGCGAGCAGGCCTCGGGCAGCGAGGGTCACGTGCCGTAGCGGTCGCGCCAGCCGGCTTCGATCAGGTCCATCCAGGCGGCATGAGGCTCGAGCAGGGTTTCACCGAGTTGGTCCGGGGGCAGGGTCGCCGGGTGGAGGTCGATGGCATCGAACAGGGCACGGTCCTCGGGTTCGAGCTTGTCGAGGTCGAGGACGGTAAAGTCGCCCCAATGCTGCGGGTCCTGCTTTCTGGCCTGGGCTTCGGGCGAGAGGAGGAAGTCGGCGACGACGCGGGCGGCCTCGGTGGCGTCGCTGTTGAAGGGGATGGCGACGAAGTGAGTGTTGCCGATCGAGCCGTCCGCGAAGGCGTAGGTGCGGGTGGTTTCGGGAAAGCGGCCGTCGAGGACGAGGCTCGAGGCTTCGGCCGGGTTGAAGGCCATGGTCAGCGCCACCTCGCCATCCTCGAAGAGCTGGTGCAGGGCCGGACCGTTCGCCGGGAAGGCGCGGCCGCCGCGCCAGAGGTCGGGCTGCAACTCGTCGAGCCAGGCCCAGACCGGGGCGAGCCGGTCCGCAGCCGTGGCCGGATCGGGGGGCTCGGTGAGGATGTCCGGGTCGTCGAGGGCGGCGTGCAGGACGTGCTTGAGAAAGGTCGCACCGATGAAGTCGGGGGGGCTCGGAAAGGTAAAGCGGCCGGGGTTCCGGGCTGCCCAGACGGCGAGAGCGTCGAGGTCGGCGGGCGGCTCGGGCAGGGTGGCACTGTCGTGGATCAGCACGAACTGGGCCATGCCCCAGGGGCTCTCGAAGCCTTCGGTGGGCTCGGTGAAGTCGATCAGGGTGGTGGGCTTGCCCACCGTGTCGACGAGCTGGAAGTTCGGCAGATCGAAGGCGAAGGGGCCGTAGAGAAGGTCGTTCTCCTTCATCGCCAGGAAGTTTTCGCCGTTGATCCAGA
>CAZNWE010000157.1:0-2932 GCA_964576715.1 uncultured Geminicoccaceae bacterium | reverse complement strand
AAAGGTTAAAAAGGGAGGTGTCCCTTTTAGACGCTCGTCATTTCGGGACGCCTCGGTCTGATCGAGCCGAGCGGAGCGGCCGAGGGCTCGGCTCATGGCAGATCTCGTGGCTCAGTCGCGCACGATCACGAGGCTGGTTCGGATTTTGGCGCGCAAAGTAAAACCCTTTCCCCGACGCGCGTGTATGAGCCCGATACGCCTCGGGCAGCGACGGCCGCCGCGGCATTTTCTGCGCCGTGCAGGGCAGCCTGCAGCTTCGGTTAGAGGGGCCGGGGCGGGAAGCGATGCGTTGGCTCGAGATGAGGAGGCACGCCCGGATGGATGGCGACTCGATGGCCGCGCGCCGAGCTTTGGGGAGGACCCCGGCGACGCTCGATCGACGGCCTTGCCGAGGCATGCCGTGTCGTGCCGGGCGATCGCGGCTCGGCTGGATCGTCGGGGCCGCGGGCGTCGTCGGGCTCGCCCTCTTGCCGGCCGCACCGGCGCGGGCCCAGGATCGAACGCCACCGCCGGCCACGTCGCCGAGCACGCTCGACCTGCAGAAGAAGACGCAGAACCCGGTGGCCGACCTGATCAGCGTGCCGATCCAGACCAATTTCAATTTCGGCTACGGTGCGCAGGAGGCGCCGGAGCCGAGCAGCACCCAGATCATCACCAATGTCCAGCCCGTGGTGCCGATCACCCTGGGCGATACGGGATTCAACCTGATCGCCCGGCCGATCCTCCCGATCGTCCGCCAGCCCGATCTGCTCGAGGGCGGCGATACCGTCGGGCTCGGCGACCTCCAGGTCCAGACCTTCCTGTCGCCGGCCGATGCCGGCAAGCTGATCTGGGGCGTGGGCGGTGTCCTGCAGCCGCCGACCGCGACCAATGGCAAGGATCTCGGCACCCAGAAGTGGAGCGCCGGCCCGGCGGCGGTGGTCCTCGCGATGCCCGGCAAGTGGGTCTATGGTGCCGTCGCGACGCAGCTCTGGTCGTTCGCCGGCAAGAGCGACCGCGAGGATATCAGCCTGACCACCGTCCAGCCGTTCTTGAACTACAATTTCGGCGGTGGCTGGTACCTGTCGAGCTCGCCGGTGATGACCGCCAATTGGAAGGCGGACGGCAACGACAACACCTTCACCGTGCCGGTCGGCGGCGGCGGTGGCCGGTTGATCCGCATCGGCAAGCTGCCGGTGAACCTGCAGGCGCAGGCGTTCTATAACGTCGTCAAGCCGGATGACGACGCGACGGCGGACTGGACGCTCAGGCTGCAGGTCCAGTTCCTGTTTCCGAAATGACGGACGGCATGGTTCGGGCCCGGGGCTGGACGCGGCAAGAGGGCGCAGGAGCGGTCCCTGGTCAGCACTGCAGCCACGGATGACAGGTCGGCAACGCACAACCGAAGAGAGAAGGATCGAGAGGGAATGCTCAAGATGATCGGATTGGCGCTGAGCGCCGCCATCGTCCTCGCCGCCACGACGAGTTCGGCGCAGGAAGCCATGACCATCGCGCGCGCCTGTGCCGCCGACATCGATCGTCTTTGCGCCGGCGTGCCCCCGGGCGAGGGCCGCATCAAGGCCTGCATGAAGGCGCACATCACCGAGCTGTCGGCGCCCTGCTTCGACACGCTCCTGGCGGCGATCACCGCCGAGAAGGAGCCGAGCTAGCGTGTCGATCCTGCCACATGCACAAGGGGAGAACGACATGAACGGGCGAGATAAGCGACACGGGCTAGAGATCTCGTGCCGGCGGCGCCTGGCCGCGGCACCGCTGCTCGCGCTCTGCCTGGGGATGCCGGGCCTGGCGCTGCCGGCGGCGGCCCAGGACCTAGCGCAGCCGCGCTTCGCCCTGCCCGAGCAGGCGCAGCTCGACGCCGCGGCGGTCGACGTGCTCGAGGCGATGAGCGCCACGTTGGCCGCGGCCGACGCGCTCAGCTTCACCGCCGTGGCGTCCTATGAGAGCCTGGCGCGAACCGGTCTGCCGCTGACCTACACGACGCTTTCCGAGGTGACGCTCGAGCGGCCGGACAAGCTGCGGGTGCTCACGCCTGCCGACGGGCCGCCGGCGGAGTTCTACTACGACGGCTCGACGATGATGGCGTTCGCGCCCGAGGCGGGGCTGGTCGCCGAGGCCGAGGCGCCGCCGACGATCGACCAGATGCTGCAGGCGCTCTACGGCCTGTCGGCAACCTATTTCCCGTTCACCGACGTCATCGTCGCCGATCCGATCGGCGATCTGGCCCCGGATGTGCGCCTCGCCTTGTATGTGGGGCAATCGCAGGTGGTCGGCGGCACCACGACCGACGTGGTGATGATCGCCGACGACACCGCGCAGACGCAGTGGTGGATCGGGACCGACGACCACCTGCCCTATCGCATCATCGCCTCGTTCTTCGACGAACTCGGCACCTTCCGGCATACGGTCGAGCTGTCGGGCTGGGAACTCGATCCGAGCATCGAGCCCGGCACGTTCGTCTCCGCTGCGGCCGCCGCGGCCGAGCGCATCCCCTTTGCACCTCCAGGTGCGCCATGAAAGGAAACCGTGCGATGCGAATGCTGCTCCTGGCCCTGGCCTGCAGCTCTGCCCTGGTCTTTCCCCAGGATGCCGATGCCTGGATGCATGCCGGGCGATTCGGCACTGCGTCCGGCGATGCCGGCTCGTGGAGCGCCCACGGCTACCGGGGTGGCAGTGCGTCGGGCGGCGACGGCTCCTGGAGCGGCTCCGGCTTTCGGGGCAGCACCGCGTCCGGCGGTGACGGCTCGTGGCACGCGCATGGTGCCTGGGGCGGCAAGGCTTCGGGCGGCGACGGCTCTTGGTCGGGCGACGGCGCGCGCGGCGGCACGGCGTCGGGTGGCGACGGCTCCTGGAAGGCCCATGGCGCCTATGGCGGGTCCGCCTCGGGCGGCGACGGCAGCTGGCAGGCGAAGGCGCCTGACGGCTCGAAAGCCGA
>CAZNWE010000156.1:0-2977 GCA_964576715.1 uncultured Geminicoccaceae bacterium | reverse complement strand
CCCTCGTCCTGCCACTCGATCACCGGTCGTCCCCACCTGCCCCCGCGCCGCGGTATCCCGGTAGAAAGTACCACAGCAGAAAAAGTGCAAGGAGGCGGCGCGGCCGGGAGCCAGCGGGGAAGCCCGCCTCGGTCTTCGCGTGCCGCGAACGGTCGAACGGCACCGTCTCGAGCGGCAGCGACGGTTTCCTCCAAACCTTCGACACGCGCGAGGCCGCGGTTACCGGCAGCTTCGGTCCGCTGTGTCGAAACCCGGCGCAATGGTAAAAAAACGGGGTTGTCCTCTCAATTTGAAAATGGTAGAGGCTGCAGTAATGGTGACCGCGAGGGGCGCCAAATGATTAGGATCGGCTCGCCTTGTTTCGTTCTTCTTTGGCCTATCATTTTTTCGCTCATTTCACTCGACGGCGCATCCCAGGCCACGAGCTGCTCAAATCAATGCTCGGACTCGGGCAGCATCATCGGGTGTGACAACCGCGTAGCGATAGGCGACAGCGTCGATACAACTGCTTCTGCGCCATGGCGGTTTACTGGCCGGTTTCGCGGGCCTGGCTCAAGTGGGCCAAAATGCACAGGCACACTGATCGGTGATCGCTTTGTGCTGACCGCTGCCCATTGCTTCCTGCCAACGCCAACTTCACCTGTTGGGTTCAAACTGGCTCAATCAAGCGATTTCGTTCGCCCGTTCGGCACGCACACAGTTCGTCGCGTATTTGTCCCTGCGGCCTTCTCAATAAACGACTCGCCGCAAGTTCGGGCGCTTGATTATGCGGTCGCCGAGCTTGCCAATCCTATCGACGACGCCACAACTGCCAATTTTGGCCACATCCCTTGGCATCGATTGCAGGATTTCAAAGCGAGGTCTGTCGGCTATCCGGGCGTTCAGCCAGAGGGAGCGCTTGAGGGCAAACCTTGGTCCACTGGCCCGCGTCTCATCCACACACAACAGCCGGATCGTTGGATCGATGGCGGCGAGAAAGGATTGCTCCGCACCAAGCTCGACGCCACCAGCGGACAATCTGGCTCGCCAGTTTATCGCATCTCCAATAGCCGCCGAAAGGTATTCGGCGTTCTAATTGGATCTCCGGTTTCAGCCTGCGAGGCCGACGAGAATTGGGTAGCAAGATTGACTCCTGGCGCTGTCGAACATATCAAAAACGCGATGGATCCAACGGTTATCGATTTCTTCTGGAACCGGGTCAACCTGCCGGCCGCGCCGGACGCTGGGCCAGGCGAGGCGTGGCCCTGAAAAACACGGTGTTCGGCTGCGAGGCACGTCTACCTTTTTGACCATTGCCGTATCGGCCCACCCTTAGCTTGGCCGCTCGAGTGTCGATGATGGCATCCATCTCGGCGAGCACTGTTGCGACATCGTACGTGCCAATCGTGTCGGCTTCGGCACGTGTCTCGGCCAGCATGGCGGCGAAGCTGTGGCGGTGTGCCTCGGCGTCCTGGAGCTGACGCAGTGCCGCGCGGATGACATCGCCGGTGTCGCTGTACCGCCCGCTCGTCACGCAATCGCGCGCAAAAGCTTCGAGCTCCGGCGGCAGGTCGATCCGCGTGGACACCGATGGCGCTCCAAACTGGCCTATACGTACGAACCTAACCCAACTGATGGGCATCTGGCCAACCCAAAACATCCGGTGGGGCGTGGGGAGGCGAGCCTTCCCACATCCTTGGAAGCTGCGCCGAAGCCGGACATCTCCCTTCGCAACCAATCTACGACCCGTCGCGGCCCGGCTTCGGGCCTGCGCTACTGCCCATGCTTGCTGCTGCTCCGCCGCTGTGGTGGACAGCCGGTCGCGGCCAATCTATAAACTGCGCGGTTGTCTAGAAAGGACGTCGCATGGCGCTCAGCCTCAAGGATGCGGAGACGGACCGTTTGGCGCGGGAGGTGGCGCGGCTGACGGGCGAGAGCTTAACCGAGGCGGTGCGTCGGGCCCTGGCGGAGCGGCTGGCGCGCGAGCGGCGCGAGCGCGGCGAGACCGCTGGCCTCGCGAGCCGGCTGGAGGCGCTCGCCCTTGACGGTGCGGCGCTGCCCGACCGCGACGATCGCAGTGCGGAGGCGATCATCGGCTACGACGCGCACGGCCTGCCGCGCTGATGGTGCTCGACAGCTCGGCCATTCTGGCCATCGTGCTCGACGAGCCGGAGCGTTCGCGTTTTGCTGGTCTGGTCGAGGCGGACGCGACGCGGTTGGTCTCGACTGCGACACTGGTCGAGGTGATGATCGTGATGGAGAGCCGCAAGGGCGACCTCGGGCGCTTGCTGATCGCGCGCTTCCTCGACCTGACAGCGGCTGAGATCGTTGCCGTGACGGAAGATCAAGCGCGGCGCGCCGGCAACGCGTTCAGTCGCTTCGGCAAGGGCCGTCGTCCGGCCGGACTCAACTTCGGGGACGTCTTCGCCTATGCCCTCGCCGAGACCACCGGCGAGCCGCTGCTGTTCAAGGGCAACGATTTCGCGCGCACCGATATCACGAGCGCCGCCTGACGGCAGAACCGAGCCCGCTCGCCCAAACAACCGGTGGGGCGTGGGGAGGATCGTCCTCCCCACATCCTTTTCTAGCCTGACTTCACGCCCCCTTGCGGTGCGCGACTAAGTCATCGACGACGGCGGGGTCGGCTAAGGTGCTGGTGTCGCCTAGTTGGTCGTGTTCGTTGGCGGCGATTTTGCGGAGGATGCGGCGCATGATTTTGCCGCTTCTCGTTTTGGGCAGGCCTGGGGCCCATTGGATGAAGTCGGGGCTGGCGATGGGGCCGATGTCGTTGCGGACGTGTTTGACGAGGTCGGCGCGGAGGTCTTCGGAGGGCTCGATGCCGGACTGGAGGGTGACGTAGCAGTAGATGCCCTGGCCCTTGATGTCGTGGGGGAAGCCCACGACCGCGGCTTCGGCGACGGCGGGGTGGGCGACGAGCGAGCTTTCGACTTCGGCGGTGCCCATGCGGTGGCCGGAGACGTTGATGACGTCGTCGACG
>CAZNWE010000155.1:0-3026 GCA_964576715.1 uncultured Geminicoccaceae bacterium | reverse complement strand
GCCTCGTCCTCGTGCGCCACCGGCCAGCCGAAATAGGCGAGCACCCCGTCGCCCATGAACTTGGCGACGTGCCCCTCGAACCGTGCCACCTCGCCCGCCACCGCATTCTGGTAGCCGCGCAGGACGTCGCCCATCTCCACCGGGTCGAGCCGGGCAGAGAGGGCCGTCGAGCCGACCAGATCGACGAACATCACGGTCAGCTGCCGCCGCTCGGCGGCACTGCCGGGCATGGTGGCTGCAGACGCCGTGGCCGGGGCGCATGGCGGCCCGCCGTCCTTCCCGAGGTCGGCGATCGCCGCCAGCAGCTTCTTGCGGTGGCCGAGTGCGGTGATGCCGAGCTCCTTGAGATCGTCGGCGGTCAATGACCGCAGGAGTTCGCCGTCGATCGCGTTGTCGGCGAACGTCGCGGTGTAGTGCGCGAGGCCGAGCTCGGTGAGCCATGTCCTGATATCGATCATCGGCCGCTTCCCCTTGCCGGACGAGCCGACGTCGGCGTGGCCTCCGACGGTGACCGGGATGCCAGGCTCGCCAATGACGGTCATGCAGGTTTGCGGGTGCCGGATGCGGGGCGCAACGCCAAGGCGCGCGGCGCCTGCGCATGGCGCTCGAGCGGCGCGACCGGCCCGCGCACTCTTCGGGGGCGGAGCTATCGGCCGGCCGGACCCGGCGCGCCGCCCGGATCCAAGGGCGCGTCCGCGAAATGGCGGTCCGGTTCAGGCGCGCCGCGGTCCCGGCGGCGCGGGCGGAGGCCGGTGATCGCTGATCGACGAGGCCGCTCTCGCGCCGGCGGTCGCTCCGGTGGTCGGTCCGGCGTCGACGCCGGCACCGGCCAGCCGCGCGGCATCTTTCGGGGCCGTGGTCAGCGCTGCGCCACCCGGGTGTCGGTGACGATTGTCGGCCGCTTGGCGTCGATCGTTTGGATTTGTCGTCGGAACCGCTCGAGATCGGCGCCGACCAGCCTTGCGGCGGTCCGCGGCTTGATCGCCATCGGGTTGATCTGCTGGCCGTTCTGCAGCACCTCGTAGTGCAGATGCGGCCCGGTCGACCGCCCGGTCGAGCCGACATAGCCGATGACTTGGCCCTGGCGCACCCGACCGCCCTTCTTGATCCCGTCGGCAAACCGGCTCAGGTGCGCGTAGGCCGTGCTGAACTCGCCGTTGTGGCGGATCTCGATATAGTTGCCGTAGGTGCCATTGCGGCCGGCCTCGGCAAGGTTGCCATCGCCGGCGGCGTAGATCGGCGTGCCGGTCGGCGCGGCGAAATCGACGCCCCGATGCATGCGCGTGTAGCCGAGAATGGGGTGACGCCTCGGGCCGAAGCCGGAGGACAGCCGAGCGCCGTCGATCGGCGTGCGCATCAGCCACTTGCGCAGCGAGCGGCCGTCGGTGTCGTAGTAGCCCGTCCGGCCATCCGGATGCTCGTAGCGATAGGCATGCAGGTGCCGCCCGCGCAACTTCAGATTGGCGAACAACACATCGCCGCCGCGAACCTCGCCATCCGGGTCTTCGGTTCGCTCGTAGACGAGCTCGAAGCTGTCCCCGGGATGAACGTCGCGCTGGAAATCGACGTCCCAGCTGAAGATGTTGGCGAGGTTGACCAGCGCCTCGTCGGGCACCGACTGGCGGCGTGCCGTCTGATAGAGCGTGTCGTCGATGACGGCGTGCGCCGCGTGGATGGTGCGCACCAGTTCCCGGTCGACGCGGCGGGCGGCGAAGTCGCCGTTGGCATCCCGCTCGACCCGCAGATCGTTGGCGAAATCCAGGTTGAGCGACAGCGCGGCCAGACGCGGTGCCGCCAGGGTGTTACTGGCGCGCTCGAACTCGACGGCCATCGCCTGGCCGACGCGCAACCGGCGAGGGTCGTAGAGGGTGCTGAACGTGCCGACGACCTCGTGCGCCTCCGCGCGATCGATGCCGGAGCGCAACAGAATTTGCAAGAGCGTGTCGCCGCGTTGCACGACGAGGCGCTCGGCCTCGAGCACCGGCGACGTCGCGACCGTGGCGAGCGGGCCGGCCGACGCGGCCGTCGACGGTCCGGTAACGTCCGGTTCGATGGTCCTCGCCGCGACTGCAGCGGGCAAAAGTGCCCCGCCACCAGGTGTGCCTTGGCGAGGCAGGGCGAGTTGGCCCGCGGGCTCGTCGGCGACAGTCGGCGAGACCGGCGTCGACTTGTCGCCGGCTGGCAAGGGCAGGATTTGCGCGACTTGGCTGGGCGCGTAACCGGCCCGCTCGCGCCATGGCGGGGGCTCGCCGTGGGCCGAAGCGTAGGCGAAGCCCTGCCGGCCGAGTGCCGGCGCCGACCAGCGATCGGCGGGCGCGGCCTCGAAGCTGATCGCCGGGGCGAGGAGGAGTTGCAAGCCAGCCAGCAGTGCGACGCTGCCGGTACCGATGATCAGGCACAAGGTGATGGCGAGCCGGCCTAGCGCGTCTCCCGTTGCCGTGACGATGCGCGGGGATGTTCTCGATATTCGGATCAAATCGGCTCTCAATCGTTACGGCAGCGCAAGTGCATCTTGTTGCGGCAGTTGCCGTCGCTTTTTACGACACCTCACGAGCAGCAGCGACGCGCTACCCCAAGACCACGACATCACATGGCCACCGCCGAGACCAAGGTCGTTAGCGGGTTCCGAAGCCGTGACGCCCCTCGATGACGTCGGCGCTACCGGCAAATGCCAGCGCGATCCAACGATCGCGCTGTTTTGCTCGGGGCCACCGCACGACCGCCCGACCAAGCCCGCTCGCCAGTCGGGTTATGCATACGGCAGTGTTGTTCTGTCAAACCAAAGGCGTGGTCGGCGTTCGTACTCCAGGGCGTGTAGCTGGCGTATCAACCGATAGTGTGTCGTACTGCTCGCCGCGCCATCGTGAGGCGCCGGAAAAAAACGCTTGCAGAGAGACCGAGCCAGACGTATACCCCGCTCATCGCGGCGAGGCCGGCGTCGGGAAACCCTTTCTTGCCGCCTATCGTTGTATTGCTCTTTTGACAAGTTGGTAGATGTGGAGGGGGGATGTGCAGGCGGCGTTTGG
>CAZNWE010000154.1:0-3720 GCA_964576715.1 uncultured Geminicoccaceae bacterium | reverse complement strand
GCCAGCAGCGCCGCGGGCATGGCGAAGCAGAGGGTCGAGTCACGTTTGAACGTACGGGCCCTCTGAATAACCCCCTTGCAGGATGCTGATGATGGCGCTGTAATGGGGGTCTGAGATTTCGACCCCTGGCAGGGAGGCCTTGTGATGGAACGACGCAGCGATGGACCGAGCTTGATCGATGGGATGACGGCGGACTTGGGCGGGCCTCGCACGGCGGGGTTTCTGGATAAGGTCCAACGGGTGATCGACTGCGAGGCGTTGGCCGATTCGATTCGAGCCGACGTGGCTCCCGAGCATCGCCGGGGCGGTCGGCCGTTTTATCCGGTGGTGATGATGATCAGGTGTCTGCTGCTGGCCAAGTGGTACGGGCTGAGCGATCCGCAGTTGGAAGAGCAGTTGCGGGATCGGCTTTCGTTCCGTCGGTTCGTGGGGTTGGGCTTGACCGATCCGACGCCGGACGAGACGACGTTCGTGAACTTCCGCAAGCGACTGCGTGAGTCGGGTCACGGCTCGACGCTGTTCGACGGGGTGCTGGAACAGTTGCGCAACAAGGGGCTGGTGTTGGAAGAAGGTTCGCTGATCGACGCGACGATCGTGGAGCAGGCGACCGGCGGCCCCCGGAAGCAAGAGACCCGTGACGCCGCAGGGGGCATGGCGGGCGAATCCACGCGCGACCGTTGCGCCAGCTTCACCAAGAAGCACGGGCGGAGTTATCACGGGTTCAAGGCGCACGTGAACGTGAGCACGGATCGGCTGATCACCGACTACGTGTTCGACACCGCGAAGGTGCACGATTCACAACACATCGATCAGTTGATCGAAGGCGAGACCCAGGCGGTGTACGCCGACAGCGCGTACATGGACAAGCAACGCAGCGAAGAACTGGCCGAACGAGGCGTGCGCGACCGGATCGTTCAGCGTCGGGTCCGTGGCCAGGACGAACTGACCGAAGCGCAGCAAGCGCACAACCGGGCGTGCTCGAAGGTGCGGGCGCTGGTCGAGCATCCCTTCGCGTGGATGGAGCAGATGGGCTATCGCAAGGCGAGGTATCGGGGCCTGCGTCGCAACGGCCTGGACTTCGGCCTCACGGCGTTGGCCTACAACATCAAGAGGAGTCTGAGTCTGCTGGGCATGGCGTTATGCCCGCTGCCCAAGGCGGCGTAAGCGCGATCCCTGCGCGCTGATCGCGGCCAAACGGCTCGAAAACGACATCAAACCACCATGACACAAGCCCTTGGCCGCTCGCCAACCGCCGCAAAACGTCTTCGTAACACCATCATGCAAATACAGCAGATTATTCAGAAGGCCCCTTTGGTTCCTGTGCGCCGTGCCGCGGATCGATTCGTCGCATACACTGCCCCGAGCCATGAAAATGGAGCAACAGTCGTGACAAGTTTCTGTTTGCATCATCGCGTCCTGATCTTCGCCGTGTTCTTGTCCGTCGGCCTGTGGTCGGCGGTCGCGTCGGCCGAGCCGGAGCCCGGGGTCCACGGTTCGCCCGAGGACATGGCTGCGTTCGAGAAGCTCAATGCCCTGGCATGGGAGCAGGCGTTTGCCGATCCGTGTACCGAGGACTGGACGAAGCGCTGGTTCCTCGACGGCGAGAAGGCGAAGCTGAGCAACGGCGACAAGGGCATGGACTTTCACGCCGGCCCCAAGTGGCGCGAGGACGCCCACCACGCCGTGCTGTGGACCAAGCCGTCGTTCGAGGGCGATGTAAAGATCGAATACGAATACACCCGCCTCGACGAGCAGATCCGTGCGGTGACGATCCTGTACATCCAGGCCACCGGCAAGGGCGAAGCGCCCCACGTCCAGGACATCCGCGCGTGGTCGGATCAGCGCAAGGTTCCGTCCATGTCGCAGTACTTCAAGCACATGAACACCTACCACATCAGCTACGCCGCGTGGGGCACGCGCAACGACGATCCGGAGAAGGATTACATCCGCGCCCGGCGTTACCGCGGCCACGGCAAGGACAAGCTGGGCGGCACGGAACTCAAGCCCGACTACAACCGAACCGGGTTGTTCGAAACCGGCGTGCCGCATCGAATCACCGTGATCAAGCGCGGCGGGCAGCTCTACATGCACATCCGCAACGCGGACGCCCAATGGCTCTGCCACTGGGATGCCGCGAAGTTCCCGGCCATCACCAATGGCCGCGTCGGCCTGCGGCACATGTACACCCGCGCCGCCCGATACAAGGACTTCCGTGTCTCCACGGGGCCGGCCAAGCAGGACGAGGCGAAAGACAAGTAAACGAGTCGGCAACCCGGCCGCAATGAAAAAGCCGATCCGAAGTGAGAACCGTTGAGACCGCCCACATACGAATGCACACGTTCTACGTCACAATCCTGTCAATCGGCGTCTGGGTGCTCGCCGCGCTGACCGCTTCGGCCGAGCCGCGCGCCGAGGACGATCGCGAACGGAGCGGCGGCATCGAGCGCGGCGATGGCTACGGCCTGGCGGTCCCGGTCGACAACGTCGAACTCAACGCCTAGAGCATCTTTCGGCGACCCGTAGCGTGGTGGGTGCCAAACCTTGTCCCGAAGGGCAAGGTGTGATGCCGTCCGCACGCCTTGCCGCTAAAGCGGACAAGGTGTGGCACCCGCCAGACGCGACGCAACGCTGCAACCTGCTCTAATACCACCACGGCATGGCCGAGTACGCCGTGGCCGCGAACAAGACGTTTTTCGTCGACCAGTCCACCGACACCGGCGGGGTCATCAGCGGCAATCAGCGTACCGACGGCGACGCTTACGCGACGCGCCGCCGGCCACGCCCAACGCCGCCGCCGATCGACTCCGGCGTTGGACAGCCCGCGGGCGTTGGCCTAGTCTCTGCGTCCCACCCGATTGATTCCACGAGGCCCATCATGTCCAGTCCGAGCTTCGATCTTTCCGGCCGCACCGCGCTGGTCACCGGCGGCACCAGCGGCATCGGCCAAGCCATCGCCCAGGCCCTGCTCGACGCCGGCGCCAACGTCGCCACCGGCTCCCGCACGCCCGAAAAAGTCGAGGCGGCGAGAAAGACCCTCGCCGAAGGACGCGACGATTCCCGCCTGCTCGTCGGCACGCTCGACGTGGCCGAGCCCGGATCGTTCCAGTCGCTGCTCGACCAGGCCGTCGAGCGGTTCGGCCGGGTCGACATCCTCGTGAACAACGCGGGAACCAACTTGAAAAAGCCGACGATCGACGTCGAAGACGACGAGCATCGGCGGCTGTTCGATATCAACTACTTCGGGCCGTTCACCGCGAGCCAGATGTTCGCCCGGCAGGTCGCGAAGCAGAACCAGGCGGCGGTCGGCAGCGCCATGCCCGAGGACGCCTCGACGCGCATCGGCTCGCCGGACTTCGGCGGCGGCATCGTCAACGTCTGCAGCGTGACCAGCTTCCTCGCGCTCAGCGAGGTCACCACCTACGCCGCGACGAAGGGGGCGCTGCTCGCGCTGACCCGCCAGCTCGCGGTGGAGTGGCCGCGGCAGTACGGCATCCGCGTCAACGCGATCGCCCCGGGCTTCATCCCCGCCGAGCAGAACCGGCAGATCCTCAACTCCGGCGACCGCGGCAAGCGCATCCTCGAAAACACCCCCATGCAGCGCTTCGGCAGCCCCGAAGAGATCGCCGGGGCGGTGGTCTACCTCTGCGCCGACGCCGGGCGATTCGTCAACGGCGAGTGCATCAACATCGACGGCGGGTTCATGATCCACGGCGTCAGCGA
>CAZNWE010000153.1:0-3772 GCA_964576715.1 uncultured Geminicoccaceae bacterium | reverse complement strand
ACGCTCGGACGAGGGCGTCGTCGCACCGCCGAGCGAGCCGCAAGCGAACGAAATGGTTAAAAAGGGAGGTGTCCCCCTTAACCCAGAGCGAAATGGTTAAAAAGGGAGGTGTCCCCCTTAACCCAAAAGGGAGGTGTCCCCCTTAACCCACGAGCGGACGGCCTGTCCCCATCCGCCCGTCACTAGCTTTGGTCAGCCTTTGACGGCGCCCGCCGTCATGCCGGAGACGATGTAACGGTTGGCGACCAGCGCGAAGACGATCACCGGGGCGACGATCAAGAACGCATAAGCAGCGATCACCCCGTACTGGGCACCCTGCTCGACCCCGCCGGCAAACCGCGTGATACCGACCGTCAAGGGTTGCGCGTGGCTGCCCCCCAAGAAGAGGGCGAAGAGGTATTCGTTCCAGGAAATGATGAAGACGAGGATGGCCAAGGCGTTGATGCCGGGGCGGACCATCGGCACCGCGATCGACCAGAACAGCCGCCAGGGCCCGCAGCCGTCCATGATCGCCGCCTCCTCAACCTCGTGCGGCACGGTGTCGAAAAAGCCCATCATCAGCCAGGTGGCGAACGGGATGTGGATCGCCAGATGCGCCATCAAGAGCCCGGTGCGCGTGCCCGAGAGGCCGAACTGCAGAAAGATCAGGAACATCGGCAAGGCAAGCACGACATAGGGCAGAAAGCGCATCGCCAGCACCGCGAACGACAGCGCCTCGCGCGGCCGCGGGCCGATCTTGGTGAGCCCGTAGGCCATCGGCACGCAGACGACGACGGTGAGGACCACCGCCGAGAACGCGATGATCAGGCTGTTGCGCAAAAAGAAGTAGAAATCGCCCTGGCCGAGCGCGATCTGGAAATTCTTGAGCGTAAAGTCACGCAGCAACAGCAGGTCGAGCGGCGAACGGAAAATGGCGGTGCTGTTGAGCGCCGCCGCCATCAGCAGGAGCGGCGGGGTCAGCGCGAGCAGTAGCCACAGGACGAGACCGGCATGCATCGCCCAGACGGTCGCCGACTGCCGGTTCATGTGCTGCTTTCCTGCGTCTCGCGCGCCCGGAATAGCGCGATATAGGTCCAGGCGACCGTAGCCATGATGATGAACATCGTAAAGGCGATGGTATTGGCCATGCCCATGTCCGAATTGGCGATACCGCGATTATAGGCGAGGATGCTCAAGACACTCGTGGTCCGGCCCGGCCCGCCGCCGGTCAGCGTGAATACCAGCTCGAACTCGCGAAAGGCGCTGGTCATGATGATCAAGGAGACGAACAGTACGTGGCTGCGGATCATCGGCAGGATGACGTGCCAGAGGATCTGCATCGGCCTTGCACCGTCGATCCGCGCGGAATCGGTGAGCTCGTCGGGGATGGTGGTCAAGGCCGCGTAGAAGACGAGCAGCGCCAAGGGCGTCAGGTGCCAGGAATTGGTGAGGACAGTGGCGAACATCGCCCATTCGCTGTCGATCAGCCAGCCGATCGGGGCGATGCCGAGCACCCCCAGCATGGCATTGACGATGCCGTATTCGGGTTCCCAGACAAAGAGGCGAAAGGTCAGCCCAACCACCACCTGGGTCATCACGAACGGCAAAAGGAAGAGCGCCATGAAGCCGGTTTTGAAGCGCACCTTCTTGGCACTCAGGAGGAACGCCACCAATAGGCCCATGATCACGACGACGGCGGTGTTCCCGATGGTAAAGACGAGCGTCGCGTTGAGCGAGCGGAAGAACAGGGGATCGTTCCAGAGATCCTGGTAGTTCTGCAGCCCGACGAAGACCTGGTTGGCGAAGCGGTAGAGAAAGACCTCGTGCAGGCTGTAGCGAAACGCCGTGGCGAGCGGCAAGCCGATGATCAGCACGAGGGCCGTCAGGCCCGGCAGCACGAACAGCCAGCCCCGCGTGAAGCGCTGAGTCCCCATGGGTGAGTCAGGTGCCGGATGTGCGAGTGGGAGGGGTCACCGGCCGCGGCAAGGCGAGCCGCGGCCGGTGCGGCGACGGCAGGGCGCTTTGCCCCGCCTCAGTTCGCGTAATAGCCGGCGCGCTCGAACTCGCGCTTCATCCGCTCGGCCCAGCGCTCCTGCGCCTGCTCGATGGTGAGGTCACCACTCACCACGTCGAGCGCGAAGTCGGCCGTTCCCTGCCACATCGCCGAGCCGTACTCGGGCACACCCTGGCGGATGAATACCTCCTGCAGCCCCTGGCCCAAGGCCGGCACGAAGTCGGCGTAGTAGGGATGCTGGTTCAGGACCGCCGGATCCTCGTAATTATCGGCGCGGGGGAAGGCCTGGGTCCGAAGTGCCCATTCCTGGCTGTTCTCCTCTAGCAGCCATTGCAGGAACTTGAAGGCCTCCTCCTGCCTCGGCGTATCGAAGATGAAGAGACCGCCGCCACCCAGATAGGGCTTGCCCTGGGTGTAGCCGCCGAGATTGCCCTCGTACATCGGCAACGGCCGATAGTGGTTCTTGCCGGCAGCCGGTCCGTTCGGGTCCTCCACGGTATCGATGCCGAACTGCCACAAGGTCGCCATGGCGAGCCGGCCCTCGCGGTAGTATTCGAGATGCTCGAGGAAGTCCCAGTTGACCGCCGCCGGCGGCACCACGTCCTCGACCATGTTCTTGAAGAGCCCAATGGACTCGGCGACGATAGGCTGCGTCACGTCCGGCTCGAAGCTCTCGTCCCAGCCCTGGATGCCGGCCGAATAGAGCATCACGATATAGGCGCGGGCGATGCCCGAGGGGTGGCGCATCGAATCCGACCAACCGAAAAGCGGCTGCTTGAGCACCTCGCCCGCCACCGTCTCGCCGGCTTCACGGGTGAAGAATTGGGCCACCTCGTAAAGTTCCTGCCACGTGTTGGGGTAGTCGAGCTCGCGGCCGTACTCGGCCAGAAACGCCGCCCGCTCGTCGGGGTGCTCGAAGAAGTCCCGGCGCGCGATCAGGATCGGTGCCGTCGGCGTGTGCGGGATGGCGATGTACTCACCGGGCCGGGTCGGGCTCGTCATGTGTGCCTCGACGACGAGTTCGGGGTAGGCCGAAACGTCGAAGCCATACTTCTCCATGTAGGGCGTCATGTCGATGACGTGCTCGTGGAAGCTGCCGAACCAGCCGGGACTGTGATAGCCGATGTCGAAAAGACCCGTGCCGCCGATCGCCTCGATCGCCATCCGGTCGCGCAACTGATCGGGCGGCATCACCTCGGCGATCACCTTGACCCCGGTCAGTTCCTCGTAGCGCGGCGCGAAATACTCGAGCACCGGCGCGGTGTGCGAGCCCGGATGCATCGCCCAGCGCAAGGTCACCTCCTGCGCCAGCGCACTGCCGGCCAGCAGGCCGATGACAACAGCCCCGAGGCCGCCACAAAATGCGGGTTTCATCATCTTGGTAACCTCCCTTGCCGTGACGCGGCCAACAACACACCGGTTTCCGCATCACGCCTATTTTGGTTTCACTGTTCTGACGGTGTTGCTCATCCGCACCTGTCGAACCCTACCGAGCCGAGCATCGAGCGACAACACCAAATCGAACGGGCCGCAGGACGCCCGGGCAATCGCAACAATGCCCGCCTTCGCTCATGGGGACATCTCCCTTTTTATTCGCCGCCACGTCTGCACGGGCCGCCTCCTCGGCGGCGTGCAACTGCTGGCTGCGGCGGAAAAGGCGACCGGACGGACGCTCGGACAAGGGCGCCGTCGCACCGCCGAGCGAGCCGCAAGCGAGCGGAATAGGTGAACAACCACCGCCTAAAGGCGGTGGCTTCAGATTACGGCTCAAAGCCGGAT
>CAZNWE010000152.1:0-4019 GCA_964576715.1 uncultured Geminicoccaceae bacterium | reverse complement strand
ACGTGCCGGAGACCGAGGAATACGGCATCGAGAGCTTCACCTTCAAGGAACGCCGGCCCTTCCACCCCGAGCGCTTGCGCCGCTTTCTCGACAGCGACTGGCCGGGCGTGATCCGGGCCAAGGGCTTCTTCTGGCTGGCGTCCCGCCCCGACCACGTGGGCGAGCTCTCGATGGCAGGTGCCATCATGCGCCACCAGCACATGGGCTACTGGTACGCCGCCGTGCCCAAGGACCAGTGGCCGAAGGACCGGGAAAGCCGGCGCAGCATCGCCGAGAAGTGGGACAAGACCTGGGCCGATCGCCGCCAGGAGCTGGTCTTCATCGGTAGGAGCATCGACGCAGCCGAACTCAGGGGCTGGCTCGAGGCCTGCCTTCTGACGCCCGCCGAGATCGCCATGGGCCCCGACGCCTGGCGGCGCCTTGCCGACCCCTTCCCGCTCTGGCGCGAGCGCGGGATCAGTTCGCTGGAAACGGCCTGATGGCGGCCGTCTTGGATGAAGCCGGGCTCGATCGCCGCTCGAGGGTGCGACAGGTCGAGGCCGCGGCCGGCCTTTCGGCCATCTTGGCGCCCGAGGTCGACCTCGTCCTCTGGCAGCGTCGACCGCCGGCCGACCTCGCCCGGCTGCTCGATGACCGTGGCCCGGCCGACCTCCCTCAGCTTCGCCTCGACGCCGTGGCCCCAGCCGCGGTGACCGCCGCGATAACCGCCAAAATGACCGCCGGCTTGACCGAGGTGCTCGCCGGTGCCGCCGGGGAGCTGGCACCGCTGGTCAAGGATGTCGCCCGGCTCGCCCGGCTCTACGGCCGTCTCTTCGATCGCCAGCGCATCCGTGTCCGGCTGGAGACGGTCACCACCGACGCCTGCTCGCTCTTTCACGTCGATCGGGTGCGGGTTCGCCTGCTCTCGACCTATGTCGGGCCGGGCACCGAATGGCTCGGCCGCGGCTCGGAGAAGGCCGAGCCGATCCACCGCTTCGAGCGCTTCGCGGTCGGCCTGCTCAAAGGTTCGCTCTGGCCGGGCAGCAACGGTTGCGCGCATCGCTCGCCACCGATTGCCGGCACCGGGCGCCACCGCCTGCTGCTGGCGATCGACGACGGGACATCGTGATGAGCGGCGGCGGCGTGCCGCACAGCTTCGCCGCTTGGCGGCGCTGCATCGAGGTCGATTGCGGCATCCACCTGACCCCGGACTTCATCGCCGCCCGGCGCCGGGCGTTGGCCGACGATCGGGACCCCCACACCCGGCGGTTCGTCGCCCAGTGGGGTGAGGCGCATCGTCGCCGCGTGCTGGGCTGGCTCAACGAGGCACAGGCGCTGGTCACGAGCGCGTGACGGCGGCTCAAGGCCGGTCCGCGGGCAGGCCAGATGACTGAAGCGAGGCGATCGCCCGGCTGATCAGTGCCAGGAGTGTTTGCCGTTCGCCCGGGGTCAGGGCAGCAAGGGCGCGCTCGTTGACCTGCCGCGCTTGCGCCGTCGCCGGCCCCTCCAGAGCTCGTGCCTTCTCGGTCAGCCATACCTGTTGCGCCCGCCCATCCTCGGGATGCGGCCGGCGGACCACCAGCCCGTCGCGCACCATCCTGGCCAGCGTGTTGGCCATGGTCGCCTGCTCGACATCGAGGCGCTCGACCAGCTCGCGCTGCGTCAGCCCGTCCTCGGCCCAAAGCTCGAGCAGCGTCATGAATTGCGCCGGGGCCAGGCCCAAGGGCCTGATCCGCTCGTGCAGGGCGTGGGCGAACAGCCGGGCCAGGTGGTTGGTCAGGTAGCCCGCCGATTGCGTCTTATCGAACGTCATGCCGTGATATCTGCTCTTGCATAGCAAGCTATGCAATGATATATAGCGTGCTATCTATTTGGAGACGAACGATGTCGACCATCGCGACGCCAGCACCACGGACCACGGTCTTGCGCATCCTCCACCCGATCGCGGGCGGCGTGGCGCTCTCGACCATCGCGACCTTTCTCGCTGCCACCATCGCCGTCGAGCTCGCAGGCTCCACCGACGCCATCGTGGCGGTCAAGACGTTGATCCCCTGGGGCCTGCTCCTGCTCGTCCCGGCCATCGCTGCCACCGGCGGCAGCGGCTTTGCGCTTGCCCGCCGAGGACGGCCGGCGGCGGTCAAGGCCCGGCGGATGCGGCTGATCGCGGCCAACGGCGTGCTCGTGCTGATCCCGGCAGCATTCTTTCTCGCGAGCAAGGCCCGGGCCGGCGAGTTCGACCTCGTCTTCTACAGCGTCCAGGCCGTCGAGTTCGTGGCCGGCGGCCTCAACGTCGCTTTGCTCAGCCAAAATGCCCGGGACGGCCTCCGCCTCTCGGGCCGTATCCGGAGCACCTGACCATGCCTCGCCTCGCCGCCCCCGCATTCGCCACCCTGGCACTCGCCGCCGTTGCCCTGATGACCACCGCCTGCGGCGCCCCGCACCTCGCCACCGTCGAGCGGGCCAAGACCAGCCTCCGGGGCCAGGAAACGACCGCCCTCGCCTGTATCGGCAAGCCCCTCGAGCAGCTGGCGGGCGCCACCTTCGACACCACCATCTGGCGCTTCTCCTCGGCTCAGCCGCGCGACCCGGCCGGCCGCACCTTGGTCGACCCCGCACAGCCAGCCGCAGCCCACGCCCGTGCCTGCGTCGCCGACCTGCAGGTTCGCGACGGCCGGATCACCGCCGTCACCACCACCAACCGCGCCGGCTGGGGGTTCGGCTCGATCAAGAACTGCTCCAACCTGCTCGCCGCCTGCACCCCCGAAGAGTGATCGCCGGCGGTTGACCAGCCGCGTCAGTTTGATTTATGTCAAGGAAGGTTGACACTTCCACTGCTAGCCAGCCTGTGAACAGCCCGCCAGGGAGAGGCAACATGCGTATCGTGCTCGTCCATCCGAACTACCATTCCGGCGGTGCGGAGATCGCGGGCAGCTGGCCGCCGGCCTGGGTCGCCTACCTGACCGGCTCCTTGAAGAAGGCGGGCTTCACCGACGTCACCTTCTTCGACGCCATGACCAACCACCTCGAGGACGACGACCTGCGCGAGAAGATCCGCGCCGCCGCCCCGGACGTGGTCGGCACCACCGCGATCACGCCTTCGATCTACAAGGCCGAGCGGGTTCTCGAGATCGCCAAGGAGGTGAACCCCGAGATCATCACCGTGCTGGGCGGCGTGCATGCCACCTTCATGTACCAGCAGGTGCTGACCGAGGCACCCTGGACCGACGTCATCGTCAGGGGCGAAGGCGAGGAAATCTTCAACGATCTGATCTCGACCATCGCCGAGGGCCGCTGGCCGGAGGATCGCGAGCGGGTCCGCGGCCTCGCCTTCCGCAACGGCGGCGAGATCGTCGCCACCCCAGCCGCCCCCACCGTCCGCGACCTCGACGCCATCGAGCCCGACTGGAGCATCCTCGAGTGGGGAAAGTACACCTACATTCCCCTGGGCGTGCGGGTCGCCATCCCCAACATGGCGCGCGGCTGCCCGTTCACCTGCTCGTTCTGCTCGCAGTGGAAGTTCTGGCGCGACTACCGGGTGCGTGACCCGAAGAAGGTGGTCGACGAGATCGAGAAGCTGGTCAACGACCACCAGGTCGGCTTTTTCATCCTCGCCGACGAGGAACCGACCATCAACCGCAAGAAGTTCATCGAGTTCTGCGAGGAGTTGATCGCCCGCGGCCTGCCCGACAAGGTCAAATGGGGCATCAACACCCGCGTCACCGACATCATGCGCGACAAGGACCTCCTGCCCTTCTACCACAAGGCCGGCCTCGTCCACATCTCGCTCGGTACCGAAGCCGCAGCCCAGATGAAGCTCGATCTCTTCAACAAGGAAACGACGATCGAGCAGAACAAGACGGCGATCAAGCTCTTGCGCGACGCCGGCATCTTCACCGAGGCCCAGTTCATCGTCGGCATGGAGAACGAGACGATCGAGACCCTGGAAGAAACCTACCGCATGGCGGTCGACTGGGGCCCCGACCTCGCCAACTGGGCGATGTACACGCCCTGGCCGTTCTCCGACCTGTTCCAGGAACTCG
>CAZNWE010000151.1:0-4117 GCA_964576715.1 uncultured Geminicoccaceae bacterium | reverse complement strand
GGATCGTCGCTGGTGTCCGCCAGCACGACGATCACCCGCTTCTCCCAGCGCAAATCCTCCAGCGGCCGCCCATCCTGCGCCATCACCATCCCACCAACGCCCGCCATCAAACACCCCACCACCATCAGCAACCGACCAATCACCTGAGCCCTCCGACCCGCCCCCTCACCCAAGCCAAAGTAGGGTGGGGCACGGGGAGGATCATCCTCCCCGTCCTTCTGCCGATCGCTGTCGCGAACCAACATAACGAAGGCTTATCGCAAACTGTTTGCTTACCCATGATCCTATCGAACATGCGCCGCTATACGACGCATCGAGTCTCCGGATGCGCCGCTATGCGACGCATGAACCCGAGCCATGCGCCGCTATGCGACACAATTTGTCATAATCTTTGCTGCCATACGCGCCATAAGGAATGCTAATGGCGCGTATGGCGGCGCATTTGGCCATGTTGCCGACGAACGAACCCATGAACGAACCCGCCGATCGACGATCGAACCCACCAGATCGACGATCGAACCCACCGAATTGACGAACAAACCCAAGAACCTGCGAACGAACCCACCTTGACACGTTGCCGCACCGGTCGGCTCATAATGGCTGCGGATCAGCGGGTTGAGAGCAGTCGCTTACACAGCCACTCAGCGCGGCGTCGAGCTGGCCATCGACAGCTCCAACTTCAGGTTATCGACTTAAGCGAACGAACCCACTGTGGCTTGACGACCGAGCAGAAATAGGATATATTTCATACCGCCATGGCTTTTGGGGCCGTTGCTTTGCCAACTGGGCAATCTGTGCCGGCTCGGACAAACGGGGTTCCGGTTGCCGATCGAGCAGGCGCTCGGCAGTGGGATCGGCCGCCAGCGGCTGCAACAGGCCCGCCTTCAGGCGGCTGGGTCACCGCGGCCGCGGCTTCGAGGAGAGCCTTTGGGCAACTACTGCCAGCACCGCAGACGGGCGGCGGCGAATCCCGCCATCGGCCGCCGAAGCAGGCTGCCGGGTGATGGACCGGCCACCAAGCTCGGCCTCCCTCGTTACCTATTCGGCTACGCATCAGCATCGACACATAGCAGCCATGCGCCCATGGGTTGCAAAACCCTTGACTTCCCGCGACCGATCTGTGCTCATCCGATCACCGCATTCCGGTCCTGTGGCTCCAGCCGCGTGAAGGGTGCAGCTCTCCTCTAAGAGCCACGCATCTTATCTGTTGAGCCCCCTGATAATCCCCCTCGGCCGCCCAGATACGCGGGGCGCCGCTTCGCAATCCGGCCGTTGTCCATGTTGCCCGCGAGGCGCTGCGTTCGGCCATCCCAGAAGGACTTCTCTTGACCTCTTTTGTCGATTTCGGCCTCGCCGAAACCATTCTTCGTGCCCTCGCAAGCGAAGGCTACACCACCCCCACCCCGATCCAGAGCAAGGCCATCGCGCCTGTGATGGACGGCCGCGACCTGCTCGGCATCGCCCAGACCGGCACCGGCAAGACCGCCGCCTTCGCCCTGCCGATCCTGCAGCGCCTGTTCGTGACCAACAAGCAGCCTTTGCAGCCGAGATCGGCCAGAGCACTGATCCTCGCCCCGACCCGCGAGCTCGCAGCGCAGATCGCAGCCAGTTTCGAGACTTATGGCCGCAATCTCCGCCCGTCGGTCACCGTGGTCGTCGGCGGGGTGAAGCACAATCCGCAGGTCCGGGCCTTGGCGCGCGGCGTCGACGTGCTGGTCGCCACCCCGGGCCGGCTGCTCGACCACCTCCAGGGCGGTACCGTCCGGCTCGACCGGACCGAGATCGTCGTGCTGGATGAGGCCGACCACATGCTGGATCTGGGCTTTCTGGTACCCATCCGGCGGATCCTCGCCAAGCTGCCGAAGAGCCGGCAGACGTTGTTCTTCTCGGCCACCATGCCCAAGGACATCGGGGCCCTGGCGCGCGACATGCTGACCGAGCCGGTGGAGGTGAGCGTCGCCCCGGTTGCCACCACCGCCGAGCGCGTCGACCAGTCGGTCTATCTGGTCGATGCCGCCGACAAACGCGGCCTGCTGGTCGAGCTCTTGGGCCAGCCCGGCTTCGATCGCACGCTGGTCTTCACCCGCACCAAGCACGGTGCCGACAAGGTGACCCGGCATCTCGAGACCGCCGGCATCTCGGCCGCCGCCATCCACGGCAACAAGTCGCAGCCGCAGCGCGAGCGGGCGCTCCAGGCCTTCAAGGCCGGCCGCACCAAGGTCTTGGTCGCGACCGACATCGCGGCCCGCGGCATCGATGTCGACGCGGTCAGCCACGTCGTCAATTTCGAGCTGCCGGACGTGCCCGAGGCCTATGTCCACCGCATCGGCCGGACCGCTAGGGCCGGGGCCGAGGGCATCGCGATTGCCTTCTGCAGTGCGGATGAACGTCGAGCCCTTCGCGACATCGAGCGGCTGACCCGGCAGACCCTGCCGATCGTCGACCGCCGGCGGCCGGGTGCCGTGAGCGATGCCCCGGCCGAACGGCAGCCGCAGCGCTTGCGCCAGCAGCCGAGCGGCGAGCAGCGCCACCGCAACGGCCGGCAGCGGCAGCAGCGCCGGGCGGCCTGAAGTCAAGAATGCGGGGGAGATGATCTCCCCCGCACCCCCTCGGCACTTGGCAACGCCCTTCGGGCCAAGCGCCACCATGAAAGTGCCGGTGGGGCACGGGGAAGATCATCCTCCCCGACCCTTCTTTTGCCCTCGATGATGGTCTAGCGGCCGCTGCAGCCGGACCGTCCCTGCCGTGGTGCTGCTGGCAGCGGCCCTGCACGCGAGCGGGACCGCGCCATGCAAACGCGCCGGTGCGCCATCGTCAACCTCACCGACAGCATCGCCCCAACGCCGACCGCCATCGCGCTCGTCCAACTCGGCAACCGGATCGTCGCTGGCCGTGGGCTCACGAGCAGGCATCCGGATCCTGGGCGATGTCCCCGACCACTTCGTCCGGTTTTTCCTCCTCGGCTTCTGGCGCTACCCCCTTCGGGTGGCCCTGGCCGACTTTTCTTCGCCACCATCCCCGCCACCCAGAAGCCGGCGGTCGACGGCGGCTGCATGTCGATTCTCCCCTGCGGTATGGTCATCTCGGCGTTGCGCGAGACAGGCGTACTCTAGGCCGCGGTGAGCCGCGTCGCCCTCCTGCAGCTCAGCCGTGCCCAAAGGCCTTGCGCCTGAACTCGCCATCCACCAGTCATCACGGCGAATCGAGAGGGACAGGCGTTGCGCGAGCTCTACCGTGTCATCTGGCGGGTCACCGGTCGCCAGCAGCTGCTGTTGATCGGCCTCGCCGTGCTCGTGGCGACGCTGGCCGCGGCACCCTTGAAGTTCCAGCAGCTGGTGATCAACGGGCTGGTCGAGGGCAACGAGCCGGCCTCCATCATCTGGCTCTGCCTCGGTTTTCTCGGTGTCGTCCTCCTCAGCGCCGGGCTCAAGTTCCTGCTTCGCCTGCGCATGTCGTCGGTCGGCGAGGGGGTGGTCCTCCTGATCAGAGAACGGCTCTATGGCAATCTCGTGCAGGGCACGCAGGCGGGTGCGACCGACCTGCCGAAACGCGGCACCATCGTCACCAAGCTCTCGGCCGAGGCCGAGATGGTCGGCGCCTTCGCCGGGGCTGCCGTCGCCATGCCCCTGGTCCAGCTCGGCACGCTCATCAGCGTCGTCACCTTCATCATCGTCCAGCAGCCCTGGCTCGGCGTGCTCGTCGTCGCCGTGGTGCTCCCCCAGGCGGTGATCGTGAAGGCGCTCCAGGCACGGATCAACGAGCGGGTTCGCGAGCGCGTCCTGGCGCTGCGCCGCGCCTCCGACGAGATCTCGGATGCCGACCTGCAGGTCGTCGATCAGGCGGTCATGGAGGATTTCCGCGCGGTCTACGAAACCAGGAAGAAGATCTTCGTGCTCAAGGTCTCGTCGAAGCTGGCGCTGCAGGCGATCAGTGCGCTCGGCATCTTCGGCATCCTGCTGCTCGGCGGCCTCCTGGTGCTCGACGGCCGCAGCGACATCGGCACGGTCGTCGCCAGCCTCACCGGCCTCCAGCGGATCGACGGCCCCTGGCGCGAGCTGATCGCCTTTTTCCGCAACGCCAGCACGGTACGGGTCAAGTACGAGATGCTGGTCCGCTC
>CAZNWE010000150.1:0-4142 GCA_964576715.1 uncultured Geminicoccaceae bacterium | reverse complement strand
GCTGTGGTCGCGCCAGTCGAACCAGTCGAGCTGTTGTTTGTGGTCGGCCCTGTCGTCCCAGATGAACCAGGCGAAGCAGGTGTTGGAGGGCGCACGCGGGCCTTGCCAGCCGTGGCGGTGCATCATCGGCAGGCGGCGCGACGAGATCCAGATGCGGGCCGGGGGGTGGCGGCGGAAGAAGGGCAGGCGTCGCGTACTCTCGAGGAAGTTGGTGCGCAGGAGGAGGGCGAGGTAGGGGGCTTCGGCCAGCGCCTTCTCGGCGAAGCGCATGGCGAGGCGGTAGGGCGGGTTGGTGACGATGCCCTGGATGCCGGGGCGTGGTTTGGCCTTGAGGTAGTCGATGCCGGTCTCGCAGCCTGCGAGGCCGTAGTCGGCGAGATCGGACGCCGTCACCCGGTAGCCCGCGGCTTCGAGCGGCTTGACGATGGCCCCGTCGCCGGCGGCCGGCTCCCAGATGGACCGCGGCAGGTGGGCCGCCTCGATCGCGAGCAGGCTCCAGACCGCCTCGGGCGGGCTGAAATAGGCGTCGAGGCCGCGGGCATCGTGGTCGTGGCTGCTTTGGATGCGCAAATCGCCCCGCCGTCGCTGGCCTCGGTGGCTCGTCGGGGGCGGTCACCCCCGACGAGCGCCGTGGCAGGTGGCCCGTCAGCCGCGGAACGGTGCGGCGAGCTCGTCCGCCTGCTCGGCGATCAGCGCCATCGCCGCCTCGGGCGAGCCGGTCTGCCCGACCAGCAGCTTGCCCAGCTCCACCGGGATCACGTTGTTGGCGATCTCGGCCCAGCTGGGCAGATCCGAGGGCTCCGAGCCCATCCGGTTGTTGATCGTCCACTCGATCGCCGGGAAGTGCCGGGTGGTGCCGGCACCGGGCTTCGCGGCCTCGAGCACCCGCGGGTCGCTGAAGGATGAGAGCCGGACCGGCGAGGCGCCGCCGCCGACGGTGGACGAGCGCGCCACCACGTCCTTCGACGTCACCCACTGCATGAACAGCCAGGCCGCGTCCGGGTTCTGCGAGTAGCGGGAGAGGGCGATCGACGAGCCGCCCTGGTGCCCGATATGCGGGATCTCGTTGAAGCCGCACTCCTCTGGGGAGCGTAGAACCGTCTCCTCGGGCGGGAAGGCGGCTTCCATCAGCCCGCCGCCAACCTGGCTGTCGCCGCCGTCGAGGCCCGGGAAGAACTCGCCCCAGGAGATGCAGTGTGCTGCGATGCCCTGCGCCATCGACTGCCACTGGCCGTCCCAGGTCCAGGTCTTGGCGTCCTCCGGCATGTACTTGACCAGTTCCTGCATGAACGCCAGGCCCTTCATGCCGGCCTCGTCGCCCCCTGAGAACATGCCGTTCGCATCGAACACCGAGCCGCCATTCGCCCAGAGCCAGGCGGTCCAGTCGCAGTTGAGGCTGTAGTGGCCCGAGCGCAGCTGGCCGGTGGTACCGTAGATGCCGTTGCCGCTCTCGGCCTCGTGCAGCGTTTTGGTGACCTCCATGAACGCGGTCAGCGTCTTCGGCACCTCGATCCCGTGCTTGTCGTAGAGGTCCTTGCGGTACATCAGGATGAAGATCGGGATGTCGAAGGGTACCCCCATCGGCTCGCCGCCGGCGATGGTGATCGCCTTGACCAGCTCCGGCGAGAAGTCGTCCCAGTCATAGCCGGGCATCGCCAGTTCGGGCTTCGTGTCGTAGTACTCGCGCGGGTTGTAGACGTCGGGCTTGAACAACATCGACCAGGCCTGGTCGAGGTAATAGAGGTCATAGGTTCCGAGCTGGCCCTGCGCGTCCAGCGTGGCCTTGGCGAGCACCTGCTCCAACGGCACGATCTCGATCTCGACCGTGATCCCGGTGAGCTCCTCGAACTCGCCCTTGAGCTCGGATGCCACCACCGTCGGCGGCGTGGCCTCGGAAGTGTAGCGTACCGTCGTGCCGGCGAACGGCCGGCCGGCATCGCGGAGCCAGGCGGCGACGTCGTCCGGCGTCTGCGCCATCGCCATGGGCGTGCCGAGATTGGTGAGCCCGCCGAACGGCCGGCTGCCCCCTAGGAACGTCGAGGCGAAGCCGGAGAAGCCGACACCGGCCATCGCCATCCGGCGCATGAAGGTGCGCCGGCCGATCCGCCGCTGGCTGAACGCCCGCGCCGTATCGGCGATGTACGTCTTCTTGTCGTAGTCTTTGAAGCTCATCGATGACCTCCCTTGGTACTCGAGCCTGAAGCCTTCACGAAGTGCGGACCCGATGCTCAGCTTTTCAGCGAGCCGAGCGTCAGGCCGCGGACGAGGTGTTTTTGGACCAGCATGATGAAAATGAAGCTGGGCACCAGTGCTGCACTGCCGAGGGCGGTGATCAGCCCCCATTCGGTGCCGGTCGAGGTGACGAACGTCGTGATCTTGACCGGGATGGTGCGGATGCTGGTGGTCAAGAGCAGCGAGATCAGGAACTCGGTCCAGGAGAAGATGAAGCAGAGCACGGCCGTGGCCGCGAGCCCGCCTTTGACCAGCGGCAACACCACCATGTGGAACACCTGAAAGCGCGAGGCGCCGTCGAGCATCGCCGACTCGTCGAGCTCCACCGGCACGTCGTCGAAGAAGCTCTTGAGCAGCAGGACCGCGAGCGGCAGGTTGATCAGCGTGTGCGCCAGGATCAGCCCGATGTGGCTGTCCCTCAGCCCCAGGTCGCGGAAGATGAAGAAGAGCGGGATCGCCACCGCGATCGGCGGCAGCATCCGCTGCGCCAGGACGAAGAAGACCACGTGGTCCTTGCCCCGGAACGCGAAGCGCGACAGCCCATAAGCCGCGAGCGTCGCCAGCGCCAGCGCCAGCGCCGTCGAGCCCAGCGCCACGATCAAACTGTCCAGGATAGAGGGCAGCGAATAATACGACGACGCCCCGCCCGTCTGCCCGCCGATCCCGCCCTCGAGCGTGATCCGCGACTGCCCGCCGATGGTCACCGCATAGTTCGCCCCGGTCGGCGCGAAATCGGTATAGACCGGCGGCTGGGCGAAGATCGCCGTATAGGGCTTCACCGAGGCCAGCACCCACCAGAACAGCGGGAACAGGAACGCCAGCACGACCAGCCAGGCGGCGACGTCGCGCACGATCCGGGCGGCCCGGGTCTCCGGCATCAAAAGCGCACCCGGGCGAGCCGGATGAAGGCGAAGCAGACGACATTCAGCACGATCAGGATGATCAGGCTCAAGGTCGCGGCATAGTTGAAGTTTGCCACCTGGAAGATCCGCCCCGCATAGAAGCTCAACGTCTCGGTCGCCGTCCCCGGCCCCCCCGCCGTCATCGCGTAGACATAGTCGTAGATGCGAAAGAGATCGATCGTCCTGATCAGCACCGCGACGGCGATCACCCGGCCGAGCAGCGGCAGCGTGATGTAGGCGAGGCACTGCAGGTAACCCGCCCCGTCGATCGCCGCCGCCTCATAGGGCTCCTTCGGCAACGCCCGCAAGCCCGCCAGCAGGATCAGCACCATGAACGGCGTCCACTGCCAGATGTCCGCCAGCATCACTCCCCAGAGCGCCAGCGCCGGGTTGGCGAGCAGCGGCCGCGCCGGATCGAGCAGCCCCAGCGCCTTCAGGTAATACGACAGCACCCCGAACTGCCCGTCCTGCATCAACAGGAACATCAGCCCCGTCACCGCCGGCGGCACCACCAGCGGCAACGTCATCAGCGCCCGAAGCACCGCATAGCCCCGCCGCTCGCAGTCGAGCAGGAGCGCAATCGCGAGGCCGAGCACCACCTGGATGACGAGGCAGATCACCGTGTACTGCACGGTCACCATGAGCGAATCGATGAACCGCGCGTCCTGAAAGGCCTGCACCCAGTTGGCGAGCCCCGCGAACTCGTCCTCGCGCGTGAACCGGTTCCTCTGATGCAGGCTCAGCCACACCGAATAACCCAGGGGATAAAGCCCGAACGCGATGATCATCGCAAAGGTCGGCGCCAGCCACGGCAAGGGATGATCCCCGGTCAGCCAACGCGGCAACAACGGCCAACGCGTCCGTCCAGGCGCCAGCACGGCACTCAACCGCACCCCCCGCCCGCCGAGGCCACCCGAGCCACAACCCCCCTGCACATTTGTTACGCGCCACCAACAAATTTCACGAATTCTGTGCCCCACCCCCGCCCAAGTCAAGGGGCGGGGCAGG
>CAZNWE010000149.1:0-4210 GCA_964576715.1 uncultured Geminicoccaceae bacterium | reverse complement strand
GGCGGCACCGGCCGAGGAGACCGAGACTGCGGCAGCCGAAGAAGCGGCACCGGCCGAGGAGACAGTGGCTGCGGTCGACGCGGACGAGGCTGAAGCGGCCACGGATGCGGCGACTGGCGGCGAGATGAGCCCGATGGTGGAGATGGTTGCGGCGGCCGATCCCGCCGCCGGCCAGGGTACGTTTCGTCAGTGCGCCGCCTGCCACACGCCGGACAAAGGGGGGCAGAACCGCGTCGGACCCAATTTGTGGGGCGTGTTCGGTGCGGATGTCGGACATCACGAGGGCTTCAACTACTCGGACGCGCTCACCAGCATCGATGGTATCTGGACCGTCGAAAAGTTGAACGCCTATCTCGAGAATCCACGCGCCTTCGCGCCCGGCAATCGCATGGCGTTTGCCGGCCTGCGCAACGAGGAAGATCGGGCGGCGGTGATCGCCTATCTGCGCAGCCTGAGCGAGGATCCAAAGCCGGTCGATATCGAGTGAGCCGGGCGACCGCCGCCCGCTGATGGGCTTGTTTTAATCGTTTGGGCGTCGCGGCGCACCTGCCCCGCGGTTGCATCTGCGATCCACGCGGTTACATGCAAACGCAGGTTTCTTCCTGCCGCCCTGTCGCGCGGCAAGCTGAAAGGCCATGGCATGATCCGACCGACTGCGCTCGCGGCGGCCATTCTTCTGGCGTCGAGCGGCCTCGCCCTGGCAGTCGAGGCCCAGAAGGCGCACGGCATCGCGATGCATGGCGACCTCAAGTACCCAGAGAGCTTCACGCATTTCGACTATGCCAATCCGGACGCGCCGAAGGGGGGCACCATGGTCTACTCGGCCATCGGTACCTTCGACAGCCTGCATCCCTACGTGTTGCGCGGCCAGCCGGTCGCGGGGCTCGGGGTGGTCTGGGAAACCCTGACCCTGCAATCGAACGACGAGGCGTTTTCGGAGTATGGCCTGCTCGCCGAGACCATCGAGATGCCCGAGGATCGGTCCTGGGTCGCCTTCACGCTCCGCCCCGAGGCGCGCTGGCACGACGGCGCGCCGGTCACCGTCGACGACGTGATCTGGAGCCTCGAGACGCTCAAGACGCAGGGCCATCCCTTCTATCGTGCCTATTATGCCAACGTCGTCGGCGCCCGCGCCGAGGGCGAGCGGCGGGTGGTGTTCGACTTCGACGGTGCGGTCAATCGCGAGCTGCCGCTCATCGTCGGGCAGATGCCGATCCTGCCGAAGCACTACTGGGAGGGTCGCGACTTCGAGGCCTCGACGCTCGAGCCGCCGCTCGGCAGCGGCCCCTACCGCATCGGCCGCGTCGATCCCGGCCGCTCGATCACTTATGAGCGGGTGCCCGACTATTGGGGCGCCGACCTTCCGGTGAACCAGGGTCGCTTCAACTACGACCAGATCCGCTACGAGTATTTCCGCGATTCCAACGTGGCGCTCGAGGCGTTCAAGGCCGGGCAGTACGACTTCCGCGTCGAGAACACGGCCCGGCTCTGGGCCACCGCCTATACCGGCCCCGCCGTCGCTGCCGGGCTGATCAAGCTCGAGGAGATCAGGGACGAGAGCGGCACCGGCCTGCAGGGCTTCGTGTTCAACACCCGCCGGGCGATGTTCGAGGACCCGCTGGTGCGCCGGGCCCTGGCCTACGCGTTCGATTTCGAGTGGTCGAACAAGACCCTGTTCTTCGATCAGTACGAGCGCAGCGACAGCTACTTCTCGAACACCGAACTCGCCGCGACCGGGCTGCCCGACGAGGTCGAGCTGGCCCTTCTCGAGCCGTTTCGCGACCAGCTGCCCGAGGCGGTCTTCACGACCGTCTACGAGCCGCCGAGCACGGACGGCTCGGGCGAGCTGAGGGGCAACCTGCGCACCGCTTTCGAATTGCTGCAGGCCGCGGGCTGGGAAGTCGACAGGTCGACCAGGAAGCTGGTCAATACCGAGACCGGTCAGCCGATGCGTTTCGAGATCCTCCTGGTCAACCCGGCCTTCGAACGGATCACCGGGCCGTTCCTGCGCAATCTGGAGCGGCTCGGCATCGACGCCACGATGCGCACGGTGGACACGGCGCAATACCAGAACCGCATGGACGCCTTCGACTTCGACATGGCGGTCAGCGTCTGGGGCCAATCGCTCTCGCCCGGCAATGAACAGCGCGACTACTGGTCGTGCGCCGCCGCCGACACGCCGGGCTCGCGCAATCTCGCCGGCATCTGTGACCCGGTGGTCGACGCCCTGATCGAGCAGGTGATCACGGCCGAGGACCGTGACGGCCTGGTCGCCGCCACTCGGGCCCTCGACCGCGTGCTCCTGCACGGCCACTACGTCATCCCGCACTGGTACTCGCCGGTGACCCGGGTCGCCTACTGGGACAAGCTGGAGCGGCCGGCGACCGACCCACGCTATGGGCTCGACCTCAATGCCTGGTGGATCGATGCCGAAAAGGCCGAGCGGGTGGCCAGTCGGCAGGGCGATCTCGACCTCGACCCGCCGCCGACCGAATAGGCAGCACGCCGGCTTTGCGTTAAAGAGCGCCGATGCTCGCCTACATCGTCCGCCGGCTGTTGCTGATCATCCCGACACTGTTCGGGATCATGGTGGTCAATTTCGTCGTCATCCAGGCGGCTCCGGGCGGTCCGGTCGAGCAGCTCATCGCCGAGATCTCGGGCACCGCGGTCGAGAGCACCGCCCGGCTCACCGGTGCCGCCGAGGGCGGCGAGGCGGCGGCACGGCGGGTGGCCGACGGCAGCGAGAGCGGCTATCGCGGGGCGCAGGGCCTCGACCCGCGCTTCATCGCCGAGATCGAGCGGATGTACGGCTTCGACAAGCCGGCGCACGAGCGCTTCTTGTTGATGCTCGGCAATTATCTCCGCCTCGACTTCGGCAAGAGCTTCTTCTCCGACAAGACGGTGACCGAGCTGATCGCCGAGAAGCTGCCGGTCTCGATCTCGCTCGGCCTTTGGACGACGCTGCTCACCTACCTGATCTCGATCCCCTTGGGCATCAGGAAGGCGGTCAAGGACGGCTCGAGCTTCGATGTCTGGACCAGTGCCGTGGTCATCGTCGGCAACGCCATCCCGAGCTTTCTCTTCGCCATTCTGCTCATCGTCGTCTTCGCCGGCGGCAGCTATCTCGACTGGTTCCCGTTGCGCGGCCTCGTCTCGGACAACTGGCAAGAGCTCTCCTGGCCGATGCGCATCGTCGACTATTTCTGGCACATGACGCTGCCGCTCCTGGCACTGAGCATCGGCGCGTTCGCGGGCCTCACCATGCTGACCAAGAACAGCTTTCTCGACGAGATCAACAAGCAGTACGTGATGACCGCCCGGGCCAAGGGCCTCGACGAGCGCCAGGTCCTCTACCGCCACGTCTTCAGGAACTCGATGCTGATCGTGATCGCGGGCTTTCCCGGCGCCTTCATCGGCATCCTGTTCACGGGCGCGCTCTTGATCGAGATCATCTTCTCGCTCGACGGCTTGGGCCTTTTGGGCTTCGAGGCGGCCCTTCGCCGTGACTATCCGGTGATGTTCGGCTCGCTCTTCATGTTCACGCTTCTGGGCCTCGTCGTGAAGCTGATCTCGGACCTGACCTATGTGCTGGTCGATCCGCGGATCGACTTCGAGCGGCGCGACGTCTGATGGCCCGGCCGAGCGTCCAGGAACCCCGCCTCTTCGGCCTGCGACTGCGCCTCAATCCCGTCAACGAGCGCCGGTTCTGGAACTTCCGGCAGAACAAGCGCGGCTACTGGTCGTTGCACATCTTTGCCGTGCTCTTCGTCCTCAGCCTGTTTGCCGAGTTCATCGCCAACGAGCGGCCGCTCTTGGTGCGCTTCGAGGGCCAGACCTATTTCCCGGTGCTGGTCGACTACCCGGAGACCGAGTTCGGCGGCTTCTTTCCGACCTCGACCGACTACCACGACCCGTTCGTCCAGGAGCTGATCGAGGCGCAGGGGTGGATCCTCTGGCCGCCCATCCCCTACAGCTACAACACCGTCATCCGCGACCTCGGTGTCGCCGCCCCCTCGCCACCGACGGCGCAGAACTGGCTCGGCACGGATGATCAGGCCCGGGACGTCGTCGCTCGAATCATCTACGGCTTTCGCATCTCCGTCCTGTTCGGCCTGACGCTGACCATTCTCTCCTCGATCGTCGGCATCATGGCGGGGGCGGTGCAGGGCTATTTCGGCGGCTGGGTCGATCTCGGCTTTCAGCGCTTCAT
>CAZNWE010000148.1:0-4356 GCA_964576715.1 uncultured Geminicoccaceae bacterium | reverse complement strand
CCATCCAGGACCTGCCGCCCGGTGCCGGCCCGTGCTCAGCGGCTCTTCAAGAGACCGCCGAGCACGCCGCGGACGAGGCTGCGGCCGAGCTGGGTGCCCATGGTGCGCGCCATCGAGGTCGCCATCGCCTCGGCCGCCCCCTGCCGCCGGCCGCCGCTGCCGGTCAGGATCGAGCCCAGGATGCCGCCGCCCGATGCCGGTGTCGTGGCCCGGCCGCGGCTGCCGATGCGCCGGGAGGAGGTGAGGTTGTCCTCGAGCGTCTGGTGCCGCGCCAGCGCCGCTTCGAGCTGCGCCGCCGCCGCCTGGCGTGCGGTCTCGGCGGCCCGCTCTTCGAGCCGCTCGAAGGCCGACTCGCGGTCGACCATGTCCTCGTAGCGGCCGAAGAGCGGGCTGCGGTCGACGAGGTCCTGGCGCTCGGCGGGCTCGAGCGGCCCCATCCGCGAACGCGGCGGCAGGATCCTGGTCCGCTCGACCATCGACGGCACGCCGCCCTCCAGCAGCGTCGAGACCAGCGCCTCGCCGACGCCGAGCTCGGTGATGACATCCTCGGTCTTGAAGGCCGGGTTGGGGCGGAAGGTCTCGGCTGCCACCCTGACCGCCTTCTGGTCCCTGGGCGTGAAGGCGCGCAGCGCATGCTGCACCCGGTTGCCGAGCTGGCCGAGCACGGTGGGCGGCACGTCGATCGGGTTCTGCGTCACGAAATAGACGCCGACCCCTTTCGAGCGGATCAGCCGCACCACCTGCTCGACCTTCTCGAGCAGGGCCTTGGGTGCCGTATCGAAGAGCAGGTGCGCCTCGTCGAAGAAGAAGACGAGCCTCGGCTTTTCGGGATCGCCGACCTCGGGCAGCTGCTCGAAGAGCTCGGCGAGCAGCCAGAGGAGGAAGGTCGCATAGAGCCGGGGCGCGCGCATCAGCCGGTCGGCCATCAGCACGTTGACGTGGCCGTGGCCGCGGGCGTCGGTCTTCAGCAGGTCCAAAAGATCGAGCGCCGGCTCGCCGAAGAAGTGGTCGGCCCCCGCCTCCTCGAGCATCAGCAGCCGGCGTTGGATGGCGCCGACCGAGGCCTTGCTGACATTGCCGTAGGCCTTCTGCACGGCCTCCGCGTGGTCGGCGAGGAAGGCCAGCATCGCCCGGAGATCCTTCAGGTCGAGGAGCAGCAGGCCCTCGTCGTCGGCGACGCGAAAGGCGATGGTCAGCACACCCTCCTGGACCTCGTTGAGCTCCAGCAGCCGAGCCAGCAGCACCGGGCCCATCTCGCTGATCGTGGTGCGCACCGGGTGGCCCTGCTCGCCGAACAGGTCCCAGAAGACGGTCGGCGCGGCGGCGTAGGCGTAAGCGTCGTCGCCGAGCTCGGCGGCCCTCGCCGCGAGCTTGGGGTTGGGCGTGCCGGGCATGGCGATGCCCGAGAGGTCGCCCTTCACGTCGGCGCAGAACACCGGCACGCCGGCGCGGGAGAAGGCTTCGGCCATGATCTGCAGGGTGATCGTCTTGCCGGTGCCGGTGGCCCCGGTGACCAGGCCGTGGCGATTGGCATAAGCCAGCTGCAGTCGTTGCAGGCTGTCGCCCCTGCCCAGCAGCACTGTTTGCGGGATTTCCATCACGCTCTCCTCGCCACCCCTTGTCAATCGGCCGGCAAAAGCCTTCTTAGCGAGCTGGGTCGAGGCGGCCAAGGCGGCCGCCACCGCCGCCGGGGGACGCTACGTGGTCTTGCAGTCAGGGATGGCCAAACGCTTGTTCAAAAAGCGTCTGCCGGCCGAGCGGGTATTCCCGTTTCGCGGCACCGCCGCGATCGCGGAGGGGACGCTCCGCCTCCCGGACGGCCGGCGGGTCGGGATCGCGCGCGGCGGGCCGCCAGCACGGCAACCGGTCGTCTACCTGCATGGGATTCTCGGCAGCCGGCTCGAGGCCTTCGTCGGCGGCGAGCCACGCCATCACGTCATCGCCCTCGACCGGCCCGGCTACGGCCGCAGCGATCCGCTGCCCCGCCAATCGTTCAGCCGCTTCGCCGAGGATGTGCAGTCGGTGCTCGACCAGTTGGGCGTCGAGCGCTGCATCCTGTTCGGGGGCTCCGCCGGCGCGCCCTACGCGCTGGCCACCGCCGTACGCCTCGGTGCTCGGGTCGCCGAGCTGTTCCTGGTCGGCGGTGTCGCCCACGCCCGGATGGTGCGCGCCGCCGGCGTGCCGATGCGCTGGCTGGTCGACTTCGCCGAGAACGAGGTCCTGCGCGAGCGGATCGTGCCGGGGCTGCGCGAGCTGCTCGCCAACCCGCTCGTCACCAATGCCTGGCTGCAGATGTCGGTCGCCACCGAAGGCCAGGTCATGCCGTCGGCGGCGGCCACCCAGCTGCTCGCCAAGCGCCTGTCCAGGTCATGGGTCGCCGGCATCCAGCACGGCGATGCCGGCGTGCAGACGGACCTCAAGCTGTTGACGACACCCTGGGACTTCGATCACACCGCCCTCGCCTGCCCGGCGCGCATCGTGCACGGTGGCAAGGACGGCGTGGTGCCGCTCGACCATGCCCGCTGGCACGTCCGGCATTTGCCCAATGCGCGGCTCAAGATCCTCCCCCGGCACCAGCATGTCACCACCATCCTGGCCAGCGCGCACAAGGTGATGGCGCTGGCCCACTGGCTCGAGCATCGGGCCCAGGGCCAGGCGCTGCCGGCGACGGGTCGCTGACCGATCAGCAGGCGGCCGGCTCGTTCTCGGGCTCGCAGATCGAGAACGCGAAGGCTGCGAAGCTGTCCTCGCGATGCGCGTCGAAGGTCCGCCCGTCGGCGCAGTGCACCTTGGCGATGACCACTTGCCGGCCGTCGACCTCCCGCTCGATCACCTGGGTCAGGAAGCTGACCTCGCAGTCCTCCAGGATGAGCGCGTCGTTGGCGAGCTCGGCCTGCCAGCCCTCCTGGCCATGGGCGGCGGGCGGGACGAGACCGCCGGCCAGGAGCAACGCCAGGGCGGTGACCAAACGAGCGGGCATGCGCGGGACTCCGAAATGACGGCCAAGCTCGTCACAGCATAGCATTGTTGCGGCGAGCGCCAAACCCCCGCGTGGCGCCCGGCGTCGGGCTTGCTCCCGGCGGCTTCCTGTGCTCGCATCTGCCGACACGGCAAACCGGTCAGGAGGTCCGACCCATGCGCTCGAGCATTATGCCGCTCTTGGGCACCATTGGCTGCCTGGCGATCGCGGGGCACAGCGCCGCGGTCGCCGCCGCCGAGCCCGAGAGCTGCCATAGCGTCCGTTTCTCCGATGTCGGCTGGACCGACATCACCGCGACCACGGCCCTGACCTCGACCGTGCTCGAGGGCCTCGGCTACGCAACCAGCGCCGCCCTCCTCTCCGTCCCGGTCACCTATGCCAGCCTCGCCAATGGCGACATCGACGTCTTCCTCGGCAACTGGATGCCGACCATGGAGGCCGACATCGCCCCCTATCTCGAGGCGGGCACGGTCGACAGCCTCGGCGTCAATCTCGAGGGGGCGAAGTACACGTTGGCCGTCCCCGCCTATCTGGCCGAGCAGGGCCTGCGCGATTTCGCCGACATCGCCTCCTTCGCCGATGCCCTCGACAACGAGATCTACGGCATCGAGCCTGGCAATGACGGCAACCGGCTGATCCAGGACATGATCGCCGCCGACGCCTTCGGCCTCGGCGAGTTCACCGTCGTCGAGAGCTCCGAGCAGGGCATGCTGGCCCAGGTGGCCCGCTACGGCCGTGGCGAGGAGCCGATCGTCTTCCTGGGGTGGGAGCCGCACCCGATGAACGCCAATTTCGATTTGGTCTACCTCTCGGGCGGCGACGACTGGTTCGGCCCGAACTTCGGCGGTGCCACGGTCCTCACCAACACCCGCGCCGGCTATGTCGAGGAATGCCCGAATGTCGGCCAGCTGCTGTCCAACCTCGAGTTCACCCTCGCCATGGAAAACGAGGTCATGGCCGCCATCCTCGACGACGGCGACGAGCCGGCGGATGCGGCCATGGCCTGGCTGCAGGCCAACCCCGAGGTGCTGGAGACCTGGCTCGCCGGGGTGACGACGGTCGACGGGGAGGAAGGCCTCGCCGCGGTCAAGGCGCATCTGGGGCTCTGAGCAGTTGCGGATAGGCTGGTAGACCGGCGGTCGTAGAAATGCCCCTTCGGCACATCGCCCCCAACCCGGCGCTGCTGCGCGAACTCGAGCAGGTGTCGGTCGATGCCGAGACCGTGCTCGAGGCGTTGGGATCGGTGAACGCGCTGCCCGAGGACTTCCCCGATCTGGAAATCCGCGAGCTCTGCGAGTCGCTCAGGGACCTCAAGGACGGCACGGACGAGGGCTGTCGCAGCCAGCTCGAATCGGCGCGCAACCGCATCCCCAAAT
>CAZNWE010000147.1:0-4438 GCA_964576715.1 uncultured Geminicoccaceae bacterium | reverse complement strand
ACCAGCCGCAAGCCTGCGAGCGCCCCCTCGATGCCGGCCGCGGCGAGGGCCTCGGGCCAGGCGGCTGGCACCGTGCAGCGTTCCGCCGATGCGGTTGGGAGCGTCGGTGGCGGCCCCTTCTCCCGCCGCAGCGCACGCGGCAGGCTTTCAGCAGGCTGCCAACAGGTTGCAGAAAGCGGCACGGCAGCGCGGCCGAGCGACGTGCTGGCGGGCCGCCACGATCATGGCAACGACGGCGCCGCTGCCGGCGGAGGCGGCCAGCCGCTGGCCGCCGGCTAGCGCCCGGCCGGTCCCGCCGGCGGCACGACCCGCCGATGCTGATGGCAGCACCAGCCGGGCAAGTCGCCGGCGGAGCGGGCGTCTCGGCTCCGGCTGTGGCGCGTCGAGCCGCTCGACCCCGCCAGCCGCGCCACCTCGGGCGTCGGCTGGCGGGTCGGGCTTCTCCTGTCGGACAAGCGCGCTTCCTGCTGCTTTGACGAGCCGTTCGCCGCTCGCCTGCGGACTCTACCCGCCGGCCCTTAAAAAAGCGCTAGCAGCCAACGCCATAGACGGCGGGCGATGCTGTCGCAAAATCGGGTGACGAAGTCGTGCGCGAAGAAGCGGCGGCGACCCGCGGCCGGTAGTGTTGCTTACCGAGGGATGCCGGTTGCGGCGCTTTTACTGGGGTGGCGGCGATGAGCGAGGAGACGGAGCTGGACCTGCGGGAGCTCGACGATGAAGAGCTGGTCAAGCAAATTCAGGACGACCTCTACGACGGCCTGAAGGACGAGGTGGTCGAGGGCGTCGAGATCCTGCTCGAGCGCGGCTGGGTACCCTATGACGTGCTGACCGAGGCCCTGGTCGGCGGCATGGCCATCGTCGGCGTCGATTTCCGCGATGGCATCCTGTTCGTGCCCGAAGTGCTGCTGGCCGCCAATTCCATGAAGGCCGGCATGGCCGTGTTGCGCCCGCTGCTCGCCGAGACCGGTGCGCCGACCGTCGGCAAGATGGTGATCGGCACGGTCAAGGGCGACATCCACGATATCGGCAAGAACCTCGTCTCCATGATGATGGAGGGCGCCGGGTTCGAGGTCATCGACCTCGGGATCAATTGCGACGCCGAGAAATACCTCGGCGCGCTCGAACAGCACAAACCGGATCTGCTCGGCATGTCGGCGTTGCTGACCACGACCATGCCGTACATGAAGGTGGTCATCGACACCATGGTCGAGCAGGGTATTCGCGACGACTATGTCGTCCTGGTCGGCGGCGCGCCCTTGAACGAACAGTTCGCAGCAGCGGTCGGCGCCGACGCCTACTGCCGCGACGCGTCGGTTGCCGTCGAGACCGCACAAGCCTTCATGACCCGAAAGCACAACCAGCGGCGGGTGCCGGCGCCCGCCTGAGCCGACCCGCCGATCGCTGCGGTTCGCGCCGCTGCCGCCCGCCGGTTTCAGCGGCGACGCGGTGGCTGCATCGGTCCACCGCGATGCGATGAACGACTGCCAGGATGCGACGCTCGTGCAACGAACGCTGATCATCGCCTGTGGGGCCCTCGCCCGCGAGATCATCGCGGTCATCAAGGCCAACGGCTTGAGCCATCTCGATCTTCGTTGCCTGCCGGCGACCCTGCACAACCGGCCGCAATTGATCGCCGGCGCGGTTCGCGAGGCGATCGGCGAAGCCCGCAGCGTCTATCCCAGGATACTGGTCGCCTATGCGGATTGCGGCACCGGCGGCGAGCTCGACCAGATGCTCGAGGCCGAACAGGTCGAGCGTCTCGCCGGCCCGCACTGCTATGCCACATTTGCCGGGCAGGCACGCTTCGCGGCGCTTGCCGAGGCGGTCCCGGGCACGTTCTACCTGACCGATTTTCTCGCCCGCCAGTTCGATACGCTGGTCATCAAGGGGTTGGGCCTGGACCGCCACCCGGAGCTGCGCGACGCCTATTTCGGCAACTATGTGCGACTGGTGCACCTGGCGCAAGGCGACGACCCGGTCGCGAGCGCCAAGGCGGAGGCCGCCGCGCGCCGACTGGGCCTCGCCTTCGAGCGGATCGACACCGGCATGGGCGAGCTCGAGGCGTTCATGCGCAAGACCACCGATGGACCAGCGGATGCCCCACCTGACAGTTCTCTACTGGCGCGATATTCCAGCACAGGTGATCGCCAAGGAAGGCCGCAAGACGGCCAAGCGGCAGCTGCCGAGCCGGTTCGAGGAAGCGATCGACCGCGCCGCCATGCGCGCCGGGCTCACCGGGACCGACGCCTATCTGGATCAATGGCGAAAGTCTGACCCCGTGCCGTGCGGGGACGCGCTCGAGGCCGAAGTCGAGCGGGTGGTGCGCGCCCTCGAGGCCGAGTTGCCGGCGGCACGGCTTCGCACCTACGTCGCCAACGGCGGCTTCGCACCGACCGGCTGAGCGGTCGCCGCAGCGGGCAATGCGGCCGGCCACGGCAACCGGAACCCGGCGCCTGCGGTGACCGGACCACCCAGATCAGTAGCTTCCCGGCCAACCGGCGTGGCGCTGGCCGCATGCGCCGGCTGTCGCGCACCGGCGGCATGGCCATTCCCGATGGGCAGCAGCCGCTGGTGGCAGCCCCGAGCAGCGGCAGGCCGAAGCGGGCCTGCCTGTCACCGAACTGCCAGGATGGCGCCGCGGGCTGGCCGGGCAACGCCTCGCTGGCCTGTCGACAGTCTGCCGCAAACGGCGGCCGGCGGCGACGCGATGATCGAAGCCGAGGGAGCGCCGGCGCATTTGTCGAAGCAGCTGAAGATGCGCGGGGAACACTCCATCTCGTCATCGATCCCAACGCCCTCGATGCAGGACCATCGGTCGATCTTGTGGGTGCCGGCGCGGGACAGGTGGGGTGGACTGGCGAGCATGCCGCCCTGCCCGGTGGTCGAGGCCAGGACGGCGTCACAGTCGTGACCGGAAGCCGCGAGTTCCGCCTCGACCGCAGCCAGCGAGGCCGCGGCGCGCAAGGCGGTGGCGCACAAGGGGGTGGTTTGGGGCGCACCGCCGGCCTGGCCTGCGGAACGGGACGAAGCGCAGGGGGTTGCCACGCGGTGCGGCGTGCTGCGGCGCCCGCGTCGCGCGCAGCCCACGTTTGATATTGACACTGTTGGACGCCCACAGCACCGCGGTGGGCAGGTACCCCCGCCGGCGCTTCCTGATGCCGGTGGCCGTGTGCGTGGATCGCCGCGCGCCTGCTGCCCGCAGCAACCACCCGAGGTCGCCGTCGGCCGGCAGCTGGTCCAGCAATTTTTTGCGAGGCGCCATTTTCAGACCCAAAGGGCCGGCCGATCGTCGCAGCGTTCGTCGACGTTTTGCCACGGGCAGCGTTGGCGTGGCAGTAGACGTCATGCGGCGTGGCTACTGGCCAGCCGGGGCGCGGCGCCGAGAGACACGGCGGCGGGCCGGCGAGCCTGCACCACCCCTTGGGACACTATCCGGCGTCTCCAAGCGAACCGTCGCCGGAGCTTCGGCCAGCAGACCCCTTCGGTAAGCCTCGACCGCCCGTCGCACCGTCCGCAGACTGGCAACGCTGCGCTTCTCGGCTGCCGGCTCCTGGCGCACCACATCGGCATTGCCACGGTGCCGGCGAAACCTGTCATGCAGCCAATCGTCGAGCCCATCCAACAAGTTGCTGCGTCGCGGTCGCTTTTAGGGCTGCCAACCGCCAGCCTCGACCTACCGCTTCGCTCTACCCCGACCAAGGCCGAGCTCGCGCGATCCGCTTCGCACCCCAGCCCGGCGCCCGCAGCCGCAACAGCCGCCGTCACCGCCTCCGGCTCGACCATCACCTCCCTCTGCGGCCGCGCAACCCGCGAAGGGCTTTGGCCATCGAGGCCGCCAAGACATTCATTCAGCGCTCGGCCCCCCGCGTGCTCAGCGCCACGAAGAACTGACCCCTTCGTGGCGCTGGGGGGTAGTTTTTCATGTCGCCGGATACCTGCCGGCGACAACAACCGGGGCAGTGCCGCTCCAGCGCAGCCGCCGCCCGGTCGCCAGCTTGCCATCGGCCATCGCAGGCGGCGATCGATCTGGTTGGGAGGCGGCCATGGGCAGAAGACCGGGGCGGGTGACGACCTGCCTGGGCCACCCCTTCGCTCAACCGATCGACCGCGGACGGCACCAGCCATGCCCGGCACATGCCGTCAGCGGAGCTCGCCTGGCAACCGCCCGAGGCCGCCCGGGTGGCACGCCGGTGCCCGGTCGTCGGCGCCTCGGGCCGGCCCGAGGCGCAACCATTTCGGCCCGGCTGGCCAATGCCAGTCACCGGTTCCCGATCGGCTGGTCAACCGCGAACGTCGGGCAACGCTGGCGCCCACCGCCCGATCGACACAGCGCTCCGGCTGTCACGCAACTCTGGGGTTGAAGAGAAAAGCCGGCAACGCGTTCGCTGCAGTGTGCTGGCGCTGCAGTGTGCTGGCGCTGCAGTGTACTGGCGCTGCA
>CAZNWE010000146.1:0-4481 GCA_964576715.1 uncultured Geminicoccaceae bacterium | reverse complement strand
CTGGCTCGAAACCGACCTCCGCGCCCCAGGCTTTCCGGCCAGACTCGTCTAGCCCAAAACCCGCCACGCGCACACGACGGGGCAGGGGAGGGAACGAGGCAGAGAAGCGGCAAGGGGAGGCACCGCCTCCCCTTCGACCCCACCGGTACTTTGCGGTTAGCGCGGAGTGCGAAACGCTGTCGCGAGGTGATCAGGCCGGCAGGAAATCCAGCTCGACCAACGCCTGCCGCTGGTGGGATTCGAACATGCGGAAGGCCGCGAGTCGCCGCAAGGCCTCCAGGGCAACGCGCTCTCCCAGATCCTCGCGCGGCGGCGCATGCCGTTGCCGGCGCCGACGCCCGGCATAGGCTTCGGCGCATGCCGCTTCGAGCACGGCCTTCGGATCATCGAGGGCCTCGACCTGGGCAACCGATCGCGGCAATCCAAGACGTCGATCCTCCAGTCGCGATCCCAGCGCCTTGCGCAGCGCATCGCCATCGCAGAGCATCCAGGCTTCGGTCTCGTGCACCGGAACGACCCCGACGACCCGTGCATCCCCGTTGACCGGCAGGGCGTCCGCAACCGGAACAATGCGCTCCCGATGAGCGCGCTCCGGATCACCCTTCCCGTCGGCATGAAGAAACGCGATGTGATACTCGGTGCAATGCTCCACGGCGACCCGGCGCTGACCGTCTAGCTCCCGTCTGCCGGAGCCGAGCGCCAAGAATGGTTCTTGAATCAACACATCGCCTGTTGCCCGCCGCAACAAATCCTCCAACAGACGACGGCAAACCGGTTCGAGAAAGGGCCAGTCGGTCGGTCCCTCGACATCCTGAAAATAAGCCGCCACGAGGTATCTCATGCGGCGCGTTCGGCCCGCTCGCTCGCAGCGAGGAACTGCTCGATCCGGCGTCGGGTTGCCCGGTGCGCCTTTCGACCATCCTCGAACAGCTCTTCCTGCTCCATCAACTGGTACGACTCCATGGTCGTACGGCTGCGCAACGCTCCCTCCACACCGGGCTCCACCAGCTCGGACCGGCTGGCGAAAATGATCGATCGCCGCACCGCATTGGCAGCGATCGACGAGTGGGTGTTCACGATGATCTGTCGGAACGGTCGATCGACCTCGACGTTATCGCTGGTCGGGTCGGTGCACGCCTCCTCCAGAAAATCCATCAGCCTCTGCAACCGGGCCTGGTGGACCCCATTCTCCGGCTCCTCGAAGCAGAGCACGCCCTGATGTCGAGGATCATGGAGGAGCGTCAGCAAGACGAGAATGCGCAGTGTCCCATCGGACAGAACCCTGGAACTGAATGTCTGCCCATCACGCATCGTGACTTCGAGACGATATTCGCGGCGTTCTTCGTCGCGCACCACGTCGAGATCGGTGACTCCCGGCACCAAGGCCACGAGATCGGCGCGAATCTCGCTCAATGTCCCATCGGGGCTTTCAGCAGTCGCCGTCTCGGCCCGCACGCGATAGAGGATCGCTGCCACATTCCGCCCGTCGGGCTCCAGCATCTCCGGCGCATCGGTCGGGCTCGGCGAGCGTTCCGCCGCCGCGTCGAGTTGTAAATAACGAAGCCCTGCGAGTTCTCGGCGCAGTGCGTACAGGTGCGGGAACTCCTGCACTACCGTGATGCTCGACAAGACAGAGGCATGCGCGCGGTTCGCCGGCAGCTTGCGCACTCGCCCTTGAACACCGTCCTGACTCAGCGCGAAAAACTGCTGATCACCTTCTTCGACTGTGTCCAGAAAATAAGAGTCTCTTCGCTTATGAGGGAAAAATTTCGCTCGGAATTGCTTCGCTATCGGGCGTCCATAGGGGCGCCAACGATCGTCCTTCCTGAAAATCGGGGTGGCGCGCTCGTGCTCGACGAAGAAACGCTCGATACTGTCCACTTCGCGACGAACGATGGTGATCTCATAGCGCAGCCGCGTTATCGTCAGCGATTTCTCTTCACCGAAGTCGTCGCGGATGGTGGGCTCCAGCAGCGTCTCGATCGCGAACGCCATTCGGCTGGCGATTCGGCCGTCCGGCAGCCGCCGAAACAGCTCCAAGGGCTCGCCACGCAGCTCCTTCATCGCGGTTCGCACGTCGTTCGTGGCGAGCCGCGACAAGAGACGCAGCGCATCGAAGAGATTCGACTTGCCAGCGGCATTCGGACCGAGGATCACCGAAAACGGGTGCAGGTTCAGACTGAACCCCTCGAAGCTCTTGAAGCCGTCGATTTCAATTCGGGTAATCACACGCCGTACTCATCATTCGCCACAGGGTGAGCGTAGGATGAATGGCTATTGACGCCAATCGTCTTTTCGGAGGAGACGGCAGAGGAGTGTGCAGCCGCAACGCCCCGTCCGCCGCCATGCGACCGCCATCCCGCCTTCGCCAACGCTGGCCAGTTCACCGCCAAACCTCCGCGCGATCAAGCCCGACGCTCAGAACCGCGGGCGGTGGGTTGGCCAGTCGGGCTAGTACTTGCGCATCTCGGTGGCGTCGTCACGCTTTCGGATGCCGCAGGTCTGGCAGTCCTGGTGCATCCTCGCCAGCGTTGCCCGCTCCAGGGTGACGCCGAGGCCGGGGCCTTCGGGCAGGGCCAGCGTGCCGTGCTCGAAGCGGAGCCGGCCGCCCTCGATCAGGTCCTCGTCCTGCCAGGGATAGTGCGTGTCGCAGTCACAAGTGAGGTTGGGCGTCGCGGCGGCCAGATGCGCCATGGCGGCGAGGCTGATGCCGAGATGCGAGTTCGAGTGCATCGAGAGGCCGAGCCCCTAGGTGGCGATCCAGCGCAAGCTGGCGGCTGCTTACTCTGATGCGTTCAAGGCAAATTTGGCGCTTTCTCTGGCGGTCCGTGCCAACTGCCTCGAAGCGCTCGACCGCGCCGACGCGGCGCTGGCCGGCAATGTCGCGGCGATCGAGGCGCTGCGACCGACCTTTCTCGTCCGGCCGCTGGCCGTCATCCACTGGATGCAGCCAATGTGCGCGCAATACCTGCAACGGGCCGAAAAGCTCGGCGTCGAGCCCGATGCCGAGCTGCTCGGGCCGATCGTCGAAATCTTTCAGGGACTGCCGGCGCAGGACCCATCCCGAGGAGAACAGACATGAGTGTCGAAGCGACCATGGCCGCCACCGCCGTTGCGGCCGTCGTCCCCTACCTCGTCGAGGCCGGCAAGGAGGGGGCCAAGACACTGGGCAAGGAAGCGGCGGCTGGTGCGGTGCGGGTGCTCGGCTGGCTGAAGACGAAGCTGACGCCCGGTGGGCAGCAAGCGTTGGCGAAGCTGGAGCAAATCCCCGACGATCCGGACCGGCAGACCGTGCTGCGCATCGCCCTGCAAGACCGTCTCGACGACGTCCCGACACTGCGGGACGAACTGGCAGCACTCCTCCGCGACATCCCGGAGAGCGCCATCGACCAGCGCCTTGTGCAGATCGGCGACCACAATCGCGCCGCCCAGGTGGCAGGCACCGGCAACCAGGTCAAAGTCAGCTGAGCCTCGCCGACGATAACGCGACCCAGTGGCGCTACCCCGGGGAGCAGTACTCGGGGGCGCTACCCAGGGCCACCGCGCCGCCCGCAGCCACTCGGCCGGGCCGCGCCGCCGACCCGTTGGGGCCGGCGCGGAGGCCAGCCCTGCCGCCCTTCTACATCACCAATGCTTATGGGCACTTGTGTGCCTACACACGATCCAGGTGGTCATGCGCCGCTATACGACGCATCGCCGCGGCCGATGCGCCGGTATACGCTGTATGTACACCAACGATGCGCCGCTATGCGGCACAATTTGTCATAATCTTCGCCGCTATGCGCGTCATTAGCGTTGCTTATGGCGCATAGAGCGGCACATTTTGCCGCTTCGCCGACGAATGAACCCACGAACGAACCCGGAAAACGGCGAACGACCCCACCGATTCGACGAACCAACCCGAAAAACCGGCGAACCAACCCAGCACCCGGCAAACGAACCCGACTGCACAGAGTGTCGCAGTAATTGCCGGAAACTGATGCTTAACACAGGCTTGTGCGGGCTTTCTAATAGTCCATCGAGGTTCGGTCGGCGACTGCGCCAGAGTAACAGCGGTGCCGCCCGAACCAACGCATCGCGCCGCCAAGTCAACCCGAGAGCCCCTTGACAACGCGGCCGAAATAGGGGAATATTCCTTCTATACTGATGATTGGCAGCCGGCCCGTCTCGCCCATCAGCCCCGGCCGGTCCGCTTCACCCACCAGCCCCAGCCGGCCCGCCTCGCCCATCAGCCCCAGCCGGTTCGCCTCACCCATCAGCCCCAGCCGGCCCGCCTTGCCCATCAGCCCCAGCCGGTCCGCCTCACCCATCAGCCCCAGCCGGCCCGTCTCGCCCATCAGCCCCAGCCGGCGCGTTTGGCCCGTCAGCCCAAGCCGCCCCACTTCGCCCATCGGCCCTGGCCGGTCCGCTTCACCCACCAGCCCCGGCCGGTCCGCTTCACCCACCAGCCCCAGCCGGCGCGTTTGGCCCGTCAGCCGAAG
>CAZNWE010000145.1:1771-4622 GCA_964576715.1 uncultured Geminicoccaceae bacterium | reverse complement strand
CGCAGACTGCAATCGCCACACCTTATGGAGCCGACAATTGGGTGGGCGAAGCCGGGCTTGCCTGCCTGGCAGTGACCTACGTCTTCGCTGGTGCGATTGAAGCCACCCCCACGAGGGCCGACGACAAAGGTGCCGAATGCGATCGGCATCTTCCAGGCTGCGCTTCATCTGGGGCGCGAGACTTCCGACTGATAGGCACGCTCGCGCTCCGGCCAAGTGCTCTTGATGTAGTCAAGAGCGGCCCGGATCTCCTCATCGCTCAGCACATCTCCGAAGCCTGGCATGTCGCTCTGGTAACCGTCTCCGACAATCGCCGCTGGCCCTTCCTTGGTGATGCGGAAGACCACCTCGTCGGGATGATGCCAGGTGTGGCCGGATGCGTCGTGCGGCGGCACGGGCAAGCGGCCCGTCGGCAGACGGCTTCGCCAGTCGGGCTGGCCCTCGAGGTGGACGCCGTGGCAGGCAGCACAGCTCGCGGCGTAGATGGCGGCACCCTGCGCGAGCTGTTCGGCGGACGGCGCCAGCGAGCCGCCCAAGCCAAGGCCGAGGCCGAGCCAAGCCAGCCCGGCCCCGGCACCGCCGCCGAGCACCAGGGCGGTAGCGAGGACGGCTCGCCGCATCAGCGCCGGCCGCCCATGAGGTACTTGATCAAGGCGGCGATGCCGAGGACGAGCAGGACGACGACGAGCAGCCAGATCAGGCCCATGCCCCATATCATGCCCCACCCCAGGCCGTCCATCATGCCCCAGCCCATGCCGGTCGGTGCGTTGTTCATCGGATTCTCCCCTGGTCGACAGCAAAGACGGCCGCCGGCTCCTCGCCGACCGCGTCGATCGCGACGCTCCCGGGCCTCACACCGCTCTCGCCCGGCGCGCCGATCGGCCTGCCGGGTGGGGCTGCGGCGAGGGCGGCGATCGTGAGCTTGCGCATGGTGGTCTTCCTTGCTGGTGAGGTCAGGCGTAAGTCGAGATCAGGCGACGCGGATTACGCCCATCATGCCGCCGGCCTGATGCTCGAGGATGTGGCAGTGGAACATCCAGTCGCCGGGGTTGTCGGCGACGAAGGCGATCTCCACCGTCTCGCGCGGCGCCATCAGCACCGTGTCCTGCCACTCGCGGTGGGGCGTCGGGGCACCGTTGCGGGAGATCACCCGGAACGAGTGGCCGTGCAGGTGGATCGGGTGGTGCCAGGCCGTGGCATTGGTCATGGCGATGACATGGCTGGCATCGCGCTCGAGGGTCAGCAGCGGGTCCATGACGTGGCCCTCGGCGGCCTTGCCGTTGATGAACCAGATGCCCTGCCCGTGCATCATGCCCATCATGCCCCGCATCCCGGAGCCCATGCCCATCATGCCACGGCCCATGCCCTGGGCCCCGCCGTCGCCCATGCTGCCGCCCATCTCGGCCATCACCATGCCGCCCATCATGCCGCCATTGAAGGTCACCTCATGGCGCCGGGCGATGGTGAGGTCGGGCTCGGGCAGCGGGTTGCGAGCGAGGGCGACGGGCCAGTCGGGAGCGCGCTCGCGCAGCGGCAGCGGCTCACAGGCGAGGTCGACCAGCCGATGGTCGAGCCCCTGGTAGAACCGATCGACCACGGAGATTTGGCTGCCCGGCTCGCCGGTCATGTCGAGGATGACGTCGGCGCGCATGGCGGGGCCGAGCACGACGCGGCCGCCGGCCGGCACATGCGGGGTCACCGGCTGGCCGTCGAGGGCGATCACGACGGGCTCGTGGTCGGCGAAATCCAGGCCGAAGATGCGCGCGTTCGCGGCGTTGATCAGCCGCAGCCGCAGGCGCTCGCCGCTCTGCACTGGAACGCTGTCCGGGACGCGGCCGTTGATGGTGACGGTGTTGCCGATCCGGCCACCGTGGCTGGTGTCGTGGCCGTTGCCGAAATCGTCGCTGATCGCGGCGGACCGTGTGAGCCGCCAGTCGTCGAGCACCCAGGTGAGCTCGCGGTCGACCCGGGGCGGGTCCGGCTCCTCGACGACGAGCGGGCCATAGAGGCCGCGCCCGACCTGCTCGAAGCTGCGCAGGTGCGGATGGTACCAGAAGGTGCCGGCGTCGAGTGCCACGAATTCGTAGAGGAAGGTCTCGCCCGGGGTGATCGGCCGCTGGGTGAGGTGCGGCACGCCGTCCATGGCGTTGGGCACCCTGAGCCCGTGCCAGTGGACGGTGGTCGCCTCGGCGAGGCTGTTCTCGACCGCGATGCGCAGCCGCTCGCCCTGCCGGGCGCGGATCTCGGGTCCGGGCACGCTGCCGCAATAGCTCCAGACGGGCGTTTCGTCGTAGGGCTCGGGCAGCAGACGCGCCCGGCCAGGTGCGGCGCGCAGAATGAATGTTCGGGGGGTGTCGGCCCATGCCGGTCGCAGGGGCAATGTGGCAGTGGCGGCAGCGCTGCCGGCCAGCAACCTCCGGCGCGTCAGCGCCGATGGAAATCTCGATCTCATGTGCTTGTCTCATCTGATACGTGTCGTCGGACACGCATGGGTGATGCGCGTGGCAATCGTTTCACGGCGCAATTTGGCGGCGCGGATGGGGCCGACGTTCACTGCGACGCCGTGGCTGGCGCCCGTGACGTCCGATCAGATGAAGGTTCGAGGCGGAAACGGATCCGGCGGTGGGCGAAGACCGTGTGGCAGGATCGTACCAATTGCGCGGTAACGCCGGAGCGAGTGTGTGATTGTTGCCGATGTTCCGGCGCCGTTCAGGGCCGCACTCATGGGCGCAGCGCACGCCAGCTTGCAGGTGACCATGTCGGAATTGCCGTCACCTTCCTCGGGACAGTCCCGGCAGCTGGTCATCGACATCGCGTCGCCATCCGCCATCGCCATGTCCAACGCCATCGC
>CAZNWE010000145.1:0-1671 GCA_964576715.1 uncultured Geminicoccaceae bacterium | reverse complement strand
CGCTCGGGCGCGATCACTCGCAAGTGAACCGCCGGCGCTTGCGCCGCGTCGACCGCAATTGTTAGTATCGTGTCATGTGTATCCAGCAATGGGGGACATGAGACATGCACATCAAAACCACCGCTGCCATCACCGCCGCCGCCATCGCTACCGGCGTCGCTCCGGTTCTCGCCGAAACACCCTATCACGGCGACGGCCATGTGATGGTGACCCCGGACGCGCTCGACTGGGGCGCCATCGGGTCGATGGCAGCGCCTGCCGAGATCACCGTCATCGAGGGTGATCTCGGCGCCGCCGAGCCGTTCACCTTCCGGCTCCGGCTTCCCGACGGCTACCGTATCCTGCCGCATGTGCATCCCGCCTATGAGCGGGTGACGGTGCTGCAGGGCACGCTGCACTTCGCTCATGGTGAGCAATTCGACCCCGACGCCACCACCGCTCTGCCGCCGGGCGGCGTCGCCATCATGGCGCCGGGCGAGCCGATGTTCGGCTATGCCGAAGGCGAGGTCATCATGCAGCTGCACGGCACGGGGCCGTGGGGCATCACCTATATCGATCCCGCCGACGATCCCCGCTCCGACAGCTGAGCCAGCGGGGTGCGTGCGTGAAACTTCCGGCCGGCGACGGAGTTGCGGCTGCTCTGGGGTCGCTTCTGTTCGTGCCGGTCTCCTTACTCGGTGCCGAGCTGGCCGAAAGGATCGTGGACCGGGTATCACAGAAGCGCTTGCGGATGTTGATTGCCGGCTTCCTGCGCCGCGTCGGCCTCGAGCGTCTGCTCTTTTTGAGCATCGGCGAGCCGCAGCGGGCGACAGGCGTCGGCCCGTGTCACCAGCCCTCGTGACAGCGGCCGAGCCGCAAGCGGCTGGTGTCCGCTTTTGCGGTCGTGGATGACCGGCGGCGTCAGGGCGACGCTGCGCGCTGTCGCAGGATCGGGACACCATCCGGGCCGGGTTTCGCCTGCGCCAGCTCCACCCGCGCCGCGCGCACAACGACCCACGCCCCCTGCAGCGCCAGTGCCGCCATGATGGCGGCCACGGTGAAATCCGGCCAGCCGCGGCCGGTGCCGAAGACGCCGAAGGCAGCCGCCAGAACGGCGCAATTGGCCAGCACGTCGTTGCGCGAGCAGATCCAGACCGAGCGCATGTTGGCGTCGCCCTCGCGCCAGGCGTAGAGCAGCACGAGGCAGGCGGCGTTGGCGGCCAGTGCTGCGGCACCCACCGCGCCCATCGTCGCCCAGTCGGGCACTGTGCCGTGGACGGCATGCCAGATCACTGTCCCGATCACCCAGAGGCCGAAGGCGGCCATGCTCAGCCCCTTGACCAGCGCCGCCCGTGCCCGCCAGGCCAGCGCCATGCCCAGCACGAAGAGGCTGATCGCGTAGTTCGCGGCGTCGGCGAAGAAGTCCAGCGCATCCGCCAAGAGCGCCGCCGAGCCCGCCATCAGCCCGGCGCCGATCTCGACCGCGAACATCACCGCGTTGATGCCGAGCACGATCCAGAGGACGGCGCGATATCGCCCCTGTGCTGCAAGGGTCGATGCACATGTATCCTGGGAACAGCAGGCCACTGTGGCTCCTTGTCATCCTGAACGTCTGCGCGCAGACTGCTCCCTATAGCCACTATAGAGGCAAGCGATGACCGAGACGCAGCTGCGCATCGGCGATCTGTCCCG
>CAZNWE010000144.1:0-4703 GCA_964576715.1 uncultured Geminicoccaceae bacterium | reverse complement strand
CATGGCCTCGCTCGCCACCGGCTCGTGCAACTTCCCGACCCGGGTCTACGAGAACGGTCCCGAGCTGATCGACTGGCTGGCCAGCCTGATGCTGAAACATCGGGTCAAGCCCGAGATCGAGGTCTTCGACCTCTCGATGCTGTTCAAGGCGGTCGAGATGCATCAGGCCGGACAGCTCGCCGCGCCCTTGCACGTGCAGTTCGTCATGGGGGTGAAGAACGCCATGCCGGTCGACCGCGCCGCGTTCGACTTCTACGTCGCGACGGTAAAGCGGCTCGCCCCGGAAGCGACCTGGACCGGCGCCGGGATCGGCAGGGACCAGCTCACCCTGGTGCGCTGGTCGCTCGAGCAGGGTGGCCACTGCCGGACCGGCCTCGAGGACAATATCCGGCTCGACCGTTACACGCTCGCACCCTCCAACGCGGCCCTGGTCGCGCAGGTGGTGGCGCTCTGCCAGGACTACGGCCGACGGCCGGCGACCGTGGCCGAGGCCCGGGCCTTGCTCGGTCTCGCCCCCGCCCCCAACCCTGCCGAGGGCACGCGCAGCTGACGCTCGGCCTGATCGTCGGCCTGCCAGCGGGTACCGGCGGCCGGGTGACACCGCGGGGGCGGGCGGCATCGGGCTGCGTTGCGCGGCGCTGGTTGTCACGTCTTGTCGCGCCGGCGTCGTTCCCGCCGCCTACCGTGGACATCGGGGCGTTCTCAGCAGCCGCGTCGAGGGCCACCTGCCGCCGTCCGCGCTCGTACCGATTGGCATTCATGTGTGATTGCCGAAATGCCGACATTGTCGATAAGGTGCCGGCATCGGATCATCATTAAAAAATGCCTTGATGGTGCGGAATTGCTGTTGAAAAAGCGATCTTGCCAGTTACCTCGCGAGGCGATGGGGGATCAGAGGTCGCATGACCTGATGCGGCCGGCACTTACCGAGGAAGCACGCATGAACACCGTCCGGAAACTGGTATTGGCCAGCGTCTTTGCCCTGCCGCTTGGCCTGACTGCGCTGAATGCCGATGCCGCCGACATCGTCGACACCGCCGTGGCCGCCGGCTCTTTCGAGACCCTGGTTGCCGCCGTCGAGGCAGCGGACCTCGTCGAGGTCCTGAAGGGTGAGGGTCCGTTCACCGTCTTTGCGCCAACCGACGAAGCCTTCGCAGCCCTGCCCGAGGGTACGGTTGAGAGCCTGCTCCTGCCCGAGAACCAGGAAATGCTCGTCTCGATCCTCACCTACCACGTCGTTCCGGGTGAGGTGATGGCCAAGGACGCCGAAGGGGCCTCGGTCGAACTCACCACGGTGCAGGGTGCCATGATAACGGTCGACGGGACCGGCGAGGGTGTGACGGTCAACGGTGCCAATGTGATCAGCGCCGATGTCGCTGCCGATAACGGCGTCATCCATGTCATCGACGCGGTGATCATGCCGCCGGCGTAATACCGCCTGCTAATATCTAACGACGAAAGCCCCCCGTCTTGTACAAGCGGGGGGCTTTTTCGTAGCCGGCTGTCAAGCCTGTTCAATCGCCACATCGACGAGGGCCGGATCGACCGCCGGCTCTAGCACTCGGCCGGTGCCGTCGGCACGCGCCCGGTAGCCGGCGAGTTGCAGGGTCATCGGCGCGTCGCGCTCTTCCGGCACCGAACACAGCCCCACCCGCGTCAGATAGCGCCCGAGCGCCGGCTGTGATGTCAGCCAGGTGAACGGGATCGCCAACAGCAGGCCGCCCACCACCGGCACCGTCCAGGGCAGCACGCTCGGCATGGCGAGCGCGAAGCCCAGAAGCAGGACGAGGCCGAGCACGAATTGTGGCCACAGCCCGCTGACCGCGTCGGTGAACGACACACTGTGGTCGTCGCGACGCTGCGCCTCCCAGCGCACCATCCGGCCGAACGGCAAGCCGGCAATGAAGATGGTCTGCGCCACCGCCATCGCCGGGCCGATCACCAGCGAGAAGAAGAATTCGGTGACCGCCGAGGCGGCGAGCAGCCGCCCGCCGCCATAGGCCCGCCGGGTTTCCGGGCGGAGTGCCACGTCGATCAGTCCGGCGAGCTTGGGCGTCAGGTTGACCGTCATCATGATCGCGAACAGCCCGATGCCGAGTACCACCACGGTGGTGCTATAGGCGTCGCCCACAGCGGCCGTCTCGACCGCACCCCAGCCAAAGCCGAAGCTCATCGCCTTGGCGAGGCCGGTCAGCATGAAGCCGAGCCAGGCGGGGCCGGCAAGATACATCAGGATGGCGAGGCCGAGTTGCAGTCGGCCCATGGCGCGAAAGCCGCCGACCGGCAACAGCCGCCAATATTGCATGTTGCCCTGGCACCAGCGCAAGTCACGGCGCAGGAACTCGGGCAGCGTGGGCGGGTTGACCTCGAACGACCCACCCTCCTCGGGCATCACGCGGACCTCGTAGCCGGCACGGCGCATCAGCGCCGCCTCGACCTGGTCGTGGCTAAGGATCAGGCCGCCCAACGGCGGCTTGCCCGGGAGATGCGGCAGCCGGCAGTGCTGCTTGAACGCGGCAGTGCGGATGATCGCGTTGTGGCCCCAATAGCAGCCGGAGCGGCCGAGCCACCAGGCCGAGCCAGTGGTGTAGGAGCGCATGCCGTGACGCATGCCGAACTGGAAGATGCGGGCGAAGGCCGAGGCGGACGGCAGGCCGACGATCAGAGTCTGCAGGATGCCAAGCCCGTCATTCTGGTCCATGATGCGGACGAGGCGGGTCAGCAGCCGGCCGCTCATCAAACTGTCGGCGTCGAGCGTGACGAAGTAATCGTAGGCGTCGCCGTGCCGGTCCAGCCAGTCCCAGATATTGCCGGTCTTGTGGTCGGTGTTCTCCGCCCGGCGTCGGTAGTGCAACCGCCCGGGCAGGCCGTCGACGCGGCGCCATGCCTCGAACAGCCGTTGTTCCTCGAGCGCGATGGCTTCCTTGCGGGTGTCGCTCAGGACGAAGACGTCGAACGCCTCGCCGCTGCCGGCCCGGTCGAGGCTCTCCACCGTGGCGCGCAGATGCCGGAACACGGCCTCCGGATCCTCGTCGTGGATGGCCATCAACAATCCGGTCCGCCCCTTGAGCGGCAGCCCGGCGTCGCCGTCACGCACCAGCGGTGTCACGTAGCCGACCGGGTCTCGCTTGAGATGCAGAATGGCGAGGCCGACCAGGGCGTTCCAGAAACCGATGAGCGTCCACGGCAAGGTCAAGACGAGGCAGCCGAGCATCAGCCAGTCGAGAGCCGAATAGCCGTCGTGGCCGAGCAGCCACGTGAAGGCGCCAAGCACTGCCGCCATGCTGCCAAGGACCAGCAGCGCAAAAATGCTGCGGCGCAACCAGAAGTGCTCGGCGCGGCGAGCGCTGAGAAGGGACATGGTCAACCTTACCATTTTAATTGCAACGACTTGAGTGCGCCGAGCGACAACACCGGGCGCAGGCACCGGTGCGGCAACGCAACACCACATATAGAAAAGACGGCTGGAAGGGCACGGCTATTCGAAAAAAATTTCGCGATTGTCGGTGGACAATCGGCCGCCGGGTATGCCGCAGCCTCGCCAGCAACCTTCAAAACACGTGACAAGCCTATGACATTGCGAGCCTGCTGGGGAACCGAATGGGCTGCCGAAGGCGGCGCGCGTGGCACTCTGGATGCGACATTCCGTCTCGCAGACCGTTTGGGCTCGCCCGCGGCACCAGCTCCGCTGCATAGTGTATGGGTTGCGTCGGAGGGGCTTCGATCAACCTATATGAGATGCGCCGACGCCAGCGACGCTGCACCGACCGCCGACGCTACAGACCGCCGGCGCCGGATCCACGCTACGGCTTTGCACCACGAAGTCCGCAGCGCCTCTCCGTCTACCGACAAAGATCGAGCAGCTTACCCAGCGGTAAGCGCCGCCGACGCCGAACAAGACCGTGACGGTCCCTTGATCTTGCGGGCGGCGGCGGTGCCCGATTGGCGCGGTTCACCTCGGTTGTGGCCGAAACGTGTCAGGCCACCCCCCGCGTCTTGCCGACGCTCGGCAGCATCCGCGCCAGGTAGTCGCCGGTATGGCTCCCGGCCGTCGCGGCCACCGCTTCGGGCGTGCCCTCGGCGATGATCCGGCCGCCGCCGGTGCCGCCGTCCGGGCCGAGGTCGAGAAGCCAGTCGGCCGTCTTGATGACCTCGAGATTGTGCTCGATGACGATCACCGTGTTGCCCTGCTCGACCAGGGTGTGCAGCACCTCGAGCAGCTTCTTGACGTCCTCGAAATGCAGACCCGTGGTCGGCTCGTCGAGGATGTAGACGGTCTGGCCGGTGGCCCGGCGGCTGAGCTCCTTGGCGAGCTTGACCCGCTGCGCCTCGCCGCCGGAGAGGGTCGTCGCCTGCTGGCCGAGCTTGATGTAGCCGAGGCCGACCTCTTCCAGCGTCCTGATCTTGTTGTGGATCGGGGCGAGCGGGCGGAAGAAGTCGGCGGCGGCCTCGACGGTCATGTCGAGCACGTCGGCGATCGACTTGTCGCGATAGGTGACCTCGAGGGTCTCGCGGTTGAACCGCCGGCCGTGGCAGACGTCGCACTCGACATAGACGTCGGGCAGGAAGTGCATCTCGATCTTGAGCACCCCGTCGCCCTGGCAGGCCTCGCAGCGGCCGCCCTTGACGTTGAACGAGAAGCGGCCGGGCTTGTAGGCCCGGGCCTTGGCCTCGGGCAATCCTGCGAACCAGTCGCGGATCGG
>CAZNWE010000143.1:1184-4757 GCA_964576715.1 uncultured Geminicoccaceae bacterium | reverse complement strand
TATTTCCGTCACCAAAATCCCAGGCATATGTATATGGTTCTGTTCCTCCTGTTATTTCAAGGTCGACCGAACCATCATTCGCTCCATTACAACTCAAGTTGTTTATGGTTGTAGAAAGCGTTAACGCCGGCGTTTGTCCAATGGTTACCTGTGCCGTTGCATTACATCCATTTGCATCCGTGACGGTGACGGTGTACGTACCCGTTGTCAAATTGCTGATGTCTTCTGTGAATGCCCCGTTAGACCAGCGGTACAAATAGGTAGGCGTACCACCTGTAACTTCAAGATCTATGCTTCCGGTAGCTTCCCCAACGCAGCCTACATCTTGTTTGGTAGTAAGCAATTCTAATGCTGATGGTGCATCGACAGTAGCCGAAGTTTCAGTAGTACATCCCTTAGCATCTGTCACGGTTAGTGTATAGGTGCCCGGTGCTAATCCTGTCGCTTCTCTACTGGTTATTCCGTTAGACCATAAGTACGTGTATGGTAAAGTCCCTCCCGTTACCGAAGCAGTAATAGTTCCGTCGGTTCCATCACTACAACTGGCATCATTAACATCTGTAGTAACTCCCAGTACTGCTGGTTCAAAAATTTCTATACTTAGTGTCGCTTCACAAGCCTTAGTATCTGTTACTACCACTGTATATAAACCAGGCTCCAGGTTATCAATGTTCTGCTCAGTTCTGCCGTTTGACCAATTATAGGTGTATGGTGGTGTACCTCCCTCAATTGTAAGGTTTATAGAGCCATCACCTGCTCCTGTACAACTGATGTCAAATCGGCTCGCACGTAGTTCGATTTCGGTCGGTTCTGCAACTGATGCCGCTTCGATAATTTCACATCCATTAGCATCTGTAACGGTAACGGTATAATCACCGGCCGTTAGACCATCAATATCTTTGGCCGTTTCTCCATTAGACCATAAGAAAGTAAACGGTGCGGTTCCTCCCTCTTGTATTGTCAATTGGATGCTACCATCGGCAAATCCAAAGCAACTTACATCCGTAACAGTAGTGTTAACTGAGATTTCAACAGGGTTTTCAATAGTTACGCTAGCCTCTACTGTACAATTGTTATTATCTGTTATGGTAACAGTGTTCAAGCCTGCGGACAATGCAGTCGCCGTAGCTGTAGCCTCTCCATTACTCCATTGATATTGATAAGGTGCTTTACCGCCCGTTACTTGTACGGTTGCGGATCCTGTCGCTGTTCCTATACACTCAGGGGTGGTTACATCTATAATCGTCGCTGTTGGATCTTCGGGATCCACTAACTCAATGATATCACCATATACGTCGGGACAATCTTCATTACAATACCTGATGTAAATCTGGTATGCCCCCGAACTCAAACCGGTAAACACTTTCTCTGTCTGCCAATTCACTTCATCCAGGCTGAACTCTAAACATCCATTCTCTATGTCCTCGGAGATAATGTTTATGGTACCATCGTTTCCAGTGCAAGTAGGATCAGTTTTATCTGCTGAAAGTACCAGATCGATCGTACGGGTTCTTACTTTAATGCCTTTCGTTCTTTCTGCTGTACAACCATTCCTTTCCACAGATAAGGTCACATTAACACTTGCTAATCCTAAATCTGTACTGTACAACACATCATGTGGACCAGCTCCGGTAGCAACCGCAGGATTTGCCCCCTCGCCAAAGTTCCAGGTGTAAGTAGCGTCCGGATCAATAGCTTGTGCGACAAAGGTCGCTAAGTCATCTTCACAAATATTACCAGAAGGTGCTACAAAATCTGCTATCGGGTCTAGGTTAATACTTACCACAACCTGATCAACGCTAGTACATCCCTTACTGTCCGTGACTGTTACGGTGTAAACCGTCTCTGAGCCTGGGCTTACAACATGACTTTGACCAACTCCCAGGCCATTATCCCACTCGTAAGTATATTCAGGCGTACCACCGGTTGCTGATGCCGAAATGGTAACACTTTCTCCGAGACAGATAGCCTCGTCTTCCCCTGCATCTACCACAGGCGCAGATTCCGGTTGTCCAATTACAGCACTTGCTTCGGCCGTACAGTTCTTCGCATCCGTTACCGTTACCGTATGGGTACCGGCAGGAAGGTCGTTCGCCGTTTGCGTCGTCGCTCCGCTGCTCCACAAGTAAGTGTACGGTGCCGTGCCACCCGTCGCTACTACGCTCGCACTACCCGTCGATTCGCCGAAGCATTCGATGTCTACGCTGTTCGAGATGAACGCCGTCGGTAATTCCGGTGCTACTAAAGTGATGTCATCACCGTAGATCTCCGCACAATCGCCGTTGCAGTACCTGACGTAGAGGGTATACGTACCCGCGTCAAGGCTCGTGAAGACCGGCTCCGTCTGCCAGTTCTCATCGTCCAGGCTCAGTTCTACGCAGCCGTCCTCAATGCTCGTCACATCTACCGTGATCGTACCGTCGTTGCCGTCGCAGGTCGGATCCTCCAACGACAGGTTCTCTACTAATTCTACTGCCCTCGTTCTTACTTTTATTACTTTTTCTATGCTGTTGTCACAGCCGTCTTTTTCTACCGTCAGGCTTACCGTTACGCTGGCCAGTCCTTCGTCCGTACTGTAGGTCACGTTGTGTGGTCCGGCGCCCGTTATCGTGGCCGGTGTCGCGCCCGCTCCGAAATTCCACGTGTAGGTCGCTGACGGATCATTCACCGCGGATTCAAATACCACCACATCCCCTTCACATACGTTATCCGTCGGTGCCAGGAAGTTCGCTACCGGCTCCGGTTTAACCGTTACCGTTACGACACCCGTTTCACTACAGCCGTTCGCATCCGTTACCACTACCGTGTAGGTCGTCGTCGCCGTTGGGCTGACTGCATGGCTGGCTATGCCGCTCAGACCATTATCCCATACGTAGGTATAATCCGGCGTACCGCCTTCTACCGTCACGCCGATCACCGCACTTTCGCCGATACAGATCTCCTGATCCGGACTCATCGCCAGGCTTAGCGCCGCTGCCGGTTCGGTGATCGTTACGCTCGATACTGCCGTACAGCCGTTCGCATCCGTTACCGTTACGCTATACGTTCCGGCCGTCAGGTCGCTGATCGTGGCCGTCGTCGCACCGTTGCTCCACAGGTAAGTGTAGTCTGGCGTGCCGCCGCTCACCGTTACGCTCGCCGCTCCCGTAGGCTCACCCGCACAGTCTATCTGGCTATCCGCTACTGCCGTCGCTAATAGCTCTGCCAATGGTTCGGTGATCGTCACGCTGCTCGTCGCCGTACAGCCGTTGACATCCGTTACCGTTACCGTATAGGTACCCGCTGGCAGGTCGGTTATGCTAGCCGTCGTCGCGCCGTTGCTCCACAAGTAGCTGTACTCCGGTGTACCGCCGCTTACTTCTACGCGGGCGGCTCCCGTTGCTTCATCCTTACAGGCCACCTCGCTTTCTGCTATCGCCGTGGCTGTCAATCCGCTCGCGGGTTCGCTCAACGTTACGCTCGCTTCGGCCGTACAGTTCTTCGCATCCGTTACCGTTACCGTGTGGGTACCGGCAGGTAGGTCGTTCGCCGTTTGCGTCGTCGCTCCGCTGCTCCACAAGTAAGTGTACGGTG
>CAZNWE010000143.1:0-1084 GCA_964576715.1 uncultured Geminicoccaceae bacterium | reverse complement strand
GTCACGCCGATCACCGCACTTTCGCCGATACAGATCTCCTGATCCGGACTCATCGTAATTGTTGGTCCTGCAACTGGAGGATTAACAATAACATCATCAACTGCCGTACAGCCATTTATTGGATTAACTACTAACAATTCGTATATCCCCGGCTCATCAACAATTGGATTTTGCTCTGAAGACGAAAATCCGTTCGGGCCAGTCCAACTATAGGAGACTCCTCCTACGGCTGAGCTTCCAAGCAATTGTACTTCCGTTACTGAGCAAGAAAGATTTTCATTTACATCTGCATTTGCGGTAACTAAACACACATCGGAACATGTGGATGATGGTGGATCAATTGTCACCGTTGTATTACAAGCTGCCGCTTCATTGTCTGTAATTGTTAAAGTAACGGAGCCATCACTAATTGGATAAGGACCAAAGCTCACTGGCTGATCATATAATCCTGAGGTGCTAAATGGATCATCTGCAGTCCATCCAGATGGTGTACTCTTTCCAGTGACAACCAGGGTAATAATGAATTCATCATCCCTAGGATCACTTGGAGTACCATTATCAACGCAACTAACTGTAACACCAGTTACGGAAGGTTGATCTCCAACTCCAATAGTTTGAGAAATCTCATAGGTACAACCATTGGCGTCGGTAACAGTTAACGCATAAGTACCAGCAGAAAGATTTTCTAAATCTTCTGTTGTGGCTCCATTATCCCAGTTATAAGTGTATGGAGCTGTACCACCTGTAATACTGATATTTATCGAACCATCATTTGAACCAGGGCATGATTCATCTTCGAAAGATGCAATCCCTGCTAATAGTTCCACTGGCTCGCTGATCGTTACGCTCGCTTCATCCTCACAGCCGTTGGCATCCGTTACCGTTACCGTGTAAGTACCGGCTACCAGATTCGTAATGGTGGCCGCGGTCGCGCCCGTGTTCCAGGCGTAAGTGTAAGGAGCCGTTCCGCCCGTGGCGCTAGCCGTGGCCTGACCCGTCGCTTCGCCTTTACAATCTACTTCGCTATCCGCTACCGCGCTGGCCGTTAAGTCATCGGCCGGTTCACTGATCGTTACGCTGGCTT
>CAZNWE010000142.1:0-5474 GCA_964576715.1 uncultured Geminicoccaceae bacterium | reverse complement strand
CAGCGCGCCGTTTCGGGCGGAAGCCGCCGCACGGCCGCCCGGCGCACATCACGGCGTCGAGCCGCTTCCAGCCCGAGGCAACCTCCAGTATACATTCTTCGCCTCATGAACCGAGCGGGCTGAAGACACGATGCGGCATTGGTTGTCCCAGGCCTATGCGCGGCTGCCACGGCCGCTCGGCCCGCTGCTCGAGGCCGGGCGGCGCCGGGTCGGGCCGGTGCTGGGGCGGGCATTGCCGGCGGTGCGGCTGGAAGGGCGGACGGCCGCCGGTGCGCCGGCCCGGGTGCTGGTGATCGACCGCCAGTTCAATACGGCACGGCTCTGCCAGGCGCTGTTCGCCGGTGCTGCCGAGCCCGCCTGGTCCGGCCGGGTGCCACTCGGCGACCTGCGTGGCTTCATCGAGCGGCAGCGCGGTGAGGTCGACCTCGTGCTCGCCAACCTGCCGCGCGAGCTGCCGGACTACTTGCGCCCGGCGAAGGGCATTCTCCTCCCCGCACGGGTCGACCTCGTGCTGCCGGTGATGGCCGATCGCGAGGCGCAGTACGCCCTCGCCCACGCCAAGCGCCGCAACCGGCTGCGCCGCTGCGAGCAGGCCGGCTATGGCTGGCGCGTCGGCACCAGCCCCGACGAGATCCGCCGCTTTGTCCACAGCTACTACCAGCCGCACGTCAACGAGCAGTTCGGCAATGACGCGGTGCCGCTCAGCAGCCGGATCCTCGAGCGGCGCGCCCGCCATGGCGGCGTGCTCTGGCTGCTGCACGAGGGCCGCGAAATCGGCGGCGATCTCTTCCGCCAGGACGGCGACCAGCTCACCCTCCTGGTCACCGGCATGGCAGCCGCGCTGCCGAAGACCGCACCGACGCCGCAGGAAGCCATCTTCCTCCTGTCTTCCGACGTCGCCCGCGAGCAGGGCTGCCGCACGGTGAGCTTCGGCGGCACCGCCCCGGTGCTGCGTGACGGCGTGCTCCTGTTCAAGCTGTCACTCGGTGCGACGATCCACCAGCACCTGGACCCGCATCGCGAGTTCCTGGTCGACTGGGCACGGCCGAGCCCGGTGCTGCACGGGCTGCTGCAGGCGCATCCGTTGATCATCGAGCGTGATCAGGGCTTCGTCGCCCTGACCTCGACCGTCGGCGTCGACCCGAATGCGCACCTGGCCGAGACCGCCAAGTTCGTACCGCCCGGCTTCGCGCCACTTCTCGCCTTGCGCCCCGGCGCCGACAGCATCGAGGCGGCGATGGCGCTGAGCGAAGCACGCGAGGCAGGCGGCCCGCCGCCGGGCGGCCAGGCCGGCTGAGCCGACAGACCCGCCGGCCGCCATCCGCCAGCTTCGGTCCGGCAGCGGCAGGCGCCAAGGCTCCTGACCATAGTCCCCAGGCAATTCACTGGTTCGGGCCACTGGCCGGTCCCCAGCCGTCGGCAATCCGCCGCCGCCCGAACAACGCCGGCGAATGTCTGCATGCGACGTCACGGATCGACGATTCGGCCGGGTGATAAATGCCGCCTGGCGGCACCCGCTGCGCAGTTGCCCTGCCGCGCTGCGTGGCCGTCGCACCACGCGGCTCTGCGCAGGCTGCTGCAGGCGTAAATCCGATTTGACGTCACTCGCCCATCATGAAGTATCTTTAAACGGTATCTGTACGGCGTTGACTTGTTGTTTGACGAGAAAGGACAGCGACATCGGTGGATTTATTCGCCTGTGATTAGTAAACCTGCGTCTTGTATCAATCGAATGCGGGTCGAGATGGATCGACTTGGCGTCTCGGTCATGCTCGGCGGGTCGGCCATGGCCGGCCGGCAGCAGCACCGGCCCTTGGTCCGGGGGAGCAGCGGCGGTGCGCGCCCCTGGGGCTTCATCGCCGGGCTCCCGGTTGCATCGCTCCCGGTTGCGTCGCTCCCTGTTGCATGGAGAGGCGCCCGATGGCGGTGGGCAGGCTGGGCGACGGCGGAACAGCTCGATGGTCTTTAGCTCCCTGGCCTTCATCCTCGTCTACCTGCCGCTGGTCGTGGCAGCCACCTGGCTGGCGCGGCGGGTCGCCGGTCTGCGCGGTGCCATCGCGCTGCTCTGTCTCGCCTCCTTCGTCTTCTATGCCTACTGGGATTGGCGGTTCCTGCCGCTCCTCCTGCTCTCCATCCTCTGCAACTTCGTCTGCGCCCGCCGGCTCATCCACGCCGCCACTCGGCGCCGCCTCGTGCTCGTCGTCGGCATCGCCGGCAACCTCCTGGCCCTCGGCTACTTCAAGTATTTCAACTTCTTCGTGGACAATGCCGCGCTGCTCGGCGGCTGGCAGTTCGATCTGGCACGGGTCGTGCTGCCGATCGGCATCTCGTTCTTCACCTTCCAGCAGATCGCCTACCTGGTCGACGTCCACCGCACCCGGCGCCACGACTACGCGCTCCTCGACTATGCGCTGTTCGTCTCGTTCTTCCCGCAGCTGATCGCCGGGCCGATCGTCCATCACCGGGAGATGATGCCGCAGTTCGAGAACCCGGAACTCGGCCGCTTCGCGCCGTTCCTGGTCAGCCGCGGCATGGTCGTGTTCGTCTTCGGCCTGACCAAGAAGGTGCTGATCGCCGACACCCTCGCCGGCTACAGCGACCAGCTCTACGCCGCCGCCGCGACCGGGGCGAGCTTGAGCGCGCTCGATGCCTGGGGCGCCGCGATCACCTACGGCCTGCAGCTCTATTTCGACTTCTCCGGCTATGCCGACATGGCAATCGGCCTCGGGCTGATCTTCGGCATCTTCCTGCCCGAGAACTTCGACCGGCCCTATGCCGCCGTCTCGATCCGTGATTTCTGGCGCCGCTGGCACATCACCCTGTCCCGTTTCCTGCGCGACTACCTCTATATCCCGCTCGGCGGCTCGCGCGTCGGGCCGGCCCGGGCCCAGGTCAACCTCATGATCACCATGCTCCTCGGCGGCATCTGGCACGGTGCCGGCTGGACCTTTTTCCTCTGGGGGGGCCTGCACGGCGGCTATCTCGTGCTGCAGCGGCTGTTCGAGCAGCTGCGCGCCCGCCTCGGCATCCCGGTGCTGCCCTGGCCGCTCGCCTGGGCGCTCACCATGGCGGCCGTCTTCTTCGCCTGGGTACCGTTTCGTGCCGACAGCCTCGCCACCACCCTGGTGATCTGGCAGGGCATGCTGTTCCTGGGCCCGTTGTTGCCAGAGCGGGTCGCGACCGCGATGGGCACGGGCCCCGCCGAGCTCCTGGCCGGGCTCGGTTTCGCCCTCGATGGCACCAATGTGCTGGTCGCCCGCGAGTGGCTCTGGCTGATTGCCGGTGCCGCCGCCGCCTTGGCACTCGCCATCCTCCTGCCCAATGGGCATGGCGTCGCCGCCGCCGTCTTCGCCGGCGAGCCGACCGCCGCCGGCCGGCTGCGCGGCCAGCTCGCCGGGATCGCCACCTCGCTCGCCCTGATCGTCAGCCTGCTCTACCTCACCTACGAGCCGGTCTTTCTCTATTTTCAGTTCTAAGAGCCTGTTCGAGAAGTTTATGGGGCGTTTCATGAGCTTGGCAGCGAGCAGATGCGAGGAGTTGGTTCGCCGTCGATACTGGGGCATCGTCGGTGAACCAACGACGAAGCAGGTGCCGCTGCCAAGCTCACCTCCGGTCGATCGTAGACCGATGAAATGCCCCATAAACTTCTCGGACAGGCTCTAAGGCCGATCCCCGACGGCTGGCAGGCGACCAGCCCGAGCGTTCCTCGACGACCGAAAGGAGACCGTAGCCCGATGTATCGTGCCTTCGCCCTGGCCTTCGTGACGACCACCGTCATCACGGTGGCGCTCATCGTCGGGCTCGGTCGGGCCGTCGATCCCTTCGGGCATTTCAGCCCGGGCTACACCACCTATCCCGATCTGACCGTCGACCCAAAAGAGCGGTTGCACCAGTCGGCGTTCCTGCTCAACCGGGCCCTGTTCAAGCTCGTCAACTTCGAGAAATACGCGGACCAGGCCAGGGCGGCCGGCACGCCGCTCCACCTCGTCGTCGGCGACAGCCTCGGTCGTGAGATCGATCCCCGCAAGCTCGCCCGCTACGACGGCAAGCCCTGGTACAGCCTCGCCTATGGCGGGGCGACAATGAGCGAGATGCTGGCCCTCGTGGACGGTCTCCTGGCGCATCACGAGGTCGAGGAGATCATCTGGATGTTGCCGTTTACACGCTTCTCGGAGATCGTGGAGAAGAACCTGATGCCCGGTGCGCTGACCGCGGCCCGCCACCCGTATCGCCATCTGCTGACCTTCGAGCACGTGCGGGCCGTCTTCTACACGCTGCGCCACCGCTGGCTCGGTGTGCCCTTCCACAGCGACATCGACCCGCGCCGGGTCGAGCCCGACCCGCGCGACGCGGCGACCATGGTGAACCAGTTGGCAGCCGGCTGGTCCGACGACTGGTTCGCCACCATCGATCGGCTGATCGCCCGGGCCGAGGCCGCCGGGATTCGCGTCGTCCTGGTCAAGCCGCCGGTGAGCCCGGACTTGCGGCGCCGTTTCGAGGTGGAAGTGCCGGCCGAATACGCGGCCTATCGCGCCTTCGTCGAGCGCCACTGCCTGATCGATGCGGCGGCGTTGCGCCCCGACGGTTGGCCGGCCGAGCTGTTCATCGACGTCCACCACCTGATGAGCGCGGCCTTCGCCGACTTCAATCACGCGCTGAGCGAGGCGCTGCCGACCGCCTGCCGGCGCAACGGGCCACCGCCGGCAAAGCACCCGGCGGCCGAGAACCTGGCCGCATCGACCTCGTCAATCGACGGCAAGGCCCCTTAGCGCCCCGACAATGACACCGCGAGCCGAAAAATGGCAGCGCATGATCGCCAAGCCACCGCCGAATTTTCCGTCACCCCGACATCTTCAGGGTTCCAGCCCTGCACCGACGCCACAATCGATTGAAAGTGCTCGGCAAACCAGTTGTTCCAGCAATCCGATCACCGGTTTGTTCCCGGCCACTGCCAGCGTTGTCGGCCGGTTCGCGGGCCCGATCGCGGCTTGCATGATTCACTGACGTTAGCCGAAATCGTTCGAGGCGAGGCCCGCCCATCGACCTGCCGCCGGCAGGGCCACCAGTCGCCCGGTCCCACGCCCGAGAACGACCCTGCGGGGATCGAAGGGGATGTGCATCATCCCTTTTCGCATCAAGCCGATGCTTCACCCAGCCCGCGCTTCGGCAAGCGAACCGCCGCGCCACCGGGAAAACCGTCCCCTGACCCAGAAAATCCCGCCACGATCGAGAAAGTCTCGCCGCCTTTCCCGGAAAACCCGGCCGAATTTCCGATAATGCCGCGACCTCGCCGGCGGCGGGCGTTTTTGCCCTATAACGAATGCTTAAGGATAACTGTTTGTATACCAATAATCGGCCGACTCGTGCGCCGCTATGCGACGCATCGAGCCTCGGGATGCGCCGCTATACGCTGTATGTGCACCAACGATGCGTCGTCCAGCGGCGCAATTTGTCATAATCTTCGTCGCTCTGTG
>CAZNWE010000141.1:3722-5504 GCA_964576715.1 uncultured Geminicoccaceae bacterium | reverse complement strand
CCAGCTCCTGGTCGCTGATGTCGTTCCTGAGACGCAGGTCGTAGATCATCGCCTGGTACCAGACGTCGAGGATGGTCTTGAGGTCCTCGTCCAGCGCGTCGTAAGCCGCCTTGTTGACGGTGAACTGGATGATCGGCATCGAGTGGATGCCGGGATAGATCGGGTACTGGGCGATCTGCTGGAAGCCCAGGCTGTCGTTCATCGTGTAGGAGCTGAAGTCGGCGGCATCGACGACACCCTTGTCGACGCTGGTGTAGGTCTCGGCCGCGGGCAGGCCCACGGGTGCCGCACCGGCGCGGCTGAACACCTCGGCGGCAAGGCCCTCGGGCGAGCGCACCTTCTTGCCCTCGAGGTCGGCCACGCCCCTGATCGGCACGGCCGACACGAAGGCCTCGCGGGCCGGGGTGCCGCAGCCGATCACCTGGACCTGGCCGTCGGAGAACGTGTCGAAGATCTCCTGCAGCATCTCGCGGCCGCCGCCGTGGTAGCAGAAGAGCGAGATCTGCTCGGGCCGGTCGTAGCCGGCGATGAGGTCGCCCATGACCGAGAAGGCCTTGCTGCGGCCGGTGAAGTAGGAGGTCGAGGTGAGGTCGCCCTGCAGCACGCCAAGGGCGATGGCGTCCATGGTCTCGTTGTAGGGTACCACCGAGCCCACCGGGGTCAGCTCGATGGTCAGCCGGCCGCCGGTCATCGCCTCGAGCTTGGGCAGCCAGTGCTCCTCGATGTTGGTGTAGTAGCTTTCGCCGGCGGTCATCGAGGTCTGCACCCGCCAATTCTCCTGCGCCGCGGCAACGTTCGCCGCCAGTGCCAGGAACGCAGCAGCGCTACCCGCGACCAGCCGTTGCTGAATGGTCGAAGCGATCATCTCCAGCCTCCCTCATGTTCTTTGGTGTTGCCCGCTGGCTTGGCACGATCGCCGTGAGAGCGTCAACATCAATCGGCGAGGCTGGCCCCTGCCGGGGCGGCAGAAGCGAGAAAGCACTCAACTCGCTGCTTGGCTGACCGCTCAGGGAGTTTGCTCATTGCCGATGTTGACGTTTGCGGCTCGCCGCCGCACCGTGTCGTAAAGGTCATTGCAGGGAGATCGGGTGATGCGGCTTTCGGCCAGTCAAATCGAGGCCTATCGCGAGGAGGGCTTCCTGATCGTCGAGGGCGTCCTCGCGGCCGACGAGGTGGCGGCGTTGCGCGCGGTCACCGACGGCTTCGTCGAGCGGGCGCGGGCGGTCAGCGAGCATGACGACGTCTACGACCTCGAGCCCTCCCACAGCGCCGCCGAGCCCAGGGTCCGCCGGATCAAGAGCCCGCATGCCCAGCACGACACCTATGCCGGCGTCATGCGTCATCCGAAGGTGCTGGGCATCCTGCAGCAGCTGGTGAGCCCTTCCATCCGCTTCGACACCTCCAAGCTCAACATGAAGGCCGCCGGCTACGGTGCTGCCGTCGAGTGGCACCAGGACTGGGCCTTCTACCCGCACACCAATGACGACCTCTGCGCCGTGGGCGTGATGATGGACGACTGCGCAATTCAGAACGGCCCGCTGCTCTGCGTGCCGGGCAGCCACAAGGGCCAGGTCTTCGACCATCACAGCGACGGCTATTTTTGCGGCGCCATCGACCCCGATACGCCGGGGCTCGGGCTCGAGACGGCCAAGCCCTGCATCGGCCCCGCCGGCAGCATCTCGATCCACCACGCCCGGACCATCCACGGCTCGGCGCTCAACGTCTCGGACAAGATGCGCCGGCTGCTGCTGTTCCAGTACCGCGCCGCCGATGCCTGGCCGC
>CAZNWE010000141.1:0-3622 GCA_964576715.1 uncultured Geminicoccaceae bacterium | reverse complement strand
GACAAGATGCGCCGGCTGCTGCTGTTCCAGTACCGCGCCGCCGATGCCTGGCCGCTGGTCGGTGCCCTGCAGCCGCAGAGCTGGGAGGCCTGGCAGGCGCTACTGCTCTGCGGCGACGACGAGCCGGTGACACCCCGGGTCACCGACTTGCCGGTTCGCCTGCCCTTGCCAGCGGCCAGGCACGCGGGCTCGATCTACGAGAACCAGCGGGGCATGAAGAAGAGCTATTTCGGCAAGGCCGCCTGAGCCCCGCCGCCGGCGCCACAGAGAGGCACCAGGATGAAGATCACCGGGCTCGAGACCATCTGGCTCGAGGAGTTCCCCAATCTCTGCTGGGTCGAGGTGCAGACCGACGAGGGGATCACCGGGCTCGGCGAGACCTTCTTCGGGCCGAAGGCAGTGATCGCCTATCTCCACGAGACGGCGGCGCCCAGGCTGCTCGGCAAGGACCCGCTCACCATCGATCGCCACTCGCGGACCTTGATCCACGACTACTATCTGGGCTTCGCCGGCAGTGGGGCGGAGCTGCGGGGTGCGTCTGCCGTCGACATTGCGCTCTGGGACATCTGGGGCAAGGCCACCGACCAGCCCGTGCACCAGCTCCTGGGCGGGCTCTCGCGCGACAAGGTACGGACCTACAACACCTGCGCCGGCTACCGCTACGTGCGCGGCACCAAGGGGCAGATGACCCAGAACTGGGGCCTCGAGGCGAAACAGGGGCCCTATGAGGACCTCGATGCCTTCCTCAACAACGCCGGCGACCTGGCGCTCTCGCTCAAGGAAGAGGGCATCACTGGCATGAAGATCTGGCCGTTCGACTTCGCCGCCGAGCGGACCGACGGCAGCTACATCAGCCCGGAGGAGCTGCGGACCGCGCTCGAACCGTTCGCCAAGATCAGGGATGCCGTGGGCGACGGCATGGACATCATGGTCGAGCTCCATTCCTTGTGGAACCTGCCAACCGCCAAGCGCATCTTCGCCGCCCTCGAGCCTTACCAGCCGTTCTGGTTCGAGGACCCAATCAAGATGAACAATTTCGACGCGCTGGCGGAGCTAGCGGCGTCGACACGGGTGCCGATCACCGCGAGCGAGACCGTGGCGACCCGGCCGATGTTCCGCGAGCTGATGGCGAAGCGTGCGGTCGGCGTGGTGATGCTCGACCTTGCGTGGGTGGGCGGGCTGTCGGAAGCCAAGAAGGTGGCGACCATGGCCGAGGCGCATCATCTGCCGGTGGCGCCGCACGACTGCACCGGGCCGATCGTCTTCATCGCCTCCTGCCACCTCTCGCTCAATGCGCCCAATGCCTTGATCCAGGAGAGTGTGCGGGCGTTCTACACCGGCTGGTACCAGGAGCTGGTGACCGAGCTGCCGAGGATCGAGCAGGGCTACATTTACCCGATGCAGGGGGCGGGGCTGGGGACGGCGCTGCTGCCGGCGGTGAAGAAGCGCCAGGATGCCGTCGTCCAGACGTCGAAGCTCTAGACCAGGCAAGCCGCCTTGAAGGTCGAGGCCGTCGACTTCTTCTATGTCGCGATGCCGGTCGTCACCGATGCGGGGGACGGCAGCCAGGATGCGTTGCTCGTCCGGGTGCGGGCGGGGGGGCACGAGGGCTGGGGCGAGTGCGAGGCCGCACCGCTGCCGTCGATCGCGGCCTTCGTCTGCCCGATGTCGCACGGGGCGTGCAAGCCGGTGGGGGCCTCGGTGCTCGGGCAGGACGTCGAGAGCCCTGCCGACATCGCGCGGCTGGGACAGGTGATCGCCTGGGACAGCATGGACCTCCTGCAGGCGGCGCATACCTGGTCGGGTGTGGAGATGGCGCTCTGGGACCTCTTGGGGAAGGCCAGGGCAGAGCCGGTGTGGCGGCTCCTCGGCTATGACCGGGCCGATCCCAAGACGCCCTATGCCTCGCAGCTCTTCGGCGACACGCCGGAGGAGACGTGGGCCTCGTGCAAGGCGCAGGTCGCGGCCGGCTACCGGGCGGTCAAGTGCGGCTGGGGGCCGTTCGGGCGGGGGACGCTGCAGGACGATGTCGACCAGCTGCACGCGGCCCGTGAAGGGCTGGGGCCGGACGGCATCCTCTTGGTCGATGCCGGGGCGATCTTCGGCGCCGATGTCGAGGCCGCGGCGGCCCGGCTGCCGGCCTTGGAGGCGACCAACGCCACCTGGTACGAGGAGCCGGTCAGCGGCATGGAATACGAGGCCTACGCGGCGATCGCCGCCAGGAGCTCCAGAGTGAAGCTCGCCGGCGGCGAGGCGGCGCACAACCTCGTCATGGCCCGCCACACCATCGACTACGGCAAGGTCGGCTACATCCAGATCGATTGCGGCCGGATCGGCGGCATCGGCCTGGCCAAGCGCGTGGCCGAGCACGCGGTGGCGAGGGGCGTGACCTACGTCAACCACACCTTCACCTCCAACCTCGCCCTCTCGGCCTCGCTGCAGCCCTTCGCCGGGCTTGCGGCGCACCGCATCTGCGAGTTCCCGGTGCATACCCGCGACGTCGCCAAGGCGTTCTGTGCCACGCGGATCCTGCCCGACGCCAACGGCCAGGTGCAGGTGCCGGAGGCGCCGGGGCTCGGTGTCGCCATCGATCCGGAGGGCATCCGCCGCTACCTGCTCGACGTCGAGATCAAGGTGGGTGGTCTGGTCCTCTACCGCACGCCTGATCCCGCCTGAACGGAACGAAGAAGGAGAGCCGCCATGGCCGAGGAGGAGAACAAGGAGCCCGCGAGCCTCGACCCGGCGACGGTCGACGAGGCCACGCGGCGCCTGGAGCAGCTCTATACAGGCGTCGTCAACGACGTGATGCGGGCCATGGGCCTCAGAAACTTCGTCCTGCCGCCGGCGATCCGGCCGCTGTTCCCCGAGCGCAAGCTGGCGGGGCCGGTGTTCACCGTGAGTGGGCATGTCGACGAGACGGCGGATGCCGACACGACCCTGCTCGAGTGGACCGGGCTCCTGGCCGCGGCCAAGCCCGGTCACGTCGTCATCAACCAGCCGCACACCCACGCCGTGGCGCTGATGGGCGAGCTCTCGGCCGAGACCCTGCAGGTTCGCGGGGTCCGGGGCTACATCGTCGACGGGGCCTGCCGCGACGTCGACTTCATCCTGAAGCTCGGCTTTCCCGTCTGCTTCAGCCACCACACGCCCAAGGACATCGTCAGCTTCTGGCGGCCGGACGCCTTCGCAGAGCCGATCCAGATCGGCGACGTGCGCATCCACGCAGGCGACTACGTGCTCGCCGACCGCGACGGCATCGTCATCGTCCCGGCCGAGCGGATCGAGGCGGTGCTGGCGGCCGCCGAAGCGGCGGTCTCGACCGAGAACCTGGTCAGGAAGGCCATCCTCGAAGGCGTCGACCCGCGCGAGGCCTACCGCCGCTACGGCAAGTTCTAGGAATAATAACCGAAACCGATCCAGCCGTCAATCGCCCCTCGGGGTCGTTCGACCGAGCGCCAGGGGCTGAATGCGACGGCGTCCCAGGCGACTGCGGCCCGACCTCGAGCAGGCTCTGTAACGGGTTGAAAAAGAAGCTGTTCGGCGTCGCTCCTGCGACATTCTGTCCGCTCGGGTTCGTTCGCGGGATCCCAGGCTCGTTCGTCGCTTACTCGGGGTCGTTCGT
>CAZNWE010000140.1:0-5520 GCA_964576715.1 uncultured Geminicoccaceae bacterium | reverse complement strand
TCGATCGGCAGACGGCTGAGGATGCGAAAGCGCAGCTCCGGCGGCGTGATGCGTTGCAGATTGCCCGCATCGGCGAAGAACGCGAACACCTCTGCGATCGGTCGCGCAATCCAGGTGCTGCGTTCGAGCAGATGGGGCATCGAGGACAACGTCCGTTCAAATCCGGGGGCGAAAGTCGGTGACACGAGACTAACGTGTCGGTCGGCACGCTGCTCGATGCGCCCCGTTCTCGCTGCACCGACCCTCCAAGGATGCCCCAGCAGCCCCCACCCGGCAACAACCCGAAGTTACGGAGGGGGCGCGGGGGAACTCAGTTCCCCCGATCCTCTTCCGGCACGCCGAACCAGCGTTGCCGATCTGGTGGCTTGCGTTAAAAGCGCGGTCGCGCGCGTCGACCTAAGCCAGCCGGGGGCCCGTCGCCTTGCAGCACTTGCATCGCCTGTGGCGCGGCGAGCTGCCACTGCCCGAGGCCTTCTGGACCTGGGCGGTGGGCATTGGTCTCGTTGTCAATGTCCTCAGCAGCCTGCTGTTCTTGGCCCTGGTCTCGAACGACCGGCTGCTGCTCGCGCTCATCGTCGGCTACGGCTGCTCGATCCCCTACAACATCGTAGCCCTGGTCGGTGTCTGGCGCGCCGCCGAGCGCTACGGCGGCGACCCTGCCCTGGCCACCGCCGCCCGCATCATCGCCGCCATCGGCCTCCTGCTGCTGAGCGTGACCTGAGCGCCGGTGTCACGCGGCGCGCCGCACCACCGGCGCCGGGAGTGGCTCCAGGGCGAACCAGACGGCATCGTCGAGCAGGACGGTCTGGCAGTCGGCGAAGCCGTTGAAGTCGGTGCGCAGGGCACTCGAATAGGCACCCATCATGCCGACCTCGATCCAGTCGCCGTCGGCGACATCGGCGGCAATCCAGTGCGGCCCGGGCATGCTGTCGATGCTGTCGCAGGTCGGCCCGAAGAGATCGAAGGCGACGTCGGGGCCGCGTCGCTGGCCGTCGACGCCGAGTGCTCGGGTCGGGAATTGCGGGCCCACCCACTTGAGTTCCGCGAGGTTGCCGTAAACGCCGTCATTGAGGTAGAGCGCCTGGCCGCGGCGCAACTCGACCCGGGCGAAGACCGACGCACCGTCGGCGACGAGCAGCCGACCGGGCTCGCACTGGAGTGCTGCGGTCAGGCCATGGCGCTCCATCCCCTGGCTGATCGCGGCGGCGAACGCCGCGAAGGGCGGCTCGTCGCCCCGATAGGCCGCCGGGAAGCCGCCACCGACGTCGAGGTCGTCGATCCCGCCGGCCGCCTCGGCGACGCTCGCCGCGATATCGATCGCGCGAGCGTAGGCGTGCGGATCGGTGCACTGTGAGCCGACGTGAAAGGTGATGCCGATGCGGCGGGCGACGGCTCGCGCCGCCTGCAGCAACGCCACTGCCTCGACCGGCCCGGTCCCGAACTTGCCGGTCAGCGTCAACAGTGCCCCGTCCCCGGGCACGACCAACCTGACGAAGAGCTCGAGGTCCAAGGCGGCACCGGTGGCCGCCACGATCTTGTCGAGCTCGCGCGGATGATCGAGCACGAACCGGCGGACGCCGTGCGCGTGATAGGCCTCGGCGATCGCCTCGCTGCTCTTGACCGGGTGCATGAAATGACAGACCGCTTCGGGCAGCAGCCGCCGCACCAGGCGGATCTCCTTGATCGACGCGGTGTCGAACTGGCGCACACCCGCCGCAAACAGCGCCTCGAGCACCAGCGGGTGATCGTTGCACTTGACCGCGTAGAGCACGTCGCCGGGGAAGGCGCGGACGACAGCTTCGGCTCGCTCGCGGATGAGGTGCGGGCGGATGCCGACGATGGGAATCTCTGGAGCGAAGGCGCGAATCATCGCGGCCGCGCCGCCGTAGGACTGGATCATGCCGATCCCCCAACCCGTGAGAGTTAAGTAGACCAGTATGCCGCCGCCGCGCGTGCCGCTGTGCATTAGGCAAAACTGACGAGAGCCCGTTATATGCGATAACCGACCGCGGATGTCCAGTTCTTTGGCGCAGGAAGTGCATTCCGAGGCGCATGGCTGCCTTGCCCGCACCCAGGCCGCAGCGAGCGGCGCGCCTCGCCCGGGCCCACGAAAACCCATCACGGCGCTGCATCGGGGGTCGTGTAACCTGACGTCCGGAAATTGGGCTGCACGGTAGTGGAGCAGTGGCTGCCTGTTGCCGCCCCGCGGCGCGGCCGCTCGGGTCGACCACACCCGACGCCAACCGTGCGGGCAGCGGCACCGCCGGCCGCGCGCATCAAGCGACCGCCGCCACCGGCTGCACCGCACCGTCCGCAGCGATCACCCGGTTGCGGCCCTCGTGCTTCGCCCGATAGAGCGCCTGGTCGGCCCGTTTGAAGCAGTCATCGGTGGTTTCGCCAGAGCGCAACTCGGCGACGCCGATCGAGATCGTCACCTTGCCGAGATCCTGGCGGCGATTGCGGACGACGAGCCGGCTGCGGGCAATTTCCGCCCGCAGCTGCTCGGCGAGCTGGGTCGCCGCCGCCACATCGGTCTGCGGCAGGACGACGACGAACTCCTCGCCACCATAACGCGCCACCGTGTCGCGTCCCTTGACCGACCGCTTGAGCTTCTCGGCGACGAGCTTCAGCACGGCATCGCCGATCTGGTGGCCGTGGCGGTCGTTGAAGATCTTGAAGTGGTCGATGTCGGTGACGAGCAGCGACAGGGGCGCATCGCCGCTGCGGGCGGTCTCGGCCTCGATGGCGAACACCTCATCGAACAGCTTGCGGTTGCCGAGACCGGTCAACGGGTCGGTGGTCGCAGCACGGCGGGCGTCGGCGAGCTCGTGCTTGAGATCGCGGATCTCACGGCTGTTGCGCTCGAGCTCGCTCTCGAGCGCGCCGGCGCGGCGCCGCATCAGCTCGGTCTGGTTCTCCAACTCGCGGACCAGGGCCACGAGCTCGCTCGGCTCGACCGCCGCGCTCAAGCCGTAACCGAGCGACGACAGCCGGGCGCTGTAGTCTCGGGTGTGCGATGTCGCGAGCCCCAGCTTGCTGGTCACCTCGTCGACCAGACCGCAGACCTGCTCGCTCACCCGCTCGACCTGCCGGGCGTGATCGACGGTGGCACCGAAGCTGCGGGAGAGCTCGGCCGAGCGGCCGGCGGTGAAGCCTTCGGCACTCTGCTCGATGGCGTCGATCGCTCGGGCTAGAGCCGGATTGTCGCCCATCTGGTGCTGGTACCAGACGGCGAAGTTCTCGGGCGTCGGTGGGATGCGCCTCGCCTGCATCGCCGTCAGCGCCTGCTCCGCAAGCCACCCTGCCGAACCTCGATCGCCACCATCGCCCATCGCGTCTTCCCGCACCGCCTTGCCGATGTCGTCATGGGGGTCACTCTACGCGGTAAAACTGTCAGAAGCGTTAACCGCCTGGTCGAAGGCACAGCGGAATCGATCGTCTCGCGGTTGGTGGCGGCTGGACCGCCGCCCGAGACGTGGTAAGGAGCCGGCCATCGCGCGACGGCGACCACCCAGGCCCGCGGAGAAGCTCGTGCTGCCCCTGCCCATCGACGATCTCGTGCCGGTCGTGCTCGCGGGCGGCTCCGGCACCCGGCTCTGGCCGGCGAGCCGGGCCTCCCTGCCCAAGCACCTGGCCGACCTGTTCGGCGCATCGTCGCTGCTGCAGGCGACGGTGCGGCGCGCCACGACCATCGCCCCACCCGGCCGCCTCGTTACCGTGGCGGCGGCGAGCCAGGCGATGCTGATCCGCCGCCAGCTCGCCGCGCTCGGCCCGGATCTCGACCGCCACCTCGTGCTCGAGCCGCAAGGCCGGAACACCGCGGCGGCGGTCGCCGTCGCGACCCTCTTGGCCCAGGCGGTGTGGGGTGAGGAAGCGCTGCTCTGGGTCTGCCCGTCCGATCATCTGATGACCGACCCAGACGCCCTTTTCGACGCCGTGACTGCCGGGGCGGCCGCCGCCCGGGCGGGGTATCTGGTGACCTTCGGGATCGCCGCCAGCCGGCCCGAGACCGGCTACGGCTACATTCGCCTCGGCGAGCCGCTGGCGGCGGCACCGGCGGTGCTGGCGGCGGCGGCCTTCATCGAGAAGCCGCCGGCCGAACGGGCGGCGGCGATGCTGGCCGAGGGTGGGTTCGCCTGGAACAGCGGCATGTTCCTGTTTCGGGTCGCGACCATGCTCGCCGAGCTTCAGGCCTTCGCCCCGGATGTGCTCGAGGCGGTCCGCTCGGCCATCGTCGCCGACGGCGGCAGCGGCCTGGCGCTGGATGCCGGCCGGTTCGCGACCGTGCCGTCAGTGCCGATCGACAAGGCGGTGATGGAGCGCTCGGCCAAGGTTGCCGTGGTGCCGTGCGCCCCGGGCTGGTCGGATGTCGGCGCCTGGCAGGCGATCTGGGAGATCATGGCGCCGGATGCGGCCGGCAACGCGCTTTCCGGCGATGCCGTCGTGGTCGCCGGGCACAACAATCTGGTCCGCGCCGAGGGCCGCCTCGTGGCGCTGGCCGGGGTTGACGACCTGGCCGTCGTCGATACCGCCGATGCGCTCCTCGTCGCCCGCCGCACCGATGCCGAGGCGGTGAAGGCGCTGGTCGCCACGTTGGTGGCCGACGGGCGGCCCGAGGCGACCCGGCATCGCCATGAGCCCATGGCCTGGGGCATGCTTACCCGACTGATCGAGCGGCCAGGCTACCGGCTGCGCGAGCGCCGGCTCGACCCGGGCGCCTCGGTCAGCCTCGAGGCCGATGCGGTGGTCGGCATCGTCTGGACGGTGATCGAAGGCACACTGCAGCTGGCGGCCGGCAGCGATGCGACACGGCACCCCGCCGGCGCTACCATCGAGGCTGTCGCCGGGCTGGCGCATCGGCTGACCAATCCGGGTGCCGAGCCGCTCTGCCTGGTCGAGCTGCAGCGCCGCTGAGCCGGGTTGGCGCTCAGCTGGCGCGGACCGCGACGTAGCTGCCCGGCGCATCCTCGATCGCCGCCAGCTCGCGCTCGCCGGGCTGGCATGCCGGCACGCGACCGCCAGGGCCGGACTTGGCCGCGTTCCAGGCCGCCCAATCCTCCCACCACGAACCCTCGTGGTGCTCGGCCTTGGCCAGCCAGTCGTCCGGGTTGGCCGGCAGCTCGCTGTTCAGCCAGTAGCCGTACTTGCCCGAGGCCGGCGGGTTGATCACCCCGGCGATGTGGCCGGAGCCGGCGAGCACGAACTTCTTCTGGCCCTTGAACAGCTGCGTTCCCTGGTAGCTCGCCGTCCAGGGAGCGATATGATCCTCCCTGGTCGACACCCAATAGACCGGCACCCTGACCCGCCTGAGGTCGATCGGCACCCCGGCGAGCTCGATGCCGCCGGGCTCGACCAGCAGATTCTCGTGGTAGAAGCGGCGCAGGTAGAAATTGTGCATCGCCGCCGGCATGCGGGTGCTGTCGCTGTTCCAGTACAACAGGTCGAACGGGAACGGCTCCTTGCCGAGCAGGTAGTTGTTGACGACGAACGACCAGATCAGGTCGTTGGCGCGCAGCATGT
>CAZNWE010000139.1:0-5537 GCA_964576715.1 uncultured Geminicoccaceae bacterium | reverse complement strand
TACCGCGGCGCGGGGGCAGGTGGGGACGACCGGTGATCGAGTGGCAGGACGAGGGCATCGTGTTGCGCGCGCGGCCGCTCGGCGAGCGCGATGCGGTGGTGTCGTTCCTGACCTTCGCGCACGGGCGGCATGCGGGTCTGGTGCGGGGTGGTGCCGGCAAGCGGCAGGGGGCGTTGTTGCAGGCCGGCAACCGCTTGCAGGTGGCGTGGTCGGCGCGGTTGGAGAGCCATTTGGGGGCGTTCGCGATCGAGCCGCTGCGGCTGCACGCGGCCCGGGTGATGGGCGACGGGCTGGCACTCCTCGGGCTGGGTGCCGCGGTCGGCCTGGTCGAGCTCGCGGCAGCGGAGCGGGAGCCGCACGGGCTGCTCTATGCCGCCTTGTTGAAGCTGGTCGAGGCGTTGGGGCCGGATCGGGCGTGGCTCGAGACCTATGTGCGGTTCGAACTCGTGCTGCTGCGCGAGCTGGGCTTCGCCTTGGACCTGGAGAAATGCGCGGTGACCGGCGAGACGGGCGGGCTCGCCTACGTGTCGCCGCGGACCGGGCGGGCGGTGAGCCTGGCGGCGGCGGGGGATCTCGCTCCCAGGCTGCTGCCGTTGCCCGGTTTCCTCACCGGCGAGGGTGAAGCGGACGCTGTGGCGATCGCCCAAGGGTTGCGACTTGCCGGGCATTTCCTGGCCCGGCATATCCTCGACCCGGTCGACAGGACGATGCCGGAGGCGCGCGAGCGGCTGGTGGCGCGGATCACGGACGAGGAGACGGGTTGATGGCGGTGGCCAAGGGGGCCGGCGGGCCGGCTGGCGGCACGGTGGAGCCGATCGAGCTCAAGGCGGCGCTGTCCGAACGCTATCTTGCCTATGCGCTCTCGACGATCACCTCGCGCTCGCTGCCGGACGTGCGCGACGGCTTGAAGCCGGTGCAGCGGCGGCTGCTCTATGCGATGCTGCAGCTCAGGCTCGATCCGGCCGCCGGCTTCAAGAAGTGTGCGCGGGTGGTGGGCGATGTGATCGGCAAGTACCACCCGCATGGCGACGTGGCGGTCTACGACGCCCTGGTCCGGCTGGCGCAGTCGTTCGCGCAGCGTTACCCGCTGGTCGACGGCCAGGGCAATTTCGGCAATGTCGACGGCGATAACGCGGCGGCGATGCGCTACACCGAGGCGCGGCTGACCGCGGTGGCGGCGGCGTTGCTCGACGGCATCGACCAGGACACGGTGGACTTCCGCGAGACCTATGACGGCAGCGAGCGGGAGCCGGTGGTGCTGCCCGCGGCGTTTCCGAATTTGCTCGCGAATGGCTCGTCCGGGATCGCCGTCGGCATGGCGACGAGCATTCCGCCGCACAATGCAGCCGAGCTGTTCCAGGCCCTGGCCTACCTGCTGGAGCGGCCGGAGGGCGAGGCGGTGTCGACGGCCGAGCTGATGCGCTTCGTCGCCGGACCCGACCTGCCGACCGGCGGCGTGCTGATCGAAGCCCCCGAGGTGATCGAGGAGGCCTATCGGACCGGGCGGGGCTCGCTCCGCCTCAGGGCGCGGTGGGCGGTCGAGAAGCTGGCGCATGGCCAGTACCAGATCATCGTCACCGAGATTCCGTTCCAGGTGCCGAAATCCCGGCTGATCGAGCGGCTGGCGGAACTGCTGGCAGCGAAGAAGCTGCCGCTGCTCGCCGATCTTCGGGACGAATCGTCGGAGGATATCCGCCTGGTGCTGGTGCCGCGATCCAGGGGCGTGCCGGCGGAACTGGTCATGGAGCAGCTGTTCCGCCTGTCGGAGCTGGAGACGCGGCTGTCCTTGAACATGAACGTGCTCGACGCGCAGGGCGTGCCCCGGGTGATGGGGCTCCTGGAGCTGCTCGACGCCTTCATCGCGCACCGCATGGAGGTGCTGGTCCGCGGCTCGCGCTTTCGCCTCGGCAAGATCGACGACCGGCTCGAGATCCTGGATGGCTATCTCAAGATCTTTCTCGATATCGACACCGTGATCCGGATCATCCGCGAGGCGGACGAGCCGCGGCCGGTGCTGATGGTGACCTTCGAGCTTTCCGAGCGGCAGGCCGAGGCGGTCTTGAACCTCCGCCTGCGCAACCTCAGGCGGCTCGAGGAGATGGCGCTCGAACGGGAGCAAAAGGGGCTCAAGAAGGAGAAGCGCGAGCTCGAGGCGCTGCTCGCCAGCCCGGCCAAGCGACGGGCGCACCTGGCGGCGGCGATGCGGGCGGGGGCGGCGACCTGGGGGGCGGGCGAGCTCGGCCGGCGGCGGACGGAGCTGGGGACGGCCCCCGTGGTCGATGCAACCGCGTTCGAGCTGCCGGTGGAGCGGCTGCCGGTCACGGTGATCTGCTCGGCCAAGGGCTGGATCCGCGCGTCGCGCGGGCAGATCACGGACGCCGCCGAGATCAAGTACAAGGACGGCGACGGCGAGCGCTTCGTCACCCCGGCGACGACCGCCGACAAGCTGCTGGCGGTGGCCTCCGACGGCCGGTGCTACCTGATCGGCATCGACAAGCTGCCGTCGGGCCGTGGGCTCGGCGAACCCTTGAACCTGCTGATCGACATGGCCAAGGGGATCGAGCTGGTCGATCTTCTGGTGCATCGGCCGGACAACCGGCTGGTCCTGGCGACCGCGGCGGGGCGGGGCTTTGCGGTCAAGGAGAGCGAGGTCGCGGCGCAGACCCGGGCCGGCAAGCAGGTGGTCAATCTCGAGCCCGGCGACCGGGTGGCGGTGGCCTGCCCGGTCGTCGGCGACCACGTCGCGGTGATCGGCACCAACCACAAGCTCCTGGTCTTCGCCCTGGCCGAGCTGCCGGAGATGAACCGCGGCCGCGGCGTCACCTTGCAGCGCTACAAGGAGGGCAGGCTCTCCGACCTGACGACGCTGGACCTCGAACAAGGCCTCGCCTGGCCGATGGCCTCGGGCAACCGCATCCGCCACGAAAAGGATCTCGGCCCCTGGCTCGGCAAGCGCGGCCAGGCCGGCAAGCTGGCGCCGTCGGGCTTCCCGCGCGATCAGAAGTTCCGCACCGTGCCGCCGGCGGACAAGGGCCAAGCCTCGTCCTGACCGGGCCGGCGGCCGGACGCTTCGGGCGGGCTGTTCGCCGAGCCGCGTTTCGATGCGCAGGCGGCCCGGCGACGACAACGGCTGGCAGGCGCAAGCGCCGGCTCTCGCAGCTCACGACGAAGCGGCAGCCTGGCGGTTGATCGCCAGCAGCACGGGGCGCATGGCGAACAGGTCGTAGCCGGCCTCGGCGGCGACGTCGATCAGGTGGTCGGGGTCCTGGCGTTCGGCCTCGGCGAGGGCCCAGAGGTGGCAGGAGCGGGTGCCGGAGCGGCAATAGGCGAGCTGCGGGCCGTCATGGCCATCGATCGCCGCTTTCATCGCCTTGATGTGGTCGGGCGAGATGCCGCCCGAGACCACCGGCACGGCGACATAGGCGAGACCATGCGCCGCGGCGAGCACCCTGGCCTCGGCATCGCTCAGCTGGCCCGGCACCTCGCCGTCGGGCCGGTTGTTGATCACCGTCCGCACGCCCATGGCGGCGGCCTCGGCGAAGTCGTCCGGCTCGAGCTGCGGGGCGACGTAGAAGCCCGGGGTGAGCTTGCGAAACGTGGTCATGCCATCTGGTCCTGCTGTTCCTTCAGCCGCGGCGCAGGCTAGCAGAGCCGCCGGCAGTGGGCCACCTGGCCGGCGGCTACCTGTCTGGCGGCTTGGACGGTCTCCCGAGATGGCATGTTCTGTCGCGTTGACAGGTCAACCGCCAAGTCTACTATTCCATGCGGGATATGTCGCGCTGCAACATACGATGCACGGTTCGTCGGTCGCATCGTCGCCAGGAGGCCGCATGGCACAAGGATCGAGACCGCTCTCGCCGCACGTGCAGATCTATGGCGTCTACCTGTCCATGATCTTCTCGTTCCTGCACCGGATCACCGGCTTTGCCATCGCTTCGGGCCTGCTGCTGTTCGCCTGGTGGGTGACCGCCCTGGCAAGTGGACCGGAAAGCTTCGCCCTGGTGCAGGGCGTGATGCAGAGCTGGTTCGGCACGCTGGTGTTGATGGGCTACACGCTGGCGTTCTTCTTCCACATGGTCAGCGGGGTCAGACACTTCGTCTTCGATGCCGGCTACAGCCTGAGCAAGACGGCGATCCGGCAAAGCGGGATCCTGGTCGGGGTACTTGCCTTGACGCTGACGGTCGTCTTCTGGCTGGTCGTTTTCATCGTCGCCTGAGCCCCGTGCGACAGGTCCGAGCAACAGGATAGACAACATGCAATCGGCTATCGGTAGACTGCGTGCCCGCGGCTCCGCCAAGAGCGGCTTCAGCCATTGGAAAGCGCAGCGGGTCACCGCGATCATCAACCTGGTCACGGCACTCTGGTTCGTCTTCCAGGCCATGGCGATGAGTGGGGCCGGCTATGCCGAGTGGACGGTGTGGTTCCAGTCGCAGGTCAATGCCAGCCTGTTGTTGGCCTTGGTCTTGTCCACCTTCTACCACGTGCATCTGGGTTTCCAGGTGATGGTCGAGGACTATGTCCACAGCGAGGCGGCGCGGCTGGTGGCCCTGGCGATCGAGACGGTGATCGTGGTTCTCCTCGCCGTGTCCTGCGTCGTCGCCATCCTTACGCTCGCCACCGGAGCCTGATCACATGGGCAAAGTCTACCCGATCACCGAGCATGTGTTCGACGCCATCGTCGTCGGTGCCGGCGGCGCCGGCCTCAGGGCCGCGGTCGGCATGGTCGAGGCCGATCTCAGCGTCGCCTGCATTTCCAAGGTCTACCCGACCAGGAGCCACACCGTGGCGGCCCAGGGCGGCATCAATGCTGCGCTCGGCAACATGAACGACGATAACTGGAAGTTCCACATGTACGACACCGTCAAGGGCTCCGACTGGCTCGGTGACCAGGACGCGATCGAGTACATGACCAAGAACGCTCCCGCCGCCGTTTACGAGCTCGAGCATTACGGCGTGCCGTTCTCCCGCACCGAGGACGGGCGCATCTACCAGCGTGCCTTCGGCGGCCAGTCGACCGAGTTCGGCAAGGGCCAGGCCTATCGCACCTGCGCCGCGGCCGACCGGACCGGCCACGTCATCCTGCACACCCTCTACCAGCAGGCGCTGAAGAACAAGGTGCAGTTCTTCAACGAATACTTCGCCCTCGATCTGTTGATGGACGACGAAGGCAGCTGCCTCGGGGTCCTGGCGCTGTGCATCGAGGACGGCTCGCTGCACCGCTTCCGGGCACATCAGACCTGTCTCGCCACCGGCGGCTACGGCCGGGTCTACTTCTCTTGCACCTCCGCCCACACCTGCACCGGCGACGGCAATGCGATGGTGCTCCGCGCCGGGCTGCCGCTGCAGGACATGGAGTTCGTCCAGTTCCACCCGACGGGGGTCTACGGTGCGGGCTGCCTGATCACCGAAGGCTCACGCGGTGAGGGCGGCTACCTGACCAACGCCGAGGGCGAGCGCTTCATGGAGCGCTACGCGCCCACCGCCAAGGACCTCGCTTCCCGCGACGTCGTCAGCCGGGCGATGACCATCGAGATCA
>CAZNWE010000138.1:0-5806 GCA_964576715.1 uncultured Geminicoccaceae bacterium | reverse complement strand
GGTCCTTTGGGCTGGCGGCGGTTCGGGCGGAAGTGTTAACGGGTCGTGGGGGTACCTGGGACGGGATACGCTGGCGCCCGTCGTTGGGAAGGCAGGTGTCGTCCGAAGCCCCGGCACTCGTCTCGATCGTAAGTGGCGAGGCCACCCTGCGTGTGTCGCCGAATGGCGGCAATGGCGTCCAGCATGTCTTGCAGGCCGTCGTCGTCGCCTCTCAAAGGCGCTGTGCCTCCGCCAGAATCCGCTCGGGGCGTGGCGGTCGGAGACCGCCTTCGCTGATGACATCGACTTCTCGGCCGAGCTCTTGGCTGAGCGCCGTCTGCAGGGCGCCGAGATCGAGGAGGCTGCGCCCAGGACTCATCTCGACCAGAAAGTCGATGTCACTGCCGGCCGTTGCAGCACCACGCGCCACCGAGCCGAACACTCGCAGCCGCAACGCCCCGTGTCGCGCGGCCAAGTCTAAAAGCCGCACCCGGCGGCAACTTGGGTCGTCCCGTGTGGTCGCGGTCATCATTTTTCCAGCGGTTTCCCGGTCAGATGATAGCCCGCCAGCCGATCGTTGTCGCCCCGCTACCATAGCCGGGTACTGTGAGGTGAGGCCGAATCATTAAAAAGGGACGTGTCCCCTTAAGCCCCTCGTTCGGCATGGGCCCCCATCTGGACGATGAGCCGGGTGAGATCGCCGAGATCCTCGTCGAACGATTTGACCGTGTGCTTGCGCTGCATGGCCTCGGTGGGGTTGTCCATGATCCGTGTTCCCTCAGCCGAACCGGCCGGTGATGTAGTCCTGGGTCATCTGGTGCTGCGGCGAGGTGAAGATCTGGTCGGTCGGGCAGAACTCGATCAGCTTGCCGAGGTGGAAGAACGCGGTCATTTGGCTGACGCGGGCCGCCTGCTGCATGTTGTGGGTGACGATGACGATGGTGTAGCGCTGGCGCAGCTCCTCGATCAGCTCCTCGACGATGGCCGTGGCGATCGGGTCGAGGGCCGAGCAGGGCTCGTCCATGAGGATGACCTCGGGGCTGACGGCGATGGCCCGCGCGATGCACAAGCGCTGCTGCTGGCCGCCCGAGAGGCCGAGGCCCGGCTGGTCGAGGCGGTCGGCCACCTCCTGCCACAAGCCCGCACCTTTCAGGCTGCGCTCGACGATGCCGTCCAAGGTGGCCTTGTCGCGGGCTAGGCCGTGGATCTTCGGCCCGTAGGCGATGTTGTCGTAGATCGACTTCGGGAACGGGTTGGGTTTCTGGAAGACCATGCCGACCCGGGCGCGGAGTTGCACAACGTCGACCGACTTGTCGTAGATGTCCTGCCCCTCGAGACGGATGTCGCCCTCGGTCCGGCAGATCGGGATGGTGTCGTTCATCCGGTTGATGCAGCGCAGGAAGGTCGACTTGCCGCAGCCGGACGGGCCGATGAAGGCGGTAACCTCGTTGGCGGCGATGTCGATGTCGACATCGAAGAGCGCCTGTTTCTCACCGTACCAGAGATTGACCCTACGCGCGGTCACCTTGCTTTGACCAGCTGCGGCGATGGCTGTTGCGGTGGTGGCGCGGTCGGCGGGCACCGAGGCGGCGTTGCGGGCGTTGGCTGCTACCATTTGGTTTGGAACCTCTGACGGAGGAAGACGGCGGTCGCGTTCATCAGGATCATGAAGCCGAGCAGCACGATGATCGCGGCACTGGTGCGGGCGACGAAGCCGCGCTCGGGGCTGTCGAACCAGATGAAAATCTGCGTCGGCAGGGCTGTGGACGGTGCCAGCATGCTCTCGGGGGCGGCGGTGATGAAGGCGTTCATGCCGATCAAGAGCAAGGGTGCTGTCTCACCCAGGGCCTGGGCGAGACCGATGATCGTGCCGGTCAGGATGCCCGGCATGGCCACTGGCAGGACGTGATGGGTGACGGTCTGCAGCCTGGAGGCGCCGACGCCGAGGGCGGCTTCGCGGATCGAGGGTGGCACCTGTTTCAAGGCCGAACGGGTGGCGATGATGATGGTCGGCAAGGTCATCAGCGACAGCACCATGCCGCCGACGAGCGGGGCGGAGCGCGGCAGGCCGAAGATCTGAAGGAAGACGGCAAGGCCCAAAAGGCCGAAGACGATCGAGGGGACGGCGGCCAAATTGTTGATGTTGACCTCAATAAGGTCGGTGAGGCGGTTCTTGGGGGCGAACTCCTCGAGGTAGATGGCAGCCGCGATGCCTGTTGGAAAGCTGATCAAAAAGCAGACGAGGAGCAGGTAGAACGAGCCCCAGAGCGCTCCCTTGAGGCCGGCGAGCTCGGGAAAGCGGCTGTCGGCTTGCGTGAAGAGCGTCCAGTTGAAGGTCGAGCGCAGACGACCGTCCTCGACCAGCCGGTCGTAAATGGCGATCTGGCTGTCGGTGACATTGCGGCGGCTGGGCGGCAGGTCGCGGTCGACGACCCCTTTGTGCAGCTGGTCGATACGGTCGGATGATGGCACCCAGATGGAGAAAGTGTCACCGATCAGGTCGGGATTGGCGACCACCCGGTCGCGGATGAAGAACTGCGCCCCATTGCTCGCCATGGAGCGCATCAGCCGCTGCTCTTCGGGCGTGTCGACATCAGGGAAGAGGTCGGAAAGCGCCTGATCGACGAAGCCGGAATAGCGGGCACGGAAGGGGTTCTCGCGGTCGACGGCGTCGGCCGGGATGGCGATGTCGAGCCGTATCGAGGTCTGCGTCCAGGCCGTCCACGACGCGACGATGATGGAGCTCAGGAGGATGGCGAGCAAGCCCATGGCGATCACCACGGCACCAATGCCCAAAAGCCAGAGTCGGGTGTCGGCGCGGCGCCGCTGGCGCAGCCGTTCCTGGGCCGCCGCCGACTTGGCCCAGTTGTTGTCGATTTCGGCGTCCGTCGCGGGGTTGGGGGGCAGGCGTTCCGTATCAATCATATTGCTCTCGATATTTCTTGACGATGCCAAGGGCGAGGACGTTCAGCATGAGGGTCGAGAGGAAGAGGACGAGACCGAGCCCGAAGGCGGCCAAGGTCTTCGGGCTGTCGAACTCGGTGTCGCCGATAAGCAGGGTCACGATCTGGACCGTCGTCGTGGTGACGCCCTCGAGCGGGTTCAAGGTCAGGTTGGCGGTAAGGCCAGCGGCCATCACCACGATCATCGTCTCGCCGATCGCCCGGCTCAAGGCCAGCAACACGCCGCCCATGATGCCGGGCAAGGCTGCCGGCAGCAGCACTTGGCGGATGGTCTCGGACTTGGTCGCCCCCAGGGCGGCCGAACCGTCGCGGAGCGACTGTGGCACGGCGTTCAAGGCGTCGTCGGCGAAGGACGAGACGAAGGGGATCAGCATGATGCCCATCACCCCGCCGGCGACGATGGCGGCGGTGGGTGCCACCTCGATGCCGAGCGTGGCCCCGAGGTTGCGCAAGGCGGGCGAGACGGTGATCACCGCGAAGAAGCCGTAGACGATGGTCGGGATGCCGGCGAGGACTTCGAGCACCGGCTTGATCGTCGCGCGCACCGGCTGGGTCGCGTACTCGGCGGTGTAGATGGCAGCCAGCAGGCCGATCGGCACGGCGACGAACATGGCACAGATACTGACGACGATGGTTCCCCAGAAGACCGGAACAGCACCGAACGACCCGAGCCCGGCGACCTGGTCCTCGCGTATGGCGATCTGCGGCTCCCAGTTCAGGCCGAAGAGGAACTCGGCGACGGGCACCCGTTCGAAGAAGCGCCAGCTCTCGTAGATCAGCGAGACGAGGATGCCGAGCGTGGTGATGATGGCGACCAGCGAGGCCAGGACGATGAGGCCGAAGATGATGCCCTCGACCTGATGACGGGCGCGAAAGGCGGGGGCGATGCGTGAGCGCGCCCAGGCCAGCCCGGCGACGGCCAGGGCGAGCGAAGACGCGATCACCGAAAAGCGGACGATCGTCTGGTAGGTCGCAAAGCTCTGGGCAGCGGCCAGGATCTCGGGTGGCGGGGTGCCGAAGGTGGTGCCGCGCGCGACGTTGCGAATGCTGGAAAGCAAGAGGTTGCGCTCGGCCGCCGAAATGTCGGTGGTCATCTCGGCCGGGACGTGATTGAGCAGCAGCCAGTCGATGAAGCTGCCCTGGAACAGAATGCCGGCGACGAAAATCACGAACGCCGGCAGCCCGGCGATCAAGGCCACGTAGTAGCCGTAATATTTCGGCAAGGTGGCGAGCCCACCGTTGGCGCTATCGTCTCTGAGCGCGTTCGCTCGCTGGCGGCCGAGATAAAAGCCGACGACGGAGAGAACGATCAGGATGGGGATCACCTGCGACTGGGTCATTCACCGTCTCGGTTGGGCAGCGGTCGAAAAAACAGATGGTGGCGAGCCGCCGCAGCGGGTCGCCACCAGCCAATCGGTCAGCCGAGCGGCCTCAGCTGGCCGGGGCTTCCATGGTCGTGCCGGCCATCGCGGCATCCTGGACGGCCTTGCGGCGCTCGTCGTCGAGCGGCACGAGGCCACGCTCCTGGAGGTAACCGCCGGGGCCCATCGATGCCTCGCTCACATATTCCTCGACGAACTCGGCGAGGTTGGGGATCGCACCGCGATGCGCATTCTTGATGTAGAAGAAGAGCGGCCGCGAGACGCCGTACTCGCCGGTCTCGACGGTGGCTGCACTCGGCTGCACACCGCCGATGGCGGCACCTTTGAGGCTGTCCTGGTTCTCGTAGAGGAACGAGTAGCCGAAGATGCCAAAGGCCTTGGGGTCGCTGGTCAGGCGCTGGACGATCAGGTTGTCGTTCTCGCCGGCCTCGACGAACGGGCCGTCGGTGCGCATGCGCTGGCAGACCTCGTCGTGGCGGTTCTCGTCGAGGGCGGCGATCGCCTCGAACTCGGCGCAGCCCTCTTCCATGACCAGCTCGACCCAGGCGTCGCGGGTGCCCGAGGTCGGGGGCGGGCCATAGACCAGGATCGGCTCGTCGGGCAGGGACGGGTCGATCTGGCTCCAGTTGGTGAAGGGGTTGGCGACGACCGCGCCGTCGACCTCGACCTCGGCGGCCAAGGCCTGGAAAATCTGCGCCTTGGTAAAGTCGGCATCGGGGCCGTCCTGCGATGTGGCGAGCGACAGGCCGTCGAAGCCGAGGAGCACCTCGGTGACGTCGGTCACACCATTGCTGACACAGAGCTCGTACTCGGACGCCTTCATGGCACGCGAGGCGCCAGTGATGTCGGGGTGGCTCTCGCCGATGCCCTGGCAGAAGATCTGCATGCCGCCGCCGGTGCCGGTCGATTCGACCACCGGGGAGGGGGCGCCGGTCATCGCCGAGAATTGCTCGGCCACGGCCTGGGTGTAAGGGAACACGGTCGACGAGCCGACGATGCTGATCTGGTCGCGCGCCTGGGCGGTGCCGGCGACGGCGACGAGGGCGAGCGCGGATGCGCTGATCAGAAGATGTTTCATGGCGTCCTCCTCTGGACAGTTGCGGTCGTTTTAGCGAACTCTGATTGCCGCCCTTCAATGAGGCTTTTATGAGGAGAGTGTGACAGTTTTATCATGGCCCGTTAGCCCGCTTTATTCATGAGGGCAATTTCGCGTCTGCGATCGGGCGTGGGTAAGGTTGGCGCTCGGTGCGCGGTTTCGGTCTTCGATGACGGCGTTGGCGGTGGACTGGATAGGCTCGATCGGGGCACTTCGCCCCGGCGACTATGGCGGCAGGGCGAGGGCCCGGCCGGTGAAGCGGGCGAGGCTTTTCTTGTAGGGGTAGCTCGACGGCAGCGAGACCTTGATGCGGGTGACGAGTTCGGTGACGCGGGCGGCGATCTTGACGAAGGCGAGACGGATCGTGTCGAACTGCGCGTCGCGCC
>CAZNWE010000137.1:2747-6198 GCA_964576715.1 uncultured Geminicoccaceae bacterium | reverse complement strand
CCGGAGGGGGTGCGGGGGAACTCAGTTCCCCCGCCTTCTTGTCGTTGTCGACCGGCGGTGCGGGGCTTGGCGGGCGGTTGTGGGTTGCGCCACGACCGCGGGGCGGGTGGTCGTTGGCTGTCTGCCACGAAGCGGAGGGATCGGGGCAGTGGGCGGTCATTTCGGCTTCGACAAGATCGAGACGTCCGACGATTCCGTGATCGACACCGAATCGTTCGACCACTACCTGCACCACAAATATTTCGAGGTGACCTACGGCAGCGGCCTCGTCCCGTTCGACCACTGGTTCGGCACCTGGCACGACGGCACGCCCGCGGCCGATGCGGCCATGCAGGCGCGACGGCGGCGGCGATCAGTTCCCCGCCCGCTTCGTCAGCCCAGCTAGAAGCGCTCCGCCCCGACCTGCCGCACGTCGTCCGGAAAGTCTCGATAGAGCGCGAATTTCACGTTTTCGACCATGTGGTTGACGCAATGATGCAAGAGCTCGTGGGGCTCGGCGCGGCTGGCAGCGATCAGGAACGCCCGGTCGAGTTGGGCCAGGTCCCGGACCTCGATGGTGATGTGGAACTCGCCCACCGCCGGCGGACCCAGGCCGAGCTTGCGGCGGGTCAGGCGGAAGCGCTCGATCGCCCCCTCGTCCTGGAGCCTGCCGAGCCAGTCGGCGGTGCGCGCGGCGAAGGCCATGTCCGACATGCCGGGCTTGAGGTCGCACCAGATCTCGTAGAAATTCATCGAGCTCCCGCCTTGCCGAGTCTCGCCGCCGAGTCTCGCCGCCGAGTCTCGCCGTCAGACGGTGACGTGGCCGGCACTCACCTCGACGGCACCGCCGGCGACCGTCACCCGTTCGACCCGACCGCCACGCTTCTCGGCGGTGACGTCGATGACGCTGCGCCGGCCCATCTCCACACCCTGGACGATCCGCCAGGCGCCGGCGAGGTCGGCGGCCGGGTCGAGGGTGGCCAGCAACGCGGCGAGCCCGGCAGCGGCCGCCCCGGTCGCCGGGTCCTCGGCGATGCCGAGGAGCGGGGCGAACAACCGGGCGCGGATGGTCCCGTCGCCGGTGTCCCGCGTGAACAGGTAGGCACCGTGGCGCAAGCCCGCGTCGAGCAGCGGCGCCGGCAGGTCGACCGAGGCGGCGCTGGCCAGCGCCTCGAGCGAGGCGACCTCGAGCATCAGGAACGGCACCCCGAAGCCGGCGCTGCGCGGGGCGATGCCGGCGAGCGATGCCGCCGGCAGACCGAACGCGGGTGCCACGAGCCCGGGATCGAGGGCAGCACCGATCGCGGCCGTGCCGGGGGCGGTGAAGCGGGCCCGCGCCGGGCGGCCCTGATCGAGGCCGATCTCGACCGAAACGTCACCCAAAGCCTCCTCGAGCACCAGCCCGAGCCCGGTCGCCGTGCGCAGCCCGAGCCCCTCGCGGGCCAGCAGCAGCGCCGTGCCGATCGTCGGGTGGCCGGCGAACGGCAGCTCCGCCCGGGGCGTGAAGATCCGCACCCGCGCCCGCCCGGCCGCGGCGTCGATGCCGGTGACGAAGACCGTCTCCGACAGATTGAACTCGGCCGCGATCTGCTGCAGCCGCACCGGGTCGAGGCTACCGGCATCGAGGACGACGGCGAGCGGGTTGCCACGGAACCGCTCGTCGGTGAAGACATCCAGCGTCCGGAAGGCGAGCGTCTGGCCCATGCTCACCACGGCCGCCAGCATTGCCGGGCGCGCCGCGGCCCGCCATCATCGAAAAACGGCGCGGCAGTCTCGGCGCGAGCCGCCGGGCGGTCGACGCCGACATCGCGCAACCAGCGTTGGCCAGGCTCGGCCCGGGTGAAGCACTGCCGCCGGCGGGTCGCCCGACGGGGCACGATCCGGCGCCGCGGCTTGCCCGCCAGCGCGTCGTGCGGGCGAAGCGGTCGGCCGAAAGCCGCGGTTGTCGTCGCCATCCTCACCTCCTCACCGCACCCCGGCCCCGCAATCGCTCGAGGACGAGCACCGCCGTCCAGGCCGCGCACCACCGCGATGAACCGCTGCGGCTGCCGGGCAACTCATTTGCCAAACCATCTTCCCCACAGGACGGCCGGGGCGCCCTGTCGTCAGCCCTTTGCCGGAACGCGGACCAGCTCGGCCAGGATCTCGATCGGCGGCAGGTCGGCGGGCAGCGCCGGCTCGCGCGAGGCCAGGAACGCCTCGATGGCGACCTCGGTGCGCGGTCCCGGCAGCCCGTCCGCCGGGCCCGGGTCGAAGCCGAGCCGGATGAGCTCGTCCTGCACCGCCTGCACCACCGCCCGGGACGGCAGCTCGGCGAAGCGCTCGCGCGCCGCATCGCCGGCCCCGCCGTAGTTCTGCTGCACCGCATGCCGGCCGTCGACCGCATCGAGCCAGGCGACCCGGGCGAGCAGCCGCGCTGCCAGCCCCGGATCAGGCGCCGCGCCGAGCGCCCCCTCTTCGTAGAGCGCGGCCAGATGCACCGAGCCCCAGGCATTGCCGCCGCGCGCCGCCTCGGCAAACCAGAACGCCGCCCGCTGCAGGTCGGCCTCGACCCCCGGGCCGCCGTCGCGGTAGATGAAGCCGAGATTGATCGGCGCGTTGGGCTGGCCGCCGCGCGCCGCCCGCTCGTACCACTCGATCGCCCGGTCGAGGTCGGGCTCGACGCCGATCCCGCGCTGGTAGGCGTAACCCATGTTGTTGTAGCCGTAGACGTCGCCCGCCTCGGCCGAGGCCTGGAACAGCGGCAGGGCGCGATCGGCCTCGCCGTCCTCGGCCAGGAGATAACCCAGATTGTTGTAGGCGTAGGTGTTGCCCTGGGCCGCCGCCTGGAGGAAGAGGTCGATCGCCTTGTCCTTGTCCTGCGCCACCCCCTCGCCCGCGGCATAAAGCCGGGCCAGGCTGTTCATGGCATAGGTCTCGCCCTCGGCCGCCGCCGCCTCGAAGAAGGTGATCGCCTTCTCGACATCGACCGGCATGCCGCGGCCGATCAGGTGCAGGTAGCCGAGCCGGTAGATGCCCATGACATGGCCGGCGGCTGCGGCCGCTTCGTAGAGCTCGGCCGCACGGGTATGGTCGCCGGCCTCCTCGACCGCCCGGCCGAGCTGGTAGACGAAGCGGGGCACGCCCGGATAAGCGGCGACCGCCGCCTCGCAGGCCGGGATCGCGGCCGCGGTGTCGATCGCGTTGCGGAACACGCCGAGCACCACGCCCTGCCGGTCGAACGGCGTGCCGGCGAGCCGGTCGCACTCGTCCACCGTGATCTCGAACTGCACCAGATACGGCTCGCCCGCCGCGGCCAGCCGCACCGCCCGCTGTGTCGCGGTTTCGAGCGAGCGCACCAGCGGCGCCTCGGCATCGGCCAACGCCGCCAGGTCGACGTCCGCCGAGAAGGCCGCGGGTGGCGACACGGCCTCGGGCGGCAACACGGCCTCAGGCACTGGCACGGCTGCGGCCTCGTTCGCACCGCCGGCAG
>CAZNWE010000137.1:0-2647 GCA_964576715.1 uncultured Geminicoccaceae bacterium | reverse complement strand
TCGACGGCGGCCGGCTCGACCAGGCCGAGCAGCACCGCGTCGACACCCTGGCGCAGCGACAGGGGCGGCAGATATTCGAGCAGGACCGGTGCCACGGGCGTGCTGCCCAGCGGCAGTTCGCTGCCGGCCGCATCGACCGCCCGCAGCCGGCCATGCCGCGGTTGCTCGTGCAGCACCAGCGATCGCTCGGCCGCCGGCAACGGGATCGTCACCGGGCCGGTGCCGACCACGACCGGCACCAGCAGCGCCTCTGGCTCATCCTCGAGCGGCGGTGCCGCCGCCGGGGGCGAACCGTCGCCGACAAACGCCGCCAGCTGGAGGGCGGCCGCAGCCGAGGCGGCGTTGGCGTCCTCGGGAAAGAGCGAGAGGAACTGGGCGTAGTACTCCGGCTGGTCGGCCGCCGCGATCATCGGCCAGAGCAGGGTCGCCGCATCGCCTGGTGGCGCTGCGGCGGCGGCCGTGACCGGTGGCTCGGCGGCCTCGGGCCCGGCCGCCGTCTCGGCCGCGGCGGCGCTGCCGGACCCGGCTTCGACCGGTGCCGCCGGCGCATGCAAGGCGGCGAACACCTCGCTCGCCAAGGGTGCGGCGATGCTGTCGGCGACCAGCTCCACCCGCTGCCGGTCCGCGACACTCTGCTCGAAGCTGGCGAGCTCGACACCCGGTGCCGGACCGACGGCCTCGAGCCGGTTCAGATAGGCCTCGGCCAGCCGGGCGAAGGGCGAGCCCTGGTTCGCCCGGGTGAACTGCGCCAGGGCGAGGCGCTGCGCCAGCGGATCGTCGAGATCGAGGGCACGGTTGAGCTCGGCGATCGCGTCCGCCTGTGCCGGCCGGGTCGGCGCCGGGTTGAGGATCAGCGTCTTGCCGGTCAGCGACGCCTCGGTCCAGGGCACCTGGGCACCGGCCGTGGCCTCGCGCACCCGGGCACTCACCTTGCGGAACAACAGGCCGATCTCGAGCCCGGGCTCGTCCAGGTAGTGCGCCAGCGCCTCGGCGAACGGACTGTTGCCGCCGGGCGGCCCGTCGAGCGCCACCTGCCCGGGTGCGGTGGCGTAGGAGATCATCAGACCGGTCGCCGAGACGGTGGGTGCGAGGCCCTCCCGCGGCGCCATCGAGCGCCCCGCCTGCTGGGCCAGCTGCTCCTCGAGCGCGGCGATCGGATTGTCGCGGCAGGCGTCGAGTACCAGGATGCCGAACTCGGGCGACGCGGTCTCGAGCTCGTGCAGCAAGAACGGCAGCACCAGCCCCTCGCGCCGGAGATCCTCGCGGCCCCTGACCTCGGCATTCACCGGCAGGAGGTAGTTGACGCCGTCGACCTGCACCCCGTGGCCGGCATAGTAGACCAGGGCCACCTCGGCACCGCGGGCGGCTTGCCGGAAAGCGTCGATGGCCGCCCGCATGCCGTCGTAATCGGCATCGCCGACCACCCGGACCGTGAACTCGAGTTGCTCGAGCGTGCGCGCCAAAAGCTTGGCGTCGAGGGCCGGGTTGTCGAGTGCTGGCAGGCTCTCATAGGCCGAATTGCCGATCAGCAGGGCGTGTCGCTCGCCGGCGAGAGCGGTCTGCGACACCCCGCCGAGCAAGACGGCGGCCAACGCCAGGGCGGTGGCGCGCTTCGCCTGCAGCACTGCCCGACGCGACCTCGCGACGCGCGGTGCTGCCGGGCGCTCGAGCAAGGCTTCGATGAGGAGCCGCCGCATCAGTTCCATCCCCCGCCGCCACCGCCCCCGCCGCCGCCACCGCCGTCCGCGCCGCCGAGGTCACGCAACTCGCTGCTGAAGCTGTCGCTCACCCCCCAATTGCGACGCGGCAGCGCGGCGGCTGCCGTCGTCGAAGCCGGCCCGGGCGTCGCCGCTGGCTGAACCTCGGGTGGTGCGGACGCCGGAGCACTGCTCTCGACGATCGGCGTCGGGATCGGCGTCGGGATCGGCGTCGGGATCGGCGCCGGGACCGGCGCTGGAGCTGCAGCCGGGGCTGCAACGACAGGGCGGGTCGGCAGCGCCAGAGCGGCCGGCACGAACGCTCCAGCCTCGCCTGCGCCGCCACTGACGGCGACGACGAAGGCATCGGCACCGATATCCATCAACAGCTCGTCGGCCTGCAAGGTCAGGCCGCCGACCGGGCCGATCGAGCGCGCCCGATTGTGCACCGCTGCCGACAAGCTGCGCTCGGCGATCATCTCGGCGATCACCGCCGCCGCGGCAGCGGCACGATTGTCGGCCCGGTAGACGACGAGCTGGTCGATCGCCTGAGCCGCGGCCGGCTGCTGGCCGGCGAGCAGCAGGGCGGCCGCCGACATCAGGCAAGGCCAGACCGGCTGCGACGACCGCAAGAGACTGTTCGACATCATCAAACCCTCCGCTGAGAGACGCGCCAACCGGGCATCGCCGACGGCAATGCCGGCACGATGTCCGTTGACGGAACGCCGCGCCGGGTCGTCACCGACCGGTCAGTTCCAGCCGCCGCCACCGCCGCCGCCACCGCCGCCGTCGCCACCGCCGCCGCCACCGCCGCCGTCGCCACCGCCGGAGTCACCTCCGCCGCCGCCGCCGGAATCACCCCCGCCGCCGCCGCCGGAGTCACCACCGCCGCCGCCGCCGCCGCCACCACCGCCGCCGCCACCGCCGCCACCACCACCGCCACCGCCGCC
>CAZNWE010000136.1:0-6215 GCA_964576715.1 uncultured Geminicoccaceae bacterium | reverse complement strand
CGTCGCCGGCATCATGGAGCACATCGAGGAGGCCGGCATCCATTCCGGCGACAGCGCCTGCTCGCTGCCGCCCCACTCGATCCCGGCCACCGTCATCGCCGAGATCCGCCGGCAGGCCGAGGCGCTGGCCCGGACGCTCGCGGTCAAGGGCCTGATGAACGTGCAGATGGCGGTCCAGGGCGAGACCGTCTTCATCCTCGAGGTCAACCCCAGGGCGAGCCGCACCGTGCCCTTCGTCGCCAAGGCGATCGCCACACCGATCGCCAAGATCGCCGCCCGGATCATGGCCGGCGAGCGCCTCGCCGATTTCGCCGTCAACACCGACCCGACCGACCACGTCGCGGTCAAGGAAGCGGTCTTCCCCTTCGCCCGTTTCCCGGGCGTCGATCTGCTGCTCGGCCCGGAGATGAAGTCGACCGGCGAGGTGATGGGCATCGGCCACGACTTCGGCACGGCGTTCGCCAAATCGCAGCTCGCCGCCGGCGTCGTCCTGCCCTTGGGCGGCAGGGTCTTCCTGTCGGTGAAGGACGCCGACAAGGCTGCCGCCGTCCGCGTCGGCGCCGCTCTCGTGGCCCTCGGCTACGACCTCGTGGCGACGCGCGGCACCGCCGTCCTCCTCGAGCAGGCCGGCGTCGAGGTGCTGACCGTCAACAAGGTGCACGAAGGCCGGCCGCACGTGGTCGACATGATCAAGAACGGCGAGATCCAGCTGCTGATCAACACCACGCACGGCCAGCAGGCGATCAAGGACAGTTTCTCGCTGCGACGAGAGGCCTTGATGGCGCGGCTGCCATACTATACGACGCTGCCCGGCGCTCGCTCATTGGTTGAGGGCCTCAGGCGGCTAGGCCAGGGTGAGCTTTCCGTTGCGCCATTGCAATCCTACATGGCGGTCTTAAACTAGGGTGTCGACGGCGCTCAGGGCATCGGTGGATGCCGGGGCGCCGAAATGCCCAATTCTCGTGGAACGATTGTGGCCATGGTCAACAAGATACCGATGACGCCCGATGGACATGCCAGGCTGAGCGCGGAGCTCAAGCGCCTGAAGAATGTCGAGCGCCCTGCCGTGATCAAGCAAATCGCCGAGGCCCGAGAGCACGGCGATCTCTCCGAGAACGCGGAGTATCACGCGGCGCGCGAGAAGCAGGGCTTCATCGAGGGCCGCGTGATGGAACTCGAGGACAAGCTCGGCCGGGCCGAGGTGATCGACGTCGCCTCGCTCTCCGGCAGCAAGGTCGTCTTCGGGGCCAAGGTCAAGCTGGTCGACGAGGAGACCGACGAGGAGATCCTCTACCAGATCGTCGGCCCCGAGGAGGCCGAGATCCAGCAGGGCCTGTTGTCCATCGCCTCGCCCTTGGCCCGGGCGCTGCTCGGCAAGGAGGCCGGCGACAGCGTCGAGGTCACCACGCCGCGCGGTGTTCGCTACTTCGAGGTGCTCTCGGTCAGCTTCGGCGAGGTCCAGCCCGCCCAGTAGCCCGCCCCGCTCGGCCCCCTGATCGTTTCAACCGGATCGGACACGTCCAATGGCAAGCGAACGGCGCACCCGGCTGTTGATCATCGGCTCGGGCCCGGCCGGCTATACCGCCGCCATCTATGCCGCGCGCGCCAACCTCGCGCCGATCCTGGTACAGGGCCTGCAGCCCGGCGGCCAACTTTCGATCACCACGGAGGTCGAGAACTACCCTGGCTTCGCCCTGCCGATCCAGGGCCCGTGGCTGATGGAGCAGATGGCGGCGCAGGCCGCGCATTGCGGTGCCGAGCTCGTCTTCGACATCGTCACCGAGGTCAATCTCGAGGGCCCGCCGTTCCGCGCCAAGGCCGATAGTGGCGACGTCTACATCGCCGATGCCCTGGTGATCGCCACGGGTGCCGTCGCCCGCTGGCTGGGCCTGGACTCCGAGGCGGCCTTTATGGGCCACGGGGTCTCGGCCTGCGCCACCTGCGACGGCTTCTTCTTCAAGAACCGGCCGGTGGCCGTGGTCGGCGGCGGCAACACCGCGGTCGAGGAAGCGCTCTACCTCGCCCAGATGTGCGAGAAGGTCACCCTGATCCATCGCCGCGATGCGCTCCGTGCCGATCAGACGCTGCAGGGCCGCCTGTTGAAGAACCCGAAGATCGAGGTCCTTTGGGACCACGTGGTCAAGGCGGTGGTCGGCACGACCGAGCCGAAGACCGTCACCGGCCTCGAGCTCGAAAACGTCAGGACCGGGGCCGCGAGCCGGCTCGCCGTCGACGGCCTGTTCATCGCCATCGGCCACGATCCGGCGACCGGGCTGTTCAAGGGCCAGCTCGACATCGATCCGGACGGCTACATCCTGACCGCCCCGGACAGCACATGCACCAGCGTACCCGGCGTGTTCGCCGCCGGCGACGTCCAGGACAAGATCTATCGTCAAGCCGTGACTGCCGCCGGCTCGGGCTGCATGGCCGCCCTCGAGGCGGAACGCTATCTGGCCGAGCAGGAATAAGCCGCGCCCTGCCGGGCGACGGGTGCCGGCATTGGCCGGCCGGGGAGGGCACGACGATGATCGACTGGGATCGGATCCGGATCTTTCACGCCGTGGCGGGCGCCGGCAGCTTCACCAAGGCCGCCGACCGCCTCGGCCTCAGCCAGTCGGCGATCAGCCGGCAGATCGGCGCCCTCGAGGAGACCATCGGCACGCCGCTCTTCCACCGGCATGCCCGCGGCCTGATCCTCACCGAGCAGGGCGAGATCCTGCTCGAGACCGCCGAGGCGGTGGCGCGGAAAATCGCTGCCGCCGAGACGACGCTGGGCGAGGTCCGCGACGAGGCGGCGGGGCACCTGCGGATCAACACGACGGTCGGGCTCGGCACCGTCTGGCTGACCTCGCACCTCTACGACTTCCGCGCCCGCTATCCCGAGATCACGCTCGAGCTGGTCGCCACGGACAGCGAGGTCGATCTCGCCATGCGGCAGGCCGACGTCGCCATCCGCCTGCAGCGGCCGACCCAGCCAGACCTGATCCAGCGCCGGCTGATGACCGTTCACACCCACATCTACGGCAGCGACAGGTACCTCGCGGGCAACGCTCGGCTCGAGAGTGCCGATGATCTGGACCATCACTGCCTGATCGCCTACGGCGCGCACCATCAACCACCGGTGCCGAGCCTGAATTGGATCCTCGCCGCCGGTCGGGACGAGGACGAGGTGCACAGCCGCCAACCGACGATGATCATCAACAACGTGTTCGGCATGCTGCGCGCCTGCGAGTGCGGGGTGGGGCTAGCCTCGCTGCCCGACTATCTCGGCAGCACCAACCCCAATCTCAAGGTCGTGCTGCCGACGCTCGAAGGGCCGAGCTTCACAGCCTACTTCGTCTACCCCGAAGAGCTTCGCGCCTCCAAGCGGGTCGCGGTGTTCCGCGATTTCCTGCTGGAAAAGGTGGCGGCGCAGGCGGTCTGGTGAGCTGATCCGGTCACCGGCAGCCTCGGTACATTTGTGCCATGCAAAAAAAAATGGCTGCCCATGCAAAAAGGGGCTGGTCAACCACCACAGGCCACATTAGTTATTGCAGTGCAGCAAGACGGTGCTCTGAGCGTCTTGCTGCAGTGCCCTCTGGGGTGCTCGAGCGGGACGTTCGGTGCCGTTCGCGAGGGGTTCCTACGGAAGCTCTCTCTCAGACATTTAGCCTCCCTGATCTACTTGGCCGGGTCTTCGGACCCGGCTCTTTTTTTGCGCATCGTGTGCTTAAATTGTGAGTACGCCCTAACACCTGCCGCGTCAAGCTGTCGCGACGCGAATCTTGCACAAAGCACTTGTTCTACAAGACCTCACCGTAGATCAAAGGTCCCGCCCTACATGAAGAGCTGCTCGCCCTCGAGCCCTTGATAAAGGTGGGCGACATACTCGGCATAGCCATTGAACAGTTGGGTCGGCACCTTTTCGTCCGAGCCCAGCACCCGTTCGGTCGCCTGGCTCCAGCGCGGATGCGGCACGTCCGGGTTCACGTTCGCCCAGAACCCGTACTCGTTGCCGGCGATCTCCTCCCAGAAGCTGACCGGTCGCTGGTCGGTGAAGGTGAAGCGGACCAGCGACTTGATCGACTTGAAGCCGTACTTCCAGGGCACCGCCAAACGCAACGGCGCCCCGTTCTGCCGGGGCATCGGCTCGCCGTAGATGCCGGTCGCGATGAACGCGAGCTCGTTGGTCGCCTCGGCCATGGTCAGCCCCTCGACATACGGCCAGGGATACCAGAACTGGCGCTGGCCCGGTGCCTGCGAACTGTCCTCGAAAGTTGTCATGACCAAAAATTGTGCAGATGACAGCGGCCGGGCAAAATCCACCAGGGCTGCCAGTGGAAAGCCGGTCCACGGCACCGCCATCGCCCAGGCCTCGACGCAGCGCAGCCGATAAAGCCGCTCCTCGATCGGCATCCGGCGGATGAGCTCCTCCGCATCGATGACGATCTCGGCCTCGACCATGCCGTCGATCGTCACCGTCCAGGGCCGCAGCCGCAGCGCCTGGGCCGCCATCGAGATATTCTTGTGCGAGCCGAATTCGTAGAAATTGTTGTAGGTCGTGGCCAATTCCGGATCGGTCAGCGGCCGATCCAGCTCGTACGCCTCGTTCAATGGCGCCGGATAGAGCTCGGGCGCGATCGGCGCCTCGTCGGCCATCGCCACGCCCGCCGGTTGGCTGCCGCCACCGCCACCGCCACCCATGAGCCAGCCCGCACCGGGCACGGCGGCCAGCATCGCCCCCGCACCGCCGGCCGCCAGAACCTTGCGCCGGTTCAGATAAACCGGCTTCGGCGTCGCTGCACTCTCCGGCAACTCCCACCCCTTGCGCGATCGCGTCAGCATCCTGCCATCCTCCGGCTAGCACAACGCGGGAACTAGAGCCCGACGGACGGCACGACAAGTCAAGGGCCCGCGAGGCCTGGCCACGGACCTGCAGGCAAGCGGCTGGGGAAGATGATCTTCCCCAGTCCCCATCGACCCTTTTGCGGAAGCTCGCGTTCAGGAGACGGCCGGCGGCGATTGCCGCCAGTAGCCGCTGCTCGACGGACGCTGGCCCGCGCTCCACCTAGGCTTGGTGACGCCGGTCTGGTATCGGCGTCACCAGACCTTAGGTCATGTGCGGCAAGACGGTGGCGAGACCATTCGATGGGCTGGAAACCCCTCCATCCGGATCAGCGACGACAGCGGTTCAGGCGCCAACGCGCGTGGCTCGCCGATTGGCGTTGCCCGTTCGAGCGCCAGCGGCTGCTCGCCCGCTCGAAGCGCTCCGCCAAGAGCATCATCGTACCGCTCGGCATCACCGGCGCCATCGTCGCCGGCATCGTCCTGCTCGGCGCTGCATAGCGGCCCGGCCCGGCCCGGATCGCCGTCGCCGCTTCTCGCCCCGACTAGCCGGCCAGCCGCGCGGCCATGCTGCCAGCCACGGCACCGCCGGCGGTGAGCACCGTCCCCCAGGCCATGTCGACGACACTCATCCTGAGCGGCCAGTCGCGCAAGGTGGCGAGATTGGTGAGGTCGTAGGTGGCGTAGGCGAAAAAGCCGAAGAGCGCCCCCATCACCAGCGCCGTAACCAGGCTCTCCGCGCGAATCGCCGGCAGAACCGCGAAGACGACGATGCCGGCCGCATAGACGAGATAGAAGAGTACGGCGGCCCAGAGCCTGACCTCGGGTGCCAGGAGATCGCCGAGCTCGGCCCGGTAAAAGCCCCGCGCCACCACGCCGAGCCAGAGCGTGTCAACGATCGAAAAGACGACGAGCGTGGCGAGGTAGGCGATCGTCAGCTGCATCCTACTCCGCCGCTCTGACCACCTCGGCCGGCGGCTCGACACAGAGCATGCCGCCCGACTGCCGCCGCCAGAGCGACGCATAGAGGCCGTCGGCGGCGACCAGCTCCTGGTGGCTGCCGGTCTCGACGATCCGCCCCTGGTCCATGACCACGAGGCGATCGAGCATGGCGATGGTCGAGAGCCGGTGGGCGATGGCGATCACCGTCTTGCCCTCCATGAGTGTTTCGAGCTGCTCCTGGATCGCCGCCTCCACCTCGGAATCCAAGGCCGAGGTCGCCTCGTCGAGCACCAGGATCGGCGCGTTCTTCAAGAGCACCCTGGCGATCGCGATTCGCTGTCGCTGCCCACCCGAGAGCTTGACCCCGCGCTCGCCGACGAAGGCGTCGTAGCCGCGCCGCCCCTTCTGGTCCTCGAGCTCGAGGATGAAGTCGTGCGCATGCGCCCGCC
>CAZNWE010000135.1:0-6558 GCA_964576715.1 uncultured Geminicoccaceae bacterium | reverse complement strand
CTGCCGGTGACCGAGCCCACGGGCTCGATGGTGGTCGATATCGGCGGCGGCACCACTGAGGTGGCGATCCTCTCCTTGGGCGGCATCGTCTACGCCCGCTCGATCCGGGTCGGCGGCAACAAGATGGACGAGGCGATCATCAACTATGTGCGGCGAAACCATAGCCTCTTGATCGGCGAGGCCACGGCCGAGAACATCAAGAAGCGGATCGGCTCGGCCTGCCTGCCGGAGGACGGCAATGGCGCAGTGATGGAAATCAAGGGCCGTGACCTCATGAACGGCGTGCCCAAGGAGATCACCATCAGCCAGCGGCAGATCGCCGAGAGCTTGGCGGAGCCGGTCAATGCGATCATCGAGGCGGTCAAGGTAGCCCTCGAGCACACTGCGCCTGAGCTTTCCGCCGATATCGTCGACAAGGGCATTGTGCTCACCGGCGGCGGCTCGCTTCTGGGCAACCTCGATTTCGTCTTGCGCCACTCGACCGGCTTGCCGGTGAGCCAGGCGGACGAGCCGTTGAATTGCGTGGCACTCGGCACCGGCCGGTGCCTCGAGGACATGAAAGGCCTCAAGCACGTGTTGCATACCGCCTATTGAGCCGGGCCGAGATGCCCGCCATGAAACGGGTGGCCTTGCGTTGCGCAGCTCGCCTCATGCTAGTCTTCGCGTCGTTGCCGAACAACGTGGTTTGCCCGTGAAGCAATTGCTCGATCGATTGGTCCACCTGCACGCGGTCTGGCGCAGCATGGGCGAACGGCCGGTCCTGTTCGCCTGCATCGGCTTCGCCCTCGTTCTGCTGGTGCTGACCAGGCTCGAGGTACGGGTGGTGCAGCGGTCGGCCGACCACCTGGCCGATCAAGTGGTACCGCTTGTCGCCCTGGTGCGTGTGCCAGTATCGTGGAGCCGCAGCTTGGGCGAGGAGGTCGGCGCCCTGTTGGCCGTCTACGCGGAGAACCAGCGGCTGCGCGAGGAGAACCAGCGGTTGCTCGACTGGCAGGCCCGGGCGGTGCGGCTCGGCGTCGAGAACCGCTCGTTGCGCACCATGCTCGAGATGCCGGCACCGGTGCCTTCGGCGGAGCTGGTGCATGCGCGGATCGTCGCCGATTCGGCGGGTCCGTTCGTCCACACCCGGCTGCTCGACATCGGCGCCGATACGATGATCGTTCCCGGCATGGCGGTGATGAGCCCGGCCGGGATGGTCGGCCGCGTGATCGCCGTGGGCGAGCGGTCGTCACGGATCCTGCTGCTCACCGATCTCAACTCCAAGGTGCCGGTGGTCGTCGAGCGCTCGGGCGATCAGGCGCTGCTCGCCGGCGACAACTCGGCCGAGCCGCGGCTCGAGTTCTTGCCTTTGGGCCCGCAGGTGCAGATCGGTGACCGGGTGATCACCTCCGGTCGCGGCGGGGTCCTGCCGCCCGGTTTGATGATCGGCGAGGTAAGCCGGATCGAGGGCAGCCGGGTCACCGTGCGATCGGCGTTCGACTGGCACGGCATCGATTTCGTCGCGGTGCTCAAGCACGAGTCGCTGCCAGCGCCGGCCGACGGCGGCGATGGCGACAGCCTGCCGCCAGAGCTCCGCCTCTCGGGTCCCACCGACCTTTTGGCGGCCGGCGGATGAGCCCGTTGGTCATGCTGGTCCGCCGAGCAGTTTGGGACACTTTAGCGGGCTTCGCGCGATGAGCGGGCTCAGTCAGCGCGGCATCGCCACCTCGGGTCGCGCGGAAGAGCTGGTCCGCGGCGTGCTGCCGTTTCTCTCGGTGCTGCTGCTGGTTTGCATCGACCTCGCACCGTTGCCGAGTGCGGCGCCGACTGCGATCGCCCCGCTCCTTTGTCTCTGCGGCATCTTCTTCTGGACGATCCAGCGGCCGGACTTGCTCGGCAACGGTCTGGTCCTCGTCCTCACCATCGTCCTCGACGCGACCGCCGGCTTGCCGCTCGGGCTCACCACCCTGGCGCTGTTCGCGACCCGGCTGATCCTGCTCGCCCCGCCGCGCTTTCTAGCCGGCCGCTCCTTCGTCGTTATCTGGGCCTGCTTCTCTCTGGCGGTGGTCCTGCTCTTGACCCTGCGCTGGCTGCTGACCAGTCTGTACTTTGAGCACTTGTTCGCTTTTCGTCCGACCGCCTTCATGATGCTGCTGACGATAGCGGCCTACCCGCTCGTCAGTCTGCTGTTGGCGCAGTTGCAACCGAGCCTGCCAAAACTTGCCCATGCAGCACCACGCGGCTGATCGGAGCAAGAGCTTCACCCGTCGGGCGATCGTCGTCGGCGGCGCGCAAACCGCGCTTTTCGCGCTCCTCGCGGGGCGCCTCTGGCAGCTGCAGGTCGACCAGTCGTCACGCTACAGCCTGCTCGCCGAGGAGAACCGGGTCAGCCAGCGCCTGACCGTGCCGCCACGCGGCCGCATTCTCGATCGCAACGGCGCTGTCCTGGCCCGCAACGTGCCAAGCTATCGAGTGCGGATCGTCCGCGAGAACACGACCGATCTGGAGGACACGCTCGACGCGCTGGCCCGGCTGATCCCGCTCGATCGCGGGCAACGGGCAGCGATCGTGGCCGCCACCCGGAGCCGACGTGCCTTCGTCCCGGTACTGGTGCGCGAAGGGTTGAGTTGGGACGAGGTTACCGCGGTCGCCGTGCACAGCCCGCATCTGCCCGGCGTGGTTCTCGATTCCACCCTCTTGCGCGACTACCCGCATGCCGAGGTGCTGGCCCATGTGCTGGGCTATGTCGGGCCGGTCAACGAGGACGAGCAGGCGGCCGATCCGGATCCGCTCATGCGCCTGCCCGAATTTCGCGTTGGCAAGAACGGTATCGAGCACAGCTACGACCGGCAGTTGCGCGGCCGGGCCGGCCAGCGGCGGGTCGAGGTCAACGCCATCGGCCGCGAAATCCGCGAGCTCGACCGCGACGACGGCGAGCCGGGTCAGGACATCCGCCTCAGTCTCGACATGCAGCTGCAGCAGTTCGCCTACGAGCGCCTGTCGGCCGAGCTCTCGGCGAGTGCGGTCGTGGTCGACGTCAATACCGGTGCCGTACTGGCCCTGGCTTCGGTGCCGAGCTTCGATCCGACGGCGTTTCTCGGCCGGCTGTCGCACCAGCAGTGGAAGGAGTGGCGCGACAGCCCGCGCACGCCGCTCGTCAACAAATGCATCCGCGGCCAGTACCCGCCGGGCTCGACCTTCAAGATGGTGGTCGCCCTGGCGGCGCTCGAGGCCGGCGTCGTCACCCCCAATTACGACGTGTTCTGCGGCGGCTATACCAGCCTCGGTAATGCCCGCTTCCATTGCTGGAAGAGTCACGGCCGAGTGGCGTTGCACCAGGCGATCGCGCAGTCCTGCGACGTCTATTTCTACGATCTTGCCCGCCGCGTCGGCGTCGACGGCATCGCCGCCATGGCCCGGCGCTTCGGCCTCGGCGACACGCTCGGCCTCGACCTCCCTGGCGAACGGCCGGGGCTGGTGCCGACCAGCCAGTGGAAGCGCGAGGCCCTGGGCGAGCCCTGGCAGCGCGGCGAGACCCTGGTGGTCGGCATCGGCCAGGGCTTTATGCTCGCGACCCCCCTGCAGCTCGCCATCATGACCGCCAGAATGTGCAACGGCGGCCGTGCCGTCGCCCCCTGGTTCGTGCGTGACAGCGACGCGCCGCTGCCGGCGGTCGGCTCGATCGGGGTCTCCAGGGCCAATCTCGACCACATCCTCAAGGGCATGGACATGGTGGTCAACGCCCCACGCGGCACCGCCCACCGCCACCGATTGGCGCTGCCGGACGTTCAGATGGCTGGCAAGACCGGCACCTCACAGGTGCGGCGGATCACCAGGGCCGAGCGCGCGGCTGGGCTGCACAAGCGCAAAGATCGGCCATGGGAGCACCGGCATCATGCGCTGTTCGTCTGCTACGCGCCGACCGACGAGCCGCGCTATGCGCTTTCGGTCATCGTCGAGCACGGCCAGAGCGGCAGTGCAGCGGCGGCACCGATCGCTCGCGACATCATGACCAAGGTGCTCGAGCGCGATCCCTCGGGCCGCCGCCTTTCGGTGAGCCTTTGATGCCACTGCGGGTGGTGGTGGCCGGCGACGTCGCGGCGGCGTCTCGGCCGATCGCCGGGAGGGCATGACCGATGGCGAGCGCGGGCCGCATCCGCCCGACCGAGCTGTGCCTCTGGGAGAAGCTGCGGGGCCTGAACTGGCCGCTGCTTGTCGTCCTGACGCTGCTCGGGCTGATCGGCTATGGCGTGCTCTACTCGGCCGGTGGCGGCAGTCACGAGCCCTGGGCCTGGCGCCATGGCATACGCCTTGCCTTCGGCGTCGGCGTTATGCTCGCCGTGGCGCTGACCGACATCCGCTTCTGGTTTCGCTGGGCTTATCTCAGCTACGCGCTCGCCTTTGCCATGCTGCTCGGGGTCGAGATCGTGGGCGAGCTCAGCAAGGGGGCGCAGCGCTGGATCGATTTCGGGTTGGTGCAGGTGCAGCCTTCGGAGTTGATGAAGGTAGGCCTAGTCCTTTGCCTCGCCCGCTATTTCCACAGTGCCTATCTCGACGAGGTGAAGCGGCTGCCGTTCCTGCTGCCGGCCCTGCTCGCGATCGCCCTGCCCGCCGTTCTGGTGCTCAAGCAGCCCGATCTCGGTACCAGCGTGATGCTCCTGGCCTGCGGCGCGGGCCTGCTCTTTCTCGCCGGGGTGCGGCTCTGGAAGTTCGGGCTGGCGCTCGCCGCGGTCGGGGCGGCACTACCGATCGCCTGGGCCAGCCTGCACGACTACCAGCGCCAGCGGGTGTTCACCTTTCTCGACCCGGAGGCCGATCCCCTGGGCTCCGGCTATCACATCATCCAAAGCAAGATCGCGCTCGGCTCCGGAGGGTTCTGGGGCAAGGGCTTCCTGCAGGGGAGCCAAGCCCAGCTCAGCTTCCTGCCCGAGAAGCAGACCGATTTCGCCTTCACCATGCTGGCCGAGGAGGCCGGCTTCATCGGCGGCGTTCTCGTGCTCCTGCTCTGCCTGGCCGTCCTCGCCCTGACCCTGCTCGTCGCCCTGCGCTGCGCGCACCAGTTCGGCCGGCTGCTGGCGATGGGTATCGCCATCAACTTCTTCCTCTACGTGCTGATCAACGTCGCCATGGTCACCGGCCTCATCCCGGTGGTCGGCGTGCCGCTGCCGATGATCTCCTACGGCGGCACCGCGATGCTCACCACCCTTTTGGGCTTCGGGCTGGTAATGTCGGTCGACGTCCACCACACCACCAACATCCCGCGCTTTCCGACCGAGCTCTGAGGCTAGGCAACGGCCGTCGACGTCACCACCGCAGCACAGCGCAACGATGCTGGTCAGTCGCCAGGAGCCAAGCGGGCGATGCCGCTACATCGACCAACACGTCGCGGGCGGCCAGTCGCGCTAGCAAGTCAATGAGTTACTAGTGGTAAGTCTTTGACATCTGAGTCCGCTGCGCTACACTGTTGCGATGCGAGGAAACCTTGGCCTTTTCGTCTCCGCGGCGGATCGTGCGCGACTGGCAGCGATCATCGCCGACCGTAACAGCCCGCAAAAGCACGTCTGGCGAGCACAGGTGGTGCTGTTGACCGGTGATCGGGTCGGTACGTCGGAGATCATGCGGCGAACGGAACTGGGCAAGGTCTCGGTCTGGCGCTGGCAGGAGCGCTACATCGAGGCAGGCGTGGACGGGTTGTTGCGCGACAAGACGCGGCCGTCGCGCATCCCGAAGCTCGCGGACGATAAAGTCGCCGAGGTGATCCGGCGGACGCAGGAGGAGGCCCCGCCGGATGGTGGCACGCACTGGACCGTTCGCGCCATGGCGGCGGCGACCGGCGTGTCGCGAGCCCCTCCGCGGCCTCCTGGCCGCGTTGCCTTCGGCAATCGGATCGATCGCCTGCTGACGATCGATAGTGCACGTCATCTGGCGCGAGGCCGGCCTGGTGCCGCATCGCTGGCGGCAGTTCAAGCTCTCCAACGATCCGGCCTTCATCGAGAAGGTCGAGGACGTGGTCGGGCTCTATGTCGACCCGCCGGAGCATGCCGTGGTTCTGTCAATCGACGAGAAGTCCCAGATCCAGGCGCTCGACCGCACTCAGCCCGGCCTGCCGATGAAGAAGGGTCGGCTCGGTACCCACGTGGGCTGCGGGGTCCCCACAGCCCCGCAAGGGACGCATGACTACAAGCGCAACGGCACCACGACACTCTTTGCAGCGCTCAATGTCCTCGATGGCTCGGTGATCGGTCGCAACATGCAGCGCCACCGCCACCAGGAATTCATCCGTTTCCTCAACGCGGTCGAGCGCGAAGTGCCCGAAGGCAAAGCCATCCACGTCATCCTGGACAACTACGCCGTGCACAAGCACGCCAAAGTCAGGGCCTGGCTCGCCCGCCATCCGCGCTGGACCTTTCACTTCACGCCGACCTCGGCGTCCTGGCTCAACGCTGTCGAAGGTTTCTTCGCCAAGCTGACCCGGCGTAAGCTGCAGCGTGGCGTCTTCCATTCCGTGGTCGCCCTGCAGACGGCCATCAAGAATTTCGTCGAGCAGCACAACCGGAACCCGAGGCCCTTCGTCTGGCG
>CAZNWE010000134.1:0-6580 GCA_964576715.1 uncultured Geminicoccaceae bacterium | reverse complement strand
CCGCCTCGAACCGCTCCTCGGGGTCGCCCTCGCGGTTGTTGATCACGGCCTTGAGCGCCGCCCGCTTGGCGGCGTGGCGCGCCACCAGCGTCCGCCGGCGGTTGTTCTTCTCGATGGCACTCTTCTTGGCCATGCTCCCTACCCTTCCGTCACGCCTGAAACGGCATGTCGAAACCCTTGAGGAGGGCCAAGGCCTCCTCGTTGGTCCGCGCCGTCGTGCAAATGATGATGTCCATGCCCCGAATCTCGTCGACCTCGTCGTAGCTGATCTCGGGAAACACGATCTGCTCCTTCAAGCCGAAGGCGTAGTTGCCCCGCCCGTCGAAGCTCTTGCCCGGAATACCGCGAAAGTCGCGCACCCGCGGCAGGGCGATGGTGACCAGCCGGTCGAGAAACTCGTACATGCGTTCACGGCGGAGCGTGACCTTGGCGCCGATCGGCATGCCTTCGCGCAGCTTGAAGTTGGCGACCGATTTCCTCGCCTTGGAGATCGCCGGCTTCTGCCCGGCGATCTTGGTGAGATCACCGACCGCCGCCGTCAACTTCTTGCTGTCGGCCACGGCTTTGCCGACCGCCATGTTGATGACGATCTTGTCGAGCGCTGGAACCTGCATCGGGTTCTTGTACCCGAACTTTTCGCTCAGCTCTTTTTTCAGCACGTCTTCGTAGTGCTGCTTCAGCCGGGGCTTCATGACCTCATCCTCAACGATCGATGACTTCGCCGGACCGCTTGGCGTAGCGGACCTTGCGACCGTCCTCGAGAAACTTGAACCCGATCCGGGTCGGCTTGCCGTCCTGCGGATCGATGTGCCGGACGTTCGAGACGTCGAGCGGGGCCTCGCGCTGCTCGATCCCGCCGGCACCGCGCGCGCCCGGCTTGTTGTGCCGCTTGATCAGCTGCGCCCCCTGGACGACGACGCGACGCTCGTCGACCAGCACCTTGAGCACCTCGCCCTCGATCCCCTTGGACTTGCCGGCGGTTACCACCACCCGGTCACCCTTGCGAATGCGTGCGGCCATTAGAGCACCTCCGGGGCCAGGCTGACGATCTTCATGAACCGCTTGGCCCTGAGCTCGCGGGTCACCGGCCCGAAAATGCGGGTGCCGATCGGCTCGCCCTGCTTGTTGATCAGCACGGCCGCATTCTTGTCGAAGCGAATGGCCGTGCCGTCCGGGCGATGCACCTCCTTGGCGGTGCGCACGATGACGGCATGATGCACGTCGCCCTTCTTCACCTTGCCTCGTGGAATCGCCTCCTTGACGGCGACGACGATGATGTCGCCGACCGAGCCCCAGCGGCGATGCGAGCCGCCCAACACCCGAATGCACTGGACCCGTCGGGCGCCCGAGTTGTCGGCGACCTCGAGATTGGTCTCGACCTGGATCATCAGTCGCCCCTATTCGCCCGCGGCCGAAGCGGCCGCCGCTTCGGCAGCACCAGCGACATCGCCACCGAGCACCACCCAGCGCTTGGTCTTCGAGATCGGCCGGCATTCCTCGATCCGCACCTGGGCGCCGACCGTCACCGCGTTCGTCTCATCATGCGCCGCATAGCGCTTCGAGCGGCGGATATACTTCTTGTAGAGCGGGTGCATGAAGCGGCGCTCGACCTTGACGATCACCGTCTTCTCACCCTTGTCGCTCACCACGACACCCTGCAGGACACGCTTCGGCATCGCTTCCTCCTAGCCCACGCTCGCGACCGACTGCCGCTCGTGCAGCACCGTCTTGACCCGCGCGATGTCCTTGCGAACGACGCCGATCCGGGCGGTGCCCTCGAGCTGGCCCGTGGCCTTCTGAAAACGCAGGTTGAATTGCTCCTTCTTCAGCTGCAGGAGCCGGTCCTCCAGCTGCTCGATCGTCTCGGCCCTCAGATCGCTAGCCTTGATCATGCCGCATCCTCCTGCACACGGTGGACGAAGCGCGTGCTGATCGGCAGCTTGGCCGAGGCGCGCCGCATGGCCTCCTCGGCGAGCGCGTAGGGCACGCCGTCGATCTCGAACATGACGCGGCCGGGCTTGACCGGGGCGACCCAAAACTCGACCGAGCCCTTGCCCTTGCCCATGCGGACCTCGGCCGGCTTTTTCGACACGGGTTTGTCGGGGAACACCCGGATCCAGACACGCCCGGCTCGCTTGAGATGACGGGTGATCGCCCGCCGCGCCGCCTCGATCTGCCGCGCGGTGATCCGCCCGCCCTCGGTCGCCTTCATGCCGAAGGCACCGAAATTGAGCTCGGCCCCGCCCTTGGTCATGCCGCGAATGCGCCCCTTGTGCGCCTTGCGGAACTTGGTTCTCTTCGGTTGCAACATCTAACCTGTCCCAAACCCTGGCACAGCGGCGTCAGCCGCGACCCGGCCCCTGCTCGTTGAAGCGATTGTCGTAGGCCATCGGGTCGTGCTCCATGATCTCGCCACGGAAGACCCAAACCTTGACGCCGCAGGTGCCATAGGGGGTGTGCGCCGTGGCCCGGCCGAAGTCGATATTGGCCCTGAGTGTGTGCAGCGGCACCCGCCCCTCGCGATACCACTCGGTCCGCGCGATTTCCGCACCACCCAGCCGACCGCCGCAGGTGACCCTGATACCTTGTGCCCCGAGCCGCATCGCCGACTGAACCGCCCGCTTCATCGCCCGGCGGAAGGTGACGCGGCGGGAAAGCTGCTGGGCAATGTTCTCGGCCACCAGCTTGGCGTCCAGTTCGGGCTTTCTGACCTCGACGATGTTGAGGTGCACCTCGCCGCCGCACAGTTTCGCAAGGTCACGCCGCAGATTCTCGATCTCCTGGCCCTTCTTGCCGATGACGACACCGGGCCGGGCCGAATAGATCGTGATCCGCGCCTTCTTCGCCGGTCGCTCGATGACGATCCTGCTGACCCCGGCCTGGGCCAGGCGCTTCATCAAGAACTTCCGGATCTCCAGATCGTCGGCAAGCATCGACGCGTAGTCGCGATCCGAATACCAGCGCGAATCCCAGGTACGGTTGATGCCGACCCTGAGGCCGATCGGATTGACCTTTTGGCCCATTATGCGGCCTCCTCTTGCTCGGGCTTCTCGCGCACGACGATCCGGAGTTGGCTGAAATGCTTGTGCACGCGGCCGGCCCGACCCCGCGCCCGCGGCCGGAACCGCTTCATCACCAGCCGCTTGCCGACACTGGCTTCCGCGACATAGAGCTGATCGACGTCGAGATCGTGGTTGTTCTCGGCATTGGCGATCGCCGACTCCAGCGTCTTCAACACCACCCCGGAAACCCGCCGCCGGGTGAACTCGAGCGCCACGAGGGCCTTGTCGACCTTCATGCCGTTGATCATGCCGGCCACCACACCGAGCTTCTGCGGGCTCGAGCGGACCAGGGTCGCTACGGCCTGGGCCTCGTTGTCGGCGAGCCGCCGTTCCTGCTTGGGCTTGCCCACCGGCCTATCTCCTCTTCGCCTTCTTGTCGGCACCATGACCCGTGTAGGTGCGGGTCGGCGAGAACTCGCCGAGTTTGTGGCCCACCATGTTCTCGGTGACGTAGACCGGCACGAACTTCTTACCGTTGTAGACAGCGAAGGTCAGGCCGACGAAGTCGGGCATGATGGTCGACCGCCGCGACCACGTCTTGATGATCTCGTTGCGGCCAGAGGACTTGGCCTTTTCGATCTTGTCGAAGAGGTAGCCGTCGACGAACGGGCCCTTCCAAACGGAGCGCGGCATGATCAGCCTCCCCTCTTCTTGGCTTTGTGACGGCTGCGAATGATCATGCCTGCTGTCTTCTTGTTGCTGCGGGTCCGGGTCCCCTTGGTGTCCTTGCCCCAGGGGGTGACCGGGTGGCGGCCGCCCGAGGTGCGGCCCTCGCCACCGCCGTGCGGATGGTCGACCGGGTTCATGACCACACCGCGCACCACCGGCCGCTTGCCGAGCCAGCGACTACGGCCGGCCTTGCCGATATTGATGTTCTGGTGGTCGGGATTGGAGACGGCGCCGATCGAGGCCATGCAGGTCGCGTGCACGCGCCGGATCTCGCCCGAGCCCAGCCGGATCTGCGCGTAGTCGCCGTCGCGGCCGACGATCTGCGCATAGGTCCCGGCCGAGCGGGCGATCTGCCCGCCCTTGCCGGGCTTGAGCTCGACATTGTGGACCACGGTGCCCACCGGAATGCTGCGGATCGGTGCGGCATTGCCAGGCTTCACGTCGACCCGCTGGTCGGCGATCACGGGATCACCCACCTGCAGGCGTTGGGGTGCCAGAATATAGGCCTCCTCGCCATCCTCATACCGAATGAGCGCGATGAACGCCGTCCGGTTCGGGTCGTACTCGAGGCGATCCACGACCGCCGGCACACCGAACTTGGTCCGCTTGAAATCGATCGTCCGGTAGGTGCGCTTGTGTCCCCCACCACGATGGTAGGCCGTCGTCCGGCCGTGATTATTGCGGCCGCCCGACTTGCTCAGGCCCTCGGTCAGCTTCTTGACCGGCTTGCCCTTCCACAAGCCCGACCGGTCGACCGTCACCAGCTGCCGCATGGACGGGCTCGTCGGATTGTATTGCTTGAGCGCCATCGTCCTAGATCCCCGTCGTCACGTCGATCGACTGGCCCTCGGCCAAGGTGACGAACGCCTTCTTGACGTCGCTCCGCTTGCCGAGCCGACCGCGGAACCGCTTGGTCTTGCCCTTCTGGATCAGCGTGTTCACCGCGGTGACCTTGACCCCGAAGATGTTCTGCACGGCGTCCTTGATCTCCGCCTTGTCGGCATCGAGACGCACCTTGAAGACGACCTGGCTGTTCTCCGAAACGCGGGTCGCCTTCTCGGTGATCACTGGGCCAACGATGACGTCGTAGTTGCGGGGCGTGGTCATGCCAGGCGCTCCTCGAGCAGCTTCGCTGCGTCCTGGGTCAGAACCAGGACGTCGCGGCGCAGGATGTCATAGACATTTGCCCCGGCCTGCGAGAGCAAATCGATGGTCGGCAGGTTGCGGCTGGCGAGCGCGAAATTCCGCTCCGGCTCACCAGCGACAACGAACAAAGCCGAGCCGAGCCCAAGCTTCGCCAGAACCTCGCCCATCAGCTTGGTCTTCGGCTCGGCCAGGGACGCCTCGTCGAGGATGACCAGCTCGCCCGCGGCAGCCTTGGCGGAAAGGGCCGCGCGGAGACCCATCCGGCGCACCTTCTTGGTGAGATCGTGGCTGTGGTCGCGCGGCGTCGGGCCGAAGGCGCGCCCGCCCGTGCGGAAGATGTTCGCCCGCTTGCTGCCATGCCGGGCGCGGCCGGTGCCCTTCTGCCGATAGAGCTTGGCGGTCGAGCCACTGACCTCGCCCCGGCTCTTCACCTTGTGCGTCCCGGCCCGCCGCCTGGCGAGCTGCCAGTTTACCACCCGGTGCAGGATATCGCGTCGCACCGGTGCGGCGAACACGGCATCGGCGAGCTCGGCGGAGCCGACCACCTCACCCTGCAGGTTCTTGATCTCGATCTGCATGATCAGACCTCGCCCTCTTCGGCGACGATGGCTTCCATCGCCTCGCCGGCCTTGACCACGGCGGCAGGGAACGGCGCATCCTTGGGCAACGCCTTTTTGATCGAATCGGTAACCTTGACCCAGCAGCCCTTGGGGCCCGGCACGCCGCCCTTGACCATGATCAGCCCCTGGTCGGGATCGACACCGAAGACCTCGAGATTTTGCACCGTGACATTGCGATGGCCCATGTGCCCGGCCATCTTCTTGCCCTTGAAGACGCGGCCCGGGTCCTGGTGCTGGCCGGTCGAGCCGTGGCTGCGATGCGAGATCGAGACACCGTGGCTGGCCCGAAGGCCGCCGAAATTGTGCCGCTTCATGGCACCGGCGAAGCCCTTGCCGATGCTCACCCCGGCGACGTCGACATACTGCCCGGCAACGAAGTGGCCGACATGAACCTTCTCGCCGAGACCGAGCAGGGCGTCGGGCTCGACCCGGAACTCGCTGACCTTGGCCTTGGGCTCCACCTTGGCCTTGGCGAAATGGCCGCGCATCGGCTTGCTCACGTTCTTCGCCTTGGCCTTGCCGGCACCAAGCTGCACGGCGTCGTAGCCGTCCTTGGCCGCAGTCTTCACGGCGACGACCTCGCAATCCTCGACCTTGAGCACGGTAACGGGGATGTGGCTGCCATCGACTCCGAAGAGCCGTGTCATCCCCATCTTCCGCGCGATCATCCCGGTTCGCATCGACTTCGCCTCAGAGCTTGATCTCGACGTCGACGCCAGACGCCAGGTCGAGCTTCATCAGCGCGTCCACGGTCTGCGGCGTCGGGTCGACGATATCGAGGAGCCGCTTGTGCGTCCGGATTTCGAACTGCTCACGGCTCTTCTTGTCGACATGCGGTCCCCGATTGACGGTGAACCGCTCGATTCGATTGGGCAGCGGGATCGGACCACGCACCCTGGCACCGGTCCGCTTCGCCGTGCCGACGATCTCGCGCACCGACTGGTCGAGGACGCGGTGATCGAAGGCCTTGAGGCGAATCCTGATATTCTGCGTGTCCATGACGGCTGGCTTTCCGTTCCCGCTCTATCTCAGCCGACGATCCCGTCAGCCCACAATTTCGGCGACCACACCGGCACCCACCGT
>CAZNWE010000133.1:0-7107 GCA_964576715.1 uncultured Geminicoccaceae bacterium | reverse complement strand
CTAGGACGAAGCAGGCGACGGCGGCGATATCCCCGGCGTCCGGAGCCAGCCGCACCGCCCGTTGCACTTGCGCCGCGGCCTCTTTCCAGCGCTCCTGCAGCAGCAGCACCTGGCCGGCCCGGGCGTGGGCATCGGCGTTCTCGGGATCGAGTGCCAGGGCGCGGTCGACATGGGCGCGCGCGGCCTCGACGGCCGTTTCCCGGTCGCCCCACCAGCCCATTCGGGCATTCGCATAGTGGATGAAGCCGAGCATGCTGTGCAGCATCGCCGAGCCCGGGTCGAGGGCGAGCGCCTTTTCCCAGTGGGATCGCGCCCGCGCGTAGCTGTCCCTGCCGACGCCCTGGCGGTAGTGGAAGAGGCCCTGGGCCCAGTGCGTCCAGGCGGCGACGTTGGTCGTCGTGGTGTAGTGCAGCCGGGCCTGCTCGCCTTCGGTCAGCTTGACCTGCAGCTCGGTCGCCAGCACCAGGGTGATCTCGTCCTGGACGGCGAAGATGTCGTCGATCGCACGGTCGTAGCGCTCGGCCCAGAGATGCGCACCCGTGGCGGCGTCGATCAGCTGGGCGGTGATCCGGATCCGGTTGCCACTGCGGCGCACACTGCCTTCGAGGATGTAGCGCACGCCGAGCTGCCGCGCCGCCTCGCGAACGTCGACGGCGCGGTTCTTGTAGACGAAGCTCGAGTTGCGGGCGGCGACGCTGAGGCCGGCGAGCTTGGCGAGGGTGGTGACGATGTCCTCGGTGAGGCCGTCGGCGAAGAAGGCCTGCTCCGGATCGCCACTCGTGTTGGTGAAGGGCAGGACGGCGATCGAGGGCTTCTCGGCGGTGCCCGGTGCCGCGCTCGGCGGCGGCGATGCGGCGGCGGGGTCCAGGCGATAGACCCGGAGCGGCTGGGCGATGTTCTTCAAGGAGCGCTCGCCGGCATCGACGAAAGCGGCCTCGACCTTGCCTCGGGCGTGGCGCCAGACCTCGTCGGAGATCGCGATGCCGCCGGGCTCGGCTATGCCCTCGAGCCTGGCGGCGATGTTGACGCCGTCGCCCAAGAGGTCGGCGTCGTCGACGACGACGTCGCCGAGATGCACGCCGATGCGCAGATCCATCCGCTGGTCCGGGGCAAGGCCGGCGTTGCGCCCGGCCATGCCCTGCTGCACCTCGATCGCGGTACGCACCGCATCCACCGTGCTCGGGAACTCGAGCAGCAGGCCGTCGCCCGTGGTCTTGACGATGCGGCCACCGGCAGCGGCGATGGCGGGGTCGATCAGCTCCCGGCGCGTCGCCTTGAGGCGGGCGAGCGTGCCTTCCTCGTCCTGCCCGGTCAGCCGGCTGTAGCCGACAACGTCGAGTGCCACGATCGCCGCCAGCCGCCGGATCACGCGCGGTGCCGTCACGGTGCCACCTCACCGATGCCCGAAGTCGCGCACCCTATCCCACGGCCGCGGTCGGGCTGTCCAACGTCGTGGGCAGGCGCGATTGCGCTCATCGGTCCGCGCTGCCAACGTGGTGCCGACGGCGGCCGATGTCGAGCGTCGGGCGACGGATGGGGAGGTCGGGTGATGGGGCTCGCGGTCGTCGGCACAGGCTTTGGTCGCACCGGTACCGATTCGATGCGCCGGGCCTTGAACATGCTGGGCTTCGGGCCGACGCATCATATGCTGGAGATCATCGAGAAGCCGGCTGAGGAGGAGCGCTGGCAGGCGCTCGCCAAGGGTGGAGCGGCGGACTGGGAGGCCCTGTTCGACGGCTACGGGTCGTGCATGGACTGGCCGTCGGCCTTCTACTGGCGCGAGCTGATCGAGGTCTACCCGGCGGCCCGGGTGCTGTTGACCTGGCGGTCGGCCGAGAGTTGGTGGACGAGCTTTTCGCGCACGGTCCTCAAGGTGCTGCTGCAGACGCGCGAGCGGGATCACCTCGGTGTGCTGCTGATCGCCGAGGCGACGTTCGGCGGCCGGCCGGACGACCGGGCGCACGCGATCCGCACCTACGAGGCGCATGTCGAGGCGGTCATGGCGACGGTGCCCGAGGACCGGCTGCTGGTGCACCGGCTGGGCGATGGCTGGGCGCCGCTGTGCACGCATCTGGGCGTGGCGGTGCCGGCGGGGGCCTATCCGAGCGGCAATGCAGAGGATCAGTTCTTCGCCAGCCTGCGGGGCGACTACGAAAGGTGACGCCGGGGTGGCTTCGGGCTAGGTCTGGCCGGGCTCAAGAGGCGGCGGAGTGACGGGCTTGGAGTTGGAGGCGGGCCCCCTGGGCGATGCGGTGGTCATGGCGGTGCTGGCCGAGGCGACCTGGAGCGAGGTGGTCGCACCGCTGGTCTTCCTCGCCTGCTGGCTGGGTTATTGGCTGTTCGCCGACATCTGGCGGCCGACGCGGTCGCTGATGCAGCGGATGGACGAGTACCGCCGGGCCTGGCTGCTGCAGATGCTGGTCCGCGACAACCGCATGGTCGACGTCCAGGTGGTCCAGACCCTGGTCCACAACGTCTCGTTCTTCGCCTCTTCGGCGATCCTCATCGTCGGCGGCTTCGTCGCCGTTCTCGGGGCGTCCGAGCAGGCGCGGGCGATCATGGCGGAGATCCCGTTCGCCGAGCGCTCGACCCCGCTGGTCTGGGATCTGAAGATCGTCTTGTTGATCGTGATCTTCGTCTATGCGTTCTTCAAGTTCACCTGGTCACTGCGCCAGTTCAACTACGTTGCGATCCTGATCGGCGCGGCACCGACGGGCCACACGCCCGAGACGATCCGGATGGCCGACCAGATGGCGGTGGTCGCCGGTCGCGCCTCCGACCACTTCAACCGGGCGATGCGCGCCTATTACTTCGGGCTCGCGGCCCTTTCCTGGTTCATCCAGTCCTGGCTCTTCGCGCTCTGCTCGATCATGGTGATCGTCATCCTCTATCGCCGCGAATACCATTCGGCGGTGCTGGCGGTGCTGGGGCGGTTCGGTTCGCCGATACCCGGCGTGCCCGCGGCCGCGGTGCAGCCGGCGGATCGCTGCTGAGCAACAGCCGGTTCAAGCTGCCGGGCGCCGGGCCGCGACCGGGCCGCCATAGCCGCTGAACGCATGGTGCCGCGGCGGCCGCCCCGGGCAGCGGTTGAGCACCACCCCGGCGATCGGGCAGCCGGTCTGGGCGAGCCGGCCAGCGGCGGTGGCGAGCCCCGGCGTGTCGGTGCGCCCAACGGCGGCGACCAGGATGGCGGCGTCGGCGTGCTCGGCGAGCAGCAGCGAATCGGCGGTGGCGAGCAGCGGCGGGCCGTCGATGATGATCAGGTCGTAATAGGTCCGGGCGTTGGCGAACAGCAGGCGCAGGCGCTCGGAGCGGAGCAGCGAGGGCGCGAGCTCGGCCAGGGGCTGGGCGACCAGGACGTGGGCACCGCCGGCCTGATCGGTGACGATGCTGTAGGGCAGCTGTCGGCCGCCGGGCGCCTCGTCGCCGGGCAGGCCGGTGGCCGCCTTGGCCGCCGGGCCGAGTGCCTGGCGCAGGCCCGGCCGCTTGCAGTCACCCTCGACGACGAGACAGCGCAGGCCCTCGCGCACGGCGACCCGGGCGGTGGCCAGACTGAACGAGGTCTTGCCGTCGCCGGAGACACCGGAGGTGACCAGCAGGATCTGGGTAGCGTTCCGCTGGAAGGGTGCCTTGAGCCGGGCGAGGATCGCCCGCAGGCTCTCGCTCACCGGGCCCTCCGGTGCGCTGGCGACGGCGTCAGCGAGCCCGCGCCGACGCCGGCCGACGGTCGGCAGCACGCCGAGAACCGCCAGCCCGGTGCCGCGGTGCACGTCGTCGGGGCCGTTCAACCGGTCGCCGAGCCAGCGGCGGCCGACGACGAAGCCGGCGACGAGCAGCCCGCCAAGGATCCCGCCGAGCCCCCCCATGGTCATCCGGCCCGGCCCGTCGGGCCGCAGCGGCGGCTCGGCCAGCGAGACGATCCGGGCATCGGGGCTGACCAGTGCCGGGCTCACCAGCGTCTGCGCCAGGCGCTCGCGATAAAGGTCGTGCAGGCCCTGCAGGCTCTGCACCTCCTGCCGCGCCAGCTCGATCTCGACCCGGTCGGTGGCGGCATTGGCGGCGGCGGTTTCGGCCCGCTCGATCAGGAGCTCGAGCCGCGCCTCGCGCTCACCGAGGAGCGCCGCCTCGCGCTCCAGCCCGACGCCGATGCTGCGCACCTCGCGCGCCGCATTGCTGGCAATACCGTCGGCCTTCGCCTGCAGCTCGAGGATCTGCGGGTGGCGTGGGCCGAGCGTTTGCCTGGCCTCGGCGAGATCGCGCAGCAGCAGCGCCTCCTCGGCCCAGAGCTGCTCGAGCCGCGGGGTCAAGAGGTCACCGCGCAGCACCACCTGGGCACTGCCGGCGAGCGCTGCCTCGACCCTGGCCCGGTCGGCCTCGACGCGCTCCCGCTCGATCCGCAGGCTCTGTGCCTCGCCGATGAGGGCGTCGAGGGCGCGCGCCCTGATGGTGCCGGCCTCGCCGAGCAGCACGCCGCCCTGCCCCTCGAGCTCGCCGAGCGCCAGGCGCGCCTCGGCGAGTTCGCGCGAGAGCTCGCCGAGGCGCCGCTCGAGCTCGCCCTTGGCCTCGGCGAGGGCTGCCTGCTTTGCCGTTCGATCGCGCGCGACATAGGCCTGCATCACCGCATTGACCACGGCCGCAGCACTTGCGGCGGTGGGCCCCTGAAAGGCCAGGGTGATGGCGTAGCTGCGCTCCTCGCCGCTCGCCGCTAGCTGCCGTTGCAGCCGGTCGATGATCGCCGCCCGCTCGGCGTCGCCTTTGGCCGGGCGCCGCGCGCGGGCACTGGCCGGCAGGTAGCGCTCGACGAGGTCGCGGCCCAGGGCGGTCAGCCAGGGGGCGGTGGCCAGTCGGGCGAGCAGTGGCGGGGCCAGGGTCGGGTTGAAGGCCGGATCGTCGATCAACCGCAGCTCGTCGACGGCGGCAGCGACGATCTCGCGGGTGGTCAGGATGCGCGCCTCGCTGCGCCCGCCCCAGGGTTCGACCGTGCGGTTGGAAGCGAGCGGGCTGAGCTCGGGGATGGTCAGCCGGGCGGTGTCGATCACCAGGAGGCCCTCGGCCGAGAAGCGCTCGGGCTTGAGGCTGGCGGCCAAGAGGCCGAGAGCCACGCCGGCCGTGACCCCGAGGGCCAGCAGGACCTTGCGGCGGAACAGGAAACGCAGGAGCTCGCCGAGCGGCACCGTCCCGAGCACGCCGGGGGCGGCCGCCGCCGAGGCGACATCGGCGGTGGCGCGCCTGCTGCTCGCGACCGTCAAGGTCTGAAGGTTGCCGGCTCTCGGGTCGGTGCTCATGCGCCTGGGCAAACCGCTTGTTCACTGTCGAGGTAGCGCATCCAGCCTGCCACCAATGCTCCAGCTGCCGAACGCGCGCACCATGCTAGTGCCGGCTGATAAACCAAGCCGGCATGGCGCCGGCGATCGATTACACCGCTCGTTGGGCGCGGGGCCGGATCGTCGAAGCAGAACGGGCGCGGCCGTGCGGCGTCGACAGCCGTCGCTGCAGGCGGGGTCGACAACGGGCTGCGGCGCGCGATTGCCGGGTTGCGGCAAGGCGCCACTGCCGGGGCGTTGGAAGCGGCTGCACCACGTTCGGACAGCGTGCTCGACGATCGTCAAATCGTCGGTGAAAGTCGCATGAACGGGCGGCAAGTCGTGCATGGCTGCGGCTCTCAGGCGATGGCGCTGGCGTTTGGCGCGGCCGGCATCCGGTCGACGGCGATGGCTCGGGCGAGGCTGCGCAGCGTCGGCCCGGCGAGCAGCCACAAGGCGAGCGCATAGGCGGCCGCACCGGTCAGGATCGCCGCAGCCAAGAGCGGCAGCGGTGCCAGGAGCCCGGCCGTGCCGGCGCGCAGGGCGAGGACTGCCAGGGCCATGCCAGCGCCGGCGAGCCAGACCGGAAGCTGGTCCCTGAGGACGACCGCCGGGGCGAGCCCGACCAGTCGCCCGAGGGCCAAGAGGTAGGCCGGCAGCAGCAGCACGTTCGCCAGGCTGCCGGCAAGAGCCGCGGCGGCCAGCCCCCAAGGTGCGGCGATCGCGACCACGGCCAGGAAGACCGCGGTGTTGGCGACGGTCAGCCTGAGGAAGACGCCGGGCCAGCCGGCCGCCACCATGATCTGCCCGGCGACCAGGGCCAGGGCGTAGGCGATCGCCAAGCCGGCCAGGATCTGCAGCGGCAGGACGCTCGGCTGCCAGACCGCGCCCATGACCAGCGGCACCAGGAGGTCGGCGACGAGGGCGAGGCCGAGACCGGCCGGCAGGCAAAAGGCGGTGGTCAGCCAGAGGGTGCGGCAGGCGGCACTGCGAAAGGCGGTGCCATCGTGGGCGAGCCGGGCGAGGACCGGCAGGGTCAGCGAGAAGACCGCATAGTGGGTGGCGAGCCCAAGCGCGAAGATCAGCCGGGTGGCGAGGAAGTAGTAGCCGAGTTCGGTCGCCGAGACGAACAAGCCGAGCAGGGCGAGATCCAGCTTCTTGCCGGCGAACCTGGTCAGATGGGTGCCCATCACCGGCAGCGCGAAGCGGGCCAGCGCCCTGGCCTCGGCCCAGTGGAGGCGCCATTGCGGTCGCCAGGGCTCGGCCGCCACCAGCACGACCAAGCCCGTGGCGATGCCGGCGAGCTGCAGGCCGACCAGTGCCCAGATGCCAGCACCGGCAAGCGCCAGGCCGAGGCCGACAACCCCGCCCACGAGGTTGGCGAGCAGCGCACGCAGCGCGACGACCTTGAACGCCAGGCGCCGCTGGAAGCGTGCCTGAAGCAGGGTGGCCACGGCATAGGGCGGCAGGATGAGCGACAGCGCGATCAGGGTCGGCGCCAGGGCTGGCTCGGCGAACAGCGACGCCAAGGGCGCGGCGCCGAGGCCGATCAGCAGCATCAGGGCGAGACCGAGGCCGAGATTGAGCCAGAAGGCGGTGGCGAGCCGCCGCGGCCCGGCATCCGGTCCCTGGACGATGGCGTCGGTCACCCCGGCGTAGAGCAGCACCTGTGCTGCGGCGACGACGACGCCGGCAAGGGCGACCACGCCGAACGCCTCCGGCAGCAGCAACCGCGCCATGACGATGAAGATGAGCAGGGCCGAGCCCTCGCTGCCGATCGCCTCGGCGAAGCGCCAGGCCGCAC
>CAZNWE010000132.1:0-7143 GCA_964576715.1 uncultured Geminicoccaceae bacterium | reverse complement strand
TCTTCTGGTTCTTCGGCCACCCCGAGGTCTACATCATGATCCTGCCGGCGTTCGGGATCATCAGCCACGTCGTCTCGACCTTCTCGAAGAAGCCGGTCTTCGGCTATCTCGGCATGGCCTATGCCATGGTCGCGATCGGCGTCATCGGCTTCGTCGTCTGGGCGCACCACATGTACACCGTCGGCATGGGCGTCGACGCCAAGGCCTACTTCACCGCCGCCACGCTGATCATCGCCGTGCCCACCGGCATCAAGATCTTCTCCTGGATCGCCACGATGTGGGGGGGCTCGCTCACCTTCGACACGCCGATGCTCTGGGCCGTCGGCTTCATCTTCCTCTTCACCGTCGGTGGTGTTACCGGCGTGGTGCTCGCCAATGCCGGCATGGACGCAGTGCTGCACGACACCTACTACGTCGTCGCCCACTTCCACTACGTTCTCAGCTTGGGTGCGATGTTCGCCATCTTCGCCGGCTTCTACTACTGGATCGGCAAGATGACCGGGCGGTCCTACCCGGAATACATGGGCAAGATCCACTTCTGGCTGACCTTCGTCGGCGTCAACATCACCTTCTTTCCGCAGCACTTCCTCGGCCTTGCCGGCATGCCGCGGCGCATCCCGGACTACCCGGACGCCTTCGCCGCCTGGAACATGATCAGCACCATCGGCTCGCTGATTTCGGCGGCCAGCGCCTTCTACTTCTGCTACATCCTCTACAAGATTTTCACGGCCGAACCGAAGATGGCGGACAACCCCTGGGGCGAGGGGGCGACGACGCTGGAATGGACGGTAAGCTCGCCGCCGCCCTTCCATACCTTCGAGGAATTGCCGCAAGTCCGCTGACCACCCGCACCCGGCGGCCCGCTACAGCACCACCGGGTGCGGGCCTCTCGAGCACCCTTCTGGATTTCCATGGCCCGCGCGATCGACCACGCGACCCGAACCGCTCTTCCTGGCGAGGCTGCCCTGGGGCAGGCGGAGCTTGTCGACTACTGGACACTGCTCAAGCCCAACGTCATGAAACTCGTCGTCTTCACCGGCGGCGTCGGCCTGTTCATCGCCCCGGGTAGCATCCACCCGCTGCTCGCCTTCGTCGCCATCCTCGCCATGGCGGCGGGGGCCGGGGCGTCGGCGGCGATCAACAACGCCTACGACAGCGACATCGACCGGATCATGATCCGCACCCGCCGGCGGCCGACCGCCGCCGGACGGATAGCGCCCGCCGAGGCTCTGGCGATGGGCATCACGCTGGCCATCGCCTCGATCGGCACCATGGGCCTCGCGGTCAACTGGGTCGCTGCCGGCATCCTGGCGCTGACCATCGGCTTCTACGTCTTCGTCTACACGCTCTGGCTGAAGCGGCGGACGCCGCAGAACATCGTCATCGGCGGTGCGGCCGGCGCCTTTCCGCCGCTGATCGGCTGGGCCGCGGTCACCGGCACCGTCGACCTCATGCCGATCCTCCTCTTCCTCGTCGTCTTCTTCTGGACCCCGCCGCATTTCTGGGCCTTGGCCCTCTACCGTGCCAAGGACTACGCCACTGTCGGCGTGCCGATGCTGCCGGTGGCCGCCGGTGCCGCGGCCACCCGGCGACAGATCCTCGGCTATTCGCTGGTCCTCGCGGTCAGCAGCCTGCTGCCGGCGCTGGTCGGCACCGCCGGCTGGCTCTATGCTGCCGCGGCTGTGCTGCTCTCCGGCCTCTTTCTCCGCGACGCCTGGCGGCTCTATCGCGGGCCCAGCGACCGGCTCGCGATGCGCCTTTTCAAATACTCGATCGTCTACCTTTTCGCGCTCTTTTCGGCTATCCTCGTCGACCACCTCGTGCTCGGCTGGATGGGCTCATGATCAGTGGCGACGAGCAGCGGCGGCGGCAACGATCCAAGAACATCGCGCTCGGCCTGATCCTGCTGGCACTCGTGGTGCTGTTCTACTTCGTCACCATCGTCAAAATGGGAGCATCCTGAGCCAATGGATCGCCAACGCAATCGGCGCACCGCCCTCTACGCCTCCGGCATCATCGTCTGCATGCTCGGGCTGACTGCCGCCTCGGTCCCCCTCTACGACCTGTTCTGCCGGGTCACCGGGTTCGGCGGCACCACGCAGGTCGCCGGGGCGGCGCCCGATCAGGCGCGCGACCAGACCATCCGGATCAGCTTCAACGCCGACCGTGAGCCCGATCTGCCCTGGCGCTTTGAGCCCCTGCAGCGGCGCCTCGAGGTCAAGATCGGCGAGAACCACCTGGCCTTCTATGCGGCGGAGAACCGCTCTGACCAGCCGATCGTCGGCCGCGCGGTCTACAACGTCACCCCGCACAAGGTCGGCGGCTACTTCGCCAAAGTGCACTGCTTCTGCTTCGAGGAACAACTGCTGATGCCGGGCGAGCGGGTCGAGATGCCGGTCTCCTTCTTCGTCGACCCGGCGATCCTCGACGACGCCGACACCCGGGACGTGCACGAGATCACCCTCTCCTATACCTTCTTCAAGGACGACGAGGCGACTGCGGCCCTGACCGCCGCGCAGACCGCCCAGGTCCTGACCACCGACGAAGAGATCTGAACGGGGGACGTTGCGACCATGGCCCAAGTCATCGGCGGCGATCACGCCCAGGAAGGGGCGCAGCACGAGGCCCATGGGCCCAAGCACGACTACAACCTGGTCGAACCTAGCCCCTGGCCGTTCGTGGGCAGCATGTCGGCGCTCGCGCTCACACTCGGTGCTGTGATGTGGTTCCACGGCTCCGGCTTCGGCGGCGTGCTGATGCTCGGCGGGTTCCTCGCCGTCCTCTACACCATGTTCGTCTGGTTCCGCGACGTGCTGCGCGAATCCGGGCGCGGCGACTACAGCGAAAAGGTCGCGTCGATGCTGCGCATCGGCATGCTCCTGTTCATCACCTCGGAAGTGTTTTTCTTCTTCGCTTTCTTCTGGGCGTTCTTCTGGGGTGCACTGGTCCCGCCGGACCTCGTCACCGTCCAATGGCCACCCGAAGGGGTGCACGCCCTGCCCACCTGGCAGATCCCGTTCCTCAATACGCTGATCCTGCTGCTTTCCGGCTGCACCATCACCTGGGCGCACCACGCGCTACGCGAAGGGGACAAGGCGACCACCTTCAAGGCGCTCGCGATCACCGTCGCCCTCGGCGTCATCTTCCTCAGCTTCCAGGTCTACGAGTATGTCGAGCTCGTCCACGAGGGCCTGACCATTACCCAGGGGATCTTCGGCTCGGCCTTCTACATGGCCACCGGCTTTCACGGCTTCCACGTCCTGATCGGCACGACCTTCCTCATCGTCTGCACCATGCGCGCCTGGTATGGCGCCCTGAAGCCCGAGCGCCATGTCGGCTTCGAGGCCGCCGCCTGGTACTGGCATTTCGTCGACGTCGTCTGGCTGTTTCTCTTCGTTTCGGTCTACTGGTGGGGTGGCAACATGACCTGGACGTCCGAGGCGATGCAGTAGGTGGCCAACCCCGCCGCATCAGCCGTCACAGCCGGCCTGCAGGGGCGCTGCCCCGCCTGCGGCAACGGCCGGCTGTTCAACGGCTTCGTTGCCGTGGTCGACCATTGCGAAGTGTGCGGCGCCGACTTGCGCGCGCAGGACAGCGGCGACGGCCCGGTCGCCTTCATCACCCTGATCGCCGGTGCCGTCGTCGTCATCGCCGCCCTTGTGGTCGAAGTGCGCTACGGCTGGCCCGTCTGGCTGCACATGGCGGTCTGGCTGCCGCTCGCCGCCGTCCTTTGCCTCGCCATGATGCGCCCCTTGAAGGGCCTGATGATCGCGCTCCAGTACAAGCACCGCCGGAGCGACTTCGAGCGGCAGGGCTAGTGCCGGCATGGCGAGCGCCATCGGCCGCAGCTTTCGCCCGGGCTGGCTGCTCAGCATCCTGGTCCTGGCCGCCCTCGTCGTCCTCGTCGGCCTCGGCACCTGGCAGGTCCGGCGCCTCGCCTGGAAGCTGGACCTCATCGCCCGCATCGAGGCCGGGCTCGAGGCCGAGCCGGTGCCACTCCCCGCGGGCGAAGCCGCCATTCTGGCCCTCGACCACCGCCCGGTGACGACCGCAGGCATCCTCCGCCTCGACCGCGCCTTCGCCAAGGGCAGCCAGCAGAAGGGCGGCATTCCCGGCGCCCGGCTGATCGCCCCGCTCGAGCGCGATGACGGTGTTGCCATCCTGGTCGATCTCGGCTGGATCCCCGAGCCCGTCGGCGACTTCCTCGGCGCCGAGCCGACCCCGACCGAGGAAGGCTTCAGCGCCACCGTCTATCTCGACCACCTGCCCGAGAAGCCACTCTTCCGCCCGGCCAACGACCCCGAGGCCCGCCGCTGGTTCTGGTCCGACACGCCAGCCCTTCGCCAATGGACCGGCCTTCCCGACCTCGCCGCCGCCACCCTGGTCCGCCGCCCCCAAGGCGTCGAGCGCACGCCGCCGATCGCCGACCCGCCCGCCCTGAACGTCAGGAACGACCATCTCGGCTACGCGCTCACCTGGTACGGCCTCGCCTGCGGCCTCCTCGTCATCTATTTCCTGATGGGCCGGGCGCGCGCCAAGGAACCAAGGTCATGACCACTCTTCGCAACCTCTCGATCGCCAGCCTCGTCCTCACCTACGGGCTGATCATCCTGGGTGGTTGGGTGCGCACCACCAATTCCGGCCTCTCCTGCCCGGACTGGCCCACCTGCTACGGCGAATGGTGGCTGACCCCCGCCGACTTCGCCGCCTTGGGCGATGTCGGCTACAGCTACTTCCAGGTCATGCTGGAGTGGGGCCATCGCCTGATCGCCGGCGTCTTCCTCGGCCCGCTCATTCTGGTGATCGCCATCACCGCCTTCTGCCGCCGCCACCTCGACCGTGGTGGCTGGCGCCTGGCGCTCGGCATCTCTGTCGTGCTGCTGATCCAGGCGAAGCTCGGCGGCCTCACCGTCTTCGATGCCAACAGCCCCTGGTCGGTGGCCCTGCACCTCGGCAACGCCCTCTTCCTCTTCACGCTGCTGATCTACTTCACCGCCCGCCTCCTCCCCGCCCGCCACTTCGCCACGCCCGAGCCTGCCTGGTGGCGGCCGTTCCTGGTCGGCCTCTGGCTTCTGGTCCTCGGCACCATGCTGACCGCCGCGGTCACCGCGAAAAGCGGCGCCTCGCTCGCCTGCTACGAATGGCCGTCCTGCAACGGTGGCTACGTCCCCGACCTCGCCGACCCGCAAGTCCGCATCCACTTCCTCCACCGCACGTTCGCAGCCCTCACCGGCCTCGGCGTCCTCGCCTTTCTGATCCTGGCCAATAGGGGCGACAACCCGATCCTCCGTCACCTGGCGCTGGCCGCCACCGCCCTGGTCATCGCCCAGGTCAGCCTCGGCGCCCTGGTCATCGTCCTCCTCGTCCCCGTCTGGACGGCGGTGGCCCATCAGGCGATCGGGGTTCTCACCTTCGCCGTCATCGCCGCATCCCTCGCCACCGTCTGGCGCGCCCCCACCATCGAGAACCTGGAGCCCGCCGATGTCGGCCTACGTCGCGCTTGAGCAGCGCCTGAAGCGCCTGGCCGACCTCGGCGGGGCCGCAGCCGTTCTCAACTGGGACCAGGCCGCCGTCATGCCCAAGGGCGGCAATGTGGCAAGGGGCGAGCAGCTCGCCGCGCTCGGCGGCGTCTGCCACGAGATCCTCAGCGCAAGCGCCACCGCCGAGCTGATCGAGCAGGCGAAGGGGGAGCCCCTCGACGCCTGGCAGGCCGCCAATCTCAGGCTGATCGAGGACCGCTACACCCGGGCCACCGCCCTGCCGCAGTCCCTCGTCGAGGCGAGGGCGCGGGCCACCAACACCTGCGAGATGGCCTGGCGGCAGGCGCGGGCCGACAACGACTACCCGAGCCTCCGCCCGCACCTCGAGGAAGTCCTCCGCCTGACCCGCGAGGCGGCCGCCCGCGAAGGCGAGAAGCTCGGCCTCGACCCTTACGCTGCACTCCTCGACCAGTTCCAGCCCGGCCTCGACGAGCCGACCATCGATCGCCTGTTCAAGCCGCTCCAGGACCAGCTCCCCGCCCTGATCGAGAACCGCCTCGCCACGCAGCCCAAGGCCGAAAAGCCGCAAGGCCCGTTTCCCAAGGCCAGGCAAAAGGCCCTGGCCGAGGACCTCATGGCCAGGATCGGCTTCGATTTCGACCACGGCAGGCTGGACGAGAGCACCCATCCCTTCTGCGGCGGTACCCCCACCGATATCCGCATCACCACCCGCTACGACGAGAACGAGACCGTCTCCGCACTCATGGGCGTGCTGCACGAGACCGGCCACGCGCTCTACGAGGCCGGCCTGCCCGAGCCCTGGCGCGGCCAGCCCGTGGGCTCGAGCCACGGCATGGCGATCCACGAGAGCCAGTCCCTGATCATCGAGATGCAGGCCTGCCGCTCGCCCGCCTTCCTCCGCTACCTCTCGGGCCGGCTCGAGGAAACCTTTGGCCCCCAACCCGCCTTCGCCGCCGACAACCTGATCGCCCTCTACACCCACGTCGAGAAGGGCCTGATCCGCGTCGATGCCGACGAGCTGACCTACCCCTTGCACATCGTGCTGCGCTACCGCCTGGAGAAAGCCCTGCTCGAGGGCGACCTCGACCTCAAGGACCTGCCCGCCGCCTGGAACGACACGATGCAGGAGCTCCTCGGCATCGCCCCACCGAGCGACCGGGACGGCTGCCTGCAGGACATCCACTGGCCCGTGGGTGCGTTCGGCTACTTCCCCAACTACAGCCTGGGTGCGCTACTCGCCGCCCAGCTCTTCCAGGCCGCCGAGCGCCGATGCCCCGACCTGATGGCGGGGATCGAAGCCGGTGATTTCACGCTGCTCCGCCAATGGCTCAGGACCAACATCCACGAAAAAGCCTCGAGCCTGCCGATGCAGGCGCTGATCGCGGAAGCCACGGGCGCAGAACTCGGCCCGGCGGCCTTCCTCGCCCATGTCGAAGGGCGCTACGGCGGCTGATCGGTCCCGACGCCGGGCCGCAGGTCGCCGATCAGCGCCGGTTGAAATTGCCCTGGAGAAACCCGGTGAGTTCGCGGCCGAGCCCGCCGGCGGTGTTCAGGTTGCCGACCAGGAGCCCGAGGTTCTCACGGCCGCTGCCGCCGCCACTGTTCAGGTTGCCGACCAGGAGCCCGATGTTCTCGCGGCCAC
>CAZNWE010000131.1:0-7210 GCA_964576715.1 uncultured Geminicoccaceae bacterium | reverse complement strand
CCGGCATCTTGCTCTCCGGCTTCAACGTTTGCTCTGCTTCTTCCATCGGCTGGGTGGTGAAGCCTTCGATTTCGGCGAGTTCTTCGGCGTCGCGGCGGATTTGGACGGGGCTGGTGACGTAGGCGGTGACGAGTTCGGCGAGGGAGCGCAGGGCGTGGCTGTGGATGCGCTCGAAGCCGTGGCTGGCGTCGACGCCGAAGGTGATCAGGGCTGTTCGGACATCCGCACCGGCTTCGATGGCGGAGGCACTGTCGGAGCGGTAGTGGCGGAACACGTCTTTCTGGTAGCGGATGTCGTGCTCGCGGCAGAGTTGCACGAGCTTTTTCGTCAGGTGGAAGTCGAAGGGGCCGGTCTGGTCGGCCATGGCGATGGTGACGCCGAATTCGTCGCTGTTCTGGCCCGGGGCGGTCGTGCCGTTGTCGACGGTGACCATGGCGGCGATCTCGGGGGTGAGCAGCGAGGAGGCGCCCACACCGACCTCCTCGGCGATGGAGAAGAGCCAGTAGATGTCGACGGGCGTGGTCTTGCCGCTTTCGACGAGCGCCTTCAAGGCCGCCAGCATGACGGCGACGCCGGCCTTGTTGTCGAGGTGGCGGGAGACGATGTAGCCGTTGTCCAAGAATTCGGTGCCGGGGTCGATGGCGACGATGTCGCCGACGTCGATGCCGAGCTTGATCAGGTCGGCGCGTTTGCGGGCGTAGGCGTCGACGCGGATTTCGACGTGGTCCCAGCCGATGGGTTGGTCGTCGATCTCCTCGTTGAAGGTGTGGCCCGAGGCTTTGAGTGGCAGGATGGTGCCGCGATAGGCGCCGTTCTCGCTGAAGATGGTGCAGCGGCAGCTTTCGGCGAAGCGGGCGGACCACTGGCCGATCGAGGTGACGGCGAGGCGGCCGTTGTCCTTCAGCAAGCGGACCTGGGCACCGAGCGTGTCGAGATGCGAGATGATGGCGCGGGCCCCCTTCCGCCGGCCGCCTTGCAGGTAGGCGCGGATCGCCCCCCGCCTAGTGATCTCGATGCCGACGCCGAGGGGCTCGAGTTCGGCGGTGACGGCGCGGACGATGGTATCGGTGTAGCCGGTCGGGCTCGGGATGGCGAGCAGGCGCTCGAGGACATCGCGGCAGTAGTCGGTGTCGATGGCGAGGCGGGTCATGCGGCGGCCCCGCCGTAGCGCCTGGCGGCTTGCGGCATGGAGAGCGGGAAGAGGAGGTCGACGAAGCGTTCGGCCGTGGGTTGCGGCTCGTGGTTGGCGAGGCCCGGGCGCTCGTTGGCCTCGATGAACACATAGTCGGGGCCGTAGGGTGACGGGACGATGAAGTCGATGCCGACCACCGGGATCTCGATGGTCCGGGCGGCCAACACGGCGGCCTGGACCAGGGCCGGGTGGACGTTGTCGGTGACGTCGTGGATGGTGCCGCCGGTGTGCAGATTGGCGGTCTTCCTGACCTGGATCTCCCGCCCGTTCTCGGGCACGTCGTCGAGTCCGTAGCCGGCGGCCTCGAGCGTGCGCTCGGTCTCGGCATCGAGCGGGATGCGGCTCTCGCCGCCGGTGGCGGCAGCACGCCTGCGGCTCTGCCGCTCGATCAGGTCCCTGACCTTGGACTGGCCGTCGCCGAGGATGTGGGCCGGGCGGCGGATGGCGGCCGCGACCACGCGGTAGTCGATGACGACGAGGCGCAGATCCTGGCCTGCGGCCATGGCTTCGATCAGGACACGGTCGCAGAGCTGGCGGGCCGCGACCACTGCCGCCTCGACGGCCTCGAGCCTGTCGAGGCCGACGGCAACACCCCTGCCCTGCTCGCCACGGGCGGGCTTGACGACCACCCGGCGGTGCTGCCTGAGGAAGGCCTCGACCTGGGCCTGGCCGGTTGTCCAGCCGGCGACGCCGAGCTGCGCCGGCACGACGACCCCGGCCTTCTCGAGGATGCGCCGGGTGACCGCCTTGTCGTCGCAGATGCTCATCGCCACGGCCGAGGTGAGCTCCGAGAGGCTTTCCCGGCAGGCGATGGACCGGCCGCCGGAGACGAGGCGGAAGAAGCCGCCCTCGGCGTCGATGATCTCGACCCCGATGCCGCGGCGCCGCGCTTCGTCGACGATCAGCCGCGCATAGGGGTTGAGGCCCTCCTCGGGCTCGGGGCCGAGGAACAGCCGCTCGTTGATCGGGTTCTTGCGCTTGAGGGTGAAGACGGCGAGGCGCTCGAATCCCAGCCGTTCGTAGAGGGCGATCGCCTGCTCGTTGTCGTGCAGGACCGAGAGGTCGAGCTGCCTGGCACCGGCCTTGGCGAAGATGTCGGCGAGATGCCGGACCAGGGCCTCGCCGACACCCGGGCGGCTGGTCTGCGGGTCGACCGCGAGGCACCAGAGGGAGCTGCCCTTGTCGTGGTCGCTGAAGGCGCGGCCGTGATCGCAGCCCATCACCGTGCCGATCACTCCGCCGGTCTTGTCGTCCTCGGCGACGAGGCAGGTGACCACCCGGCTGTCGCGGCGCTGCCAGAAGAAGTCGGGGGCCACGGGCACCATCTTCTGTGCCAGGTAGATGCGGTTGACCGCGTCGGCGTCGCTGCGCGAGTTGAGCCTGCGGATGGTGAAGCCGCGCGGCTTGCGGCCGCCTTTCAGCCGCGTGAGCTCGAGCCGGTAGGTGTGCGACGGGTCGAGGAAGAGCTCCTGCGGCGCCTGGGCGAGGACCACGTGCGGGTCCTGGATATAGGCCGCGATGTCCCGCCGGCCCGGCCCCTCGGCCCGGATCGCGGTCACCAGGTCGTTGGTGTCGGCGAAGGTCTGGCCGAAGATCAGTCGGCCCCAGCCCATGTCGACGACGGCGTTCTTGCCCTCGGCCTCGGTGTTCGGGTCAGCCATGTCAGACTCCGTGCGCCTGCAGCCACATCTCGAGGACCGCGACCTGCCAGAGCTCCGAGCCTCTGAGCGGGGTGATGTGCGCCTTCGGATCGGCAAAAAGGGTGTCGAGATAGCTCGCTTGGAAGAGGCCGCGCTGCCTTGCCGCCTGGTTGGTCAGCGTGCCATGAACCATGTCGAGATAGGGGCCGGCGAGGTATTTCAGTGCCGGGACGGGGAAATAGCCCTTCTTGCGGTCGATCACCGCGGCCGGGATGACCTTGCGGCTGGCTTCCTTCAAGACCCCCTTGCCGCCGTGGCTGAGCTTGTGCTCCTGCGGGATCCTGGCGGCGAGCTCGACCAGGTCGTGGTCGAGGAATGGGACGCGGGCCTCGAGACCGTGGCGCATGGTCATGTTGTCGACCCGTTTGACCGGGTCGTCGACCAGCATGACGGTGGTATCGAGCCTGAGCGCCTTGTCGACGGCCTGATCCGCCCCCGGTATCGCCATCGCCTGGCGGACGAAGTCGAAGGCCTCGTCGCTGTCGGTCATGTACTCGGGTGAGAGGTGCCGGCCGAGCGTTTGGTAATCGCGGTCGAAGAACACCTTGGCATAGTCGCCGACCGGGTCGTTGGACGCGGTCAGCGGCGGGTACCAGTGATAGCCGGCGAACACCTCGTCGGCCCCCTGCCCGCTCTGCACCACCTTGATGCGCTTGGCGACCTCGCGGGACAAGAGGAAGAAGCCGACATTGTCATAGGAGACCATGGGCTCGGATTGGGCGGCAATGGTTTCCGGCAAGGCCGTCAACAGCTCCGACGATGGGACGAAGATCTTGTGGTGCTTGGTGCCGTAGGTCTCGGCGATGAGGTCGGAATAGACGAACTCGTCGCCCTTCTCGCCGTGCGCCTCCTCGAAGCCGATCGAGAAGGTGTTGAGGTCCTGCTGGCCCATCTCGGCGAGGAGGCCGACGATGACGCTCGAATCAACGCCGCCCGAGAGCAGCACGCCGACCGGCACGTCGGCCACCATGCGGCGCTTGACCGCGGCGCGCAGGCAATCGAGCACCATGTCGCGCCAATCCTCGAAGGGGCGCTCGATCTCCTCGACCGTGCGGTGGTACGCTAGGCGCCAGTAGACCTCGTCGTGGTAGTGCCCGTCGGCATCGTATGTCCTGATGGTCGCCGGCGGCAGCTTCTTGATCCCGCGCAAGATGGTATGCGGTGGCGGGACGACGGCGTGGAAGGTCATGTAGTGGGCGAGGCCGACGCGGTCGATCGCGGTGTCGATGTCACCCGTGGCGAGCAGGGCGGGGAGCGACGAAGCGAAGCGGACGCGGCCCTTGGTTTCCGCCAAGTAGAGCGGCTTGATCCCGAAGCGGTCGCGGGCCAGCACCACGCGGCCGGTGTCGCGTTCCTCGATGGCGAAGGCGAACATGCCCTTGAAGCGGTCGACAGAGCGTGGCCCCCAGGCATGCCAGGCCTTGATGATCACCTCGGTGTCGCCGGTCGAGAAGAAGCGGTAGCCCAGCCCCTCGAGCTCGCGGCGCAATTCGGGGTAGTTGTAGATGCAGCCGTTGAAGGCGATCGACAGGCCGAGCTCGCTGTCGGTCATCGGCTGGGCGGCTTTTTCCGAGAGATCGATGATCTTGAGCCTCCGATGGCCGAAGCCGGTGCCGTTCCTGACCAGCATGCCGCCACCGTCGGGGCCGCGCGGCACCATCACCTGCATCATGGCCGAAATGGCCTCGGCCGAGGCGTCGCTGCCATCGAAGCGGAGGTCGCCGCAGATGCCGCACATGCACACTGATCCCGTGAGTGGTCGAAAACGCCGATGCGCTGCGGGCGGGCCCGGCACACCGACGATGCGGACCATAGGCAAAGGGCGGCCGCTTGGCAAAAGCCGCGCGTGGGCAGCGATGGACTTCCCGTTCGCCGGCTCGTAGGCTCGCCAGTTCATCGGGCATTCACGGGAAAGCTTGGCAGCATGGCGGCTGAGCGGGTGACGAGGCGGCTGACGGCCATTCTCGCGGCCGACGTTGTCGGCTACTCGCGGCTGGTGCGGGCCGACGAGGAGGCGACGCTCGCCGCCCTCGCAGCACTGCGATCGGCCATCATCGAGCCCGTGATCGCCCGGCACAGCGGCCGGGTGTTCAAGCTCATGGGCGACGGGCTGCTCGCCGAGTTCGCCAGTGTGGTCGACGCGGTGCGCAGTGCGGTCGAGATCCAGGAGGCGATTGCCGGGGGTGCCACCGCGAGCGACCGGGGGCTGGCGTTGCGCATCGGCGTCAATCTCGGCGACGTGGTCGTCGACGGCCTCGACCTGCAGGGCGACGGGGTCAATGTCGCGGCCCGGCTCGAGGGGCTGGCGGAGCCGGGCGGCATCTGCATCGCAGGGGCCGTGCACGAGCAGGTGCGTGACCGCCTGGCCGTCCCGTTCGAGGATCAGGGCGACCGAGCGCTCAAGAACATCGACCGGCCGGTCCGGGTCTGGCGCTGGGCCGGTGCCGCCGTGCCGGTGCCGGCGGTCGTGCCGCCGCCGGTCCAGGCCAAGCCGTCGATCGCCGTGCTGCCGTTCGCCAACATGAGCGGTGACGCGGAGCAGGACTATTTCGCCGACGGCATGGTGGAGGAGATCATCACCGGGCTGGGACGGATCCGCTGGCTCTTGGTGATCGCCCGCAACTCGACCTTCGCCTACAAGGGCAAGTCTATCGATATTCGGCAGGTCGGGCGCGAGCTCGACGTCCGCTACGTGCTCGAAGGGAGCGTGCGCCGGGCCGGCGGCCGGGTCCGCATCACCGCCCAGCTGATCGCCACCGAGGATGGCCGGCACCTCTGGGCCGACCGGTTCGACGGCACGCTCGACGACGTGTTCGACCTGCAGGACCAGATCACCCTGGGCGTGGTCGCCGCCATCGAGCCCTCGGTACGACGGGCCGAGATCGAACGGGCCAAGCGCCAGCGGCCGGGCAATCTCGATGCCCACGACCTCTATCTGCGCGGCCTCGAACAGTCCTACAGCTTCACGCAGGATGGCCGGGCTGCCGGCCTCGCCCTGCTCGAGCAGGCGCTGGTGCTCGATCCGGCTTATGCCGAGGCGCACGGTGTTGCCGCCTTTTGCCGGCAGCAGCGCTTCCTCTGGGGTGGCCGGGACCCGGCCGACCGGGCGGCGGCGCTCGCCCATGCCGAGGCGGTGGCGGCGGCCCGCAGCGACGACGCGACGGCACTGGCCTTCGCGGCACTGGCCCTGAGTGCTCTCGGCCGACGCCACGAGACGGCACTGGTCATGGTCGAGCGGGCCCTGGCGCAGACGCCGAGCTCGGCCATCGCGCACACCGTCATCGCCCTGGTCAGCATGATGCTCGGCCGCCCCGACGAGGCCGAGCGGCACGCCGAGCGCGCGCTCAGGCTGAGCCCGTTCGACCCGCTGCGCCACATGCCGGAAGCCGTCCTGGGCGCGGCGAAACTGGCGGCGGGCGATGCCGAGACGGCATTGCGCCACATCAACAAGGCCCGGGAAGCCAATCCGCTGTTCGCCCCGAACCACACCACGCTGGCCATTTGCCTCGTCAGGCTCGGCCGGCACGACGAGGCAGGCACCGCCGTTCAGCGGCTGCTCGAGCTGGCACCCGACACCAGCCTCGCCAATCTCGAGGAGCGCTATCTGTTCGCCAACGCTCTCGGCTTCGCGCGCATCGCCGCCGAGCTGCGCGGCGCCGGCTTGCCCGAGTGACGAACGGCCCGACGACCGCCGCCGCTCGCGCTGACCTCGACCACCCGGTTCGCGATCCTGGCGCCCGGGCACCGGCGACCGGGGCACGTCGCAGCCATGCGGCTCGGCGCGGCGGCGATGCCGAGGTGGTGCTCGACGTGCGACCGCGCTAGCTTCACCCTACCTGCGCGGGCGGCGGTGGAGGGAAGGCGTTGGAGATCGGGGCGTGGCTGCGCGGACTGGGCTTCGAGCGCTTCACTGAAGCGTTCGTCGCGGCCGAGATCACGGTCGACCTCCTGCCCGAGCTCACCGATGCCGATCTTGCCAGCCTCGGCCTGCCGCTCGGGCCCAGAAAGGCATTGCTGCGCGCCATTCGTGAGGGTCAGGAGGTCCCGGTCGCAGCAGTACCCGCGAGACCGGTGCCCGGCAGCGCCGCCGAACGGCGGCAGCTGACGGTGATGTTCGTCGATCTGGTCGGCTCGACCGCACTCTCCGCGCGGCTCGACCCGGAGGAGATGGGCGCCGTGCTGCGTGCCTATCAGAACGCCGTCGCGGGTGAGGTGGCGCGGTTCGAGGGGCATGTGGCGAAGTTCATGGGTGATGGGGTCTTGGCCTATTTCGGCTGGCCGGTGGCGCACGAGGACGAGGCGGAGCGGGCGGTTCGCG
>CAZNWE010000130.1:0-7253 GCA_964576715.1 uncultured Geminicoccaceae bacterium | reverse complement strand
CTGCCAGGTCGAGGCGCCCAGTGTCTGCGCCTTCAAGAGCAGCTCGTTCGGTATCTCGGCGACGCGAAAGGCGAGATCGCGGACCATCACCGGGGTGACGCCGAGGACGATGAGCGCCACCTTGGCGACCTCGCCGAGGCCCAGCGTGATGAACAGGATGGGGAGGATCGCCAAGGGCGGGATCATCGCGATGACCGCGATGACCGGCCCCAGGGTCGTGCGCACATAGGGAATGGCGCCGATCAGCGTGCCCAGCGACAGGGCGAGGGCGGCGGCAATCGCGAGGCCAGACAAGAGGCGCTGCAGGCTGGCGGCCGTGTCCTTCCAGAGCAGGAGATCGCCCGAGCGCTGGTCCTCGACGAAGGCCATGCGGTGGATGGCATCCATGAAGGCCGCGGGCGAGGGCAGGAGCTTGTCGTCGGGATTGAGGCTGAGCCGCGCCTCGCTCGCCGCGAGATAGATCACGATCAGCAGCACGAACGGCAGGGCCGCCAGCACGAAGCCCAGGAGCCGCCCGGGCTCCCGGTTGATCAGCCGGCGCATCGCGCGGCTATGGAGAGCCTTCGGCCGCCATCGCCATGTACTCGGCGGTAAAGCGCAGCTTCACGTTGCTCTCGCTGCCGAGCACCGTGCCGTCGGGAAAGGCGATGCCGACATAGTCGAGCCCGCCCTCGAGGAGCCCGTGGCTGTCGGAGAAGGTCCGCACCCGCTCCATGGTCTCGATCAGATCGGGGCTCGTGGTGAAGGCGACGGCATCGGCCGGATCGTAGAACATCATCGTCGAGTCGAGCTGCATCTCGTAGCCCGCGAGATCGGTCCCGGACGCCTCCCCCATGGCGGTACGCGCGGCGATCCCGGCGTCGTCGTCACCGCTCATGACCCTCATGGTCTCGTACCAGGCCCCGACCAGCGCCTTGCCGAAGTCCGGATTGGCGTCGAGCACCTCGCTGTTGACCACCAGCATGTCGATGATCTCGCCCGGGATCTGGCTGCTGTCGAAGAGCTTCGTCGAGCCCGGCATCGCCGCCACCTCGGCCAGAAGCGGGTTCCAGGTGACCACGTGCTCGACATCGGGGGCTGCCGAGAAGACCGAGACCAGGTCGGCATCGGAGGTGTTGACGACGCCGGCCAAGTCGCGCTCGGCGAGGCCGACACTCTCCAGGCCGCGGGCGAGGAGGTAATGGGAGACCGAGAGCTCGACCAGGTTGACCGGCGCGCCGGCGAGCTCCTCCAGGCTCGAGGCCGATTTCGAGACGATGCCGTCATTGCCGTTGGAGAAATCGCCGATGATCAGCGCCGTGGAATCGACCCCGCCCACCGCCGGGATGGTCAGCGCGTCCATGTTGGTCATCGAGCAGCCGTCGAAGGCGCCGGCCGTGTACTGGTTGATCGATTCGATATAGTCGTTGATCTGCACGACCTCGATCTCGATGCCGTGCTGGTCGGCCCACTTGGCGACGATGCCGTTGTCGGCGGCCCAACCCCAGGGCATCCAGCCGACATAGATCGACCAGCAGATGCGAAAATCGGTGCGTTGCTGGGCCGAAGCGACAGCCGGCAAGGTCAGCGGAAGGGCGCAAGCCAGCGCGAGGACGGAGCGACGGAGCAGAGGCAAGAGGGCGGACTCCCCAAGAAGAGACGTGGCCGCCGAGGCGAGCACGAGGTCTGTGATTGCCCGCGCTCGCAGCAAGGCACATGCCAGAGCACTCGATTCCGGGGCTCTCTGCCCGAAATCACGGCAAGTGAGCGTGTTGGTGCCGCCGAACCGATCGCGTTGCCCGATTTTTGATCATCTTCGAGGTTGGCGGACACCGCTTGCCGGAGATAGCCCTGCGCCGAACGGCCGTGTTGCGATGCAGCGAGAAACCTTCTAATTTCCGGCCGATTGTTTCGGCTCCGCGACACTAGCGAGGTTTCATGCAGCGACCGGCTCAGCGCCCGTCCAATCCCTGCTTCGGCTCCGGCCCGACCGCGAAGCGGCCCGGCTGGTCCGTCGATGCGCTGCAGCCGGCACTCGTCGCCCGCTCGCATCGCTCTGGCCCGGCGAAACAGCGTCTGGCCGCCGTCATCGAGAAGAGCCGGGCGATCCTCGGCATCCCGGACGATTACGTTCTCGGTATCGTCCCGGCCTCCGATACCGGTGCGTTCGAGATGGCGATGTGGACGATGCTGGGGGCGCGGGGCTGCGATGTCGTCGCCTTCGAGAGCTTCGGGTCGGGCTGGCTCACCGATGCGGTCAAGCAACTCAGGCTCGAGGATCTGCGCCGCTTCGAGGCCGATTACGGTGCGCTTCCCGACCTTGCCGCCACCAGCCCCGACCGCGACATCGTCTTCACCTGGAACGGTACCACCTCGGGCGTGGTGGTCCCCGACGGCGACTGGATAGCCACCGACCGCACCGGCCTCACCCTCTGCGATGCGACCTCCGCCGTCTTTGCCATGGAGCTTCCCTGGCCCAAGCTCGACGTCGTCACCTGGTCCTGGCAGAAGGTGTTGGGCGGCGAAGGCCAGCACGGCATGCTGGCCCTGAGCCCGCGGGCGGTCGAACGGCTCGAGAGCTACAGCCCGCCCTGGCCGCTGCCGAAGATCTTCCGGCTGACCAAGGGGGGCAAGCTGATCGACGGCATCTTCAAGGGCGAGACCATCAACACGCCCTCGATGCTGGCCGTCGAGGACGTGCTCGACGCGCTGACCTGGGCGGAGGCGATCGGCGGTCTCTCGGCCCTGGTCGAACGCTCGCGGGCCAATCTCGCGGCCGTTGCAACGTGGGTCGAAAGCTCGCCCTGGGCGGCTTTCCTCGCCGCGACACCCGAGACCCGCTCCTCCACCTCGATCTGCCTGAAGATCACCGATCCCGTGATCGCCGGCCGCCCCGCCGCCGAGCAGGCCGCGTTCGTCAAGGCCATGGTCAAACGGCTCGACGAGGAACAGGTCGCCTTCGACATCGCCGGCTATCGCGACGCGCCGCCCGGCCTGCGCCTCTGGGGCGGGGCCACCGTCGAGCCCGAGGACACGGCACGCCTGCTGCCCTGGCTGGACTGGGCCTTCGCCCAGACCAGGGCGGCCGAGACCGAGGCCGCCGACTGACCGTTATTCACTTTTCGAGGATAGCCCATGTTTCGTGTGCTGATCGCCGACAAACTCAGCCCTGCCGCCGTCGCCATCTTCGAGCAGCGCGGCATCGCCGCCGACGTCAAGCCCGGGCTCCCGCCCGAGGAGCAAATGGCGATCATCGGCGACTATGACGGCCTCGCCATCCGCTCGGCGACCAAGGTGACGAGTGATCTCCTGGCGGCGGCGACCAGACTCAAGGTGGTGGGCCGCGCCGGGATCGGGGTCGACAATGTCGACATCGAGGCGGCGACCGAGGCCGGTGTGGTCGTCATGAACACCCCCTTCGGCAATTCGGTGACCACGGCCGAGCACGCCATCGCCATGATGATGGCCCTGGCCCGCCAACTCCCTGCGGCCGACCGCTCCACCCGCGCCGGCAAGTGGGAAAAGTCGCGCTTCGTCGGCACCGAACTCGCCGGCAAGACCCTCGGCGTCATCGGCTGCGGCAATATCGGCTCGATCGTCGCCAACCGCGCACAAGGCCTGAAGATGCGGGTGATCGCCTTCGATCCCTTCCTTTCGCCCGAACGCGCCCAGGATCTCGGCGTCGAGAAGGTCGACCTCGACACCCTGCTCGGCCGCGCCGACGTCATCACCCTGCACACGCCCTTGACCGAACAGACCCGGAACATCCTCTCGGCCGACAACCTGCAGAAGACCAAGAAGGGTGTCAGGATCGTCAATTGTGCCAGGGGCGGGCTGGTCGACGAGGCGGCCCTGGCGGCGCTGATCGAAACCGGCCACGTCGCCGGGGCAGCGCTCGATGTCTTCGCCAAGGAGCCGGCCAGGGAGTCGCCGCTGTTCGAACTCGAGGACGTCATCGTCACCCCGCATCTGGGGGCGTCGACCGCCGAGGCGCAGGAGCAGGTGGCGCTCGAGATCGCCGAGCAGATGAGCGACTACCTCTTGAAGGGGGCGATCATCAACGCGCTCAACATGCCGTCGGTGACCGCCGAGGAGGCACCCAGGCTCAAGCCCTACATGCAGCTCGCCGAGCAGCTGGGCTCGTTCGCCGGCCAGCTGACCGAGACCGGGCTCAAGGGTGTGAAGATCATCTATGCCGGCGAGGTGGCCCGGCTCAACACCCGGCCCTTGACCCAGATCATCCTCCAGGGTCTCTTGAGCCCGCTCCTGGCGAGCGTGAACATGGTCAACGCCCCGGCCGTCGCCCGTTCGCGCGATATCGGCGTCACCACGGTCGAGACCGAGGATCTCGACGGCTATCGCACGCTGATAACGGTCGAGGTCCTGACCGAACGCGGCCCGCGCGAGGTCTGCGGCACATTGATCCACGAGGGTGCGCCCCGGGTCGTGCGGATTCGCGGCATCGACATCGAGGTCCGCCTCGCCCCGTACATGCTCTACGTCCGGAACGAGGACAAGCCCGGCTTCATCGGTGCCCTGGGCGGTCTCCTGGGCGATAACGGCATCAACATCGCGACCTTCCACCTCGGTCGCGACAAGCCCGGCAGCGACGCCATCGCCCTGGTCGAGGTCGACACTGTCGTGCCCGAGACGGTGCTGGCGCAGATCCAGGCACTACCGCAGGTGCTGCAGGTCAAGCCCCTGGCATTCTGAAGACCGGCTCGCTCGGCGCGCGGGCGCGGCGCCGTGACGACTTTTCGAGCAGCCTGCGAGGCCGGGTCTTCAGACCGCGCCGTCCCAGTCCCGCCACTGGTCCTGCCGTTCGACGACACGGGCGAGATAGGTGCGGGTCTCCTCGAACGGTAGCCGGGTGCGCAAATGGGCGAAGACGGCGTCGGGCTCGAGGCCGTTGATCAGCGCTGCCGCCGCGCCGACACTGGTGCTGCCGGTGAACGCCCGGGCGACATTGCCGGCGCCGGTATTGTAGGCGGCGATGGTGCAGTAGAGGCGGCTCACCGGGTTTTCGATCGCGCGCAGGTAGCGGGTGAAGACGAGCTGCAAGTAGGCTGTGCCGAGCTTGATGTTGGTGTCGGGGACGAAGAGCATCTCGGGATCGAGCAGCCGCGGCTCGCCGTTGACGAACCGGTAGGCATCGGCGCCACCGCTTCGCGGCACCAGCTGCATCAGGGCATAGGCCGGGGCCGGCGAGGCGGCGCGGGGGTTGAAGGCGCTCTCGCTCTGCATGATGGCGAGGATGAGCGACGGCGCGAGATCACGGCCGCGGGCCTCGCGCCGGATCGGCGTGCGGTAGCGTTCGGCGAGATCGCGCTGGAAGCTCGGACCGAAGCGCCGGGTCATCATCATCTTGCGCCGGCCAGAGTGACCGTCCGCCACCATGACGGCGGGCTCGAACGTCCGGCGCTCGCCGGCCATGAGCTGCTCGATCGCGACCGTCGACGTCTCGGGCTCGGCCAGGGCGATACCTCGTGCGGTGGCGCGCGCCTCGACCATGCGGGAGACCGGGTCGCTCATCCCTGTTCGGCCGGCGCCGACCGGGCGGGCCGTGGCGGCGAGCGCCTCGAGGCGGGTGCGGGCGGCTTCGGGTGGCTCGCCATCGGTCAGCAGGGTCTCCACCCGCATCTCGCCCGCCGCGTAGTCGATGACGACCCGGCTGCGCATCGACCGGTCGTAGTCGACCGCCGTGGTCCGCGCGGGGAGCCGGGCGTCTCCGGCACCCCAGCGCTCGCCGACCTTGCGGGCGACCTCCTCGTAGGCGGTGCGGACCAGCTCGTCGAACGCGGCCTGGGGGTCGTCCACGGCGTTGCTGGCGGCGCGCTGCGGCGGCATGCCCGTCGGGTCCGCACCCTGCCAGGCCGGACGGCAAAGCTGCCGATGGCAGCACCGCCGGCCGCACTCGCCGCTTGGAGGAGCGTCCGGCGCGCCAGGCCGCCGGGTCGGGTCGCGTGACCGATGGTCTGATCGAAGCCTCTGGCGTCTGCCTGATGGATCATCGCCTGTCTCCTTCATCCGTCCTCTGGCATCCGTCCTCTGGCCCATGACCGACGGCCTCGGCCATGGGCCGGACCAGACTCACCGTGTGCGGGCGCAGGTGGCATAAACGGTGCCCATATCGGTGCCGACGCGCGAGGTCAGGGACGGTCGGACCTGGACGGTCCAGGCATTGGGCCGGGAAGGATAGCTGCCGGCGACGCTGATCCGGATGTCCTCGGCCAGCGTGTAGCCGCCGGCGATAGTGTTCATGCCGGCGGGGCAGGTGGCCGAGGCGACGGAGGTGGCGGCCTGGTAGAGGATCGGGCTCCTGACGATCTCCATGTCGACCGTGTTCGGCGCACAGAACGCCCGGAACGTGAGGATCTTGCGGCCGGGCCCGTTGCTGAACAGGCGCACGGTCCAATTGTCGGCGCGCGCTGGGTAGGTGTCGGTCACCACGTAGCTGTTGTTGTCGGGGAATGGCGTCTGCAGGACGTAGCCGTGGCTGAAGGCGCGAAAGCCCGGGGCGCAGGCGGCCGAGCCTTGCTCGACACCGAGGACGCCGAACGAGGCGCGGTTGAGCTGGACGCGGTGACTGCCGCAGGCGCTGCGCGGGAAGCAGATGGCCCAGACGCTGACGGTCTCCGGGCCGTTGCCAAAGGTGGAGTCGTTGCGGCCGCGAAACCGCACGAGCCAGGTCGAGGCAGTGGGGGCATAGTTGGCGACCGCGGCGGCGCCGCTGCCGGTGCCGGTGATGCGCTAGCCGCCACCGATGACGGTGTGGCCGGCGGGGCAGCCGGCGATTCCTTCGGCCGTGGCGCCCGAGGCGACGCGGAAGGCCGTGGTGGCGACGTGCGCGCCTTGGAGCACGGAAAGGCGCTGCGCATTGGCGTCGGGTGCCGTGGCGAGGCCAATGCCCAGGCCGAGGCAGGCGCTGGCGGCGAGACGCAAGGCCAGGCGGATCGGCCGCAGGGCGCGGCCGGCAGGGTTGCGGACAAACATCGATGGACACTCCTCATGGCTGATCAGGTTGCAGCGTGGCCGGCCCGAGCAGAGGCGAGGGTTTTCCGGCAGCGCCGGGTACAATCTGGAAATTCACGAAATGGGCTGGTGCACAACCGTGACGCTACGGCAAACCGCCGCTCACTTGGCCTGACATCGGCGTGAAATGGCAGGGCTCACAAATCGTTGAACCGCCGTGTGCCGAGTACGCGAAAACGCCCGGACATGCCGGGCAAAAGGCTCACGATACCGCTTGTCCACAGCAATAATGACGATGGGGC
>CAZNWE010000129.1:0-7347 GCA_964576715.1 uncultured Geminicoccaceae bacterium | reverse complement strand
CCTCGCCGCGTGACCCGACGGTTGGGGTGTTCGTGCGGCGATGGGTTAGCTGTTGCATCCGGTCGGAAACTGCGGTTCCCTCTGCTGCATGATTGGTTCGGCCGGCGACGCTGCTGGCGTGGTTGGGCTTCGACAACAACAGGGACGCACATCGATGCGAACGACGCTTGTCTCCTCACTGACCCTTTCGGCCCTGCTCGCCGGTTTCGCGGCGACTGCCGAGGCCAAGACGCTGGTCTATTGTTCGGAGGGCTCGCCCGAGGGCTTCGACCCGGCGCTGTATACCGCCGGGACCACTTTCGATGCCTCCTCCAAGCCGGTCTACAACCGCCTCGTCGAGTTCAAGCGGGGGACGACCGAGGTGCAGCCCGGTCTCGCCGAGAGCTGGGAGATTTCAGACGACGGCACCGAGTACACCTTCCGGCTGCGCGACAATGCCGTCGTGCACGGCAACGACAGCTTCACCCCGTCGCGCTCGGCCAACGCCGACGACGTGATTTTCTCGTTCGAGCGGCAGCTCGATCCCGAGCACCCGTTTCATGCCTATGTCGAGGGGGCGAGCTGGGAGTATTTCAACGGCATGTCGATGCCGGACCTGATCCAGTCGATCGAGAAGGTCGACGACATGACGGTCAAGTTCGTCCTGACCCGGCCCGAGGCCCCGTTCCTCGCCAATCTGGCAATGGATTTCGCCTCGATCCTCTCGGCCGAGTATGCCGACAGCCTGGCCGAGAGTGGTGCTCTCTCGGACCTCAACCAGAAGCCGATCGGCACCGGGCCCTTCCGCTTCGTCGCCTATCAGCCGGATGCGGTCATCCGCTACCAGGCGCATGAAGGCTACTGGGACGGCAAGCAGCCGATCGACGACCTGGTCTTCGCGATCACGACCGATGCCTCGGTCCGCCAGCAGAAGCTGATCGCCGGCGAATGCCACGTCATGCCCTATCCGAACCCGGCCGATGTCGCGAGCCTCAAGGACAACGCCGACATCGAGGTGATGGAGCAGCAGGGGCTGAATGTCGGCTATCTCGCCTACAACACGCAGATGCCGCCGTTCGACGACGCCCGGGTGCGCAAGGCACTGAACATGGCGATCAACAAGGAGGCGATCCTCGATGCCGTGTTCCAGGGGGCGGGGCAGATCGCCAAGAACCCGATCCCGCCGACCATGTGGTCCTACAACGACGCGATCGAGGACGATCCCTATGATCCGGCGGCGGCCAAGGCGCTGCTCGAGGAGGCCGGTGCCGCCGGGCTCTCGATGAAGGTCTGGGCGATGCCGGTGCAGCGACCCTACAACCCGAACGCCAGGCGGATGGCCGAACTGATCCAGGCGGACTTCGCCGAGATCGGAGTGACCACCGAGATCGTTTCCTATGAGTGGGGCGAGTATCTCGAGCGGTCGAAGGAGCTCGAGCGCGACGGTGCGGTGCTGTTGGGCTGGACCGGCGACAATGGCGATCCCGACAACTTCCTCGCCGTGCTCTTGGGCTGCGATGCGGTCGGTGGGGCGAACCGGGCGCAGTGGTGTGACGAGGAGTTCGACGGGCTGATCCAGAAGGCCAAGGTTGGCACGCCCGAGGAGCGCACCGGCCTCTACGAGGAGGCGCAGGTGGTCTTCAAGCGCGAGGCGCCGTGGGGTACGATAGCACACTCGGTGGTGTTCATGCCGATGCGGGCGAACGTCACCGGTTATGTCATGGATCCCTTGGGCGGCCATTGGTTCGACGGCGTCGATCTGGTCGAGTGAGCGGCGGTCGGTGACGGCTTTGCGATCCGGGGCGAGGTCGCCCCGGAGCGGGCCGACCGCGGCGATCGTCCGGGGGCCCAGCTGAGCGATGCTGCGGTTTCTCCTGTCGCGCCTGGCGCTCTTGGTGCCGACCTTCCTCGGCGTCTCGCTGGTCGCCTTCTCCTTCGTCCGCCTCTTGCCGGGCGATCCGATCGTGCTGCTCGCCGGCGAGCGCGGGATGAGCGAGGAGCGCTACCAGCAGTTGCAAGCGCTCTACGGCTTCGACCAGCCGCTGGTCGTGCAGTACCTGATCTATCTGCGCGACGTGCTCTCCGGCGACTTCGGCAGCTCGATCGTCACCAAGCGGCCGGTGCTCGAGGAGTTCATGACGCTCTTTCCGGCGACCATCGAACTCTCGCTTTGCGCCATCATTCTGGCGACGGTGGTCGGTGTCGGGATCGGCGTCATGGCCGCGGTCAAGCGCGGCTCGTGGCTGGACCAGGGGTTCATGGGCGTTGCCCTCGTCGGCTACTCGATGCCGATCTTCTGGTGGGGACTGTTGCTCATCATCCTCTTCTCCGGCACGCTGCAATGGACGCCGGTCTCGGGCCGCATCTCGATGCTCTACTACTTCCCGCCGGTCACCGGCTTCATGCTGATCGACAGCCTGCTCTCGGGCCAGGCAGGCGCCTTTCGCTCGGCGGTCAGCCATCTCATTCTGCCGACCATCGTGCTCGCCACCATCCCGCTCGCGGTGATCGCCCGGCAGACCCGCTCGGCGATGCTCGAGGTCCTGGGCGAGGACTACGTCCGCACGGCCCGGGCCAAGGGCCTGCCGCCGCGGCGGGTGATCGGCCTGCATGCGCTGAGGAACGCGCTGATCCCGGTGGTCACCACCATCGGCCTGCAGGTCGGCGTGCTGCTGGCTGGTGCCATCCTGACCGAGACCATTTTCTCGTGGCCCGGGATCGGCAAGTGGATGGTCGATTCCGTCTTCAAGCGTGACTACGCCGTGGTGCAGGGCGGGCTGCTCCTGATCGCCGGCGTCATCATGCTGGTCAATCTTCTGGTCGACCTGCTCTACGGTCTGATCAACCCGCGCATCCGCCACTGACGGCAGCTGGCCGAGGGAGCAGCATGGCACGAGAGCAAGCGGCGCCGGAGCGAGTGGCGACTGTCGAGAGCGAGCGGGTGGCGGTCGATGCCTGGGCGATGCGGCGGGCGATGCTCGCCGAGTTCTGGTATTATTTCAGCCGCAATCGGGGGGCGGTGATCGGCCTCTACGTCTTTCTTGCGACCATTGCGATCGCGATTCTGGCCCCTGTGCTCGCCCCGCACGACCCCATCCTGCAGAACCGCGGTGCGCTTCTGGTGCCGCCTTTCTGGATGGAGGGCGGCTCGCTCACCTACCCGCTCGGCACCGATGCAGTGGGCCGCGACATCCTCTCGCGGCTGATCTACGGGGCGCGGTTCTCGCTCTTCATCGGCCTCGTGGTCGTCACCATCGCGTCCTCGGTCGGCGTGATGATCGGGCTCGTCGCCGGCTTCGTCGGCGGCTGGCTCGATACCGCCATCGTCCGGGTCATGGACGTCATCCTGGCCTTCCCGTCGCTGCTTCTGGCCCTGGTGCTGGTCGCCATTCTCGGGCCCGGGCTGATGAACGCGATGATCGCCATTGCCCTCATCCTGCAGCCGCATTTCGTGCGTTTGACCCGGGCCTCGGTGATGAGCGAGCGCAACCGCGAATACGTCACGGCAGCCCGGGTTTCCGGGGCCGGCAAGCTCCGGCTGATGTTCGTCACCATCCTGCCGAACTGCCTCGGCCCGCTGATCGTCCAGGCAACCCTCTCCTTCTCGAATGCCATCCTGGATGCCGCGGCCTTGGGCTTCCTCGGCATGGGCGCACAGCCGCCGACCCCGGAATGGGGGACGATGCTGGCGGAGGCGCGCGAGTTCATTCTGCGCGCCCCCTGGGTCGTCACCTTTCCGGGTGTGGCGATCCTGATCACCGTACTCGGCATCAACCTCGTCGGTGACGGGCTGCGCGACGCGCTCGACCCGAAGCTGAAGCGGGGTTGAGCCGTCATGGCGCTCCTGGAAGTCGACAACCTCACCGTCGAGTTCCCGACGGCCACCGGGCCGTTTCGCGCCGTCGACAGCGTCTCGCTGGCTTGCGACAAGGGCGAGATCCTGGCGATTGTCGGCGAATCCGGCTCGGGCAAGTCGGTGGCGATGCTCGCGGTCATGGGCCTTTTGCCGGACAACGCCACGGTGACCGCCGACGCCTTGCTGTTCGATGGTCGCGATATCCTCCATATCGGGCCGCGGGAGCGGCGGCGGATCATCGGCAAGGACATGGCGATGATCTTCCAGGAGCCGATGTCGAGCCTCAATCCCTGCTTCACGGTGGGGTTTCAACTCGGCGAGGCGCTACGCATCCATCTCGGGCTCGGCCGCCAGGCCCGCCGGGCGCGCTGCATCGAACTCTTGGACCAAGTCGGCATCCCCGCCCCGGCCGAGCGGCTGAGCCAATTCCCGCACCAGCTCTCGGGCGGCATGAACCAGCGGGTGATGATCGCCATGGCGCTCGCCTGCAAGCCCAAGCTCTTGATCGCGGACGAACCGACGACGGCCCTCGATGTCACCATCCAGGCGCAGATCCTCGATCTCCTGGTCGACCTGCAGCGGCAGCACGACATGGGGCTGATCCTGATCACCCACGACATGGGTGTCGTCGCCGAGACGGCCGAGCGGGTGCAGGTGCAGTATGCCGGGCAGAAGGTCGAGGAGCAGCCGGTGCGCGAACTGTTCCGCGACCCGCATCACCCCTATACGGCGGCCTTGCTCGCAGCACTGCCCGAGCGCGCCACCAGACACGGCAAGCTGCCGTCGATCCCGGGTGTGGTGCCCGGGCCCGGCGACCGGCCGACGGGGTGCCTGTTTGCACCGCGCTGCCGCTTCGCCACCGAACGCTGCAACCGTGAGACGATGCTGCAGGATGTTGAGCTCGGCCAGGCGCTCTGCAACTATCCCTTGAGCCACGGCCGGCCGCTTGGCCATCCCGAAGAAGCCGAAATGGCGGTGGCACCATGAGTGGTGCTGTCGTCGAGGCCACGGACCTCACCCGGCGCTACGACGTCGGCCAAGGCCCGTTCCGCAAGGTGCGCGAGCTGCATGCGGTGAGCGGGGTGAGCTTCAGCCTCGAGGCCGGGCGCACGCTCGCCGTGGTCGGCGAATCCGGCTGCGGCAAGTCGACCCTCGCACGGCTGGTGACGATGATCGAGCCACCGAGCTCGGGCAGCCTCCTGATCTCCGGCCGGCCGGCCGATCCCGCCGACCGGGAGCTGCGCCAGAAAGTGCAGATCGTCTTTCAGAACCCCTATGGCTCGCTCAATCCAAGGCAGAAGGTGGGGGCGATCCTCGAAGAGCCGTTGAAGATCAACACGCACACCGGGGCGGTCGAGCGGCGCAACAAGGCGCTCGACATGCTGGAGCGGGTGGGGCTTCGGGCCGAGCACTACGAGCGCTACCCGCACATGTTCTCAGGCGGCCAGCGGCAGCGGATCGCGGTGGCGAGGGCACTGATGCTCAACCCCGAGATCCTGGTGCTCGACGAGCCGCTCTCGGCCCTCGACCTCTCGATCCAGGCACAGGTGCTCAACATCCTGATCGACCTGCAAAAAGAGTTCCAGCTTGCCTACCTGTTCATCAGCCACGACCTCTCGGTGGTGCGCCATTTCGCCGACGACGTGATGGTCATGTATCTCGGCCGGCCGGTCGAGACGGGCCCGGCCGAGGCGGTGTTCGAGCGACCGGAGCATCCCTATACGGCAGCCCTCCTCTCGGCGACGCCGGTCGCCGACCCGGAACGGCAGAAGCACCGAATCCGGCTCGAGGGCGAACTACCCTCGCCGCTCGACCCGCCACAGGGCTGCAGCTTCAATCCCCGCTGCTGGCGGGCGGAGGCCATCTGCCGCGAGCGGTTCCCGCCGCTCGAGACGAAGACGACGCACGCGGCCGCCTGCTACTTCCCGCTGGCCGGCGAGCTCGAATCGACGGGCTGAGCGTGCGCGGTCGCCTCGAAGCCGGCGACCACGTCGAGCAGCTCGGCCGTGATCGTTTCCTGCCGCTTGTGCCGAAAGGCGGTGTTCATCTCGCCGAGGCGCTCCTCGATATTGCGCTCGGCCGCCTGCATCGCCGAGAGGCGGGTCGCGTGCTCGCTCGCCGCTGATTCGGCGCCGGCGCGAAAGAGGCCGATGAAGAGCTGCTGGCGGACCAATGCGGCGAGCAGGGTCGCCGCCTCAAGCGTGACTGCGGGCAGCGCCCGGGACGGCCAATTGCGTCCAGCCAGGCGCTCCAGCCAGCGGGGGTCCAGGGGCCAGAGCTGGCCACCCCGGGGGTCGGCGGTGCTCTCGGCGGTGCGGCGGTTGTGGTAGAGGAGCACGCGGGCGACGGGCGCCTCGGCGCGGCGCTCGTCGATGCTGCGCAGGATGGCGTAGGCGGTCTGGGTGAGCCCGGCGACGGTACCCGGCAGCGGGTAGACGGCCCGGATGGTAGCACCGGCGGTCTCGAGCAGGCCCATGGCACGGGCACCGGCGACGAGGTGCTCGGCCGTGTCGTTGGCGATGCCGCGCTTATTCAGGTCGTTGCCGACGAAGCGGACGACCTCGTGGTTGAAGCGGCCACAGAGGCCGTGGTCGGAGCCGAAGACGACGACGAGGGTGCGGCCTTTGGCGGGCGTTCGTTCTGCCGTGGGCGGGGGGCCGCCGCGGAGTGCTGCCACAAGGCCGAGCTCGATCGTCCGGCTGTAGTCCTGGAGTGCCTCGGCCGCCTGTTCGTATTGGTGGATGCTGACCGCCGAGAGCGCTTTCATGGTGGTGACGATGGACTGCAGGTCCTTGGTCGTGTCGATCCGTTTGCCCAGGGTCTCGAGCGTCTCCATGGCGGGGCTCAGCCCTCCCGCAGGTCGGCGAGTGCTCGCCGGGCTGCCTCAAGGATCGTGTCCCGGGCCTCGTCGTCGAGCTTCTCGCCGGCGGCGAGCCGGTCGCCGAGGTCGGCCTGATCGTCGCGCATGACCGTGCGAAGGGCTGTCTCGGCGTCGCCGATGGCCTCGAGTGGCACCTCGTCGAGGAGGCCCTCGGTGGTCGCCAGAAGCACGATCAGCTGCTCGGGCAGGGTCAGGAGGTCGTGCTCGGGCTGCCGCAGGACGGCGCGCACCCGGTAGCCGCGCTCGAGGCTCTTTTTCGTCTCCGCGTCGAGGCGGGTGCCGAAGCGGGCGAAGGTTTCGAGCTCCTCGAACTGGGCGTAGGCGAGGCGCAGGTCGCCGGCGACCGCGCGCAGGCTCGGCCGCTGCGCCTTGCCGCCGACCCGCGACACCGACTTGCCGATGTCGATCGCCGGCAGCTGGCCCTTCCGGAAGAGCTCGGGCGAGAGGTAGATCTGGCCGTCGGTGATCGAGACGAGGTTGGTCGGGATGTAGGCCGAGATGTTCTGCGCCTGGGTCTCGATGACCGGCAAGGCGGTGAGCGAGCCGCCGCCCTTCTCGGTGCGGAGATGCGTCGCTCGCTCGAGCAGGCGCGAGTGGATGAAGAAGATGTCGCCCGGATAGGCCTCGCGGC
>CAZNWE010000128.1:0-7560 GCA_964576715.1 uncultured Geminicoccaceae bacterium | reverse complement strand
CCCCACGGTTACTTGGGTTTGCTACGAATTCGGGGAGGGGGGCGTGATTAACGGGCGTTTAGGGTACCGGGTACGCTTGACGGCAGTGCCGCAAACCGGCGGGGGAGGCAGGGGATGGCTCGACGGACTCTTTGGTCTCGGACTTACCACTAGCGGGCGCAGCCGCCGGGTGGGTAGGTCTCGGGTCACCTGGCGATGACGCTGGTTCACAACTGCCGTCAGCTGTGCGGCTCGACCGACCCTCGCATCGTTGCGCGTCGGCTCATCTCTGGCCAGCCGCAGCCGCAGCCGCCGCGAAGACCGCCGATCGGCGCCAGCGGCACCTGCGCGCGCCGCCCTTCGCCTGGAGACGGTGCCGGCCGTGGCCGCTACAGCTCGGCGGTGGGTGCCGTCCAGCGCATTTGCCGCTGATCGTTCGCCGGTCGGCGTTGGCGGGCGTTGCTAGGGCCGCTGGAAGATGGCGTCGTCCGGGTAGTGGTCGAAGCGGACCGTCTGCGTCAGGAACGTCGCCTCGTCGACCCAGCCGGCCATCAGGGGCCAGCCGTTGCGGGCGTAGACGGCGAACGGGATGGCGCCGCAGCCGTCGCGCTCGACCGGGCGCAGTGCCGGCTCGATCCGCTGCAGCAGCTCGAGCGAGCGGGTGATCGGCTCGATGAACGGGGTCATCCAGGCCGAGGCCAGCACCTCGCCGCAGATCGCCTCGCCGACCTGCAGCACGTGGTAGGTCGAGGCGTGGCCGGCGACCTGCGGGCCGGCGCTCCATTGCTGCAGCGCGTAGGGCAGCTGCCGTACCGCGTCGTCGATCAGTGCCGGCTGGATCGGCCCGGCCGGCCCGCCGTCCATGCGGTAGACGTGCTGGCGCCGGACATCGACCAGATGCCGGGTGCCGGCCACGTCGATCAGGACGAGATTGCGGTCGGTGCCGGTCTCGACGCGAAGCTGGTTGCCGTTGAAGCGGGCCTCGACCAGCATCCCGGCGCGTGCTTCGCCGATGGCGAGGCACGCGAGGCACGCGAGGCCGGCGAGGCAGAAGAGCGGAAGACCGGCACGCATCGGCAACTCCAGGGGCATGACCGGCAGTCTCGCAGCCAAGGGTCAAGAGCCGGTCAAGGGCAGGGCCAGGCCGCGCTCGACGATGGCCGGCGCATGCCGGGTGTGGCGGGCCGGGTCGAACAGGCCTCGCAGCTGCTCGGCCGGCAGCCGCCGGGTGACCTCGGGCTCGCTCGCGAGCAGCGCCAAGAGCGGCCGTTCCTCCTCCCAGGCGCGCATCGCACTTCGCTGGACCAGCTCATAGGCCGCCTGCCGTGCCATGCCGGCCTCGATCAGTGCCAGCAACACGGTCTGGCTGTTGTAAAGCCCCTGCGTGGCATCGAGGTTCCGGCGCATGCGGTCGGGATGGACGACGAGCCGGTCCATCATCGTGGTCAGGCGATCGAGGGCGAAATCGGCGAGGATGCAGCTGTCGGGCAGCATCACCCGCTCGACCGAGCTGTGGGCGATGTCGCGCTCGTGCCAGAGCACGACGTTCTCGAGTGCCGGGATCGCCGCGGCCCGGATCATCCGGGCGAGGCCGGTCAGGTTCTCGGAGAGCACCGGGTTGCGCTTGTGCGGCATCGCCGAGCTGCCCTTCTGCCCGGCGTGGAAGAATTCCTCGACCTCGCGCACCTCGCTGCGCTGCAGGTGGCGGACCTCGGTGGCGAGCCGTTCGATCGAGCTGGCGATCTGGGCGAGGGCACAGGCGAAAGCGGCATGGCGGTCGCGCGGGATCACCTGGGTCGAGACCGGCTCCGGCCGCAGGCCGAGGCGCTCGGCGACCCATGCTTCGACCCTGGGGTCGATATTGGCGAAGGTGCCGACCGCACCGGAGACCGCACAGGTGGCGACCGCCTCGCGGGCAGTGGCGAAGCGCTGCCTTTGCCGCGCGAACTCGGCATGAAAGCCGGCGAGCTTGACGCCCATGGTGGTCGGCTCGGCATGAATACCATGGCTGCGGCCGATGCAGATGTCGTGGGTATGCTGCCGCGCCCGCCGGGCAAGCACGGCGAGGAGAGCGTCGAGGCCGGCCAGGATCAGCCGCCCGGCCTCCTTGAGCTGCAGCGCCAAGGTGGTGTCGAGCAAGTCGGAGGAGGTCATGCCGAGATGCAGGAGCCGCGCCTCGGGGCCGCAGACCCGCTCGACGTGGGTCAGGAAGGCGATGACGTCGTGGCGGGTCGTGGCCTCGATGGCGTCCACCGCCTCGGGGTCGATCAGCCGATCCTTCGCCGCTGCGGTCTCGGCCCGAAGCCTCGCCGCCGCGGCCGGGTCGATCTGCCCGAGCTCGGCCATCGCCTCGGCGACGCAAAGCTCGACCTCGAGCCAGAGCTCGAGCTTGCGCTCGGGCGCGAACACGGCGGTCATCGCCGGCCGGCTGTAGCGGGAGATCATCGGGCGGCTCCAGGGGTCCGATCAGGCTGTCGATCCCGCTCTCTAGCAGTGCCCGGGCCACACCGGAAGCGCGGCCTCCGGCAGCGCCGACGTTCCCGCTTGGCCCGCGTGGCAAAGCGGCGCTAGCATTCCCGATCATGCGTGAGATGCCGACCCAGCCAGCTTTGCGCCGCCACCGTGTCCCGCTCAGCCTGTTTCTCGCGGCGGCTATCGGGGTGGTGATGCTGGTCGCCATGGGCCTGATGATCTGGCTGACGCTCGGCACGGCACGCGAGAACACGACACGGCTCCTCGGCGACAAGGCGCAGCTGGTCATGACGCTGGTGCGCGCCCGCACGGATCAGTTCCTCGAGCCGGCCGAGGCGCTCGCCGCGAGCCTGGCCCGCAGCATCGAGCGCGGCGACATCGACCCCGCGAACGAGCCGACGCTGACCGCTGCACTCGGCTACGCGCTCGCCGCGGCGCCGCAGATCAATGCGGCCGCCTACGTCGACGCCGACGGCCGGCTGCTCGCCGCCTTCCGCGAGGCTGACGAGGGCATCGGCTTCGAGCGGACGGCGTGGCGCAGCGATCCGGCCGCGGCCGCGGCGGTCGAGCGGATGCGCGACATGGCGAACCCGGCACCGCACTGGGGTGCCCCGCTCTACAGTGCCACGGCCGGAACGACGCTCGTCGCGTATTCGCATCCCGTGCAGTTGCCGACCGGCGAGTTCGGGACCATCGTCGCGACGACCACTGTCGTCGATCTCTCCGCCTTCATCGCCTCGATCGAGACGCCGGGCGAGATCGGCAGCTTCATTCTTTTTGGTCGCGACAGGGTTCTGGCACACCAGCAGCTGGTCGGCGCTGCGGCACTCTTGTCAGCGGATAGCCCACTGCCGGGCCCGGCCGAACTGGGCAACGACGCGCTGGTCGGGATCTGGGCGGAGGGCTGGCAGCGCCGGCGGATCGAAGGGCTGCCGATCGATGCGCACTGGTTCGAGGGTGTCGAGCACAACTACGTCTATCTCTACGAGGCAATCGACGAGAATCGCGACACACCCTGGATCATCGGTGGCTATTTCCGCTCCGGCGACATCGGCCGCGAGTGGCAAGAGCTCAACCGGGCGACGCTGCTCGCGGTCGTCCTCTTGCTCGTGAGCCTCGCCGGTGCGGCGCTGCTCGCCCGCAAGCTCGCCCGGCCGGCCACGCAGATCGCCGCCACCGCCCAGGCCGTGGGTACCCTGCGGCTCGACAACGTCCACCCGCTCGCCGGCTCGTGGGTTCGCGAGCTCGATGACGCGCAGCGCTCGCTCAACACCATGGTGACGGCGCTTCGCTGCTTCGTCCGCTACCTGCCGCGCGATCTCGTCGACTATGTCCTGCGGCATCCCGAACGCGACATCGGCCGGCCGCGGCGGCGGCCGATGACCATCATGTTCACCGACATCTCGGGCTTCACCACGCTCGCCGAGCAGCTCGACCCCGAGGCGGCGGGCGCCCTGCTCAACCAGCACTTCGCCGATCTCGAGTCCTGCATTCGCGCCACGGGCGGGGTGATCGACAAGTACATGGGCGACGGGCTCTTGGCCTTTTGGGGAGCCCCCGAGCCGCTGGCCGATCATCCCGGACGCGCAGTCGAGGCGGCGCTCGGCATGGCCGCCGCGGTCCGCGCCCGCAACGCCTCGGCGGCCACGCCGCTCCGGCTCCGGGTCGGGATCGCCACCGGCGAGATCCTGGTCGGTGATCTCGGGGCACCGACTCGCACCAACTACACGGTGATCGGCGATGCCGTGAACGTCGCCCAGCGGCTGCTCGAGATGGGCCACGTGGCGGCCCCCGATCACGAGACGGTGATCGTGACGACGCTGACCTGCATCGAGCGGATCGCCCCGCGGGCGAGACCCGGGGTGCGGCGCTTGGGCGAGCACCACGTGCGCGGGCGCCACGGCTTGGTCGAGCTGGTCGAGGTGCTCGACGCACCGGCACCCGCGGCGCCCGCGATCGAGCACGCAGTCGACGCTGGCTGAGCCCGATGGAGCGGCAGTGAGCAAGCTGGCGGCCGGGCTCGCCTGGATCGGCCGCCACGCCAGCCCGTTCTTCTTCGTTGCGGTCTTCGCCGGCGTCGTCCTGCCGCCCTTGGCGAGCCTGCTGGCGCCGCTGTTGTTGCCGGCCATCCTGCTGCCGTTCGTCGTGGCCCTATTGAAGCTCGACATGGCGGCGTTGCTTCGGCAGGCGCGGCAGCCTTGGCTGATCGTCGGCCTCGTCGTCTGGTCGCTGGTCGGCTCGCCATTGCTCATGGCGCTCGTTCTGCGGCCATTGCCGCTGGAGCCTGCGGTGGCGGCACTCCTGGTGACCACCGCGGCCTGCGCGCCGTTGATGGCATCGGCGGCCTTGGCGATGCTGCTCGGGCTCGACGTGGCGCTGGCGCTGCTCGTCGTGGTGCCGGCGACCGCCCTGGTCCCGCTCACCGTGCCGCCGATCGCCCTGTGGCTCGCCGGGCTCGCCATCGAGCTGCCGGCCGGAGCCATGGCGCTGCGGCTGGGCCTGCTGGTGCTCGGCTCGGCGGCGCTGGCGCTGGCCCTGCGTCGTCTGCTCGGTCCGGCCCTGCTGCAGCGCTCGGCCCCCGTCCTGGACGGGCTCGCCGTGCTCGGCTTCGGCGTCTTCGCGATCGGTGTCATGGACGGCTTCACCCCGACCGCCATCGCCCGGCCTGGCTTCGTTGCCGGGATCGTGATCGCGGCCTTCGCCTTGAACCTCGGCCTGCAACTGCTGACCGCGGCCGCGCTCTGGCCCTTCGTCGCGCGGCGGACGGCGCTCACCGCTGGACTTGTCGCCGGCAACAACAACGTGGGCCTGGTCTTGGCGTCGACGCTCGATGCCGCACCGACAACCATGCTGGTCTTTGTCGCGGCGGTGCAGTTCCCGATCTATCTCTTGCCGATCGCCCAGCGATGCTTCTATCCTTGGTTGCTCGAGGGCAGGAAAAGCGCGTAAGGGGCGAGCATTGCGGCGAAAGGTTGCAAGCCGTCGACGAGGGTCGCCGAGGCCGGGCGGGTTGTGTATAGACTGAAGCCAGCAGCGTTTGGCGGGTGGCGTTCGGGTCGGCCGCGAGGGTTGGTCGTTGCTTGGGCAGACAACAACAGAGGGGGATCTCTCATGACCGATATCGTCATCGTGGCGGCAGCGCGCACCGCCGTTGGTAACTTCAATGGCGGATTGGCATCGCTGCCGGCGCACGAGCTCGGCAAGACCGTGATTCAGGGGGTGCTCGAGCGCGCCAAGGTCGAGCCGGGCGAGCTCTCGGACGTGATCTTCGGGCAGATCCTCTGCGCCGGTGCCGGCCAGAACCCCACACGCCAGGCCTCGGTCAATGCCGGCGTGCCGGTCGAGGTGCCGGCCTATGCGGTCAACATGCTGTGCGGCTCGGGCCTCAAGTCGGTGGCGATGGGCATTCAGTCGATCAACGAGGGTGATTCGACGATCGTCCTCGCCGGCGGCCAGGAGAGCATGAGCCAGGCACCGCATCTCGCCCACATGCGCAACGGCCAGAAGATGGGCAGCGTCGAGCTGCAGGATTCGATGCTGCGCGACGGTCTGCTCGATGCCTTCCAGGGCTACCACATGGGGCAGACCGCCGAGAACGTCGCCGAGAAATGGCAGATCACCCGCGAGGACCAGGACAAGTTCGCGGTCGGCTCGCAGAACAAGGCGGAAGCCGCGATCAACGCCGGCAAGTTCAAGGACGAGATCGTGCCGGTGACGATCAAGACCAGGAAGGGCGACATCGTCGTCGACACCGACGAGTTCCCGCGCCTCGGCTGCACCTACGACCAGCTGGCCAAGCTGCGCCCGGCCTTCAACAAGGAAGGCTCGGTCACCGCCGGCAACGCTTCGGGCATCAATGACGGGGCCGCAGCCGTCATCATCATGTCGGCCGCAGAGGCCGAGAAGCGTGGCCTGACCCCGCTCGCCCACATCAAGGCCTGGGCGCAGGCCGGCGTCGATCCCTCGATCATGGGCACCGGCCCGATCCCGGCCTCCAGGAAGGCGCTGGAGAAGGCCGGCTGGTCGGTCGACGACCTCGACCTGATCGAGGCCAACGAGGCGTTCGCCGCCCAGGCCCTCGCGGTCAACCGCGATCTCGGCTGGGACACCGACAAGGTCAACGTCAACGGCGGGGCGATCGCACTCGGCCACCCGATCGGCGCTTCGGGTGCCCGCATCCTGGTGACCCTGCTGCACGAGATGCAAAAACGCGACGCCAAGAAGGGGCTCGCCACGCTCTGCATCGGTGGCGGCATGGGCATCGCCATGTGCCTCGAGCGCTGAACGTTGCCGCGAACACTGAACTGCTGAGCCCGGCCCGGCCGGTGGTGCGCCGCCGGCCGGGTTGACTTGCGCGTCCGCCTCGGTTCTCTGGGCTGGACGTATCGACCGACAATTCAAGGGAGGATGACGATGGAGCACGTGGCGCTCGTGACCGGCGGCACCCGCGGCATCGGTGCCGCGATCTGCAAGTCGTTGCAGACGCACGGCTACAAGGTAGCCGCCAACTACGCCGGCAACGACGAGGCGGCGGCGAAGTTCAAGGAAGAGACCGGCATCCCGGTCTACAAATGGAGCATCGAGGACTACGATGCCTGTGCCAAGGGCATCGAGCAGGTCGAGGCCGAGGTCGGCCCGATCGACATCCTCGTCAACAATGCCGGCATCACCCGCGATGCCATGTTCCACCGCATGAGCCACGAGCAGTGGGACCAGGTGATCACCACCAACCTCACCGGCCTGTTCAACATGACCCATCCGCTCTGGCCGAAGATGCGCGAGCGCAAGTTCGGCCGGGTCATCGTCATCAGCTCGATGAACGGCCAGAAAGGCCAGGCCGGCCAGGCCAACTACTCGGCCGCCAAGGCCGGTGCGATCGGCATGGTCAAGGCCCTGGCGCTGGAGGGTGCGCGGTCCAACATCACCGTCAACGCTGTCTGCCCGGGCTATATCGGCACCGAGATGGTCAAGGCGGTCGACGAGAAGATCCTCAACGAGCGCATCCTGCCGCACATCCCGATCGGCCGCCTCGGCGAGCCCAACGAGGTCGCCCGCTGCGTGCTCTTCCTCGCCAGCGACAAGGAAGGCTTCGTCACCGGCTCCACCGTC
>CAZNWE010000127.1:0-7741 GCA_964576715.1 uncultured Geminicoccaceae bacterium | reverse complement strand
ACGGCGACGAGGCCAACCCGCGCATCCGGCTGTTCGAGACCTTCGCCGCCTCGTTCCAGGCGCTCAAGGTCGGCGATGTCGACCTCGTCTTGACCGACGGGACGGCCGGGCAGGGCTATGTCGAGGCCGCGGACGGTGCTTTGAAGTTGATCGGCGAGCCCCTGGGCACGGAGGATTTTGGCTTCATCTTCCCCAAGGGCTCGGACCTCGTGGCGCCGATCGACGCCGCCATCGCCGCCCTCTTGGCCGCGGGCACCATCGCTGCCCTCAACAGGAAGTGGTTCCTCGACTACAGGCTCGGCGGCGGCTGAGCCCCGCCCGGCGATGCGCGGGGCCCGCGCTCCCGGCCGGGAGCTGCCCTGGTGGCTGGTTGGCGTGCTCCTGGTCGGCGCCGGCCTCGCCTGGCAGATCGCCACGAGCGACCTCTACCGCGAGATCCTCGACGTCATCCGCCGCGGCATCCTCGTCACCAGCCTCGTCAGCCTGGTGGCCTTCGGCCTCGCCACGGTACTCGGCCTGCTGGTCGCCATGGCCGCCCTGTCGCGCTTCTCGGTGCTGCGCCAGCTCGCCCGCCTCTATGTCGAGGTGCTGCGCGGCCTGCCGATCCTGGTGCTGCTGCTCTATATCGCCTTCGTCGCCACGCCGGGCCTCGTCTGGCTCTACAACACCGCACTCGCCCCGTTGCGCGAGGCCGGGCTGGTGGCGACGCTCCAGACCCGCGACATCTCGATGCTGGCGCGGGCGACCATGGCACTCACCATCGGCTACTCGGCCTTCATCGCCGAGGTCTTCCGCGCCGGCATCCTGGCCGTCGACCGGGGCCAGATCGAGGCCGCCATGGCGCTCGGCCTGAAGCCCGCCGACCGCTTTCGCTTCGTCGTCCTGCCGCAGGCGATCCGCATCGTCCTGCCGCCGCTCGGCAACGACTTCGTCGCCATGGTCAAGGACAGCTCGCTGGTCTCGGTCCTCGGCGTCGCCGACGTGACGCAAATGGCCAAGCTCTACGCCGCCGGCTCCTTCCGCTTTCTCGAGACCTACAACATCCTGGCCTGCACCTACCTCACCCTGACCATCGGCCTCTCCCTGGCGCCGAGAGCCCTGGAAAGCCGCTTGCGTCAACGGTCATAGCGAGCAAGGGCGACCCGCTGGCCGCCGCGCGCCATTCGACGGGCACGCCGAGCGCTTCGTCATACCATTGCCCGGCCTGGGCGACCTGGTTGGCGGTCGGCCAGGCCCCGAATGAGGCGACGGTGATCCTCTCGGGGCCGACCGCCTCGCCGGCTGTGGCGACTCAAGCGCCGCCGACAGCAGCAGCGCGTGGGTCGAGCGGTGCAGCGGATCGTCCTCCCCTTTGCGGGTCGGATCAATCGCTCCCCGCCAGGGGAACGATCAGGGTCGGCACGGGCGAGCGGCGGAGCACGCTCTTGGCGACCGAGCCGAGAAAGGTGTGGCTCAAGCCGCGCTCGTGCGAGCCCATGACGATCAGGTCGCAGCCCCGTTGCTTGGCGGTCTTGAGGATCTCTTCCGCCGGGTACGATTCGCAGACCCGCACCGACTTGACCTGGTCCCGGACCTTCCGGTCCGCGTCGCTCTGCGCGGCCCAGAAGGCCGCCTGCTTCTCGTCGAGGAGCTTGCGGGCGCGCTCAAGCCGCAGCTCGAGCATGTCCTGCCGCTTGCGGTCGTCCTGCACGTAGGCCTGGATCGCGAAGGCGGCGTCGTCCGACAGGCGCTCGAGCACGTGCAGGATGTGGATGTCGGCGCCGGTCAGCTTCGCCAGATAGACGGCGTAGCCGAAAGCAATCGGCGCGTTGCGCGACAGGTCGGTGGAATAGAGCAGGTTCTTGACTTCATGCTGCATGGCTCAGCTCCTCTCGGGTCGCGGCATCGGCCGGTCAGTAGCCGAACAGATTCGGCAGAAAGAGGGTCAAAGCCGGGACGTAGGCGATCAGGAAGATGGCGACGACGTTGATCAGCGTGAACGGAACGATCCGCGTGAAGATCTGCTCGATCGTGGCATTGGAGACGCCCGCGGCGATGAAGATGTTCTCGCCCAGCGGCGGCGTCTGGAAGCCGACGGCGAGCGCGCAGACCACGACGATGCCGAAATGGGTGGGATCGATGCCCAGATTGTAGCCGAGCGGCAAGAGTACGGGGGTGAGGATCAGGATGGCGGCCAGCGTCTCCATGAACATGCCGACGAACAGCAAGAAAAGGATGATGATCGCCCAGAGGATGTAGAGGTTCTCGGTGGCGCTCAGCATGCCTTCGGCGATGATCGCCGGGATGCGGTTCTCGACCAGGAGGCGACCGAAGACGGTGGCGGTGAAGAGGATCAGCAGCACGCGGCCGGTGAGCCAGGTGGTGGTGGTCAGGCAGTGGCTGATCGCCTCCCACTGCAGCTCGCGATGAATGACGAAGCCCACGAACAAGGTGTAGAAGATGGCGACGATCGCCGCTTCGGTCGGGGTGAAATAGCCGGTGTAGATGCCGCCCAGGATCACGATGGGGGCGAGCAGTGACCAGAAACCCCGCAGCAGCGCCCGGCCCATCGTGACTGCCGACCAGCCGCCTTCGGCCCCGTAGTAACCCTGCCGCTTGCAGAGGACGTAGTTCATGATCAACAGGCTGCCGGCCATGACCAGCCCCGGAACCACGCCGGCGATGAACAGCTTGGGGATCGAGACCGAGCCGAACACGCCGAACTTCTCGACCGCTTCCGGCGGCGCCTGCAGGCCGAGGGCGCTGATCCCGAAGATCACCATCGGGATGGAGGGCGGGATGATGATGCCGAGGCTGCCCGCCGACGCGGTGACCGCCGAGGCGTAGCTCCGGTCGTAGCCGTTGTTGACCATCGCCGGGATCATCAAGAGGCCGACGGCCGCCGTCGTTGCCGGACCGGAACCGGAGATGGCACCGAAGAACAGGCAGGCGAAGACCGTGGCCGCCCCGATGCCGCCGGTGAACGGCCCGGCGAAGCTCTCGGCGAGCGCAACGAGACGCTTGGAGATGCCGGCCGCCTCCATCAGGGCACCGGCGAGAATGAAGGCGGGCAGCGCCATCAGCGGGAACGAGCCGACCGAGGTGAACGCGATCTGCACGAACTTGATCGGGTTGTCACCGAGATAGACGAAGGTGGCGAGTGCGGCGATGCCGAGGGCCACCGTGATCGGCGCCCCGATCAGCAAGAGGACGAGAAAGGCGCCGAAGAGAATGTAGATGATGGTGCTGTCCATGATCCTGCCTCGAGCTCCGCTGCCGCCGTCTTGTTGGTTGTCGCCGGGTGTCAGCGGCTAGCGCGCTTCCTCGATCGTCGCTTCGACCTTGAGCTCCTCCGGATCACGGATGTCGACACCCTTGACCCAGCGCTGGTAGTTCACCTGGATGATCCGCACGGTCATCAGCGTGAACGCGATCGGCAAGATCATGTAAAAATATTTCATTGGCACGCCAAGCGTCTGCGACTTCCAGAACAGATTCATCTTGAAGAAAACGAAGTCGATGCTCAGCCAGACAAAATAGAGATTGAAGGCGACCCACAGCAGGTCGGCGAAGCTCTCGGAGACCATCGCCACCTTCTTGGGGAACGGCTTGAACTGGACGGTCACCCGGTTGTGGGCTGAGAGCCGAGCGGCGTAGCTGGCGCCGAAGAACACGAACCAGACGAACATGTAGGTCGAGAGTTCCTCGATCCAGGAAATCGAGCGGCCGAACAGCTCGCGCGAGACGATCTGCGCGAACAGCAGCGTGACGAACGTGGCGAGCAGGAAGCGGCAGATGTAACCTTCGATGTTGTCGAAGATGTGCTTGAGCATGGCCATGAAGCGTTTCCCGCTTGACTGCCTGGTCCGGGTTCCGCCGGCCAGCCGACAGGCTGACGGCGTCCGGTCCAAACAACCGGACGCCGTCGCTTGGGTGCGACTAGCTGCGGCCGAGGATCGCCATCGCCCGGTCGAGCTGCTCCTCGCCGCCGATGCTGTCGAAATGCTTCGGCCAGACGGCTTCGGTGGCGAGCGAGATCCATGCCGCCTCGTCGTCGGCGGGTGCGCTGATCTCCATGCCCTTCGCGATCAGGTCCTCGCGGATCGCCGCTTCGGAATCGCGCAGGAACTGCGCACTGTGCTCGGTCGCGGCCTCGCCGGCGGCGAGGATCGCCTCCTGCACCTCGGGGTCGAGCGACTGGAACAGGCCCTCACCGATCACCAGGGGCTCGATCGAGAAGACGTAGCAGATGTCGGTGATGTATTTCTGGACCTCGTAGAACTTCATCGAGTGGATGGTCAGGTACGGGTTGTCCTGCCCGTCGACCACACCCTGCTGCAGGGCCGTGAAGGTCTCCGACCAGGCCATCGGCGTCGGGTTGATGCCCCAGGCATTGTAGCTGTCGATCATGATCTCGTTTTTCGGCACGCGGATCACGAGGCCTTGCAGATCCTCGACCGTGGACACCGGCTTTTTGGAGTTGGTCAGCCGCCGGCAGCCGGTGGAGGTCCAGGCGACGATACGCACCCCGGCATCGCGGATGGTGTTGTCGATCAGCTCCTGGCCGATCTCGCTGTTGATCAGCATTTGCGCCTCGTCGACGTCGCGAATGACGTAGGGGAGCGTGAAGATGCCGACGGTCGGCGAGAACGGCGTGATGTTGTTGATCGCCAGCAGCGACATGTCCAACAGACCCATGGACGCGTCGTTGATCGTGTTCTGCTCGCTGCCGAGTTGACCGTTGAGGAAGAGTTCGGCGGTATAGGCATCATCGGTGCGCGCTTCGAGCTCTTCCACGAACTTCAAGGCGAGTTCGTGCTGCGCGCTGCCGGCGGCGTCGCCGACAGCCATGCGGAAGCTGGTCTGGGCGGAAAGCTCGTCCGCGCCGAGCAGCGTGGTCAGGGCGATGGCTGCACCGGCGACGAGCGTCTGATGAAGTTGCATGGCGTGCCTCGATTGGTTGGTGGAAGCCCACAAGATGCGAGCGGTCGGATAACGGCCGTCATTTCGGAGGCTCTGCTGGTCGCCACGCAACGCCGAGGGTGCCGAACGACCGCACCTCACCTCCTGTCCCCGCTACATCCTTATCGTCTCGGCATCGTCACAGATAGGTCCAGAAACGTTCATTGATGGGTCCAGAACCTCGAGCGGCCGGGCCATGAACGCCACGGCCAGGCTCAACCGCCGCCGAGCAGGCTGATGCCGGCCAGGATGGCCAGGCCGATGAAGACGGTCTCGGCGAGGATCAGGGTGATCGCCTGGCCGCCCACATCGAAGATGCGTCTGAGTGACGACTTCATGCCGACCGCGGCGATCGCGATCAACAAGGCCCAGCGCGACGCATCGCCGGCGAGGCTGGACACTGCTGGCGGGATCAGGCCGAGCGAGGTGAGGGTTGCCAGTACCAGAAACCCGACGACGAAGCCCGGCAGCAGCGGTGGCCGCGGCGCGTCGCTCGTTGCCTCGATCGGCAGGGCGCGAAGGACGAGCACCAGGGTCAGGACCACCGGCGCGAGCATGGTGACCCGGATGAGCTTGACCAGGGTCGCACTGTCGCCGGCCGCCTCGGAGACGGAGAAGCCCGCCCCGACCACCTGGGCGACGTCGTGGATGGTGCCGCCGATGAAGACGCCGATCTGCCGGTCGTCGAGGCCGAACTGCTGTGCGATGATCGGGTAGATCACCATGGCGATGGTGCTGAGCACGGTCACCCCCATGACGGTGAACAGGAGATTGCGCTCGGAATGCTCGTTCTTCGGCAGCACGGCGGCGATCGCCATGGCGGCCGAGGCGCCGCAGATCGCGACCGAGCCGCCGGTCAACAGGGCAAGACGCCAGCCGCGGCCGAGCAGCCGGGCCCCGACCAGGCCGACCAGGATGGTCGCGATCACCGCCCCGATGACCAGGGCGATCGTCGCCGCACCCAACTCCATCAGGAGGCCGACGCTGATGCGCATGCCAAGGAGGGCGACGCCGAGGCGGAGCACCGTCCTCGCGGTGAACTCGATGCCCGGCACGCAGCGCCCCTCCTCGGCGAGGAAGTGAAAGGCGATGCCAAGCAGGAGCGCCATCAGCATCGCCGGCACACCGTAGTGGTCGGACAGGAACTGCGCGGTCACCGCGACGCTGGCCGCGACCAGCAAGCCCGGCGCGATCCTTCGGGCAAGGGCACCCAGCCCGTGAAGGTGCTGTCTGCCGGTGGCGGCATCGATGGGCATCGTCTCTCTCCCGGGCCGGCGGATCAACTGGTCCGCGGTTCCAACAACGGCCGCCGGCAGGTGCCGTCCAGACCGGGCCGCTGTGCCACAGCCGGAAATTGGCGATCAGGATCGCTGCTTGCGGGTCATCAGGAAAAATCCCCGGCCGCGAAGGCGCCAGGACGCACCCCTTGCCGGGCGAGGCCCCCGACTGCCGCGGCGCTTCTTCAGCCCGGGCCCGGTTGCGGCCGCATGTCGTCCCGGCTGATGCCGGCGACGGCGACCGGCGTCTTCATCGCGTCGCGGCGGAACGGCTCGCCGAGTTCCTGGTTCAAGACGACTTCGATGAAGGTGGTCACACCGTCCTGCATCTGCTCTTTGATCGCGGTCCTGAGCGCCTCGGTCAGGCTTTCCATGGTCGCGACCTGGACACCCTTGAGGCCGCAGGCCTCGGCGACCTTGGCGTAGTTGACGCCGACATTGAGCTCGGTGCCGACGAAATTGTCGTCGAACCAGAGTGTGGTGTTGCGCTTCTCCGCACCCCATTGGTAGTTGCGGAAAATGACCATGGTGATCGGCTGCCAGTCATTGCGGCCGCAGGCGGTCATCTCGTTCATCGAGATGCCGAAGGCGCCATCGCCGGCAAAGCCGACGCAGGGCAGGTCGGGGCGGCCGATCTTGGCGCCGAGGATCGAGGGCAGGCCGTAGCCGCAGGGGCCGAACAGCCCAGGCGCCAGATAGTGCCGGCCCTCCTCGAAGCTCGGATAGGCGTTGCCGATGGCGCAGTTGTTGCCGATGTCGCTGGAAATGATGGCGTTCTCGGGCAGTGCGGCCTGGATCGCCCGCCAGGCCTGGCGCGGGCTCATCCGCTCGGGCTCACGCTCGCGGGCCCGCTTGTTCCAGGTGATACCCGCGTCGTCGTCCTCGTGGTCCATCGAGGACAGCTCCTGCGCCCAGCGCGACTTGGCCTGGGCGACCAGATGCTCGCGCGCGTCGCGGCCGACGTCACCCGCGTCGTCGGCGAGCAGGGCCAGGATCTGCTCGGCGACCATCCGGGCATCACCCTGGATGCCGACCGCCACCTTCTTGGTCAGCCCGATGCGGTCGGCGTTGATGTCGACCTGGATCAGCCGCGCTTCCTTCGGCCAGTAGTCGGTCTGGTAGGCGGGCAGCGACGAGAACGGATTGAGCCTGGTGCCCAGCGCCAGCACCACGTCGGCCTCGGCGATCATCTGCATCGCCGCCTTCGAGCCGTTGTAGCCGAGCGGGCCGACGGCGAGCGGGTGCGAGCCCGGGAAGGCGTCGTTGTGTTGGTAGTTGCAGCAGACCGGTGCCGAGAGCCGCTCGGCGAGCGCGACGGAGGCCGGGATGGCACCGGAGAGCACGACGCCGGCACCGTTCAGGATCACCGGGAAGCGCGCCGCCGAGAGCAGGCGGGCGGCTTCGGCGATCGCCGATGCACTGCCGCGCGGATGCTCGATATGCACGATCTGCGGCAGCTCGATGTCGATCACCTGGGTCCAGAAGTCGCGCGGCACGTTGATCTGGGCCGGCGCCGAGCCGCG
>CAZNWE010000126.1:0-7884 GCA_964576715.1 uncultured Geminicoccaceae bacterium | reverse complement strand
GCCAGTCCGCCATCTTGCCGCCCTAGAAAAATACCGTTTCACGACACTCTTTTAACCCTTGCGGCGCCAGCCCGCGACAGCAGGCGCGTGACCGCTCACCGCGCAAACGAGACGCCTCCCATTTTGACCTTCGCGCGAAACAGCTCAACGAGTTGCTCCACCAACGTCCATCATTCGCACCACCCGCAACGGCCCGGAGGGGCGCGAGGCGGCCGGCCTCATCGCATCCTACCCTTCATTGAAAAACGGATCCGGCAGGGCCGGATTGCGCAGCTTTGCCGCTGCGCCGGCGCCGGTGACCGGGAGGCCTGTCGGGTCGAGAAGGCCGATTTGGACCAGGACGTTCGCCTGGTCCCACATGATGTGCTCATAGGTGACCTTGCCGTCGTCGATGCCGACGATCACCACGAACACGACTTCGACACGCTTGCCGGTGGGCGCGATGTTGGGCAGCATCCAATCGATGGTCGTGGTGTGGGTGAAGGAGATGATCAGCTCGTCGACCAGCCGCTCCTCGCTGTAGGTCCGCGAGATCGTCTCGAAATTGACGTCAGGTGGAAAGAACTGGCCGATCAGCCGCTTCGCGTAGAATGTGCGCACGCCACCTGGACCTTGCCCGCCCACCATCGTCGGCACATTCACGATATGCGGGTTGGGCGACATGGTCGCCAAAGTCTGGTCCAGGTCGCCGGCCAGTTCGGCAGCCATGTGGGCGCCGAAAATCGCGTCGAGCTGTTCCACAAGTGTCGCGTCGGCCATGACGGGCGCTGCCTCGGTTGCTCATGGGAGAACGGCCCACTCCGTGACACAATGAAATTCATGCGGAAAGCCTTCCGCGTCAACCCTACTCGAAGTTGACCACCCTCAATCATCCGCACCGCCCCCAAGATTCCGGGGGTGCGTGAGGCGGCCGGCCGCCTCGCCGTTCCTCGCGGTGCTGCCGGCGCCAGCGGTCAGCCGCCGGCCCCGCCGCTTCCGACCCTGAGGCGCGGATCGACCGCGAAGTAGAGCAGGTCGACGAACAAGTTGATCGCGACGAAGAGGAACGCGACCAGCACGAGGTAGGCCGCCATCACCGGAATATCGCCGAACTGTACTGCCTGGATGAACAGGAGGCCCATGCCCGGCCACTGGAAAACCGTCTCGGTGATGATCGAAAAGGCGATGAGCGAGCCGATCTGCAGGCCGGTGATGGTGATCACCGGGACCAGCGTGTTCTTCAGGGCATGGCGGAAATGCACGGCTCGATTGGTGAGCCCGCGGGCGCGCGCGAACTTGATGTAGTCGGTGCGCAGCACCTCGAGCATCTCGGCACGCACCAGCCGCATCAACAGTGCGAGCTGGAAGAGGCAGAGCGTGAGCGAGGGCAGGATCAGCGCCTTGAGCCCGGAAACGGTGAGCAGGCCCGTGCTCCACCAGCCGAGCTGCACCGTCTCGCCGCGACCGAACGACGGCAGCCACTGCAGATTGACGGCGAAGACGTAGATCAAGCCGATGCCGATGACGAAGGTCGGCAGGCTGACGCCGAGCAGCGACACCAGCATCAGCAGCCGGGCGAGCACCCCGTCGCGATGGAGCCCCGCATAGACGCCGAGCGGGATCCCGATGACGAGCGCCAGCAGGGCGGCGACGAGAACCAGTTCCATGGTCGCCGGCAACCGCTCGGCGATGATCGCCGCCACCGGTCGCTGCAGCCGATAGGAGACGCCGAAATCACCGTTGAGCGCGTTGGCGACGAAGCGGCCGTACTGCACGAGCAGCGGATCGTCGAGGCCGAGCCGTTCGCGCAGCTTTTGCCGATCGGCGATCGAGGTATCCTGGCCCACCATGTTGCTGATCGGATCGCCGACATAGCGAAACAGGCCGAAGCAGGCGAAGGCCACGATCAGCATGACAAGGATCGACTGCGCCAGCCGCTGGACGACGAAAGCGAGCATGCCGGGGGCCGCCTCCAGAGGGTCGTTGGCGACAGGCTCGGGCCTCCCGCCTAGGCTGTCAACGGCAGCTGCGACACGCCGTGCTTCAGCTGCCTGTTAAGCCCGCCGCAGGCTTCTGCTAAGCCGGCGCACGTGCATTTCCAGCAAGGATAGAGACGATGACGAGCGCCAGCGAAATCCGCTTGAAGCAGCGACCCGAGGGGCTGCCCACTGCGGCGACCTTCGAGCTCTTGACGGTGCCGCTGCCCGAGCCCGATGACGGCGAGGTGCTCTGCCGCACCCGCTTCTTGTCCCTCGACCCCTACATGCGCGGCCGGATCAGCGCGGCCAAGGGCTACACGCGCGGCATCGAGCCCGGCGAGGTGATGGTCGGCGAGTGCATCGGCGAGGTGCTGGAAAGCCGCCACCCGGCCTTCCAGCCCGGCCAGATCGTGGTCGGCGGCGGCGGCTGGCGCAGCCATTTCGCCCTGCCGGGGCGGGCCCTGCGCAAGGTCGACGAGCGACGGGCACCGATCTCGACCGCGCTCGGCGTTCTCGGCATGCCCGGCCTCACTGCCTGGGTCGGGCTGACGCAGCTGGCCAAGCCCAGGGTCGGCGAGACCGTCGTCATGGGGGCCGCCACCGGTGCGGTGGGTGCGGTCGCCGGCCAGCTCGCCAAGGTCGAGGGCTGCCGCGTCGTCGGCATCGCCGGCGGGCCCGAGAAGTGCCGCTACGCGACCGAGACTCTGGGCTTCGACGTCTGTCTCGACCGCCACGCTCCGGACCTTGCCGCCAAGCTGGCCGAGGCCTGCCCCGACGGCATCGACATCTATCTCGAGCTCGTCGGCGGGGCGGTGACCGAGGCCGTCCTGCCGCTCCTCAACCTCCACGCCCGGATGCCGGTGATCGGCGGCATCGCCCACTACAACGCCAATGACCTGCCCGAGGGCCCGGACGGGAGCCCGTTGCTGATGCGCCTGATCCTGGTCAAGCGGCTGCGGCTCGAGGGGATGATCGTCACCGACCACGAGGCCTGGCGCCCGGTCTTCGAGGCCCGGGTCGGCGCGCTCCTCGAGGCCGGCCGGCTGCACTACCGAGAAGATGTCGTCGACGGCCTGGAAAAGGCGCCCGAGGCCTTCATCGGCATGCTCGAAGGCCGGAACTTCGGCAAGCTCCTGGTCAAGGTCGGGGTGTAGCGCCGCGCAGCGACGATCGACAAGTCAGCCGCAGCAGCAACCGATCTCTCGGCCGCCGCCGGGCGTCGCCTGGATCGGCGGGCACGGCACTGTGCCGTAGCTGCAGAACACGCAGCAATCGCCGGGCAGCGGGCGGAGCAGCGTGCCGCAGCCGTGGCACTCGTAGAAGTACTGGCAGGCGTCGGTCGGCATCGTTTCGGTCGCCCGGTGCCCGCACTGCGGACAGGTGAGCGTCGAGGTCAAGACCGGGTGCTTTGGTGTCTCATCCATAGGCCGTATCCGAGCAAGGCGAGAAAAAAGGCGAGGGCGGGGAGGAGGACGAGGTCGAGCCAGCCGATCCAGGCGGCGAGGCCGAGGCCGGCGAGCAGCACGACGAGGAGGGGCGTGAAGCAGCAGATCGCAGCAATGCCAGCGCCCACGACGCCGACCCGCACCAGACGGTCCGGCCTCATCGCCCGATCCAGATCGTCCAGAGCGCCTGCATGGCGGGCGCTTCCCAGACTGGCCGCGCCAGAGCGAGTGCAGTGGCGCTCGTCGCCAGGCCGACCAGGGCGACGAGCGGCCAGCCGGGCCGTCCGGGGCAGGCGCAGCCGGCAGCCGTGGTCGGTCGCAGCCACTGCCGCACGAGCCACAGCCACGCCGCCGCCACCGAGAGGGCGGCCAAGCCGACGAGATAGGGTTCGAGCCGCACCAGCAGGGTCAAGTGTGCCAGCCAGGCCCCGCCGAGGCCGGCGACGGTGAGCGCCAGAGGCAGCACACAGCACGCTGCCGAGGCCAATCCTGCCGCGAGCGCCGCGATGAAGCTGCCGCCGACGAGCAGGGGGCTTGCCGGGGCAGGGGCGGCGGATCGGGTTGACGGTTCGCTTGGCATGCCCGAGTTCTAGAACCCGTAGCGACTACAGGATCAAGGCTATGCCACTCACCATCGGCCGCCTCGCCCGTCACAGCGGCGTGAACGTCGAGACCATCCGCTACTACGAACGCATCGGCTTGGTCCCGGCACCACCCAGGAGCGCCGGTGGGCACCGTCACTATGCGAGAGTGGACCTCGAGCGCCTCGCCTTCATCCGCCGCGGCCGCGAGCTCGGCTTTTCGCTCGACGAGGTGCGCAGCTTGCTCGCCCTCGCCGCGCGCGGCCACGGCTGCGGCGAGGCCCGGGCCATCACCATGGACCACCTCGAGCGCATCCGCGCCAAGATCGCGGACCTCGAGCGCATGGCCGAGGCGCTGGCGACGACCGCCGCCGACTGCGCCGGCGGCAGTGTTCCGGACTGCCCGATCATCGAGGTGCTGGGTGGCGGCCGCAAGGTCGAGCCCTGACCGGTACCAGCAAAAAAGACCCGAGGAGCTTTTTCGCGCGTTTGCATCCGTGCGGGAAAGGGCGTTTATCGGCGCCTGTCGCTTCGCCCTACCCATCAATCGCGAGAGGGCCCGGTGCACCAGATCGTGACAGCCTCGCTCCTGCTGCTGCTGACCGCCTGTGCGAAGGTGACCCCGATGCACGACGGGGAGGGTGGGCTCAAGTATCTCGTCGGCTGCTACGGTGCCTTGACCCCGATGAGCGTCTGCTACGCCAAGGCCGACGAGCTCTGCCCTGCTGGTTACACGATGATCGACCAGACGCGCAGCGTCATCCCCTACGGGACGTCACCGGCTGTCGTCACGAGCCTGGACCGGCAGCTCGCCATCGCCTGCAACCCACTGGAATAGATGCCGCAGAATGCCCGCCGAGCTCACTGCCCCGGCACTGGCGGCACTGCTCCCGATCGAGAAAAAGATTCCAGGCGTCTTTTCCGTGTCTTCTGCAGGAATGTCGGGAAGATGATCTTCCCCACACCCCACCATGATTTGGCACCGGCGCAAAGTAACGGTGGGGCGCGGGGAGGATCATCCTCCCCGCATTCGTCCATCGACTGCTACTGCAATCGCGCCTGCTCCGGCGGCGCCATGGCCCCGGTCATCAGCGCCACCGCGTCCGACATGCTGACCTGGTTCGGATCGACCACGCAGAGCCGCCGCCCGAGCCGGTGGATGTGGATGCGGTCGGCCAGCTCGAAGACGTGCGGCATGTTGTGCGAGATCAGCACGATCGGCATGCCGCGGGCGCGCACGTCCTGGATGAGATCGAGCACCTTGCGGCTCTCCTTCACGCCCAGGGCCGCCGTCGGCTCGTCCATCACCACGAACTTCCTGGCGAAGGCGGCGGCCCTGGCCACCGCCACGCCCTGGCGCTGGCCGCCCGAGAGGGTTTCGACCAGCTGGTTGATGTTCTGGATGGTGGCGAGGCCGAGCTCCGAGAGCTTCTGCCGGGCGATCGCGTGCATCTTCTTCTTGTCGAGCATCTTCAGATACTTGCCGAGCCAGCCCTCGCGCGGGATCTCGCGGCCGAGGAAGAGGTTGTCGGCGATCGACAGGGCAGGGGAGAGGGCGAGATTCTGGTAGACGATCTCGATGCCCTGGGCCTGGGCGTCGATCGGGCTGGTGAAGTGGACCGCTTGCCCATCCAGCTCGATGGTGCCCTCGTCGGGGACCACGGCCCCGCAGATCGACTTCACCATGGTCGACTTGCCGGCCCCGTTGTCGCCGATCACCGCCAGGATCTCGCCCGGGAGGAGGTCGAAATCGGCGCGGTTCATGGCGACCACCTTGCCGTAGCGTTTGGTCAGGCCGCGGCCCTTGAGAACCGGGGTCGGGATTTCGGACATCACGCAGAGACCTTTCTCAGCCACTGGTCAATGGCGACCGCGATGATGATCAAAGCGCCGACGGCGAACTGCTGCCAGAGCACGTCGACGCCGGAGAGATTGAGGCCGGAGCGGAAGACACCGACGATCAAGGCACCCACCAGCGTGCCGATGATCGAGCCCCGGCCGCCGAACAGCGACGTGCCGCCGATCACGACCGCGGTGATCGCATCGAGATTGCCCTCGAAGAAGCTCTGCGGGCTGACCGAGCCGACCCGGCCGATGGCGACCCACCCCGCGAAGGCGCACAAGCCGCCGGCCACGGCATAGACCGAAAGCAGCACCCGGTTGGTGTTGATGCCGGAAAGGGCGGCCGCCTCGCGGTCGTCGCCGATGGCGTAGACATGCCGGCCCCAGGCGGTCCAGTTGAGCACGTACCAGAAGGCGATGAAGAGGATCAGCATCATCACCGAGCCCGTGGTGAACTGCGCTCCCATGACCTGAAAGGTGCCGCCGAAGAGCTTGAGCAGGGGCGCTTCGGCGTCGATGTCCTGGCTTCTGATGCTCTGCCCGCCGGAGAGCCAGAGGACGAGGGCGAAGAAGATCTTCCAGGTGCCCAGCGTGACGATGAACGGCGGCAGCCGGAAGAGCGTCACCAGCCCGCCATTGACCGCGCCGCAGAGGATGCCGCAGACGAGGCCGATCGGGATGGCGATGATCGAGGGGATGCCGAGATTGACGCCGAGCCCGCCCATCACCACCGTCGAGAACACCATGATGGCGGCGACCGAGAGGTCGATACCGGCGGTCAGGATGATCAGCGTCTGCGCGATGCCCAGAATGCCGATGATCGTCACCTGCTGAACGATCAGCGTCATGTTGAACGGCGTGAAGAAATTGTTGGCGATCGCCCCGAACGCCAGCACGCTGACCACCAGCACGATGACCGGCACGGCAGTCGGATGCGCGTGCAGGAAATGCTGGACGTGCTGCACCAGGCTGCGTTTGGGCTCGTCGAACTGCGCCACCTCGGTGACGCTGTCGGCCAGCGACTTCTCGAAGTCCTGCATCGCGCGCCGCCCCGGCGCACCGGTCGCTTCTGCCATCGGGCCCTCCCTGGCCTGTTGACGGCGACGGGGCCCGCTCGGGGCTTCCCGTCGCCTATGTTTCTATCGGATCAAGGCGAGACGCCGTGCATGGCCGCTCAACCCCAGCACTTCTCGAGCGCCTCGTCGGAGCTGATCGAGGGGATGCCCTCGACCGGCTGGTCGGTGACCAGCTCGACCCCGGTATTGAAGAAGTCGAGACCCTCGCTGTTCTCCGGCTTCTCACCGGTCTCGGCATAGGTCTTGATCGCCTCGATGCCCAAAGCCGCCATCAGCAGCGGGAACTGCATCGAGGTGGCGCCGATGATCCCCTCCTTGACGTTCATGACCCCCGGGCAGCCGCCGTCGATCGAGACGATCAGCGCCTGATCGGCGAAGCCGAAGGCGTTCAAGGCCTCATACGCACCGGCCGCCGCCGGCTCGTTGATGGTGTAGACGACGTTGATCCCCTGGTCGCGCTGCAACAGGTTCTCCATCGCCGTCCGGCCACCTTCCTCCGCCCCCTGGGTGATGTCGTTGCCGACGATCCGCGGATCGTCCTCGTCGCGCATCACCGCAGGATCGGCGACGTCGATGCCGAAGCCGGTGAGGAAACCCTGGTTGCGCTGGACGTCGACGCTGATCCCGGCCTCGCTGAGATCGAGCAAGGCGATCCTGGCATCGGCCGCGTCGTCGCCGAGCGTGGCGGCAGCCCATTCGCCGATCAGCTCGCCGGCGCGGAAATTGTCGGTGGCAAAGGTCGCATCGGCCGTATCGGACGGCTCGAGCTGGGTGTCGAGGGCGATGACGAGGAGCCCCGCGTCACGCGCCTTCTGCACCGTCGGGACAATGCCGGCGGAATCCGAGGGGGTGATCAGAATGCCCTTGGCACCGGCGGCGATCAGGCTCTCGATCGCCTCGACCTGGGTCTCGTTGTCGCCGTCGTAGCGGCCGGCATAAGCGCGCAGCTCCATGCCCAGTTCCTTGGCCTGCGTCTCCGCAC
>CAZNWE010000125.1:0-7989 GCA_964576715.1 uncultured Geminicoccaceae bacterium | reverse complement strand
ACCGCCTTCATCAGGCCGATATTGCCTTCCTGGATGAGGTCGAGGAACTGCAGGCCGCGATTGGTGTATTTCTTGGCGATCGAGATGACGAGGCGGAGATTGGCCTCGACCATCTCCTTCTTCGCTCTGCCGGCGTCGCGCTCGCCCTTTTGCACCTTGGCGACGATGCGGCGGAACTCGGCGATCTTGAGGCCGGTCTCCTCGGCGATGGCGGCAATGTCCGCCCGGAGGTTCTCGATCTCCTCGTAGTTCTTGGCGATGAAGTCGGCCCAGCCCTTGCCCTTGAGGCCGGCCACACGGCTCATCCACTCCGGGTCGAGCTCGTTGCCCATGTACTCGGCGAGAAACGCCTCGCGGTTGATGCGACTGCCGACCGCCATGCGCATCAGCTTGCCCTCGAGGCCCTGCAGCAGCTTGTTCATGTCGAACAGCTGCTCGACCAGTGCCTCGACCCGGCTGTTGTTGAGCTGGACCTGCTTCATCAGCTCGACCACCGCCTCGCGCGCCGCCTCGTAGCGGTGGTCGAGGTCGGCATCGACCCGCTCGGCCGCCTGCAGGGTCGCGAGGCGCTCGTCCTGCAGTGTGCGCAGGGCGGCATAGGCATCGGCGATCTGATCGAAGGTCTCGAGGACGCCCTCCTTGAGCTTCTCCTCCATGGCGGAGAGCGAGAGCGTGTCGTCGTCGAACTCTTCCTCCTCGGCCTCCCCCCCGGTCTCGGCCTTGCCGGCGGCGTCGTCCGGTGCCGTGTCGTCGGCAGCGGGTGCCGCGGCATCGCCGGCCGGCGTCGCTGCTTTCGCCGTACCGCCGAGTGCCGGATCGACGGCCGGCTTGGCCTCGCCTTCGGGGCTGAAGCCGGCGTCGTTGGTGGCGTCGAGGTCGATGATATCGCGCAGCAGCACCCGGCCGTCGCGGATGGCGTCGCGCCAGCCGATCACCGCTCGCATCGTCAACGGGCTCTCGCACAGCGCCTCGAGGACCATGTTGCGGCCGGCCTCGATCCGCTTGGCGATCTCGATCTCACCCTCACGCGAGAGCAGCTCTATGGTGCCCATCTCGCGCAGGTACATGCGCACCGGATCGTCGGTGCGGCCGAGATCCTCCTCGCCGATCACCTGCGACGAGCTTTCCGTCTCCTCCTCGGCCTCGGCTTCGGCCTGCTCGTTCTCGTTCGCCGCCGTGGTCTCGCTCGCCGGTGCTGCCTCGCTCGCCTCGTCGCGCACGACACCGATGCCGCGGGCCTCGAGGCCGGAGATCAGCTCGTCGATCTGCTCGGGATTGGTGTCCGGCGGCAGGGCGGCGTTCAGCTGGTCCAAGGTGATGGCACCTTTGGCCTTGGCCTGGGTCACCAGCCGCCGCAAGGACGAAGCGGAGGCCATCAACGCCTCGAGCGAGCTGCCGATGTCGTCCTTGGCCTTGAGCTTAGCGGTCACCGCGGCTTTCGCCATGCACCCTCACTCCACCTGTTGCATCGCGCCCGATCCCGCATCGCGCGCTGACTGTTCTTCAAGACACCATTGAACCGGCCCGGTTCGCGCCGAGCCATCTGTCGACGTCGAGCCGCCAGGTCAGGGGCGCCCGCCACACCTTAGCTGCCACGGGCGGCCCGTCCCTCACAGGCTGATCGGCGCCGCCGGCACCCTGAAAATCGGCCGACCGCCGAAATCGCTCGATCGCTGTTACCAATCCACAACAGTCAATGACCCAGACCAATCCGCTGGAAGTCTCGTCAAACCTCACCGATCACGGTCGTCTTCCGGCTGCCCGTTGAGCAATCGATCCAACCGTTGCCATGCTCGCAGGTCGATATCACCCGTGCTCACGAACGCCGCCGATGCTTCCCGTTCAATGTCTTCCGCCAGCTTCCTGCGGCGCAGCGCCAACATCGCGTCGAGCTCTGCCTCGAGGCTGCCGTCAGCCTGTTCAGCCTCTCGAGCGATCCCGCCCACGGCCTCGCGCGCACGCCGCACGGTCCCGGCAAAACCGTATCGCTGCAAGTGGTTATCGAGGCTAGCCGCGTCAAGATGGTCGGCCGCTGCGAGCCAGTTCAGAACCTCGCGCCGTGCCGCAGCGCTGGGGCCGTCGAGGCTCAAGCCGTCGAGGTCGTCGGCATAGCGCTCGAGCAGCGCCGGCCATTGCAGAAAGGCGCCGAGCAGGATCAGGAAGGGCTGCTGCTCGGCCTTCTGCATCGAGGCCTTGAGCTCGGCGCGGCCCGCACCTTCCCAGGCAGTGCCGCCAGCGGCAACGCCACCGCGGCCGCCGCCCGACCCGCGGCCGAAGCGGCCCGGCGGCTCGGCAAACGCCCGCCGCCCGCGATTGATGCCGCGGCGAAGCGCGTAAAGCAGGTCGTCGAACCGCGCCTTGAGCCCGTCGCGCAAGCCCGGGTCACCGGCCAACCTGACATAGTCGAAGAGCCGCCGGCGCAGGCCGGCAATCTGCTCCGGCGTCTCGACCGGTGCTGCCTGGTGCTCGGCCTGCCAAATCATCATCGACAGCGGCACCGCGCTCTTCACCAGATCCTCGAGTGCCGCCCGGCCGCGGCTGCGGAGCAGGCTGTCCGGGTCCTCGCCCGCCGGCAGGACGACGAAGCGCAGCGTCTGCCCGCCCTTGATGACCGGCAGGGCCCGGCGGATCGTGCGCAGGGCGGCAGCCAGCCCGGCGGCATCGCCGTCGAGGCAGACATAGGGCTCGTCGCTGTGTCGCCAGAGCAGGGCGAGCTGCGCCTCGCCGATCGCGGTCCCCAAAGGTGCGGTCGTGTTCGCGAACCCGGCCTCGTGCATGGCAATGACGTCGAGATAGCCCTCGACGATGAAGATTTCCTGGCGCGCGCGGGCCGGCTGCGAGGCGAGATCCAGACCGTAGAGCAGACTGCCCTTCTTGAACAGTGGGGTCTCGGGCGTATTCAGATACTTGGCCTTGGCGGCGCCGAGCGCCCGGCCACCGAAGCCGACGAGCCGGCCGGTCGCATCGCTGATCGGGAACATCAGCCGATGACGAAAGCGGGCGAAGGCCCGGCCGCCGTCCTCGGGGCGGATGGCGAGCCCGGCTGCGACTTGGGCATCGATGGCGATCCCCTCGGCTGCGAGTGCGGCTACCATGGCGTGGCGATCGTCGGGCGCATAGCCGAGGCCGAAGCGTTCCTGCAGGGCCGCGGGCACGCCACGCTTGGTCAGGTAGTCCCGCGCCTCGCGGCCGTGCGCGGCACCGAGCCGCTCGCGAAACCAGAGGGCAGCCGCTGCGTTGGCGGCGAACAGCGGGTCGGTCTGCTCCCGCTTCGCCCCGGCGGCCACGGGATCGCGCAGGGGTGCGGGGATGCCGGTGAGGTCGGCGAGTCGGCGCAGCGCTTCGCCGAAGTCGAGGCCCTCGATCTGCATGATGAAGTCGATGGCGGTGCCGTGCGCCCCGCAGCCGAAACAGTGGTAGTTGCCCTGATCCTCGAAGACGAAGAAAGACGGGCTCTTTTCCTGGTGGAACGGACAGAGGCCCTGATGCCGATTGCCGCGCCGGATGAGGCGGACGTGGCGGGCGACGATGTCGACCAGCGGCAACCGCGCCTTGAAGTCGTCGAGCGCACCGTCGCCGACCCGGCTCACGTGGCCCCCTGAAACGAGCCGGCGCAGCGCAACTCAGGCGAGCTTCTCGCAGACCCGGCGCTTGGCCCGCGCAAAATCCATTTCGCCATAATAGCGCTCCTTCAGCGCCGCGATCACCCGGCCGGTATCCTTCAGCCGGCGCGCCCCGACCTCGCCGATCATCTCGTCCACGGCCTCGTCGATCTCGACGTCGGACATGCGCTGCGGCAGGAACTGCTGCAACACCGCGATCTCCGCCGCCTCCTGCTCGGCATCCTCGAGCCGGGCCGCCTCCTCGCAACGCGCGATGTCGATCTCGCGCTGTGCCACCATGTCGCGCAGCATCGCCTCGATCGCCGCATCGTCGAGCTCGTCCGCGACCCCGGCCTCGCGGGCGCAGTGGTCACGTTCCTTCAACGCCGCCAGCACCAGCCGCAAAGTGGCGGCCGTCCTGGTTTCGGGCGCCGCTTTCAGCGCCGTCGCAAGCCGTTGTCTCAAAGACACGTGACCCACTCGCCCGTTCGCCCGTCTGTTCACATCCAGCAGGCTGATTTGGCACCGAGCCCGCTATCGCTCGGCGATGATCTTCACGACCCCACCGTCGCCGCGTTCCAGCGGCGGGTGGCGGCAGGGTCGCTTGACCACTTGAGCTACGATGCTACAACCCGGCGGGTTTGTCGTCACCGGCCGATTTCGATGGCGCGCGATCCTGCTTTGCTGGCGCGTCGCGACCGGCGATCGTCGTCCGCAATCTCGTCCGACCGCCGCGTCGCCCGCAACTTGCGAAGCGGTCGGCCGAGCCGCTCGAGCTTCTAGTTGGAATGGCCTCGTGATGCAACCAGGTGCCACCGCGCCCTCCGCCGTACTGGCGCTCGAGGACGGGACGCTGCTCGCCGGCATCGGCTTCGGCGGCCGGGCGACAGTCACCGGTGAACTCGTCTTCAACACCGCGATGACCGGTTATCAGGAAATCCTGACCGATCCGTCCTATGCCGGGCAGATCGTCACCTTCACCTTTCCGCATATCGGCAATGTCGGCACCAATGACGAGGATCGGGAAGCCGTCACCCCGGTCGTGAAGGCCATGGTCACCCGTGCGGCGGTCACCCGGCCCTCCAACTGGCGCCAGCAGCTCGACCTCGTCGCCTGGCTGGAGCGCTACGCCATCCCGGGGATCGCCGGCGTCGACACCCGCCGCATCACCGCCCGCCTGCGCGACAAGGGAGCGATGAAGGCCTGCCTCGCGCATGACCCGGACGGCATCCAGGACCCGGCGGGCCTGGTCGAGAGGGCGCGCGCCTGGCGCGGCATCGAGGGGGCCGACCTGGCGTCGGAGGTGGCCTCGAGCCAGCGCTACGACTGGCACGAAGCGGCCTGGGATCCGGCCGCTGGCTACGCTGCCAGTAACGGCACCGGCCCGCACATCGTCGTCGTCGATTATGGCGTGAAGCACAACATTCTGCGTTCCCTCGCGGCCCGCGACTGCCGGGTCACGGTGGTGCCGGGCACGTCCTCGGCCGCAGTGATCCTGGCCCTCGACCCCGATGGTATCGTCCTCGGCAACGGCCCGGGCGACCCGGCGGCCACGGCGGCCCATGCGGCACCCGAGATCCAGGCCCTGCTCGCCACCGGCCGGCCGCTCTTCGGCATCTGCCTCGGCCACCAGATGCTGGGCATCGCCACCGGCGCCCGGACCCTGAAAATGCCCTTCGGCCACCACGGGGCGAACCACCCGGTCAAGGACCTGTCGACCGGCAGGGTCGAGATCACCAGCCAGAACCACGGCTTCGCCATCGCCGACGCCGACCTGCCGGCGGCGGTCGAGGTCACCCACCGCTCGCTCTTCGACGGGACCATCCAGGGTGTCCGCCTCAAGGGCCGGTCGGTCTACGCCGTCCAGTACCACCCCGAGGCCTCGCCCGGGCCGCATGACAGCCAGTATCTCTTCGACCGCTTCTTGGACGACGTCCGCCGGACGGCGCCACGCTAGCCAGGCCCCGCCATGCCCAAACGCACCGATATCCGCTCGATCCTGTTGATCGGGGCCGGCCCGATCGTCATCGGCCAGGCCTGCGAGTTCGACTATTCCGGGACGCAGGCGATCAAGTCGCTCAAGCAAGAGGGCTACCGGGTCATCCTGGTGAACTCCAACCCGGCAACCATCATGACCGACCCGGACCTGGCGGACGCCACCTATGTCGAGCCGATCACCCCGGCCATCGTCGCCAAGATCATCGCCGCCGAGCGCCCGGACGCCCTCTTGCCGACGATGGGCGGGCAGACTGCCTTGAACGTCGCCCGGGCGCTCGACGAGGACGGTACGCTCGAGGCCTTCGGCTGCGCGCTGATCGGGGCGAGCCGGGCCGCCATCGACAAGGCCGAGGACCGCGAGCTGTTCCGCCAGGCGATGACCGCGATCGGCCTCGAGAGCCCGAAGAGCTTCATCGCCCATTCGCTCGACGAGGCCAGGGCGGCGCTCGAGCAGACCGGCCTGCCGGCCATCCTTCGCCCCTCGTTCACGCTCGCCGGCACCGGTGGCGGGATCGCCTACAACAAGGAAGAGTTCGAGCAGATGGTGGAGGGTGCCCTCGAGGCCTCGCCCATCCACCAGGTCCTGGTCGAGGAATCGGTGCTGGGGTGGAAAGAGTACGAGATGGAGGTGGTCCGCGACAAGAACGACAACTGCATCATCATCTGCTCGATCGAGAACGTCGATCCGATGGGCGTGCATACCGGCGACAGCATCACCGTGGCCCCGGCACTCACCTTGACCGACAAGGAATACCAGCGGATGCGGACGGCCTCGATCGCCGTCCTGCGCGAGGTCGGGGTCGATACCGGGGGCTCGAATGTCCAGTTCGCCATCGATCCGCAATCGGGTCGCATGGTGGTGATCGAGATGAACCCCAGGGTCTCGCGCTCCTCGGCCCTGGCCTCGAAGGCGACCGGCTTCCCGATCGCCAAGGTCGCCGCCAAGCTCGCCGTCGGCTACACGCTCGATGAGATCCAAAACGACATCACCGGCGCCACGCCGGCCTCGTTCGAGCCGACGATCGACTACATCGTCACCAAGATCCCGCGCTTCGCCTTCGAGAAGTTCCCCGAGACCGAGCCGCTGCTCACCACCTCGATGAAATCGGTCGGCGAGGTCATGGCGATCGGCCGGACCTTCAAGGCGTCGCTGCAAAAGGCGCTGCGCAGCCTGGAGACCGGCCTGACCGGCCTCGACGAGATCCCGCTCGAGCCCACCAACGGCCTGGAGAGCACGCTCCGGGCCGAGCTCGCCCGGCCGACCCCCGACCGGCTGCGGCTGATCGCCGAGGCGTTCCGCCATGGCCTGGCGCAGGACGAGATCCAACGAATCACCGCCTACGACCCATGGTTCCTCGACCAGGTCCGCGAGCTGGTCGAGAGCGAGGCGCAGATCCGCCTGCACGGGCTGCCGCACGACGCCCTGGGCTGGCGGCGGCTCAAGGCGGACGGCTTCGGCGACGCCCGCCTGGCCAGGCTCACCGGGCTCGGCGAGGCCGAGGTCAGAGCCCGCCGCCATGCGCTGGGGGTCCATCCGGTGTTCAAGCGGGTCGACACCTGCGCCGCCGAGTTCCGCTCCGACACGCCCTACATGTACAGCGCCTACGAGGAGGGGACCTGGGACGGCCCGGAGAATCCCAGCATCGGCGCCGAGTGCGAGAGCCGGCCCACCGAGCGCCGCAAGGTGATGATTCTGGGCAGCGGCCCCAACCGCATCGGCCAGGGGATCGAGTTCGACTATTGCTGCGTGCATGCCGCCTTCGGGCTCAAGGATGCCGGCTTCGAGACCATCATGGTCAACTGCAACCCCGAGACCGTCTCGACCGACCCCGACACCTCCGACCGGCTCTATTTCGAGCCCCTGACCGCCGAGAACGTGATCGAGATCGCCCGGGTCGAAGCCTCGCGAGGCGAGCTTGCCGGGGCCATCGTCCAGCTCGGCGGGCAGACCCCCTTGAAGCTCGCCGCCGCCTTGCAGGAAGCCGGGATCGCCATTCTCGGCACCTCGCCCGATGCGATCGACCTCGCCGAGGACCGCGACCGGTTCCAAAAGCTGTTGCACCGGCTCGACCTGCGCCAGCCGGCCAACGCCATCTGCCGCAACGAGGAGGAGGCGGTGGTCGAGGCGGAAAAACTCGGCGTGCCGCTGGTCATCCGCCCCTCCTATGTGCTCGGCGGGCGGGCGATGCGGATCGTTCATGCCCTCGACGAGGTCAGGCAGTTCGCCCGGGAGGCGGCGATCGCCGCCGAGCACGGCACCATCCTGCTCGATCGCTACCTCGAGGACGCCATCGAGGTCGATGTCGACGTTCTCGCCGACGGCGAGACGGTCATCGTCGCCGGCATCATGGAGCACATCGAGGAGGCCGGCATCCATTCCGGCGACAGC
>CAZNWE010000124.1:0-8099 GCA_964576715.1 uncultured Geminicoccaceae bacterium | reverse complement strand
ACATCACCGAGTTCTACATCTGCTCGATGAGCTGCCGGTCGGTGATCTACAAGGGACTGTTCCTCGCCGAGCAGCTCGCCACCTTCTATCCCGACCTGCAGGACGACCGCTTCGTCTCGGCCTTCGCCATCTTCCACCAGCGCTACTCGACCAACACCTGGCCCGCCTGGAAGCTCGCCCAGCCGTTCCGGACCCTCGCCCACAATGGCGAGATCAACACGCTCAGCGGCAACATCAACTGGATGAAGAGCCACGAGACGCGGATGGTGGCCGACGTCTTCGGCGAGCACAACGAGGACCTGAAACCGGTCATCCAGGCCGGCAGCTCCGACAGTGCAGCACTCGACGCCGTGGCCGAGGCGCTGGTCCAGGCCGGCCGCTCGCTGCCGCTCGCCAAGACGCTGCTGGTGCCGCCGGCCTGGTCGAAGAAGATGCGCATGTCGGCAGCGCACCAGCACCTCTTCAACTACTGCAACTGCGTCATGGAGCCGTGGGACGGCCCGGCGGCGCTGGTCGCCACCGACAGCCGCTGGGTGATCGCCGGGATGGACAGGAACGGCCTCAGGCCGCTGCGCTACAGCCGCACCGCCGACGGGCTGCTGGTCGTCGGCTCGGAAACCGGCATGGTGCCGCTCAAGGAGTCGACTATCGTCGAGAAGGGCAGGGTGGGCCCCGGCGAGATGATCGGCGTCAATCTGCTGAGCGGTCATTTCTATCGCGACGCCGAGCTCAAGGACTTTCTCGCGGCGCAGAAACCCTACGGCAAATGGGTCGAGAACATTCGCCATCTGGAGGATCTGGTGGCGGCGCGCCCGGCGGCCCCGCTGCAGCTCGAGCGCGCGGAGCTCAGGCGGCGGCAGGCGCTCTACGGCCTCACCGTCGAGGACATGGAGCTGATCCTGTCGCCCATGGTGCTCGACGCCAAGGAGCCGGTCGGCTCGATGGGCGACGACACGCCCCTCGCCGTGCTTTCCAAGCGCTATCGCGGCCTGCACCACTTCTTCCGCCAGCAGTTCAGCCAGGTCACCAACCCGCCGATCGATCCGTTACGCGAATGGCGGGTGATGAGCCTGAAGACCCGCTTCGGCAATCTCGGCAACATCTTCGACGAGGACCCGAGCCAGACGCGGATCCTGCAGCTCGGCACGCCGGTGCTGACCACCGACGACTTCCGCGCGCTCGAGGGCTATTTCGGTGACAACGCCAAGCTCATCGACTGCACCTTCCAGGCCAGCGACGAGCGTCTCCGGGTGGTACTCGAGCGCATCCGCCAGGAAGCCGAGGAGGCGGTCCGCGGCGGCTGCGAGCAGCTGATCCTGAGCGACGACGCGGTCGGCCCCGAGCGCGCGCCGATCCCGATGATCCTCGCCACCAGCGCGGTGCACAGCCATCTCACCCGGCAGGGCCTCAGGGCCTTCAGCTCGCTCACCGTGCGCTCGGGCGAATGCCTCGATGTGCACTATGTCGCCGTGCTGATCGGTGTCGGCGCCACCGCCGTGAACCCCTATCTGGCCGAGGCGGCGATCGCCGACCGCCACGCCCGCGGCCTGTTCCCGGGCTTCACCCTCGCCGAGTGCCTCGCCCGCTTCAAGGAGGCGGTCGACCAGGGGCTGCTCAAGATCATGTCGAAGATGGGTATTTCGATCATCAGCTCCTATCGCGGCGGGCTCAACTTCGAGGCCGTGGGCCTCTCGCGCTCGGTCTGCCGCGAGTACTTCCCGGGCCTGGTCAGCCGCATCTCCGGCATCGGGCTCACCGGGATCAAGCACAAGGTGCAGGAGCTGCATGCCCGTGCCTATGACGAAGCCGAACCACCCCTGGCGATCGGCGGCTTCTACCGCTATCGCCGCGGCGGCGAGCAGCACGGCTACGAGGCGCGGATGGTCCACCAGCTGCAGCAGGCGGTCGCCACCGACTCCTATGCCGCCTACCAGCGCTTCGTCGAGATGATCCAGGTCCAGGAGCCGGTGGCGATCCGCGATCTCCTCGATTTTCGCAAGAAGCTCGTGCCGGTGCCGATCGACGAGGTCGAGAGCATCACCGAGATCAGGAAGCGCTTCGTCACCCCCGGCATGTCCTTGGGCGCCTTGAGCCCCGAGGCGCACGAGACCTTGACCATCGCCATGAACCGGATCGGCGCGAAATCCGACTCCGGCGAAGGCGGCGAGGGCGTCGAGCGCTACACACCGCGGCCGAACGGCGACAACGCCAACTCGCCGATCAAGCAGGTGGCCTCGGGCCGGTTCGGGGTCACGGCCGAATACCTCAACGCCGCCCGCGAGCTCGAGATCAAGGTGGCGCAGGGGGCGAAGCCCGGCGAGGGCGGCCAGCTGCCCGGCTTCAAGGTGACGGTCGAGATCGCCCGGCTGCGCCATGCCACCCCGGGGGTGACCCTGATCAGCCCGCCGCCGCACCACGACATCTACTCGATCGAGGACCTCGCCCAGCTGATCTACGACCTCAAGCAGATCAACCCGGACGCCAAGGTCTGCGTCAAGCTGGTCTCCGAATCCGGCATCGGCACGATCGCTGCCGGGGTCGCCAAGGCCAAGGCCGACGTCATCCTGATCTCCGGCCATGTCGGCGGCACCGGGGCCAGCCCGCAGACCTCGATCAAGTTCGCCGGCGCCCCATGGGAGATGGGGCTGTCGGAGACCAACCAGCTGTTGACCCTCAACCGGCTGCGGCACCGGGTGACGCTCAGGACCGACGGCGGCATCAAGACCGGCCGCGACATCGTCATCGCCGCCATGCTCGGGGCCGAGGAATACGGCATCGGCACGCTGTCGCTGGTCGCCATGGGTTGCATCATGGTCCGCCAGTGCCACTCCAATACCTGCCCGGTCGGGGTCTGCACCCAGCGCGACGACCTTCGGCAGAAGTTCACCGGCAATCCCGAGAAGGTCGTCAACCTGATGAGCTTCATCGCCGAGGACGTGCGCGAGATCCTGGCCTCGCTCGGCTTGCGCTCGCTGCAGGAAGCGGTCGGCCGCTCCGATCTCCTGAAACAGGTGGGCCGCGGCAGCGAGGATCTCGACGATCTCGACCTCAACCCGATCCTCGCCCAGGTCGACCCCGGCGGGCTGCCGCGCCATTGCAGCATCGAGGGGCGCAACGAGGTGCCGGAGACCCTGGACGCCCGCATGCTGAAGGACGCCCGCGCCCTGCTCGAGGACCGCGAGAAGATGCAGCTGCAGTACAATGTCCGCAACGTCCAGCGCGCGGTCGGCACCCGGCTGTCCTCGCACATCACCCGCCGCTACGGCATGGCCGGCCTGCAGCCCGGCCATCTGACCGTCCGGCTCAAGGGCTCGGCCGGCCAGTCGCTGGGCGCCTGGGCGGTCCAGGGGCTCAAGCTCGAGGTGTTCGGCGACGCCAACGACTATGTCGGCAAGGGGCTCTCCGGCGGCACGATCGTGGTCCGGCCGACCGTGTCGAGCCCGCTCGTCGCCGCCGAAAACGTCATCATCGGCAATACCTGCCTGTACGGTGCCACGGCCGGCAAGCTGTTCGCCGCCGGTCGCGCCGGCGAGCGGTTCGCGGTGCGCAACTCGGGTGCGCTGACCGTGGTCGAGGGCTGCGGCGACAATGGCTGCGAGTACATGACCGGCGGTGTGGCGGTCATCCTCGGCTCGGTCGGCGACAACTTCGCGGCCGGGATGTCGGGCGGCATGGCCTATGTCTGGGACGATGCAGGGACCCTGCACGAGCTGCTCAACCCGGACTTCGTCGTCATGCAGCGGCTCGAGGTCGACCACTACGTGCAGGAATTGAAGAACCTGATCGTCGAGCATGTCTGGCAGACGCAAAGCGTGCTGGCCGAGCGCATCGTCCGCGACTTCGACCGCGAGCTGCCGCGCTTCTGGCAGGTCGTGCCCAAGGAGCTGCTCGACAAGCTGCCGGTGCCGGTGACCGCGAGCGCCACGGTGGGCGCCATGCACGCATGACGATGCGGTCCGCGCACGGCCGGAGCTTGATCGACAGGTGCTATCACGACTGATGATCGAGACCCGGTACCGGCTCGCGGCACTGCCGGCAGCGCTGCTGCTGACGGCCTCGGCCGACCTGTCGGACCTGGCCGTTCCGGACGAGGCGGCGATCGAGGCGCTCGCCCGAGCCGTTCTGGCCGCCCCCCTGCCCGCTTCCGTGCCAGGTGTCGTCGGTCTCGCCGACGCCGCTGCGGAGCGTGATCTCAACCGCGGCTTTCGCGCCGATCTGGAGGCGCTGCCCGCCTGGCCAGGCAGGGCCATCGTGATCGAGCGCGGCACCTACCGGCTCGAGGAAATTGCGCTCGCCGTCGATCGCTTGGATCTCCTGGCCTGCGCCGCGCTGGCCTGCAGCCTCGCCGCCCCGCTGGTCGTGGCGCCGGGCGCCACCCTCGTCATCGACGGCCGGTCGCTGCGGCTGTTGCAGGATGCCGGGGCGCTGATCTCGGCGGCCGGCGATCTCTGGGTCAGCGACGCCGAGATCATCGGCTGGAATGCGGGTGACGACGCGCCGGCCGAGACCGACCGCGCCGGCCGCCGCTTTCGCCCGTGGATCGCCGGGCTCGAGGCCAACCGGACCGTCATCCGCCGCAGCCGGCTGGCCCATCTCGGCTACGATGGCAACTCGACCCAGGGCCTCGCCTTCACCGACGCCGAGCGCGAGCCGCCGGCCGGTCGGCCCGAGGTCGACCTCGTCGGCAACCAGATCGAGGATCTCTGGTTCGGCTTCTTCACCTGGAACGCCGAGGGCGTGCGCGTCCTGCGCAACACCGTCGAGGGCAGCCACGTCTACGGCCTCGACCCGCACGATGCGACCCGCGACATGCTGATCGCCGAGAACTTCGTCCGCGACACCCGCGACAGCCACGGCATCGTCATGAGCCGCGAGATCCACGACACGGTGGTGACCAGGAACCGCAGCATCGACAATGGCGGTGCTGGGTTCTTCCTCGACAAGGGCAGCTGGAACGTCACCTTCGCCGCCAACGAGAGCTTTGACAACGGCACCGACGGTATTGTCGTCTACGAGAGCCGCGATGTCCGCATCCTGGACAACCATGTCGCCGGCAACGGCCGCGCCGGCATCCGCGTCCGGGCCGCGGCCGATATCGCGATCGAGAACAACATCGTCCACCACAATGCCGGCCCCGGCATCTTCGTCTACGACTGGAGCCATGCCTCGCGGCCGCCCGATTCCGAGGATGCCACACACATGCTGCCTGTCTCCGTCGCCATCACCGGCAACCGCCTGTCCGACAACCAGAGCGGCGACTGCAGCATCCGGGGCGCGGTCGAGATCATCGAGCCGGCGATCGGCGTCAGCGACTGCTGAAGCCGGGAGGAAGAGGGAAGGGGCGGCAGCGCCTCCCCTTCGACCCCACCGCTACTCGGCCTCAGTGTTCGGCTCGAACCAGTCGGTGAGTAGTTCGTTGACGCGATCGGCGGCCTCGATCGGCAGCCAGTGGCCCACGTCGGGCAGGCAGGCATAGCGCCAGGGCGCGTCGACATAGCTTGCCGAGTTCAGCATCTGGTCCTCCGCCAGCGCCACATCGCCGCTGCTGTAGACCCCGAGCGTCGGCACCGGAACCCGGGCGACCGGCCGGCGAAGTGCCTCGGGCGTCAGATTGGCCCGGTACCAGTTGAGCCCCGCTTTCAGCCGCCCCGGCCGGGCGAGATCGCGCCGCCATCGGTCGGCATCCTCGGCCGTGGGTGCATTTCTGGTCAACGCGCGAAAGTCGCCGGCGCGGAGCACAGCCTCGGCGAGGCCCGGTGCCAGGAACAGGAAGAGATACCAGCCCTTGAGCTTCTGCTCGAGCCCTGCCCGGCGATAGGCCTCGGGATGGCCGACCGAAAGTGCCGCAAAGCGCCGCACCCGCTCGGGGTGCAGTGCGGCCAGATGCCAGCCCAGGGCGGCCCCCCAGTCATGCCCGGCGAGATCGAAGGCCGGGCTGCCCGGCACCAGCGCATCGACGATCTCGAGGACATCCTGCCCCAGCCGCTCGAGCCGATAGCGCCGCGCGTCGCGGGGCGCAGCGCTCTCGCCGAAGCCGCGGAGGTCCGGCACGATCACCATCCGCCCGAGCCCCGCCAAGGCCTCGACCTGATACCGCCAAAGCCTGCCGGAATCCGGAAAACCGTGCAGCAGCACCAGGGGCGCCCCTTCGCCGGTTACCCGGACATGAAAGGCGAGGCCGTCGATCCGCAGCGTTCGGCTCAGGGTCGGCATGGCTGACATGATGGTCCGATCGGGTGACGAGAAGCCAGGGTCCGGCTAAGGGTATCGGGTACGCTTGACGCTAGGTAAATGGCACTGGGTATGGTCGAATCATCCCCGGCAGCGCCTTACCGCCGGGGCTGGCGACGGTGCGGTTCTCGTGCTTGCGGACGGTGGTTGCCGATGGAACAGGTGTCGGAGGCTGGTGGCGCGGTCGATGCTGCGCAGCGGCTGCGTGATCTGCCCGACTGGGGGTATCTGCTCTTGGAGTTCGCCGAGCTCTACCGGCGCGGCAAGGCCGGCGGCTCGGTTCTCATCCGCGCGCATCAGCGGGCGGTGCGGGAGGTGATCGGCCGCACGCTCGCCGGCAACCCGCCAGTGCTGCCGCGCGCGCCGGCCGCCAAGCCGGTGACCGCCCATCTCAAGCGCGCCTTCGACCAGGGCAGGCGCGGCCCGACCCAATCCGTGGTGCTGGCGATCGAGACCATCGCCCCGGAGCTGACCTGGCTCTACGGCTACGAGAAGGTGCCGCCCGGCCTCGGCCGGAAATTCGCCTATGCCGAGTTCGCCGGTCCGCACGGGCCCATTCTGATGGACGAACTGATCCTCGGCGTCGTCCTCTTCGCACCCAAGTGCACCTATCCGGCGCACGCCCACGAGGGCCTGACCGAAAGCTACTATATCCTCGCCGGGGCGGTGAGCGAGAACGACGAAGGCGTGTACGCGCCGGGCTCGCTGATCTTCAACCCACCCGGCCGGATGCACCGCATCACCGTCAGCGACGTCGAACCCTCGCTGCTCGCCTATGCCTGGCACGGCCGGCCCGACAAGCTCGCCAACCAGAAGCTGGTCTTCAAGCGCGCTGCAAGGACGACGTGACTCTCTTCCGCGAGTCTGCTTCAGCAGCGTGGGGAATCCGGAGCATCAATGAGCCGGCACCTGGGACGAGCTTTGGGCGGTCGGACTTTGGTCGACAGGCCGGCTCGCCAGAGTAGCGTGAAGCTGTCTCGATGACGCCGACTGTCTGGCTGGCATCGGCCGGTCTGGTCGCGACCGCGGTCAGCTTCGGCCCGGCGCGGATGGGGTTCGGGTTGTTCCTGCCCACCTTCCGCGAGGCCTTCGGGCTGTCGACCACCGACGCCGGCGTGATCGCGAGCTTGGGCTTCCTCGCCTTTCTGATGGCACTGCCGCTGACGGCGTGGCTCGGCGGCCGGGTCGGCCAGCGCCTTCCCGTCGTCCTGGGGACGCTGTCGGCGACCGTGGGCTTCGCCCTGGTGGCGGCCGCCTCCAGTGGTCTTGGGCTCGCCGCAGGCGTGGCACTGGCGGGGGCGAGCGCCGGCTTCTGCTGGGCGCCGTTCAACGATGCGGCCGAGCGCGTCGTGCCCGAGACGGCACGGCCCGGAACCCTGTCGGTGGTCTCGACCGGCACGACGCTGGGGGTGGTGGCGGCGGCGGCACTTTTTCTCGCCGTCACCCTCGGCACCGTCGACTGGCGCCTCGCCTGGGTCGGCTTCGCGCTCGGCGGTATCCTGGCGGCGGTCATGGCCGGGTTGGGTGTACCGGGAGGAAGGCAGCACGCCGGCGCCGACGCATCCGGGGCTTCCCGGCTGTTCCGGCGGCAGGCGGTACCGCTCTATGGTGCCGCGATCTGCTTCGGTATCAGCAATGCCGTCTATCTCGCTTTCGCCGCCGATCATGTCGTCGCGGCGGGCGGCCTCGCCGGGCTGCCGGAAGGGACCGCCGCAGCCGTGATCTTCCTCGGCTACGGTGTCTGCGGCATCGTCGGGCTCGCCACTGGGCGGTTCGAGGCGCGGTTCGGCATCGTGCCGCTGCTCGGCGCCATCTTCGCCGCGTTCACCGCCTCGCTCGTGCTCGTCGCCCTGGCGCCGGCGGCCTGG
>CAZNWE010000123.1:0-9026 GCA_964576715.1 uncultured Geminicoccaceae bacterium | reverse complement strand
GCCACGGGCTTGGGCTGCCAGGCCTCGCGCCGCCTGGCCAGCTCGGAGTCGTCGACGTGGAGGTGGATGGTGCGGGCCTCGACGTCGACCTCGATGAGATCACCGGTCTGGACCAGGGCCAAGGGGCCGCCGATGCCGGATTCGGGGGAGACGTGGAGGATGCAGGAGCCGTAGGAGGTTCCGGACATGCGGCCGTCGGAGATGCGCAGCATGTCGCGCACGCCTTGCTTCAGAAGCTTTTGCGGGATCGGCAGCATGCCCCATTCGGGCATGCCGGGGGCGCCGATGGGGCCGGCCATCTTGAGCACGAGGACGGAATCGGCGGTGACCTCGAGGGCCGGGTCGTCGATGCGGGCCGCCATGTCGTTGTAGTTCTCGAAGGCGACGGCTGGCCCCTTGTGCTTGAGGAACTTGGGGTCGGCGGCCGACGGCTTGATGACGCAGCCGTCCGGGGCGAGGTTGCCACGCAGAATGGCGGTAGCCGCCTCTTTCTTGATCGGGTTGGTCAGCGGGTAGATGACGTCCTCGAGGTGGACCTTGGCGTCCTTGATGTTCTCGCCAATGGTCTTGCCGTTGACGGTCAGGCAATCGAGGCTGAGCATGCCCTCGAGCTGCTTCAACAGCGCCCGGATCCCGCCCGCGTAGTAGAAGTCCTCCATCAGGTACTGGCCCGAAGGGCGGACATTGGCGATCACCGGGATCTCGCGGGCCAGGTCGTCGAAGCGGTCGAGGGTCAGCGGCACGCCGGCCCGCCTGGCCATGGCGACCACGTGGATCATGGCGTTGGTAGAGCCACCCATGGCGAGGTGGCAGCGGATCGAGTTGTCGACCGCGTCCGCGGTCATGAAGTCGGAGGGCTTGAGGTCCTCCCAGACCATCTCGACGATCCGCCGGCCGCAGGCTGCTGCCATGCGCGGGTGGTTGCTGTCGGGGGCCGGGATCGACGAGGCACCGGGTAGCGACCAGCCCATGGTCTCGGCGATCGCGGTCATGGTGGAGGCCGTGCCCATGGTCATGCAGTGGCCGGCGCTGCGGGCGATGCCGTTCTCGATCTCGTCCCAGTCGTCTTGCGTGATCGTGCCGGCGCGAAGCTCGGCCCAGTACTTCCAGACATCCGAGCCCGAGCCCAGGATCTGGCCCTGCCAGTTGCCGCGCAGCATCGGGCCGGCGGGCAGGAAGAGGGCCGGGACGTTCATCGAGATGGCGCCCATGATGAGCCCGGGCGTGGTCTTGTCGCAGCCGCCCATCAGCACCGCCCCGTCGATCGGGTGCGAGCGCAAGAGCTCCTCGGTCTCCATGGCGAGGAAGTTGCGGTACATCATGGTGGTGGGCTTGACGAGCGGCTCGGCCAAGGAGATCGCCGGCAGCTCGAGCGGGAAGCCGCCCGCCTGGTAGACGCCCCGCTTGACGTCCTCCACCCGCTCTTTGAAGTGGGTGTGGCAGTGGTTGATGTCCGACCAGGTGTTGATGATCCCGATCACCGGCTTGCCCGCGTAATCGGGCGCATCGAAGCCGATCTGCTTGATCCTGGAGCGGTGCCCGAAGGCGCGCAGGTCCTGCACCCCGAACCAGCGATGCGAGCGCAGTTCCTCGGGCTTCTTTTTGGTCATGGCGCTTTGCTCCCCAATACGACAACACGGCTGCTCTAGCACCCCGCGAACGACCGGACCATCTCTCGCGGTCACTCCAACTGGCCGGACCCGGATGGGCGATGCGCCGTTGGCCATGGTGCGACTCGCCGATTTTCCCCCCGAGGCCGCTTCATGCAGCTCGGCCTCGCTGCTCGCCCATGGGGCAAGGGGGCGACGCTGTCTGCCACGACTTTCGTGTCGAGCCGCCTGTTGGGCGGGAAATCCACTGCACGCGGCGATCTCGAAGCGAACCGACCTGAAGCACCGGCAGGCGATCCGGGCGCGGCCCAAAAGCTTTCGTCCCGGTCGTCGTTGACGCCATTTTTTGTGGCATTGCCAACTCCAGCACACTCGATGAGCGTGGACCGCGCCCGTCTCGCCGAAGCAGTGTACCACCGGCTTGCCGGCGTCGCCTGGAGGTTGCATAAGACTGGGCATGCAAAGCGCATTCGACTTGTCGTTCAAGAACCGGCATCTGCTCGGGATCGAAGGATTGCAGCCGTTCGAGATCGCGCACGTGCTGGACCTCGCGGACTCGTATGTCGAATTGAACCGGCAACCGTCGAAGAAGCGGGATCTCCTGGGCGGGCTGACGCAGATCAACCTGTTCTTCGAGGTCTCGACCCGCACGCTGACGTCGTTCGAACTCGCCGGCAAAAGACTCGGCGCCGACGTCGTCAACATGGCGGTGCAGGGCTCGTCGATCAAAAAGGGCGAGACCCTGATCGACACCGCGATGACCTTGAATGCAATGGCGCCAGACGTGCTCGTCGTCAGGCATCAGGAGAGCGGTGCCGTGCAGCTGCTCGCCAGGCATGTCCGCTGTGCGGTGATCAATGCCGGTGACGGCAGCCACGAGCACCCGACCCAGGCACTGCTCGATGCGCTGACCATCCGCCGCCGCAAGGGCCGGCTCGAGGGGCTCGTGGTCGCGATCTGCGGCGATCTCCGGCACAGCCGGGTGGCCCGTTCGAACATCCTCCTGCTCCTGGCGATGGGGGCCAGGGTGCGGCTGATCGGGCCGCCGACGCTGTTGCCGCGGGCGTTCGAGTCGTACGGCTGCGAGCTCTTTACCGACATGGCCCGGGGCCTGCGCGACTGCGACATCGTGATGATGCTGCGACTGCAGAACGAGCGCATGCAGGGCAGCTTCGTGCCGTCGGTGCGCGAGTATTTCCACCTCTACGGACTCACCGCCGAGAAGCTCCGGCACGCCAGGCCCGATGCCCTGATCATGCATCCTGGACCCATGAATCGTGGTGTCGAGATCGACGGGGTGATCGCCGACGACATCGACCGCAGCGCCATTCTCGACCAGGTGGAGATGGGGGTGGCGGTGCGCATGGCCTGCCTCGATCTGCTCACCCGGCCGGTGCGGGGCAACGGCTGATGGCGACCCTGCCGATCCTCCTGCAGAACGTCCGCCTGCTCGATCCGGCGAGCGGCCTCGACGGCCTGGGGCATTTGCTCATCGAGGACGGGCGGATTGCCGGTATGGGCGATCTGGTCGAGGTGCCGGATGCGGTCGAGGTGATCGACGGCGAGGGCCATTGCCTTTCCCCCGGCCTCGTCGACATGCGCGTCCAGTTCGGCGAGCCGGGCGCCGAGCACAAAGAGCGGCTGGCGTCCGGCATCGCGGCGGCGGCCGCGGGCGGCGTCACCTCGGTCGCGGTCCTACCCAACACCCAGCCGGTGATCGACGATCCGGCGATGCTCGAGTTCGTCGCCCGGCGGGCGCGGCAGCTGAAATCGGTCAAGGTCTACCCCTATGCGGCGCTGACCAAGGGGCTCGCCGGCAAGGAGCTCGCCGAGCTGGCACTCTTGAAGGAGGCGGGGGCCGTCGCCTTCACCGATGCCGAGCGCGCGCTCGCCGATGCGCGGGTGATGCAGCGCGCTTTGGCCTATGCCAGCGCGCTCGATCTGCTCGTCGTGCAGCATCCCGAGGAGCCATCGCTGGCCGCCGGCGGGGTGGTCAATGACGGCGCCATCGCCGTGCGGCTCGGCCTCAAGGGCATCCCGGCTGTGGCCGAGGTGATGATGATCGAGCGCGACCTCAGGCTGGTCGAGGCCACGGGGGCGCGTTACCACGTGGCGCACATCTCGACCGAGGCCGCGATCGAGGCGGTGCGCCGGGCCAAGGCCCGGGGCCTCAGGGTCACCGCCGAGACCACGCCGCATCATCTGGCCTTGAACGAACTCGAGATCGAGGGCTACCGCACCTTCGCCAAGGTCTCGCCGCCGTTGCGCAGCGAAGCCGACCGGCGGGCCGTGGTCGAGGGGCTGGTGGACGGGACGATCGACGTCATCGCCTCCGACCATTGCCCGCAGGACCAGGACAGCAAGCGCCTGCCGATGGCCCAGGCCGAGTTCGGCGTGGTCGGCGTCGAGACCATGCTGCCGGTCTCACTGAGGCTGGTCCACGAGGGGCAACTCGGCCTTCTCGACCTCTTGGCGAAGCTGACGGTCAACCCGGCACGGCTGCTTGGCCTCGATGCCGGGCGTCTGGTCCAGGGAGCTGCTGCCGATCTGGTCCTCTTCGATCCCGAGCGGCCCTTGAAGATCACCGAATCGGGGCTCTCCAGCCTCGCCAAGAACACGGCCTTCGAAGGCCGGCTGGTGCAGGGCCGGGTGCTAATGACCCTGGTCGACGGCCGCATCGTGCACCGTTTCGCCGGGTGAGTTGAAACGGCGTTCAAACGGCGTCGCGGCCGTAGTAGAGCATCACCAGATGCTCCGCCTCGGCAAAAAACAGCCAGCGCTCGATGGCGGTGCCGACGAGAGCGGTGACGGCGGCGAGCGTCAGCAGGAGCGGGGCTGGGCCCGCGACCATGGCCAGCAGCAGGCTGGCCGCCGGCAGGGCGGCGCCGCAAAGCAGCGCGTAGCGGCGCAGCTTCGCCTTGTGCTTGCGGGCGATCCGATAGCCCATCTCGTCCAGGATGTAGTTGCGCTCGGTGTGCGGTGCCTCGACGAGGCGAGCCGTCCCCCGCGCGCCGAGGCCGATGGCAGCTTCCGTCGTCAGGGTGGGCCGGGCCGCGTCGATGGCCCGCCAGTAGTGCCACTTGAGGGCCCAGGCGACGGCCAGCACCAGGAGCACCAGGGCGCTCGCGAGCGCATGCCCGCCGCCGAGCCAGGCGATGAGTGCCACGCCCAGGAGCCCGCCGCTCGCCAGCCCGAGGCCGAGATAGACCGGCGGGACGAGGGGATGGTGCCAGCGGGGGATCGGCTTCAGCGAAGCGTAGATCATGGCCGTGCAGTAGACCGTCAGGAGCGCCAGGACGGCGGTGACGAGAGCTGGGAGCGGGGCCAACCGTTCGACGGTGATCCAGAGCCAAGCCATGGCCAGCGCCGGCAGGTAGGTGAGCCCCGCAGCGACGCCCTCGCGCGACAGCCAGGACGAGCGCCACTGGCTCAACGCCCGCCAGGCGCGCTCCGGGTGGCCGAGATGGAAGGTCGAGCTCAGCAGCCCGGCGGTGATCAGGGCGAGGGCGGGCAAGAACAGAACGAGGCCGCTTCGGCTGGTCACCGGGACGAGGCCGAAGAGGCCGCCGAGAGCCGCAAAGACGAGCAGCCCGTAGCCGGCGCCCGAGGCTGCGGTGAAGAAGATAATCGACGGTGCCGGGTGCAAGGGAAAAGACCTGAACGGGCCGGCTCAGTCGGCGAGCACGCGGTCGAGCCAGCCGAGGAAGCCGCCGGGGGCGGGCTCGAGGGCGGTCGCTTGCGGCGCATCGGCGGTGGTGCCGGCGGGCCGTTGGCGGGGCGGCAAATAGCGGTTGGTTGGCGCGTAGCCGAGCTCCGGCATGAGCGGCACGCCCTCGCGCTCGGCGACCAGCCTGGAGACTTCGCTCTCGGGGTCGCCGAGATCGCCGAAATGCCGGGCCTTGGCCGGGCACGTCCGGACACAAGCCGGCTCGCGCTCCTCCACCGGCAGGTGCTCGTTGTAGATCCGATCGATGCAGAGCGTGCATTTCTTCATCACTTTGGCGACGCCGTCCATCTCCCGCGCCCCATAGGGACAGGCCCAGGCGCAGAGCCCGCAGCCGATGCACTTGGCTTCGTCGACCAGGACGATGCCGTCCTCGGCACGCTTATAGGAGGCGCCGGTCGGGCAGACGGTGACGCAGGCCGCCTTCTCGCAATGCAGGCAGGAGCGCGGGAAGTGAACGGTGCGGCCGCAGCCGCCGGTCGCGCTGTCGTCGAGCTCGAAGCCGTGCACCCGGTTGAGCCAGGCACCCGACGGCTCGCGTCCGTACGGGTCGGTGTCGGCGAGCGGCGAGGCGGTGGAGGACGTGTTCCACTCCTTGCAGTGAACGACGCAGGCCTGGCAGCCGACACAGGTGTCGAGGTCGATGACGAGGCCGAGCCGTTTCGCGGAGGGGCTGGTGGGCAGGCTGGTCATCGGCCGGCCTTGACGGCGTAGGCCACGACCGGCGGTGCCTTGGCTGCGTTCGGCCGGGCGCGTTGCGCTGGCGGCCGGTCGGTCGGCGCGTCCTCGGGCAGCTTCTCGACCTTGACCTTGAGGTCGTACCACGCGGCCTGGCCGGTCACCGGGTCGGCATTGGCGTAGCGGTAGCCGCCGTCCCGGGCGGGCAGGAGGTCGTCGATCAGGCTGTTGAGCAGAAAGCCCTCGCCGGCCTCGGGGATGTCGCCTTCGAGCGCCCAGGCGCCCTGGCGCTTGGCGATGGCGTTCCAGGTCCAGACGGTCGATGGATGCACGCCGGCCATCAGCTTGGCCCGGCCGACCACCCGGCCGTGGCGGCTGGTGACGGCCACCTTGTCGCCATCTGCGATGCCGAGGCCTGCCGCGGTCGCGTGGTGCAGATAGAGCGCGTTCCGGCTCAGGATCTGCCGGAGCCAGGGATTGTGGCCACCCCAGCTATGGTACATGAACATCGGCCTTTGCGTCACCGCGTGCAGCGGAAAGGCCGCCGCCTCGACCGCCGCTTCGTCGAAGGGCGGGTACCAGAAGGGCAGGGGGTCGAAATAGGTCTCGATCCGCTGCCGCTTGGCCGCCGGCGGCTGCACGGGGCCGTGCCCGCGAGCGGCGAGGCGAAAGCGCTGCAGTGGCTCGCAGTAGAGCTGCAGCACGATGGGTGCGGTGCCGTCGATCAGCCCCATCTCCTTGGCGAAGGCCAGATAGGCGGCGCTGCCGTGCTTGAAGTAGCGGGCCTCGGCCGGGATCGGCTGGCGGAAGAAGCAGCCGTTTTCGATGTAGCGATCGAGCTGTTTCGGGTTGACGGCGCCGACGCCGTGCCGGTCGCCAGCGGCGCCGCGCCAGCCGGCGAGCGGACCGACGCCAGGCTTGCGCTCGTGGTTGACCAGGTAGTCGGCATAGCCACCGGGAAAGCGCGGGGCCCCGTCCTCGGCGGTGAACGCCGGCAGGCCGAGCTTCGCACCGAGGTCGATGAGTACGTCCTGGAACGGCCGGACGTCGCGGTCGGGCTTCACCACCGGCTGGCGGATCGAATCGGCCACCGCATCGGCCGAACCGATCGGCCGGTCGAGCAGCGAGATGCAATCGTGGCGCTCGAGATAGGTCGTATCGGGGAGGATCAGGTCGGCATAGGCGACCGTCTCGGAATAAAAGGCGTCCGAATAGATGATCTTCGGAATGACGTAGCTGCCGTCCGGCTGCCTCGCCGTCAGCATCGCCGCCGTCTCGTCGGTGTTCATGGCCGAGTTCCAGGCCATGTTCGCCATGTACATGAAGAGCACGTCGATCGGGTAGGGATCGCCGCGAAAGGCGTTGCCAATGACGCTGTGCATCATGCCGTGGACGGCCAACGGCGCGTCCCAGGAAAAGGCCTTGTCGATCCGTCGAGGCGTGCCGTCCGGGTCGAGCAGCAGGTCCTCCGGCCCGCGCGGGAAGCCCAGCGGTGCGCCCGCCATAGGGGCGCCAGGGGCGATCTGCTCGGGTCTCCCCGCCGGCTGCGGGCCGGGCGGGATGGGCTTGGGGAAGGGCGCCTTGAAGCGAAAGCCGCCGGGCGTGTCGATGGTGCCGAGCAGCAGCTGCAGGAGGTGGATGGCGCGGCAGGTGTGAAAGCCGTTGGCATGGGCCGAGATGCCGCGCATCGCGTGCATGGCGACCGGCCGGCCGATCATCTGCTCGTGGCGGACCCCGTGCACGTCGGTCCAGGGCTGATCGATGACGACGGGCTCGGCGAACGCGGCATGGGCGAGTTCGGCCGCGATCCGGCGGATGGTCGCGGCCGGGATGCCGCAGCGTTCGGCAACCGCGTCCGGCGCATAGTCGGGGCTGGTGTAGCGCCGCGCGATCAGCTCGAGGGCCGGGACAGCGGCGCGGCCGTCGGCCAGCGTGGATCGACCCTTGAAAGCCGGCTTCACAATGGATCCGGCGGGGACGACGCCACCGGCAGTCCCGACCAGCGGCCGGCCCTCGCCGTCGCGAGCGAACAGGCCGTCGTCGGCGTCGCCCGGCGCGTCGATCACCAGCCACGCGGCGTTGGTCCACTGCTTCAGGTAGTCGAGGTCGACCTTGCCGGCGTTCAAGAGCTCGTGGATCAGGCTCATGACGAAGAGCCCGTCCGTGCCCGGCCGGATGCCGACCCACTCGTCGGCGATCGCCGAGTAGCCGGTGCGGATCGGGTTGACCGAGACGATCTTCGCACCCCGTTCCTTCAGTTCCGCCATGCCGAGCTTCAAGGGATTGCTGTCGTGATCCTCGGCGACGCCGAAGAGGAGGAAATACTTGGCGTGCTCGAAATCGGGCTCGCCGAATTCCCAGAAGCTGCCGCCGATGGAATAGAGCCCGGCTGCCGCCATGTTGACCGAGCAAAACCCGCCGTGCGCCGCGTAGTTGCAGGTGCCGAACTGGCTGGCCCAGAAGCCGGTCAGCCCCTGGCTCTGGTCGCGGCCGGTGAAGAAGGCGAGCTTGCGCGGATCGGTCTGGCGAACCGCGCCGAGCCACTCGGTCGCGAGCGCCAGCGCCTCGTCCCACTCGATCTCCTGGAACGCGCCGGTTCCCCGCTCGCCGACACGCTTCAGGGGCTTGGTCAGCCTTGCCGGCGAGAGGTGGTGCATGATCCCGGCCGAGCCCTTCGCACAGAGCACGCCCCTGTTCACCGGATGGTCGGGATTGCCGTCGATGTAGCGGATCTTGCCGTCGAGCATGTGCACGCGAATGCCGCAGCGGCAGGCGCACATGTAGCAGGTGGTCTTCTTGATCTCGTCGGCGATGCGCGGCTGCGTGTCGGCGATCGATGCCATCTCAGGTGCCACCCGGCTTGTCGCCCGTCGTTCGCGTCGCGCTTCGATCAACGCTCACTCTTTGCTCCCTGCCGGTGCTGCGGACCGTGACATTTGTCGTCGTGCTCGATCATTGTTCAGGTCTCTAGCACGCGGTCGGTGTGCCGGTCACTAGCCAAGCCGACCCCGCTA
>CAZNWE010000122.1:0-9047 GCA_964576715.1 uncultured Geminicoccaceae bacterium | reverse complement strand
GCCCATTCTCGCTGGGTCGCGGGAGCGCCCCATCTGGCGCGGCCATTCAGGTGCGCACAGGCGCTCGCTCGGCATCACCGCGTGACCCCAATTCAGCCGTAGCCGTAGACGGGATCGAGGGTGTCGCGGACCAGCCGGTCGAGGGCGCGCACGGTCTCCGGCCGGAGCCGCTCGCGGTAGCCGCCGACCTGCCCCTGCCGCACCTTGCCCGTCTCCGGGTCGCCGGCCCGTGTCCGGCCGAGCCGATCGGAGGTGAAAAAGCCCTCGCGCTCCTTTTGCTGCAGGCTATCGAACGCGGCGAACGCGACGACCTCGGCGACCAGCGTCGGGTCGGTGGGCTGGCCGAGGAAATCGAGCAGCGCGGTGAAGGTGCCGATCGTGTCGGCCACCAATTCCTCGTAGTGCAGGAGATGGGTGGCTCGAAGCCCGGCGCGGGCGGCCGCCCAACGATTGAGATAAGCGACGGTGCGCGCGGCGCCGAAGTCGGGATCGAGGACGAAGCTGTCGAGATCGAGGGCGCGTGCGGCTTCCGGGATCTTTTTGCGCCGCAGTTCGCGCGCCCCGGCCCGATGCTTGACGTGGAAATAGAAGGACACGGCGACGTCGCGCGGGTCGCGCACGAGGAACACCACCTTCTGCCGCGACGAGGCGAACACCAGGGCCGGCCCCAGCTCCGGATAGGGGAACTTGGTGTCCGGGGCGAAGTAGACCTTGGGCACCAGCGGTGCCTGGCGATGCAGGTTGTCGCCGTCGAGCAGTTCCTTGTCCGAGAGGCCGAAGCGGCGGCTGAACAGGTTGGACAAGAGCACGCGGAGCCAGGTGCGCCCGCTCTTGGTGTAGGAGACGACGAGCACGTCCGCGTCGGCGAACTTGGCCGCCCGCTCGGCGGTGAGCCGCGCGTCCTTGCGGTCGAGCCGGCGGTCGCGCAGGTAGGTGAGCAGGCGCGGTGCCATCTCCCGGATGCTGTCGACGGCGAGGTTCATGCCGGTGCCTGGCGGCTGGACCCGGCTGGCGACGGATCGGCAGCGACTGTCGCTGCCGGTGGGCGCACCGAGGTGATGCTGCCGGTCGTCACGCCCTGGAAGATGCGGCCCCCGAGTACCGCGACCCGGCCGGACCTACCGGCGGTAGTAGTCATAGCGTCCACCCAAGAACCCGTAGAAGGCGCCGGAGGTTACGGTAATCTCGGTCACCTCGTGCACGAGCCGGTCGTGCGACACGAGCCGAAACGGCAGGATCAACAAGGAGCCCAACAGCCGGGAGCTCGACTTCGCCAGCCAGCGCCACCGCTTTCCACCGGTGACGTAGCGCCGTGCCAGAATGCCCTGGGAGACGCCCTTCTTGAAGCGGCGGCGAATCAGCCCGTTCGTCGTCAACCGCTCTGCCGGCAGCCGGTAATTGATGAACGATCGCTCGGCACGGGCGAACGACGCGCCCGCCAGTTTCGCGCGGCAGAAGAAATCGGCATCGCCGCCCCCCATCAGGGCGAAGCTGGGGTCGAAGACCGGGCCGATGGCGTTCATCCGCTCGAGGACCGAGCGGCGGATCAGCACGTTGTGGGTGGCCAGCCGCCGCGGCAGCCCGTAACGGTCCCAGACCGGCAGGTCGTCGGTGACCTCGTGCTGGCTGAGCCGCGTCCGGGCGCTGGCCGACGCATCGCTGGGCACCTCCCGCTTGGAATTGCCCATCACGACATCGGCCCCGGTGACCGCCTGCCGCTCCAGGAGCTGCCGCAGCCAGTCGGGCTCCGGCCAGTCGTCGTCGTCGATGAAAGCCAGCCACTCGGCGCCCGCCGCCAGGGTCTCGGCCACCACCCGGTTGCGCGCCGGCGAGATGCCGGGCTCGGGCTCGGCCACATAGCGCAGCCGGACGGGCAGTGTAGCCGCCGCGGTCTCGCAGACTGCCCGGGTCGCATCATTGGGCCGGTTGTCGACGACGACGACCGCCACCGCCTGCGGCGCCAGCGTACCGAGATCGATCTGCTTGAGGCTGGCCAGAAGTTCGGCCAGAAAGTTGTCGCGATTGCAGGTGCAGATCCCGATCGTCACCAGGACCGGCCGTTGCCCGACCGACGGATCGGCGACGTCGCCGGCTGCCGGATCGGCCGCGCGAGCGGGCGAGGTCGTCGTTGCGCCGACCTGCCCCTGGCCCGTCTTGACGTCTTCAGCGACCATTGCCCGTCGATCGCGAGCGGCTGGCCAACTGGGCGACACCGGCGCCGGCGGCATAGAGCCAGCGGTCGATCGGCGACAACTCGGAGACGAACTCGGCGTCGCGCCTGACGACGATGGTCTCGGCCCGGCGCAGACGGCCATTGCCGCGGATCAGATGCGGCACCCGCTCGAGCGGCAGTCCCGCCGCCATGCGCGCGGCGACGCTGCTGTAGTCGAGGCCGAGGAACCTGCCGAGCGCCGCCAAGCCAGCCTTGGGGTCGAGGCACAGGCGGTCGTAGTCGACCTCGAGCCAGCGCCCGCCGGCCCGCTCGCGGATCTGCTCCATGCGGTCCAGGAACTGCTGATGGCGGCGGCCGACCTTGAAGATCTTCTGCACCCGCGACGGCCGGTAGGGATCGATGATGCCGCGCCCGTAGAGGCGGCGCAGCCGCGAATTCACCACGGCCTGGCGCTTGCGCACCATGTGGACGACGCGAAGATCGAGACCGTCCGCGTCGACCAGGGCGGCGACCCGGTCGGTGTCGTGGGCAACGTCGACGACGACGTCGCGGCCGGCCGCGGCGGCGATCAGAGCGTAGAGGCCGGCATCGCCGCGCGGCCCCTCGAGGTAGCGCTCGCGCACGCCGAGCCAGAACGCGCAGTCGACGACCCGTCGACCGCAGGAGCAGGGATTGCGGTCGACGAAGTGGCGCTTGTCGGGGAACTGGGCGAGTTCACCGGTCGCAAAGGCGCTCGGGTGCTGGCCCAGGATCATTGCGGTGATGGTTGTCCCGGTGTTGGGAAAGCCGGCGACGACGACCCCACGCGCCTTGCTCATGGCGTCGCCGCCACGGCCGGACGGCTCGGCGCATAGCCGAAGGCGGTGAGCCCGGCCGCCGCCACCATGTCCTCGATCTCCGCCAACTGCTTCTCGGTGAAGTGGTCGCGAAAGCCGCCGACCCGCCCCTGGCGCACCTTGAAGGACTGCGGATCCCGGGAATCGCCCGGCCGCAGTTTGTCGCTCTTGAAGAAGTTGGCGGCCTCCTTCTGCTTCATCTGCTCGAACGAGGCGAACGCCACCGCCGCCTCGATATCGTCCGGATCGGCCTCGCCGTCGACGAAGCTCATCACGCGGCCGAGCTCGCGCACCGGCTGCGTCCGCAGGTCCTCGTAGCGCACCACCAGCACCCGCTCCAGCCGGTCGAGCTGGTCGTGCCAGCGCTGCAGGAACCTGAGGACGAGCGGCAGCTTGTAGCCGACCACATAGTCGAAAACGGCCCGCCCGCCGTGCCCCGGGCCGAGCCCTTTGCGCGCATCGCGGAACGACTGGAAGTAGGCGGAAATCGCAATGTCGCAGGGATTGCGGACCAGCAGCACGACCCTTTGCTGGCGCAGCCGCTCGGGGGTGAAGAGCGGCGTCCGGCGTTTGTCCTTCTGGTTGTCGTGGCTGAACAGGATGCGTGGCGCGCGGCTGTCGAGCTTGTGGAAATTGTCGAACTGGATGAGCTCGCTCTCGGGAATGCCGTAGCGGCGGTGATAGACGTGCGAGATCATCGTCGCGAGCCAGGTCCGGCCGCTCTTGGCGTGGCTGACGACGACCACATCGGCGGCGGCGAGCTTGCGCCGTCGCTTGGCCACGCGCTTGAGCCGCGCGACATAAGCGCCCCAGGCTGCCAGGAGGCCCGGGCGCGCCCGGGCGCTGCTCGTCGCCGGCGGCGGCTCGGGCCGGAGCGGCGATGCGGGTGGGCTGGCTGCCTGGGCTGGCTCGGTGGCGGCGGCGGGTGTCATCGATAAAGCTGGCTTTTGGCGTGGAACTGCTTCAGGGCCGGCAACCGCAAGCCCGGCGGCCGGAGCGGCCGCGGTTGCGCTAACGCAACGAGAAGGGCTAGCGCCGGAGCCGCATCGGGGTCAAGAAACCGCTCGCCGCAGCCACCCGAATGGCTGCCGAGTGTCACCAAGCTGCCGCCGGCTGGCGACGCCCCGGGCACTGTCTTGCCCGGCGATGGCTGGCCGCTAGCCGGCCGCGCGCTGGCGCTCGAGCCGCCTGAACAGCATCGACAGGGGCCAGCAGATGGCGAAGTAGAGGGCGCCGATGGTCAGCCAGATCTCGAAGGTCTTTTGCGTGGTCACCACCGTCTGGCTGGCCATGAAGGTGAGCTCCTGGATCGCGATCAGCGAGACGATGGAGCTGTCCTTGACCAGGCTGATGAACTGGTTGGCCAAGGGTGGGGCGGTGTTCTTGATGGCTTGCGGCAGAATGATGAAGCGCATGCGATCGAAGCGCCCGAGCCCGAGGCTGGATGCGGCTTCCCACTGGCCCTTGGGGATGGACTGGATGCCGCCCCGGATGATCTCGGCGACGTAAGCGCCTTCGAACATGGCGAGCACGATGACGCCGGAGAGGAAGGCCTCGATCAGGCGGCGGTCGCCGAACAGGGTTTCGAACCACCAGCGCTGGTCGACAGGGAGGTTGCGGGCGTAGTCGCCGATGCCGAGCAGCGGCATGAGCTGCGAGCTGAGGAAGAAGTAGAAGACGAAGATGAAGACGAGCGGCGGGACGTTCCGGATCAGCTCGACATAGGCCCGGCCGATGAGGCGAGGCAGCAGCGGCTTGGCGATGCGGCAGAGTGCGATGACCAGGCCGACAAGGGCGGCGGCGATCGAGGCGTAGAAGGTGAGCCGCAAGGTGACCATGAGGCCCTGGCTCAGAAGGTGGGGGATGATCGCACCGCTTTCGGGGTCGGTGCGAAAGAAGAGGCCGGGAACGATCGACCAGTCCCAGTTGTAGACGAGTGCGGTGTTGGCCCGCCAGGCGAGCCAGCCGAAGAGCAGCACCAGGCCGGCCAGGACCAGAGCGTCCAGCCAGCCGAAGCGCAGCTTCTTGTCGTCACCGGGCCACATGGGGTTTCAGGAAGAATGCGGGGAAAATGATTTCCCCCGCGCCCGCTCGATATTTTGGTGGGGCGCGGGGAGGATCATCCCCCCCGCATCTCTTGTCCTCAATTAGGCAGGAGCTCGACCCAGTCTTGCGTCCTGAACCAGTAGTCGTGGCGCTCCTCGAGGAAGCCGTTGCGCCAGTTGATGGCGATCCAGTTGTTGAAGAAGTTCAAGGCATCCGGGTCGCCCTTCCTGACGGCGAAGGCTTCGGCGGTGACGTTGTAGAGATCGTCGATCGGGATATAGAGCTGGTCGGGGTACTCGGCGACGTAGCGGCTGGGCGAGGGCTCGGAGGCCGCGGTGGCGTCGGCGTTGCCGTTCAGCACTTCCTGCAGCGAGGCGCCGTCCTCGTCGAACTGGACGATGCGGGCTTCGGGGAAGGTCGCCTGAACGAAGGGTACCGGGGTCGCCCCCCGCCGAAGGGCGAAGGTGAAGTCCGGGCGGTTCATGTCGTCGAGGCTGTCGATCGTGCCGTCGTGCTTCCTGGCGACGGCGATGCGCAGGCCCGAGAAGGCATAAGGATCGGTGAAGTTGACGGTGAGGTTGCGCTGCGGGGTGATGCTCATGCCGGAGATGATGACGTCGAAGCGGCCGGCGATCAGGGCCGGGATGATGCCGTCCCAGGCGGTGGGGACGAACTCGACCTCGACACCCATGTCCGAGGCCAGCTTGGTCGCGACGTCGATCTCGAAGCCGACGAGTTCGCCGTTCTTGTCGAGCATCGCCCAGGGAACGAAGGTCGAGAGGCCGACGATCAGGGAGCCCCTGGCCTTGATCGCCTCGATGGCGCTGTCGGCGGCGACACCCTGGCGGGCGTCCTGGGCTTGTGCTGCCCCGGAAGCGGTGGCGATGCCGCCGATGCAGATGGCGGCGGCCAGGGTCTTCAGACGGTTGAGGATGCCTTTCAAGGGGGTTCTCCCAAATGTTGGCCGGCCGGGCTGGCCGGGGTCAGGACGAGCCGTTGGCCGCGTGGCGGGCTTCGAGCCAGGCGGCGAGGAGCGAGAGGCCAATGGTGATCGCGAGGTACATGGCGGCGACGGTGAGCCAGATTTCGAATGCCATATACGTGTCGGAGATGATGTTTCGACCTTCGGTCGTGAGTTCGAGGACGGCGATGACGCTGACGATCGAGCTGTGCTTGACCAGCGACACGGCGAGGCCGGTCAAGGGCGGCAGCACGACGCGCAGTGCCTGCGGCAGGATGATGTCGCGATAGGCCTGGGCCCGGCTGAGGCCGAGGCTGGCGGCGGCCTCCCATTGGCCGCGTGGCACGGCCATGATGCCGCCCCGGAAGATCTCGGCGGCGAAGGCGGCCTCGAAGAGAGTGAGGCACAAGATGGCGGTCCAGTAGCGGTCGAGGCCGACGATGGGGGCGACGACGAAATAGACGATGTAGAGCTGGACCAGGAGCGGGGTGTTGCGGATCAACTCGATGTAGACGGTGGCGGTGGCCCGGCCGACGGGGGAGCGGGCGAGGCGGAGCACGGCAACGGCGACGCCCAAGGCGATGGTCAGCACGAAGGCGATGGCGGAGAGGCGGAGCGTCTCGACGAAGCCGAGCGCCAAGGGCCCCCAGACGAGCCCCTCTTCGTGCACCCGCAGGATGTACTCGGGCACGCGGTACCACTGCCAATTGTAGCCCATCCGGTCGGCACCGGCGACGGTGAGCCAGACGAGGCCAACGGCCAGCGCCGCGAACTGCAGGGTGGCGAGGACCGAATCGCGATGGCGCCGAAAGGCAGGGGCAGCGCCCCAGCCCAACGGCAACACCCTCTCGGTCTCGGCTCGCGCTGCCGCCAAGCGAGGCGGCCCGTCGGCGAGATCGGTATCCGCGCGAACGGTGCTGATGCGCCATCCTCCAAGTCCGGCGGCCGAGACGAACCCGCGGCACGGCCGTTCACCCGATCCCCCCCGGCGCCTTGTTGCGGCAGTGCCGCGGGCTTGTCAAACGGCCTGCCCTGGGGCGCCGGGCGACGCGCCGGCGACCGGCCGGCAAGGAAGTTAACAGCGCCGGCCGGATCGTGTAGGCCCATGGCACGCGTCAGGTCGGAGTTTTCAACGCATGATCACCGTCATTCCCGAGATTCTCAGCTTCGATGCCGCCAGGAAGCTGCGGGCGATGATCGACTCGCTGCCGTTCGTCGACGGTGGCGCCACTGGCGGCAAGTTCGGCCAGTCGATCAAGAACAACGAGCAGCTCAAGCCCGGACCCGAGACCCAGAAGGTGCAGCAAACCATCATCGAGGCGATCCATGCCAATCTGCTGTTCGAGCGGGCGGCCCTGCCGAAGATCATCAAGCCGCCGTTGGTCGCCCGCTACGGCCCGGGCATGGCATACGGCAGCCACGTCGACAATGCCGTGATGTCCGGTCGCCCGGCGATCCGCTCGGACATGTCCTTCACCCTGTTCCTCGAGGACCCGGATGCCTATGACGGCGGCGAGTTGGTCATCGAGGGCGGCCTCGGCGACCAGGAGGTGAAACTGCCGATGGGCGCGCTCGTCCTCTATCCCACCTCGGCCCTGCACCACGTGGCACCGGTGACCCGCGGTCGGCGCCTGGTCGCGGTCTCCTGGGTGCAGAGCGTGATCCGTGATCCGGCGCGGCGCGAGATGCTGTTCGAGCTCGACACTGTGCGCCGTGACCTGTTCGACAAATACGGCAAGACCGACGAATTCGACCTCGTCAGCAAGAGCTTCCACAATCTCCTGCGGATGTGGGCGGAGATCTGAGCGCCCGGCGAGCTCCGGAACGGAGCCTTGGGTCGGTAGCACCTCTCGGATCGACCAGGGCCGCCTTGGGCACGACTGCATTCGCGACCACCCGCAGCTTGCGCGCAGTTGACGGAGCGAGGTGCGCCTACGGTCGATGCGGTCGACCGAGCAGCCTTGGCCACGGACGGCGATCGGAGCCTGTGGCGTCTGACGGGACGACGACGCCCATCGCCGCTGATCAATACATCACTCGGTGCCCAAAGGTTGCGCATATCACAACGGGCTTGCGGAAATTGCTGAACGGTTGTCAACTTTCGCGATCAGGCCGCCCGGAGCAATGAGGCGTGCCGTCCCCTGGCCGGAGGGAATGCCATGGTTGCCGTGATCGATTTCTTGAACACGATCTTCTGGGGCTATGTGCTGATCTACGGTCTTCTGGCCGTCGGCCTGTTCTTCACGCTCAGGCTCGGCTTCATCCAGTTCGTGCATTTCGGCGAGCTGTTCAGAGTGATTCGGGGCTCACGCGAGACCGATGCGGCGGGGATCACCCCGTTTCAGGCCTTGACGGTGAGCCTGGCGTCCCGGGTCGGTACCGGCAATATCGCGGGCGTGGCGGTGGCACTCTATCTGGGCGGGCCGGGGGCGATCTTCTGGATGTGGATGGTGGCCCTGGTCGGCATGGCCACGGCCTACTCGGAAAGCACGCTGGCGCAGCTCTTCAAGGTGAAGAACGAGGCGGGGCAGTTTCGCGGCGGGCCGGCCTTCTACATCGCCCGCGGGTTGGGAGCACCCTGGGCCGCGGCGATCTTTTCGGTGGCCTTGATCATCTCGTTCGGCCTGGTCTTCAACGCCGTTCAGGCGAACTCGATCGCGGGTGCCGTCGAAGGGGCGTTCGGGCTGCCGAAGCTGGTGAGCGGCCTCGTCATCGCGGCCTTGGCCGGCGTGGTGATCTTCGGCGGCATCCGGCAGATCGCCAAGGTCGCCGAGATCGTGGTACCGTTCATGGCCGGCATCTATCTCCTGCTCGCCGTCGTCGTCCTGGTGATGAACATCGGCGAGGTGCCGGGCCTGCTCGGGCACATCATCAAGAGCGCCTTCGGGCTCGAGGAGGCGGCGGGCGGCGTCACCGGCGGGCTGGCGGCGGCGATGCTCAACGGGGTCAAGCGCGGGCTCTTCTCGAACGAGGCCGGCATGGGCTCGGCACCCAACATCGCCGCCTGCGCGGTGCCGCAGCCGCACCATCC
>CAZNWE010000121.1:0-9327 GCA_964576715.1 uncultured Geminicoccaceae bacterium | reverse complement strand
TGGCGGATGGGGTGGGATTCGAACCCACGGTGGGTTTGACCCCACGGCGGTTTTCAAGACCGCTGCCTTCAACCACTCGGCCACCCATCCCTCATCGACCATATAAGGGGTCGGGCGGCGGGCCGGCAATTCTTGGCTTGGGATGGCGGCTGTCGGTGGCTGGTGACCGAACCGGTGCCGGCTGGTAGGGATCGGGGTAAGGAGAGGGCTGCGATGCGTGACTTTCATTTGCCCGGCCGCTCGCCGGCGATTGCCGGGTCGGCCATGGCTGCGACCTCGCACCCGTTGGCGACCCTCGCCGCGATCGAGGTGCTCAAGCTCGGCGGCAGTGCGGCCGACGCGGCTGTTGCGGCCTGCGCCGTGCAGTGCGTGGTCGAGCCGGCGATGACCGGGATCGGCGGCGATTGCTGGGTGCTCTATGCGCCGGCCGGCGGCGGGGTCGACGCCTTGAACGGCTCGGGCTGGGCGCCGGCGGCGCTCTCGGTCGATCGGCTGCGCGCTGCCGGGCTGACCGCGATGCCGGACGGCGGCGCGCACAGCGTCACCGTCCCGGGCGCACTGCGCAGCTGGCACGCACTCTTGGAGCGGCATGGACGGCTGGCCCTGGACGAGCTCCTGCGGCCGGCGATCGGCTATGCCCGGGACGGCTTTCCGGTCCATCCCAGGGTGGCGTTCGACTGGCAGCGGGCGGCCGCACGGCTCGAGCGCAGCCCGGCCGGCAAGGCCATCTACCTGCCCGGCGGCAGGCCGCCGGCCGTCGGCGACAGGCTGCGGCTCGAAACCCTCGCAGCGACACTCGAGACGATCGCCGCGCAAGGCGCCGACGCGTTCTACGCAGGACCGCTCGCCGCCGCCATGGTGGCGAGCTTGAACGCGTTCGGCGGGCTGCACAGCGAAGCCGATTTCGCCGAATTCCAGCCCGAATGGGTCGCCCCGATCAGCGCCACCTACCGAGACGTGCAGGTCTACGAGTGCCCGCCCAACGGGCAAGGGGCGATCGCGCTCTTGATGCTGCAGATGTTCGAGCAACTGGCGCTCGCCGGCCTCGATCCGAACGGGGCCGAACGGCTGCATCTCGAGGCCGAGGCGACGCGGCTCGCCTTTCGTGATCGCGCTGCGGCGATCGCCGATCCGCGGCAGCGCCGGCTGCCGACCGAGCGACTGCTGGCCAAGGATTACGCGGCGGCGCTGGCGGCGATGATCGACCCGGACCAGGCCCTGGCCACGCTGCCGCCGCCGCTCCTGCCCGGGCACCCCCTGGCCCAGCACTCCCTGGCCCAGCACCCCCTGGCCGAGCATAAGGAGACCGTATACCTCAGCGTGGTCGACCGCGACGGCAACGCCTGCTCGTTCATCAACTCGATCTACGACAGCTTCGGCAGCGGCCTCGTCTGCCCGGCGACCGGTGTCGTCTTTCACAATCGCGGCCGGTCGTTCAGCCTCGACCACGCCAACGCCAACGCCATCGCCCCGCGCAAGCGGCCGATGCACACCATCATCCCCGGGCTCGCCTTCAAGGACGACCGGCTGTGGGCGAGCTTCGGGGTGATGGGCGGCGACTACCAGCCGGTCGGGCACAGCCGGGTCATGGTCAACATGCTGGACTACGGCATGGACCCGCAGGCGGCGCTCGACGCGCCCCGGGTGATGGCCCATCCGGGGCCGCTCCAGGTCGAGAACGGGATCAGCGCCGCCGCCCGCCAGGGATTGCGGGCCAGGGGGCACGAGCCGGTGCCGGCCGCGGTGCCCTGGGGCGGCGGGCAGGTGATCACCGTCGATCGCGCGCGCGGCGTGCTGATCGGCGGCTCGGACCCACGCAAGGACGGCCTGGCACTCGGCTACTGATCGCGATGATACGCCACATCGTCTTCTTCTCGGCCCGCGATCCGGCCGATCTGCCGCGGATCGAAGCGGGGCTCAAGCGGCTCGAGCGGATCGCGGCGGCGTCGCGGCTCGAGGTCCGCCGCAATCTCGCCTGCGATCAGCTCGGCAACGAGATCGACATCGTAGTCTATGGCGAGTTCAGGGACCAGGCGGCCCTGGCCGCCTACAAGGCCGACCCGCTCTACGCCGAGGCGATCCGCATCGTCCGCCCGCTGCGCGAACTGCGGCTTGCCGCCGACATCGATACGGCCGCGAGCGAGGCCGCCGGCAACGACGGCGTGGTCGACGAACCAGGGGTGGGCTGAGCGATGCGAAGCCGGCTGCGGATCGAGGCGGCCCGTGCCGCGGTCCTGCGGGCCGTCCGCCACGGCCGATCCTGCCGCGGCCAACGGCTCGACGCAGCGCTGCCGCCCGCCGAATGCCAAAACGACATCGAAAACGCCGGCTTTGGGCAGTCAGCGTGAGGATGCTCGACGTGTCGAACAAGGCCGGGCGCCGGCTCGAGGCGACCCCGCAAGGTGCGATCGTCGACGACCGCGAGCCCGGTGCCGGCTTCCGGCGCCGGCTCGGCGCCGGCCTCGCGGCACCGTTGCCGATCGACTGGCTGCTTTGACCGCCGCGTGACCGCAGAGCCATAGTCCGTCAGTCTCTTGGCCAGGGTGCTTGATCCGCCTTGTAAGGCAGGAGCGGGGCCGTGTAGGCTTTCTACCAGTGAGCCACTATACGCGCACACCCATACGGTTTGCCCGGCAAGGCCGAAAACGCAGCCATGAACGTCATCGCCTTCGTCACGCAGAAAGGCGGCAGCGGCAAGACCACGCTTTGCGTCAACCTCGCGGTCGCCGCCGAGGCGGCTGGTGCCCGTTGCCTGATCCTCGACATGGACCCGCAGGCCACGGCCGAGGCCTGGTACCACGACCGCGAGGCGGCGAGCCCGAAGCTGGTCAAGCTCGGGGCAGGCGAACTCGCCGATGCCGTTCGCGCCGCCGAGCGGCAGGGCTTCAGCCACGTCTTCATCGACACCCCCGGTCGCGACGAGCCGTCCGTGGCCGCCGCCATCCGCATCGCCGACTTCTGCCTGATCCCCTGTCGGCCGACGCCGGCCGATATGAAGGCCACGCCGGCCACCGTCGCCACGATCAAGCGACTGGCCAAGCCCGCGGCCTTCGTTCTGAGCCAGACGCCGCCGCGCGGCTTTCGCATCAAGGAGGCGGAGATCGGGCTCGCCGTGCTCGGCCCCGTGGCGCCGGTGGGCATCGTCTCGCGCAGCGTCTTTCAGGACGCCCAGGGTGCCGGGCTCGCGGTCGGCGAGTTCGAGCCGGACGGCAAGGCGGCCGAGGAGATCGGCGCCCTTTGGGACTGGCTGACGAAGAAACTGGAGAAAATGACCGATGGCGCGCAAAAGAACATCGCTTGAGGCCCTGCTCGACGTCGCCGAGCCGGCGGCGACCCCGACCGCATCGCGGCCGCCGGCACCGGCCGCGATGCCCAGGCGCACCATCAACAACCGGCCGATCAAGCAGCAGACGGTCTACCTGCCGATCCCGGTCTACGAGCAGCTGCGCCGCCTCGCCTTCGACGAGCGGGAAAAGATGCACACCTTGATCATGGAAGGCCTCGACCGGGTGTTCCGCGACCGCGGTCTGCGCTCGCTCGCCGAACTCGAGCGGGAGTAGCGAGCGCGCCGCCACAGCGGTCGGCCGGGGGGGCCGGCGGTGGCCGATCGCCAGCCGATGAAATACCGGGAAAGCCGCCCCGGCAGGCTGTTAACCGAATGGTAAGCTGCAGCACCTAGAGTACGGGCGTTCGATACGTCACGGGTGCCGCTTGAGGATGAGCCACGATCGGGACAAGTCAGGGCCGTTGCTGCTCGGCGAACGAACGGTCGGTCTGCCGTTCACGACGCCGCTGCTCTGCGGCGCCAAGGCCCGCCTCGCCAAGGCCGGCGCGGTCGAGCTCTTGGTGCCCAACCCGGCGGGGGCTCGCGGCTTTTATGTGATGGACCTGCGGGGGACCCGCGAGTACTGTCAGCTGACCGTGCACGACGAAATGCTGCTCGAGAACCTGCTCAGCATGGACGCGATCACCCCGGCCACGGTGCGCCGCTGCGCCCGTGACGTGGCCGTCGCCGGGGCCGCCGGGCGCGCTGCCGCGGCGGCGGCGAAGCAGGCCGCGGAGCGTGACGACGGCATCATCAACTTGACCAACTACCTCATGCTGATGCGGCTGCTGCGCAAGGTCGGGATCGACGAAGCGGCGCTGCAGCAGCCCGTCGGCCGCGACCGGGCGGTGCAGAGCGACATCAAGCGGCGGCTGGTGTCGCTGACGCCGCAGATCGGGCTCACCGCCGACGAGGTGCTGGACACGGTGGGCGACATCGCGGTCTACGCCTCGGCGATCGGCTTCGCCGACAGCGACATCCGCACCCGCCATCTGCTGATCCTCGAGCAGCTGCGGCCGTTCGCCCAGGCGATCACCCGCTGGGCGGTCCTCGAGGGTGGCGACCACAAGGAGCGGGCGGACCAGGTGGTCGATTGTGCCAACTGGACCTTGCGGGTGGTGGCGCCGATGCTGGCCGACTGCCAGGCCCGGCTCGAGGACATACCCGAGCTGGTGCGAAGCTGGCGGGACGATCGCGACGACGTGCGCGAACGCTTTGCGCTGCCCGACTGGCTGCTCGACGGGTGGCCCGAGATCATCAGCCTCTGGCATGGCGCCGCCGGCGAGGACCGCTCGATGCAGCGCGCCGCCGTGGCCCAGATCCATCGCCTCTTGCCGTTGGCGCAGATGATCGCCGAGCAGGGCACCGTCGAGGTGCTGCGGATGGATTCCGCGATCATCCGCGGCCGCTCGGTCAAGCTCCACGAGGACTGGAAGACGGGCGTCGTGCTGAGCGGCATGCGGACCAGGACGGAGGCGCTCCGTGCCGGCGTCGCCTGAGCGGCTGCGGCCGCCGGCGGGGGCACGCTGAATGGGCGCCGATGCCACGTTCGCACTGCTGACGCAGCAACTGCAGAGTGCCGACGATCGGACCCTGTCGAAGATCGTCAACGTCGTCGATCGCCTGGCGCGGCGTGGCCCTCTGGACCGCCTGCTGGCCGAGCATCGGTCGCGCCTCGCGCTCATTCGACCGCCGCGGCCGATGACGCTCGGCCGGCTGTTCGTGCTGCCGCTCGAGGAGCTGCTGATCGATCCGCAAGGCTGGAGCCAGGGCTCGATGCGGGTGCCGCGCGACCGGCTGGCGCGGCTGATCGCGCTCGTTTTCGACGCCCTGCCGGCCGATCTTGCCCAGGCGATGCACCGGCGCGTCGCCGGCCAGACGATGGACGACGCGGCCTTGACCCTCGAGGTCGGGCGCGAGCTCTGGCCGGCCTGCGCCGCCGCCGTGCGGCGCACCCTGGAGCGAGGCCGCCAGTCGCGCGACGCCGAGATTCGCGACCTGCTGGTGCCGCTGCGCATCGCCGAACATCTTCTGCCGGTGGCCGAAGCGGTGGTGACCACGGTCTGGGCGTTGCCGCCGAAGCCGATGCTCGAGCTCGACGAAGCGGCCAGGGAAAAGCTCGCCGACCTGCTCGGTCGCGCCGCCGCGGTCGGCAAGGACTGCTTTCAGCTGGTGGCCGAGCTCCTGGTCAACCGCTCCGAATTGCCGCTGTCGATCATCGAGCCGGTGCTTGGCGGGGCGTTCGAATGGGGCAACCGCGAGCGACAGCAGGCGGCCGCGATGATCGCCGAGGCCTGTCAGAGCGACATGGTCAGGCTCTACCAGCGCCTCGCCGCGACGCCGCCCGACGCCGAATTGCGGCAGCTCGCACCGGCCCTGCAGACCGTCGTCTCCAATCTGGAATCGCTGCAGGACGCAGCCGCCACGGTCAAGTTCGACCACCGCGCCCTGCGGCGGCTCAAGCTCGATACCTTCGCACTGATCGAGACGCGACTGACGCAAGCACTGCAGCAGCAGCTGCGCGCGGCGTTTGAGGCCCTCGACGACCAGGCCGATGTCCAGGAGTGGCGCCGGCTGGAGGCGAACGCGGCGGCCGCGGCCAACCTGCGGCTGATGGCCAAGCGCATCGGTCTGGCGAGCAAGATCGACTTCCTGTTCACCAAGGCCTTCGAGCGCTATCGCGACAGCCTGCTGGCCGCCTGCGGCAGCGGCCCGGCCGCCGCCGGCGGCCTGCCGACCGCGCTGACGGCGCCAGCCATGGACCGCCTGCGCCTGATCGAGCTGGTGTTCGGCAGTGCCGCCGCCATGCAGGTGCTGCAGCAACTGCGCCAAGCCACCCCCTGACTCCCGCCCGCCCTGACTCCCGCCCGCCCTGACACCCGCCCGCCCTGGCACCCGGCCGGCCTCGCACCTGGCCGCCCTGGCACCCTGACACCCGCCCGCGTCGACCTTCGCTCGCCGGGCAGCCGGCCGCGGGCCGCGCGGCGATGCGCCCGTGCCGAGCGGCGCCGGGCGGGTTCGGCGAAGCGCGCCGACCTGCCAAGACGATGCCGCAGCCTGCCGAACGGGTCGCACCCCGGGAGGGGCGGACCGGCGCCCGGCGATGCTGCGGCCGGCAATGCTTCGGCCGGCGACGGCGGTCCGCTTCGGCGGCGCCGCCGTGGTCGGATCGGGTCGACGACAGGGCGCCGTCCGGTGCCGGCCGGGCCGGTGCTGCCAGTGGCATCGCCCGCCGGCCCCGGGGTCGGATCGGACCTTGCGCGTTGGCGCGGTTTTGGGCACGAGAGTGGGGACTGCTTGGACGAGCGCCGGGTCCGGCGGCCGGATCAACGACCAGAAAGCGCGCCTTTGAACGTCCTTTACTACTCGCATCCGTCGGCGCTGCGGCACGACGCCGGGCCCGGGCATCCCGAGGCGGCACGGCGGCTGGTCGCGATCGAACAGCTGCTGGCCGAGCGGCAGCCGGCCTTCCTGGCACGGCGGGAGGCGCCCTTGGCGACGCTCGCCCAGATCGAGCGGGTGCATCCTGCACCCTATCCCGAACGGCTGCTCGCCGCCGAACCGAGCGACGGCTGGCGCCAGCTCGACCCGGATACCGCGATGTCGGCGGGCTCCGGCGAGGCGGCGCTCAGAGCGGCGGGGGCCGCCTGTGCCGCGGTCGACGCGCTGCTCTCGGGCGAGGCCAAGCGCGCCTTCATTGCGATGCGCCCGCCAGGGCACCATGCCGAGCCCGACCAGCCGATGGGCTTTTGCCTGTTCAACACGATCGCGGTTGGGGCGATGCAGGCGCGCCATGCACACGGTCTCGGGCGGATCGTCATCGTCGATTTCGACGTGCATCACGGCAACGGCACCCAGGCTTGCTTTTGGGACGATCCCGAGACCCTCTACCTCTCGGCGCACCAGATGCCGCTTTACCCGGGTACCGGTGCGAGCGACGAATCGGGCAGTTTCGGCAATATCGTCAACGCGCCTTGCCCGCCCGGCATGGGCTCGGCCGCCTGGCGGCAGCTGGTCGCGTCGCGCATTCTGCCGCGGATCGAGGCGGCCAAGCCCAAGCTGGTGATGGTCTCGGCAGGATTCGATGCACATGCCGCCGACCCGCTGGCGCAGCTCGAGCTCACCGAGGCCGACTTCGCCTGGGCGACCAGCCGGCTCGTCGCCCTGGCCGACCGGCATGCCGAGGGACGGCTGGTCTCGGTGCTCGAAGGCGGCTACGATCCGCGAGCACTGGCGAGAAGTGTGCTGGCCCATCTCGAGGCCCTGGCTGCCGAGCCGAGCGCCGGCGCATGAGCGACCAGCCGCCACCCGGGACCCCGCCGGCGGACATCGCCGGCCTCAGCTTCGAGACGGCGCTCGCCGAACTCGAGGCCATCGTCCAGCGCCTCGAGCGCGGCCAGCTCGACCTCGAGGCCTCGATCGCCGCCTACGAGCGGGGCACGGCACTCCGCCGGCACTGCGCCGCCAAGCTCGACGAGGCGCGGCTCAGGGTCGAGAAGATCACCTTCCACGGGCCCGGCGACGACGCCGGCGGCCAGCCCGGGCTGGAGCCGGTGGACGATTGACGAGGGCAGGGGCGATGGACACGGCAGCGCTCGAGATGGCGCTCAAGGCGCATGCCCGAGCGGTCGACGCCTGGCTCGAGACGGTGCTGCCGCCACCGGACGGCCCGGCCGCGCCACTCCACGCCGCGATGCGCTACAGCGCGCTCGGCGGCGGCAAGCGCGTCCGCGCCTTTCTCGTCAAGGCGGTGGCCGATCTGTTCGCGGCACCGCCGGCCGAAAGCCTCGCCGTCGGTGCCGCGCTCGAGCTGCTGCACGCTTATTCGCTGATCCATGACGATCTGCCGGCGATGGACGATGCCGCGACCCGCCGCGGCCAGCCCGCCTGTCACCTCGCGTTCGACGAGGCGACGGCGATTCTCGCCGGCGATGCGCTGCACGCCCTGGCCTTCGAGATCTTGGCCGGCCCGTCGCTCGGGGTCGACGATCGGGCCAGCCGGGCGCTGGTGCTCGGCCTCGCCCGGGCGGCCGGGCCGCTCGGCATGTGCGGCGGCCAGATGATCGATCTCCGGGCCGCTGCACTGCAGCTCGATCTCGCCGGCATTCGCCAGCTGCAGGCGCTGAAGACCGGTGCGCTGATCCGCTTCGCCTGCGCCGCGGGCTGCCTGCTCGGCGACGCCGACGACGCCGACCGGTCGGCCCTGCTCGGCTACGGCGAACGGCTCGGCCTCGCCTTCCAGATCGCCGATGATCTCCTCGATGTGCGTGGTGATGCCGCCGCCGTCGGCAAGGATCTCGGCAACGATGCCGGCAAGGCGACCTTCGTCGGCCTGCTCGGCGTCGCCGGCGCCGAGGGTGAACTAAAAAGTTTACACATTGAAGCGTCAACTTTGCTTGACAGATTTGCGGAACGTGCGACGCTGTTGCGCAGTCTCTTCGGCTTCGTGATCGACCGCAGCTACTGAAAACGCTCTATGTCCCTGTCCAGACGACGTGAACGGTGCTGACTCCGATGACCAACACACCCCTGCTCGACCAGATCCACGAACCCCGCGACCTGCGCCGGCTCAACCCCGCCTCGTTGCGGCAACTCGCCGACGAGCTGCGCCAGGAGACCATCGACGCGGTCTCGGTGACCGGCGGCCATCTCGGCGCCGGGCTCGGCGTGATCGAGCTCGCCACCGCCATCCATTATGTCTTCGACACGCCATACGACCGCCTGGTCTGGGACGTCGGGCATCAGTGCTACCCGCACAAGATCCTCACCGGCCGGCGCGACCGGATCCGAACCCTGCGCCAGCCGGGCGGCCTGTCGGGCTTCACCAAGCGGGCGGAGAGCGACTACGACCCGTTCGGTGCCGGGCACAGCTCGACATCGATCTCGGCCGGCCTCGGCATGGCGATCGCCGCCGGGCTCGACGGCCGCGAAAAGAACGTCATCGCGGTGATCGGCGACGGCTCGATGAGCGCCGGCATGGCCTACGAGGCGATGAACAATGT
>CAZNWE010000120.1:0-9611 GCA_964576715.1 uncultured Geminicoccaceae bacterium | reverse complement strand
TACGGGAAGAGGGTTTGCAGCGACTTGGGCAGGATCTGGCGGATGTGCGCGGCTTCGCCCGGGTCGATGTTGCGCTCGAGGACGGCGAGGACCGCTTGGGTGGCGGTGGCCGGGTTGATCGGGCCGACGCCTTGCAGGCGTTCCTCGACCTCGGCGAGGAAGGCCTAGCGGGTGCGGGCCTTGGTCGGCTTGTGCGCCGGGTGCCAACCCTCGAAACAGATGCCGCGGATCAGCATCGGCAGCTGGGCCGAGAGGTGTGCCGCCTCGTCGACGGTCAGGCGGTCGCGCAGGCTGTGCAGGACCGCACGCAGCGCATGGTAGGCGCGCTGCCGATCGGGGCCAGGGCCGCCATGATCTCCTTCAGCCAGAGATTGGTCTTGTGCACGGTGTCGTCGAAGACCTCGAGACCGCTGGCGCTCATGGTTCGGCTCCTCCCCGATGCCTACCGCCGGTGGATCGGCGCGGGCCCGATGCTTGTTGCGGATCGGTTGCCGCTGGCCGGTCGCGGCCTGGGGCGAAGACGAACCAGGCGAGCCAGCCGAGGGCCAGGGCGAGAAGGGTGATGTTGAGCACGACGACCGGCACGCCGGCCAAGAAGGCCAGGCGCTCGCCCTGGATGAAGGGCAGGACGAGGGCCAGGAGGGCGGCGAAGACGACGGTGAGGCCGATCCAGAGATGGAAGACGCGGCGCCTGGTACGGCGTTCGGCACGCGATTCGCTCGGCATGACGGTTCTCCCGTTATTGCCTGTCATGGTCTTGAACGATCCGTGGCGGCTGACGTTCCATCGTTTGCACTCGGCGCTCGCCCGCGGCGCTGGCCCTCGGTTCTCGACGTCGCTGGCGCGGCGGGTGATGGTGCTGGGAGCCTCATCGTGATGGGGAACTGGGGTGTCGCGTTTGGGCGTTCGGGTGCCGGGCGGAGCGCGGGTGGGCTCGTGGCGCAGCGGGGCCGTTTGCGGATCGGCACCTCGGGCTGGAGCTTCGATCACTGGGTCGGCGGCTTCTATCCCGCGCGGACCGCGGCGGCGTCCCGGCCCCAGCTCTATGCCGAAACGTTCTATCCGGTCGAGATCAACACCACCTTCTACGGCCTGCCGGACCCGGCGACGGTCGCCGTGTGGCGGCTGCAGGTGCCGGGCGGGTTCCGCTTCGCGGTCAAGGCCAGCCGCTATCTGACCCACATGAAGAAGCTGAAGGACCCGCAAGAGCCGCTGCAGCGGCTGCTCGATTGCGTCACGCCGCTGGGCGACAAGCTGGGCCCGCTGCTCTTCCAGCTGCCGCCCGGCTGGCGGGTCGATCATCGCCGCCTCGCGGCGTTTTTGGAGGTGCTGCCGAGTGGGCAGCGCTATGCCTTCGAGCTGCGTGATCCGTCGTGGCACGACCGGGCGGTGCGGCAGCTGCTCGAGGGCAAGGCAGCTGCCTTCTGCATCTTCGACGTCGCGGGCGCGCGCTCGCCCGTGCCGGTGACCACGGACTTCGTCCATCTTCGCCTGCACGGGCCGGGTGCGGCCGACCAGGGCTCGTATGACGGGCGCACCCTGTTCGGTTGGGCGCGCCGCTGCCATGGCTGGCTCGCCGAGGGGCGCGACGTCTACTGTTACTTCGACAATGACGAGAAGGCGTTCGCCCGGAACGACGCCCGCCGTCTCCAGGCGATGCTGGAGCGAAACCGCGAGGCTTGAGCCGCGTCAGCGCGCATCGCCGTGTCCTTGGAGGCCGCCGCCGAGGCCGAGGGCGCCGGCCTGGGGCTGGTCACGCCCGCCGGGCTCGAGCTCGAGCTTGACGGAGAGGTAGCGAAAGAGGTCCTTGCCGGTGACGATGCCCCGCAATCAGCCGGCCTGGTCGATCACCAAAAAGCGGCCATCCGCCGCCGTCTGCAGCCGTGGCAGCAGGGCGATGGCGTCGCTCTCCGGAGCCACCGTGTTCTCGTCGGAGCAGGGCTGCATGATGGCGGCGACATCGGTGCTCGGCCAGGCGTCGCGGGGAACCGTCTTGATGTCGGCGAGCCTGACACAACCGACCACCCGCTCCTCCTCGACCACCGGGAAGAGCTTGTGGTGGTGGCGGTAGACATAGTCCTCGACGAGTTCGGCCATGGTGAGCCACGGTGACCGGCTCGGCATTCATGATCCGCTCGACCGGCACGCCCTCGAGGCCCTTCCTCACCAGCACCTGCTGGTCGGACATCGAGGCAGCGGCACGCACGAAGAGGCCGATCAGGAACCACCACATGCCGCCCACCAGGTTGCCGCCGAGCACGTTGACCAGGCCGAGGACGATGAGGAAGATGCCGAAGCCGCTGCCGATGGTGGCGGTGATGCGGGTGGCCCGGCGCAGGCTGCCCTGCCAGCCCCAGAGCGCGGCGCGCAGCACCCGGCCGCCATCGAGCGGGAAGGCCGGCACCATGTTGAAGACGGCGAGGATGGTGTTGATCATCGCGAGCTAGGCGAAGACGCCGGTGAACGCCTCGGCGGCGCCGAGACCACGACCGAGCGCGGCCACGAGGTAGCAGGCGGCGGCGATCGCGACGCTGGCGATCGGCCCGGCGATGGCCATTCGGAATTCCTTCAGCGGGCTCGCCGGCTCGGCCTTCATCTCGGCCACGCCACCGAAGACGAAGAGCGTAATCCCGTCGATCCCCAGCCCGTCGCGGCGCGCCACGGCGGCGTGCGCCAGCTCGTGCAGGATGATCGAGCCGAAGAGCCCGGCCGCGGCCACGCCACCCATCAGCCAATAGGTCGAGCGCTCGAGGCCGGGATAGGAGTCCCGAAAGAGGCCGACGGCGAGCGTCCAGGTGATCAGGACGGCGAGCAGCAGCCACGACCAGTCGAGGCGGATATCGACACCGAGCAGCTTGAAGAGGGTGATCCGGGCGCCGAACATCGCGTCTCCCGATTGGCTGGGGTTTCGATCCGCTGGCGGCTGGCGGCAGGGGCGACGGGTGGCTGGCGCGACCTCGATCATTCCCATCGGCCATCGACCAGCCGCCGTCGATCGGTGAACGCGCGGCGGCGGCCACGGTTCCCGGCAGCCCGGCCGACTGGCGCCTCGGGGAACCGCGGCAGCCGTCATTCGCTTGTTCGGTGCCGATCGACAGAAGGTTGCCAACGACGCAGCCAGCAGTTGCGCTGACGTTCACCGGCAGGCCGCCCGGCCGAGGGCGTCGAATGCGACAGCCGCGTCAGGGTGGCGAAGCTCGAAGCACTTCGCCCGGATCACCAGGCCCGGATCACCAGGCCCGGATCACCAGCCGCCACGTCGAGGTCGCGGTTCCGCACGAGCGGCAGCAGCGGGGCGGGCAGGGCATCGCCACCGACGGCCGGCTGGTCTCGGCGGCTGTCGGATGCGCGCGGCCGTGGCGCCGCTCCGGTCACCCCCGCCCCGCTACACCGGCAACAGGCGGATCCCCTCCGTCACACCCCCAGGCGTAGCCGGGGCGCTGGATCAGGCGATGCCGTCGATCATCATGCCGGTGTCGACCGGTGGCGCCACGTCGGCGGTATCGTCGACCGGCTCGTCCGCATCCGGGTCGAACAGCTCGACGGCGAATGCCAGGAACTGGGTCGACTGGCTGTCGGAGAAGTTGTCGTCGCTGACGACGATGAGTGTGTTGCGGCCGTCGGCGAGGTCGGGACCCCAGGCCAGGCCTTCGAGGTTGTCGACCGTGATGCCGAGCGTGCTGAAGTCGAGCAGCAGCTCGCGCGTGACCGGCGTCGGCGGTACCACCTGATCGAGTGCCAGGTCATCGAGGACGTTGTCCGCGTCGTCGGTCGACAGCTCGTAGAGGAAGCCTCCGTGCCCGGTGCCGGTCTGCTCGACCCCGACCGAAAAGTCGCGCTCGAGCGCGAGCAGCGCCCCCTGGTCGTCGATGGCGAGCAGCTCGACGAGACCGTTCACCGCGAAGGCGTCGGCGGGCACCGGCGCGTTCGGCACCGGCCCGTTCTCGTAGACGTATTCCGCCACCGGTGCGCCGGTTTCGAGATCGTACTCGATGATCCGCGACGGGCTGCCGTTGGTCGGCGTGGCGGCTGCCCCGTCCTGGATCAGCGCATTTTCGGTCGCGGTGAAGAAGCTCGAGCCGGCCGGTGTCACGGTCGCACTCTCGAGGGCCAGGTTGCTGCGGACACCGAGCTGGCCGCCGGGGTCGGCCGAGTACTTGGCGAAGACGGGCAGCTCGCCGACCTGTATCCCGCTCAGCGCGAATTCGTCGATGCTCGGATCGACGAAGCCGCGCTCGCCGCCGACGAAACCTTCGGAGGTCACCAGCGCCGTGCCGTCCGGGGTGAGCGCCAAGCCCTCGGTGTCGAGCGTCCCCTCGGCAAGCGGCAGACCGTCGGCGTCGAGGAGCGGCGTGACGCCGACGATCTCCACGTCGCCGTCGTCGAGCGAGCCGTCCGCCAGATCGATCGCGACGGTGTAGAAGCGGTAGTCGACCTGATCGTCGGAGATCGTCAAGTAGCTGCCGGCATCGCCGTCGTAGGCGATGCCGGACAGGCCGCCCACGACCGTGCCCGCGAACTCCGTGCCCGCGGCGAACGAGGTGCTGCCGAGGAATTCGAGCGAGGCCACCGCGAGCGGCGCGCCGGCGCCGCTGTCGGCGTCCGTCAGCTCGAGGTCGACGACGACCATGCGATGATCCGAGGTCTGGGTCGGATCATTGATGATCGGCGCCAGCGGGTCCTCGGCGGCGTCGGCGGGCCAGACGACCTCGCCGCCCAGATACTGCAGCCCGTTCACCGACGGCAGGGCATAGTCGACCCGCAGGGAATCCCGTGCGACCTCGCCCGTTGCGTCTTCGGTCTCGGAGAAATCGGCGGTATCGAACGGGTCGCCGTCGCCGAGTTCGACCGCGCCCGTGCTCGACGGGGTGATCGTCGCGTCGGTGGCCGAGCCGATGATGAGCGGGTTGTCGACGAGCTGATCCGCCGCACCGGCGCGGCTGTCGCCGTCGAGCGGGTCGGCGTTGTAGTCGCCGACGATCACGAAGCGGGCCCCGTCATCGAGGCCGCCGGCCACGCCGTTGTCGTCGACCAGGTAGTCTTCGCCGGCGATATAGTCGGCCCAGAGACGGATCTCGTCGAAGTTGCGCTTGCCGTTCCAGTCCTCGATGCCGTCGAAGGTCGGCGGTGTTGGATGGGAGGCGAGGATGTGGACGATCTCGCCGTCGACGTTGACCGGCACGTCGGCGTGGTTCTTCGACGACAGCCGCAGGATCTCGACCTCCTCTGCGGTGAAGAAGCTGGTGTCGACGTCGGTCGGGTCGGCGGGATCGAACGGCCGGTCGGGATCGAACAGCGGGCGCCCCGTCGGATCGGGATCGAACAGCAGCGCGCCCGGCATGTCCTTCCAGAGGAAGTCCTGGAAGGTTCGCACACTTTCGGTCTCGATCGGGTACATCGAGTAGACGACGAAGCTGTACTGGCCGGCGTGGAGGCCGAAGCCGAGGGCGTCGTTGCCGAGCGTCACCTCGCCGTCGTTGTTGAGATCGAAGCCCGACGGCAACCCGGTGTTCGAGGCAGCGACGTAGCGATAGGGGTAGACGATCGCCTCCTGCTCGCCCTGCGGCACCTCCAGATAGTTCTCCTGGAAGCCCTGTGCCGCGACCTCGTCCACATCGTAGTCGAACTCGTTGACGAGCAGGACGTCGGGCCGCTCGCGCTGGATCACCTCGGCGATGTTCTGCGCCTGCTCGCTGTCCGGCGTCGACAGCTCGTCGGCCAGCATGCCGTCTTCGGGACGGAACAGCGACGCATTGTAGGTCGCGACGCGGAGACTCTCGCCGCCGCCGTCGCCGGGGCCGAAAATGGCATCCTCGCGCGCGTCGACGTTCTGGATGCGCTCGTCGGACGCCTGCGTCGTGTCTTCGGCGGTGATGGTGCGCTCGCCTTCCGGGCCGAAGGCGACGTTCAGGTACTCGGCAAGCGCGTCCTGCTCACCGCCGGGCATGAAGGTGTCGACCGTGTCGTAGGTCGGGCTCGGGGGGAGGGTGCCGAGATCGACGCGGTCGGTGCCGACGCCATCGAACTGGTTGCCCTCGTTGGCCAGGAAATCGAGCGTGACGATCCGGAAGGTCTGGTCGCCGTTGTCGACGAGATCGCCGTCGCGCACGAGCTCGGCGAGCACGGCCCCGGTCTCTTCATCGACGATGGCGGCGTTCAGGATGCGATCGCCCGGCGGCAGGTCGGGATCGAAGCTGAAGCGGACCCCGGCGAAGTGAAGATAGCCGCCGGCCTCGGTATCGACGTCCTGGAAGTCGGCGACGCCGCCTTCGATCACCGCGACGAGCTCCTCGGCCGTGACGCTGAGCAGGATCAGGCCGTTGTTGAACGCCAGCACATTGGCGACGTCGTTGGACGAGATGCCGCCCTCCGGCTTGACCCCCGGGACCTCCTCCGGCGGCGTGCGGACCGGGTCGCCGAGGCCGCCGCCCGGCACGGTTTCGGCGCCGATGGACGCCCTGATACCACCGCCGTTCTTGACCGAGACGACGACGCTGTCGTCGAAGCTCTTGGCGTAGGCGAGGTTGGCGTCGCCGGTCAGGTTGGCGAGATTGGTCTCCTGGCTGCGAACGCCGTCGCGACCGCCACCGCCGCCGAACCGGTTGCCGTTGAGGAATTCCTCCGTGATCGCGTAGAACTCGGATTCGCCCTCTTCGATGACGCCACGCACGCCATCGGTGATGGCGACGATCTCGGGATCGGCCCAGCTGTCGAAATCGATGCCGAGCCGGTCGAGGTTGGCCTGATCGGTGGCATAGGCCCCACTAACGGTAAAGTCGTAGCTCTCAGGCACGATAACGCCGTTCTCGTCGAAGTCGATGACGAGCCGCCCGACATATTTGTAGTTGGCGTCGGTGTTCACCACCGCGATGTCGTTGCCGTCGGCATCCTTGGTGAAGAACGGATACTCGCCCTGGGCCTCGTCCGTACCGAAGCCGACATCGTCATCGTCGAACAGCCGAGTGTTCGAGCCACCGGCAATGATGATGTCGACGTCGGAGAGCTTGGTCGCAAGATCCTTCTCGATCTCGATCTGCTGCATGTGGGCGAGCAGGATGACCTTGTCGATGTCGGGGTTCGCGGCGAGCAGCGCGTCGACATCCTCTTGGATCAACGCGGCAATGACGTCGTTGTCGCTGCCGTCCGGACCGTCGGGCTGGACGTCGGTGTCGGTCGGGCTCGACAACCCCTCGTCGATCGACGGGGCCGAGACGCTGACCACGCCATATTGCGTCCCGTTATCGTCCTCGACGATCACCCATTCCGCGATCTGTCCGGGAATGTCCGAGGCGAGCTGACCATTCTCGGTCACCAGCGGTGCGAGGCCGCGGATGGTGTTGCCGTTGTCGTCGACGATGTCCTGGTTGGCGGAAAAATCGATGTTCCCGCCCAGATAGGGGAAGTTGGCGCCAGCATAGGGAAGCGCGCCACCATGGCCCTCGGGCAATGGCTGCAGCAGGTCGGCTATGATGGCGTTGCCATTATCGAACTCGTGATTGCCGAAGGCCGAGGCCTGGATGCCCAACTCGTTTTGGATCAGGATGTCCGCAGCACCGGTCAGCCCGTAGAGTTCTTCATCGCCGGACGCATCGTAGAACAGGCCGGGCAACCACTGATCGCCCGAGGCCAGCAACAGCGTGCCATCCGCCCCGACCTCTTCGTCGAGCAGATAGTTCCAGACCGCAGAGAAGCGCGGGGCGTCATCCACGGAAGCGGACTTCGCCTCCTGGTCGGCAACATGCAACAGCTCAAGGGTGTATTCGGTGCTCACGTGACGGTCTCCAGCTCTCGTGTTACGACCTTCGCCGCACGGGATGGCCGTCACGAGCGGCGAAAGCGCCCGCTCTGGCCCATCACTCACGCTTAGCCGTGCCTGCCGCTGCGGCGCTTCCCACCCGTCATCCTCGGGTGCTGTCCCCGCTTTGCAGCCCTGTTTTCAGCGACGCCCCCATAGCCGGAGAAGTGCGAAACTTTCGCGACACGCCGGTGGCATCGTGCCTTTTTTTCCGGCGCGCGAGCTGCGGCACGAGGCCACCTTGCCCGCAGTGAAGTGCGGCGCGGTCGCGGACGGCCTCGACGTCGTGAGCCGCGGCACTCGAACGCGCGTGGTCACTCTTTCGGTCCATGCCCTGGCCGACGTCAGCGCGCGCCGGGCAAACCGTCCGGCCGCCGTCGCCTCGGTTCAGCCGGCGAGTTGCTCGCGGAGGGCGTGGGCGGTCCGCAAGGGACGGGTCGTGTGGCCTTCGGTGAAGCGGTCGAGGCAGGCGGCGAGGAGGTCGTGGCCTTCCTGGCGGTGCTGGCTTGCGGCGAGCAGCCGGGCGAGATCGACGCTGGCGTTGAGCTCGAGCATCAGCGCCCCCTGACGGCGGGCTGTGGCGATGGCGCGGCGCAGCAAGGACAGGGCGTCGACGGTGCCGCCCGCCTCGGTGCTCGCCTTGGTGCAGTGTGCCCGCAGGCGGAGGATCTCGACCTCGGCCCAGGGTTCGACGCCGGCATCGTTCAGCCGCAGCGCCTCGTCGAGGCGGGCGAAGCCGGCGGCACGCTCGCCGCTGCGGCAGAGGGCGGCACCATGCACGGCGAGGGCCAGCGGCACTTGGACATCGCCGACCGAGCGCAGCATCGACACGGCGCGCTCGCACTCGCTCACCGCCTCGTGCGGCCCGCCATGCGCCAGCATCCAGCGGGCGAGGCTCGCCTGGCCCATCGCCAGCCAGGTCATGAAGGCCTGCTCGGCGGCATACTCCAGGGTCGCGTCGATCGCCTGCCGCGCCACCTCTGCGGGCTCGGCGTCGAGGGCGTGCATCGCGAACCAGTTCAGCGCGTAGTTGATGCTGAAGGGATGGCCGAGGCGGCGCGCCAGGGCCACGGCATCGGCGATGTCCCGGGCACCCTGGTCGACCTGGCCCATGCACCAGCGGGTCATGCCGCCGCGGCAGAGGCCGACGACTCCGGGGTCCTGGCCGTAGATGGCGAGATGGCGGGCGTGCTGCTCGGGGGTGTAGTGCTGCCGGATGATCTGGAATTGCCGGTCGGCGGCGGCGAACTCGGCGCGCCAGGCATGGGTAATGCCCAGCGCATAGCCTGCCTCGACGCGAAAGATCGGATCGTTGTTGCGCGCGACGAGGTCCTTGAGCCTCGGCTTCAGCGCCAAGGCCTCGGTGGTCGCACCGGAGACCGACCGCTGCACGATCAGACCGACCAGCAGCGACAGCTCGGCGGCATCCAGACCGGCCTCGTGGCAGAGTGGGAGGCCCCGCCCGAACGCCTCGGCCGCCGCCGCACTGCCGTGCCCCTCGAGCGCCACGTCGATCCGCCCGATCGTGGTCAGGGCCTGGACCTCGCGGCGGGCCCGCTCGGCCCCTTCCGGCAGGCTCTCGATCAGCCGCAGCGACCGCTCCATGTAGCGCCGCGCCTCCTTGTTGGCCCCCTTGTTGTTGGCGAGCGCTGCCGCTCGGCCATAATAGTCGATCGCTGCCGTCTGCCGCCCGGCATGCTCCAGATGGTGCGCCAGGGTCTGCGGCTCGTCGGCGCTGCGCTCGGGGAAGCGACCGAGGAGGACCTCGGCGACCCGCCCGTGCAGTGCCGCCCGTCGGCTGCGCAGCAGCGACTGG
>CAZNWE010000119.1:0-9685 GCA_964576715.1 uncultured Geminicoccaceae bacterium | reverse complement strand
GCCGGCGGCGGCGAGGAAGGTCGGCAGCCAGTCCATGTGGTGGACGATCTCGTTGGTAATCTCGCTCTCCGGGATCCGACCGGGCCAGCGGACCATGGCGGGGACACGCCAGCCGCCCTCCCAGTTGGTGTTCTTCTCGCTCCAGAACGGCGTCATCGCCGCGTCCGGCCAGGTGTTCATGTGCGGGCCATTGTCGGTCGAGTAGAAGACAATGGTGTTGTCGGTGATGCCGAGTTCGTCGAGTACCTCCAGGAACTTGCCCACGTCCATGTCGTGCTCGATCATGCCGGCCGTGTATTCGTCCACCGGGCGACCGGCGAGCTCGCGCGCTTGCGCTTCCATCTCCTCGGCGACGTGAGTGCGGAAGTGCATTCGCGTGCCGCTCCACCAGACGAACCAGGGCGTGCCCGCCTCCGTCTGCTCGCGGATGAAGGCGATCGCGGCGTCCGAGGTCTCGTCGTCGACGACCTCCATGCGCTCGCGGGTGAGTGCCCCGGTATCCTCGATCTGCTGGGTGATCTCGCTCTCGCCGTAGGTCGCGGAGGAGCGGACCACCCCGCGCGGGCCGAACCGTTCGAGAAAGGTGTCGCCGTTGGGCAGAACCATGTCTCGCGGGTAGTCGGGATGCTCCGGCTCCTCCTCGGCGTTGAGATGGTAGAGATTGCCGAAGAACTCGTCGAAGCCGTGGTTGGTCGGCAGATGCTCGTCCTTGTCGCCGAGATGGTTCTTGCCGAATTGGCCCGTCGCGTAGCCCTCGGCCTTGAGCATGCTGGCGATGGTCGGGTCCTCCTCGCTCATGCCGAGATCGGCGCCGGGCAGCCCCACCTTGGAGAGGCCGGTGCGAAACACCGACTGGCCGGTGATGAAGGACGACCGGCCGGCGGTGCAAGACTGCTCGCCGTAGTAGTCGGTGAAGATCATCCCCTCGTCGGCGATCCGGTCGATATTCGGCGTCCGGTAGCCCATCAGGCCCATGGTGTAGGCCGAGATGTTGCTCTGGCCGATATCGTCGCCCCAGATCACCAGGATGTTCGGCTTCTCGGCCTCCTGCGCCCAGCCGGCGGCGGGTGCGACATGCACCACGATACCGACAGCGAGCATGGCGACGGTGCGCCCTCCGATCATCATGACGTGTGGTCCTCCCTGCGCAGTAGGTGCGGTCGACGCGAGCGACCGCCATCCAGAACTTGGCAGATGGTGAGGTACAGGTAATCTTCGGCCAGGCGCTTACCATTTCGCGCCAGCATTGCCGCCGGAGGCAAACCGCTCATGAGCCGTCGGATCATCACCACGGGTGTCCAGGGCTTCGGGCCGCTGCCGCAGCTGGTCTGCGAGCAGGCCGGCCAAGCGGCGCTGGAGCGGCTCTTCGCGTCGGTGGAGCTGCCCCTCGACCTGCTCGCCCAACCAGCGGCGCGGCTGCCGCTCGTCGACATGGCCTTGATCTTCGATTCCGCGGCGGTGCTGCTCGGCGACCCGATGCTCGGGCTCAAGGTCGGCCGCGCGATGCGGCCGGAGGACTACGGCGTCTGGGTCCGCTACGCCGCCGCCGCACCGACGCTGGGCCATGGCCTCGCCCGGGTCTGCCGCGCGGTGCGCTACTACCAGGCGGCCGACAGCATGCGCGGCGAGGTCTACGGTGATTTCGCCCGGCTCGCCTACTACCAGCTGGGTATCCACCAGGGCGAGGGACGCCATCACGCGGATCACGTCCTGCCCTCGCTGATCGGCTTCGGCCGCAGCTTTCTCGGCCAGGACTGGCAGCCGCTCTGGGTCGAGGTGCCCTACGCCGCGACGGGTGCTGCCAAGGACCTCGCCGACCGGATCGGCGTCGAGGTGCGCTACGGCCGTCCCGGCCTCGGCATGGTCCTCGATCGGGCCCAGCTCGACGCTCCGGGACAGGGCGTTTCGCCCGGCTTTGCCGAACTCCGCCGCCTCGTGCGCGGCAGCACCGTACGGGACCTGACCCGGGCCCTCGTCGACGTGATCGAGTTGCGCCTCGCCAACGGCGAGGTGGCGCTGGACGGTACCGCCACAAGGCTCGGGCTGCGCCCGCGCACCCTGCAACGGCGCCTGCAGTCGGAGGGGATCTCCTACCGTCAGGTCGTCGACACCGCGCGCCGGTCCAGGGCCGAGACCGCCCTCGCGACGACGACCACGCCGATCGCCGAGATCGCGACCAGCCTCGGCTATGGCGAGCCGGCGCACTTCACTCGCGCCTTTCACCGCTGGCACGGCTGCAGCCCGACCGAGTGGCGACGCGGCGCCGGTTGCCGCCGACTACCGCAGTAATAAGGCCGCTACGATGGACGGAGGCTGTGGATCGGCGTGGATTGTAGACCCCCTGAGCGGGGGGATCGGCGGCCGTCATCGCGCCCGACAACAGGACTGCAGACGTGGCTTCGGCCGCCACCATCGCCAAGGCCGGGTGAGGGCCGGCTCAAGCGTCACGGATGACGACGGTAAGATCGGGGCGCTCGGTGGCGGCATCCGCCAGAGTCCGGCGCAGCGGCTCGAGGTCCGGGCCGAGGGCGCGGGCGGCGTTTCGGCCAAGCCGCCACTCGATCCTTGCCGGGCCCGCGATGTCGGTCGTGAGCACGTCGAACAGCGCGTCGAGATTGGGGCGGAAATGGGCGGGAAACCGGAGGTCGCGGGCGAGCTTGGCGAGCACCGCCCGCTTCGAGCGCTGCCGACCGTCAAGCCGGGCCAAGCGGCCGACATCGGTCATCGGCCGACCTCGATGAAGCTGTCGTAGTGGTCGAGGGTGACGAAGATCAGCCCGTCATCGGAGAACACCAGACGCCGCGCACCCCGCCGGCCGCAGGCAAAGTCCAGATCGGCCTCGAACCAGCGCCGCCCCGCGGCGTTCGGGAGCCGGCCCTCGCGATTGTGGAAAGGGTCGCCGCCGATCACCCGCGCCGGGGCAACGGCGCAAAGGTCGTCACCCGGCCGCCAGCCGAGCGCCTCGGCCTCGCGCTTGGTGACGTAGTGGTCAGGCAGCTGGCCGGTTTGCCGCACCGTCTCGATCACCGCCCGAACGGCAGCCGGGTCGTCGAAGTCGGCAAGCGCGCTCGCGACGTCGACCGGCGGCCGGTCGGTTGCCGGCTGCAGGAGGGCAATGGCACCCGCGGCGAGCAGCAGGCAGACGACGGCGAGGGTCACGAGGCGATGGCGCATCGCTCAGTCCTCGAGGGCCCGACGGGTTCGATCGGGATGGTCGGTGAACAGCCCGCCGACCCCGGTCGCCGCCAGCCGCGCCGTGAGGATATCGAGGGTCACGGCCCAATCCGGCAGCCGATCGGCGCGCACCGTATAGGCGTGGACGGCGAGCCCCTGCGCTGCGGCCCTCTCGGTCAAGTCGGTGGGCCGGCCCGCGGCGTCGATGACGAGCCCGAGATAGGGTCCGATCCCGTCCACCGTCCGGGCCAGCTTGGCGAGCCCGGCTGCTGTCAACAAGGCCGGATAGTCGGTGCCGGCGGCATCCGCCCAGTCATTGCTGCCAATCAGCTGGACCAGCGGTCCCGCATAGCCGAGTTCGTGCCTGATCCGTCGAGTCTCGGCCCAGTCGAAGCCCTGGAGATAAACCCGGCTGTCGTCCGCCGCACCGTAGCCGTAGCGGTCGAGCAGGGCGAGCACGATGCGGCTGATGTCATGGCCCTCGGCCCGGTGGAAGGCCGGCCGCTTGATCTCGGGATAAATGCCGATGGCCCTGCCGGTCGAGATCTCGAGCCCTTGCACGAGCTCGATCGATTCGGCGAGCGTGGCCACGCCGAAACGCGCTCGCTGTTGTGGAAAACGGTCAGGGAAGACCGGCTCGCCGGTCGCGACGTCGACGCGCTCCCGCACCGCAAGCGTGCGGATTTCTGCAAGGTCGAAATCGATGGCGTAGAAGTGGCCGTCGGCGCGGGCCCGATCGGGAAACTGCCGAGCGACGTCGGTCACCGCCTCGATTGTGATGTCGTGCAGCACCAGCGGCACGCCGTCCCGGCTCAAGACCACGTCCTGCTCGATGAAATCCGCCCCCTGCCCCACCGCCATCGCCTGGGCTGCGAGCGTGTGCTCGGGCAGGTAGCCCGAGGCACCCCGATGCGCGATCACCAGGGGCTCGGCCGGCACCACGCGCGGCCATAGGGCGGCGGCCAGCAGGATCAGGGCACCCGCCAGGACGGCGCGCCTCATGGCGCGGCGCGCCCCGCTCTCGGCAGGCTGCCGGCGGCGGCCGAGGCCGGTCGCTCGAGGGCCGCGGTCAGCCGCTCGAGCCAGAGGAAGGGCGAGCCGTGGCGATCCGCATCGGCCGCGGCGAGCTCGGTGCCCAGCCGCTCGAGGCCCCGCCGGCCGTGCGCTGCGCGGAGCGCCGCGCGCAGCCATTGCCGGCTCTGGGCGAAGCGCCGGGCCGAGAGGCGGCCGGTCTCGCGGTCGGCGGCGGCGTGCCGCTCGATCGCCGCGGCCAGCGCCTCGACACCCTCGCCGGTCAGCGCCGAGAGCCTGAGCACCGGCGGTCGCCACGCATCCTGCCTGGCTGCGGCATGGCGGAGTGCCGCCTCGACCTCCCCTTGCGCCCGGGCTGCGACGTCGCCGAGATCGGCCTTGCCGATGACGACGATGTCCGGGATCTCGACGATCCCTGCCTTGATGAACTGCAGGCTGTCGCCGGAGGCCGGCTGAATGACCAGCACCACCGTGTCGGCGAGCTCGCCGATCTCGGTCTCCGACTGACCGACCCCCACGGTCTCGACGATGACGATGTCGAAGAGGGCGCGCAGCACCACCATCAACGCCACGCAGGCGTCGGCGAGGCCGCCGAGCCGCTCGCCGGCGGCGAGCGAGCGGACGAAGCAGCCGGGGTCGTCCGGGTCGAGTTCGAGCCGGGTGCGATCGCCGAGCAGAGCACCCCGGGTCCGCCTCGACGACGGATCGACTGCCAGCACGGCCACGGTCTGCCCGGCCGAGCGGTAATGGCGGATCAGGCGGGAGAGCAGCGACGACTTGCCGACCCCGGGCGGCCCGGTAAGCCCGATCACCCGGCCCTGCGGCCGACGATAGGCGTCATCCAGGAGGGCGCGGGCGGCGGCCCTCCCGGATTCGCTCTCCAGACGCGCCAGGGCGCGCGCCACCGCCGGCTTACCGCCGTGGCGGATCGCCTCGAGCTCGACCAGTCTGCCGGTGGCGGCGGTCACTTGCCTCGCAGCACCGCCTGGGCGGCGGCGAGACGGGCGATCGGCACCCGGTAGGGCGAGCAGGAGACGTAGTCGAGCCCGACCCGATGGCAGAACTCGACCGAGGCCGGATCACCGCCATGCTCGCCGCAGATCCCGAGCTGGATGTCAGGTCGGCCAGCGCGGCCGCGCTCGGTCGCGATCTGTACGAGCTCGCCGACGCCCAGCTGATCGAGCGAGCTGAAGGGATCGGCAGCGAAGATCTCGTGCGCCAGGTAGGTGTCGAGAAAGCTGCCGGCATCGTCGCGACTGAGGCCGAGGGCCATCTGGGTGAGGTCGTTGGTGCCGAAGCTGAAGAAGTGGGCGTGCTCGGCGATCTCCTTAGCCCTGAGCGCGGCGCGCGGCAGCTCGATCATGGTGCCGATCTCGTAGTGGAGATCCTGCCCCTTCTCGGCCTTGACCGCGTCGCCCACGGCATCGATGCGCTTCTTGATGATGGCGAGCTCCTTCGCACTGCAGACGAGCGGGACCATCACCTCGGGCGTCACCGTCTCGCCCGACTTGTCGTGCACGATCAGCGCCGCCTCGAAGATGGCGCGGGCCTGCATCTCATAGATCTCGGGATAGAGAATGCCGAGCCTGGTGCCGCGCAGGCCGAGCATCGGGTTGGCCTCGCGCAGCTCGGCCACCCGCCGTTTGACCACCTTGAGGTCGACGCCGGTAGCCTTGGCGACGGCCTCGTCCTCGGCGGCACCATGCGGCAGGAACTCGTGCAGCGGCGGGTCGAGCAGGCGGATGGTGACCGGCAGGCCTTTCATGATCTCGAACAGCTCGACGAAGTCGTCGCGCTGGAAGGGTGCTATCTTGGCCAGCGCCTTGCGCCGGCCGTCGGCGTCCGAGCTCAAGATCATCTCGCGCATGGCGAGGATGCGGTCGTCCTGGAAGAACATGTGCTCGGTGCGGCAGAGGCCGATGCCCTCGGCACCGAAGCTGATGGCGGCCCGGGCGTCGAGCGGCGTCTCGGCGTTGGTGCGCACCCTGAGCCGCCGCTTGGCGTCGGCCCAGGCCATCAGCTTGGCGAAATCGGCGGAGAGCACCGGATCGACGGTGTCGACCTGGCCGAGCATGACCACCCCGGCAGCACCATCGATGGTCAGCCAATCGCCCTCGCGCAGGGTCTGGCCGCGCACCTGAACGGTGCGCTCGCTGTAGGAGATCACGAGGTCGCCGGCGCCACAGATGCAGGCTTTGCCCATGCCGCGGGCGACCACTGCGGCGTGGCTGGTCATCCCGCCACGCGAGGTGAGAATGCCCTTGGCGGCATGCATGCCGTGGATGTCGTCGGGCGAGGTCTCGACCCGGACCAGGATGACGGGATCACCGGCCTGGGTCATCGCCACCGCATCGTCGGCGTAGAAGGCGATCTTGCCCGAGGCGGCACCGGGTGAGGCCGGCAAGCCCTTGGCGACCACCTCGGCATCGGCGTTCGGATCGAGGGTCGGGTGAAGGAGCTGGTCGAGCGAGGACGGATCGACCCGGAGCACGGCCTCGTCCTCGGTGATCAGCCCCTCGGCGGCGAGGTCGACGGCGATCTTCAAGGCGGCCGGCGCGGTTCGCTTACCGGTGCGGGTCTGCAGGATGTAGAGCTTCTTGCGTTGAATCGTGAACTCGATGTCCTGCATCTCGCGGTAGTGCGCCTCGAGCTTGTCGAAGACGGCGGTCAGCTCCTTGTAGGAAGCTGGCTGCAGGGCCTCGAGCGAGCGCTCGGGGTCGGTGTTGCCGTTCTTGGCCATGTCCCGGCTCAGGGCTTGCGGCGTGCGAATCCCGGCGACCACGTCCTCGCCCTGGGCGTTGACCAGGAACTCGCCGTAGAAGCTCTTCTCGCCGGTTGCCGGGTTGCGCGTGAAGGCCACCCCGGTTGCACAGTCGTTGCCCATGTTGCCGAACACCATGGCCTGGACGTTGACCGCGGTCCCCATGTCACCGGAAATGTTGTGCAGACGGCGGTAGGTCACCGCACGGGGGATGTTCCACGAGCCGAACACCGCGCCGATCGACCCCCAGAGCTGCTCCTTGGGGTCGTCGGCGAACGGCGCACCGGTCTCGCGCTTGATGATGTCCTTGTAGCTCTCGACCAGCTTCTTCAACGCCAGCGCGTCGAGCTCGTTGTCGAAGCGCACGTCGGCCTCGGTCTTGGCGGCCTCGAGCGCCTCCTCGAACAGGTAGTGGTCGACGCCGAGCACGACGTCGCCGAACATCTGGATGAAGCGGCGATAGCTGTCGTAGGCGAAGCGCTCGTCCCCCGACGCCTCGGCCAGACCGAGCACGGTGTGGTCGTTGAGACCGAGATTGAGCACGGTGTCCATCATCCCGGGCATCGACAGGGGCGCGCCGGAGCGAACCGAGAACAGAAGCGGGTTGACGGGATCACCGAATTTCTGGCCGAGCTGCCGCTCGACGAGGGCGATCGCCTCGTCGACCTGGCCGCTCAGATCGTCCGGGTATTGCCGGTCGTGAGCGTAGAAATAGGTGCACACTTCGGTGCTGATGGTGAACCCTGGCGGCACCGGCAGACCGAGAGTCGCCATCTCGGCGAGGTTGGCCCCTTTGCCACCGAGCAGCGCCTTCATCGCCGCTGCACCATCGGCGCGTCCGCCGCCGAAACCGTAGACCCACTTGGTCATGCTTGTTTCACTCCCGCTGCCTTGGTTGGATCCGCTTCGGCGCTACGTCCCTGCGTCTTCGATCATGCTAAAGTCGGCAATCGCATCCACATCGTCGCGCCACCGTGTCAACACGCGCAGTCGATTGACGCGCAATGCCGCGTCGTCGACGTTGACGAGCACAGCATCGAAGAAACTATCCACTGTCGGACGCAAGGCTGCAAGTGTTGCCATGGCGCCGGCGAAAGATTCCGTCGCGAGTTGGCGCTCGACTTCGACGCGCGTAGCCGCCAGAGCTTCGACCAGGGCGACCTCCGCCGGCTCCACGAGGCGGGCGGGATCGATCGGGCCGGCGAAGCTGGCGCCCGCCTTGCGCTCCTCGATCCGCACGATGTTGGCGGCCCGCCGGTAGGCGGCGAGCAGGTTGGCCCCGTCGGCGGTGGCGAGAAAGTCCTGCAGGGCCTGGACCCGGGCCAGCACCCGGACCAGGTCGCCGTCCGGTCGGCGGGCGATCACCGCCTCGATCAGGTCGTGGCGGACGCCCCGCTCGCGGGCCTGGACCTTGAGCCGATCGACGAAGAAGCCGGCGAGCTCGCGGCCGAGGGCCGCGGCACCGAGCCCGGCGAAGCGTTCGCCATGGCTGCCGAGCGCCACCTCGAAGAGCGGGCCGAGATCGAGCCTGAGGCCGTTCTCGGTGACCAGGCGAATGACGCCGAGCGCCGCCCGGCGGAGTGCAAAAGGGTCCTTCGAGCCCGTCGGCCGGATGCCGGCGGCGAAGAATCCGACCAGCGTATCGAGCTTGTCGGCGAGGGCCACGGCGACCGCGACCGGTGCGGTGGGGCAGGCATCCGAGGGGCCGACGGGCCGGTAGTGCTCGGCGATCGCCCGCACGATCGCCTCGGGCTCGCCTTGCGCCCGGGCATAGTGGCCGCCCATGACACCTTGCACCTCGGGGAACTCGCCGACCATGCCGGAGACGAGATCGGCCTTGGCGAGCCTTGCGGCCCGCTCGACCTGGAGCCGGTCCGCGTCCGTCCGGTCGGCAATGGCGACGGCCAGGGTCTCCAGCCGCTCGACCTTCTCGCGCATGGTGCCGAGGGCAGCGTGGAAGACCATCGTGTCGAGCTTCGGCAGGAACGCCTCGAGCGGCGTCTTAAGATCCTGCTCCCAGAAGAACCTCGCATCCCAGAGCCGCGCCCTGAGCACCCGCTCGTTGCCGGCGATGATCGCGGCCCCGCCATCGGGTGCTTCGATGTTGGCGACGGTGACGAAGCAAGGCGCGAGGGCTCCGGTCGGATCTTCGAGCGCCAGATATTTCTGATTGGCCCGCATCGTGCTGACCAGCACCTCGGGCGGGATGGTCATGAAGGCGTCGTCGATCCGGCCCATGAGCGGCACCGGCCATTCGACGAGGCCGGCGATCTCGTCGAGCAGACCCGGGTCAGGCCGCAGCCGGCAGCCGACCGATGCCGCGAGCGTGGCCGCCCTCTCCTCGATCACCGCTCGGCGATCGGCGGCGTTCAGCATCACCCGGGCCGCCGCCATCTGCACCGCATAGTCGTCGAAGTCCCGGACCTCGATCGCGTTCGGTGCCATGAAGCGATGCCCGAAAGTTCGCTTGCCGGCGGCGACCCCGGCGAAGCTGAATGGCACCACCTCGCCATCGAAAAGACACAGGATCGCCTGCAGTGGCCGCACCCACCGCGCCTCGCCGTCGGCCCAGCGCATCGACTTGGGCCAGGGGAATTGCGCCAGAATGTCGGGGATGGCCTCGGCGAGGATCGCCGCTGTCGACCGTCCCTTTTCGGTATATTTGGCGACGAGAAAGCGGCCTTTCTTCTCTTCGACCTCGCCCAGTTCGTAGTCGAC
>CAZNWE010000118.1:0-9690 GCA_964576715.1 uncultured Geminicoccaceae bacterium | reverse complement strand
GTGCCGCCGGGGTGATGATCCAGCCACCGGCGACCGCCGCTCGGGGCGACGCTGCCGTCCTCGGCTACTGCCGAACGCTGACCGAGACCCTCGGCCCCGCCATTCCCTGGGTGCTCCAGGACTTCCCGCTCGCCTCGTCGGTGCCGATGAGTGCCGCGCTGATCCGCCGGATCGTGACCGACTGCCCCAGCTGCGTGATGCTCAAGCACGAGGACTGGCCGGGGCTCGACAAGCTCAGCGTGCTGCGCGCTGCCGAAGCCGAGGGCGGGCGGCGCCTCGCCATCCTGGCGGCCAATGGCGGGCTCTTCCTCCCCTTCGAGCTGATCCGCGGTGCCGACGGGGTGATGACCGGCTTCGCCTATCCCGAGATGCTCACCGGGGTCATCCGGCTGTTTCGGGCCGACGAGCGTGAGCGGATGCTCGACCTCTTCGACCTCTATTTGCCGCTGCTCCGCTTCGAGCAGCAGCCCGGCCTCGGCCTCGCCGTGCGCAAATACGTGCTCTGGCGCCGCGGCGCGCTGGCGACACCGGCGACGCGAGCACCAGCGCCCGCTTTGACCACCGAGACCCAGGCCGAGATCGAGTGGCTGCTGCAGCGGCTCGAGCGCGGCCTCGCCGCTCATGCGTGAGAGCTCATGCCCGAGAGCCTGCCTGAAGGAGGATGGCGATGCAGCTGCAGCTTGAAGCGTTTTCGGCCACCGCCTTCGCCCCGTTCGGCCAGACCATCGAACGGCCGGAGGTCGACAGCGGCGTGCGCCTCGAGGGCCGGCTCGGCCACGGCCGGGCGGATGCCGACCTCTGCGTCAAGCTCGACACCCATGCCGCCGCCGATTTGCCGTTCACGGCGGCGAGGATGGAGCGGCACGAGCACAGCGAGCAGCTGTTCATGCCCCTCGATGCGGCACGCTACGCGATCGCCGCCGCCTTGCCGGCGGCCGACGGCGCGCCCGATCTCGCGACCTTGCGCGGCTTTCTCGTCGAGGGGGGGACCGGCATCTGCTACGCCCGCGGCGTCTGGCATCTGCCGATCACCATCCTCGACCGCCCAGCCACCTTGCTGATGATGATGCAGGCGGTGGGCGATCCGGCAATCGACACCTCCTGGGCCAGCCTGGCGCAGCCGCTCGAGGTCAGGGGCAGGTGATCTCGACCGGCGTCCTGGCCTGCTGGTCGAGGCTGGCGAGATAAAGCCGCAAACCGCGCTGCTGCGGCGCCGCTCGAATGCGGTCGAGCGGCAGGAAGTCCGCCCAGACGACTTCGCGATTGTCGATGGTCGGCGGCTGAAAGACGTCGAGCTTTACCTCGAAGAGATGGTCCTCGATGCTGCGACCGTGCTTGTCATAGGCCAGGATACCGCGCTCATGAAACGCTTCGGCAGGAAGGGCGATGCCGACTTCCTCGAACAACTCGCGCCGCGCCGTCTCGGCCCAGCTCTCGCGGTCGTGCTGGCCGCCGCCCGGCAGCCCGAGGTCGGGCCGATAGGATTCCTTGATGCAGAGCAGACGACCGTCGTGCCAGACGGCGATGCAAGCGCCGCGCCCGGCCTTCCTGGACAGCCGCCAGACCACCTCGGCGCACGGGTAGCCGAGCCGATAGACGCATCGCCAAAAAGCGTTGACCAGCTGCTCCATTCGACCTCGATTTCCCGGCACCTGCGCGACCTGCTGCGATCGCCAAAATCCGCTGCCCCGGCCAGGCTGTGAGACGGCCGTGACGGTTCAGATCAGTGGCAAGGCCAACGTCGCCGGCGTGCTCGGCTGGCCGATCAGCCATAGCAAATCGCCGCTGTTGCACAATTACTGGTTCGAGCGTTACCGCGTCGACGGCGTCTATGTACCGCTCGGCGTCAGCCCGGTCGACCTCGATCTGGCGATGGCGGCACTGCCCAAGCTGGGTTTTCGCGGCGTCAACGTGACCCTGCCGCACAAGGAGGCGGTGATCCCGCTCTTGGACCAGCTCGAGCCACTGGCCGCGGCGATCGGCGCCGTGAATACCGTGCTGATCGACGAGCGCGGTGCGCGGCTCGGTCTCAACACCGATGGCATCGGCTTTCTGGCGCACCTGTCGGCGGTCGTCCCCGGTTGGCGGAACCAGGTGCGGCGGGTGGTGCTGATCGGTGCCGGTGGCGCTGCCCGGGCGCTGGCCGCCACCTTCGTCGCCGCCGCTGTCGCGGAGCTCTGCCTCGTCAATCGCACGGTCGAGCGGGCCGAGACGCTGCTCGGTCGGTTGGCCACCAAGACGACCAGTACCACGGTCCGGCCCTGGGCCGAGCGCAACGCCGCGCTCGAGGGTGCCGACCTCCTGGTCAACACGTCGAGCCTCGGGATGACCGGCCAGCCGCCGCTCGAGCTGTCGCTCGACCAGCTGAAGCCCGGGGCGATCGTCGCGGATATCGTCTACGCGCCGCTCGTCACGCCGCTCCTGCATGAAGCCAGCAGGCGCGGCCACCCGACGGTAGACGGCCTCGGCATGCTGCTGCACCAGGCCGTCCCGGGCTTCAGCCATTGGGGCGGCCGGCAGCCCGATGTCGATGCTGCCACCCGCCGGCTCATCGAGGCGGCGCTGTGACGGGCTAGTCGCCGAGGCACTCGGCGATGCTGTCCGCGAGGTTCGAGAGCAGTTGTGGGTAGCTTTCGGGTCCAACGTCGATCTCGGTGCCCAGCGGATCGAGCACGGCGCTCTGCGCATCGCTGCCATCGATCACCGTCTGGATCAGGCGCGGCTCGAACTGCGGCTCGGCGAAGACGCAGGCCGCCTCCAGCTCGCCGATCCGCGCCTGGATCTCGGCGATCCTGGCCGCACCCGGCGGCACCTCCGGGCTGAGGTGGATGGCCCCGGCGGCCGGCATGTCGAAATGCTGCTCGAAGTACCGATAGGCGTCGTGGAAGACGATGAACGGCCGGTCGCGCACCGGCGCCAGGATGCCGTCGATCTCGGCCTCGACCTCGTCCAGGGCGCCCGCGAACCGCTCGGCATTCGCCGCATAGATTTCGGCATGGTCCGGATCGATCTCGCCGAGCGACGCCGCGATCGCCGCGCCGATCACCCGCGCATTGGCCGGCGACAGCCAGATGTGGGCGTCCATTTCGCCATGCCCATGCTCCTCGTCGTGGTCGTGATCGTCGTGCGCATGCTCCTCGTCATGGTCGTGATCATCGTGCGCATGCTCCTCGTCATGGTCGTGATCGTCATGCGCATGCTCGTCGTCGTGGTCGTGATCGTCGTGCGCATGCTCGTCGTCGTGGTCGTGCGCCTCGAACAGGGCGCCCTCGCGATACGGCAGCAGCTCGATCCCGGAAACCGCCATCAGCTCGAGCTGTCGCGCCGCGCCGCCCAGCGCCTCGAGCGGACGCTCGAGGAAGACCTCCATGTCAGGGCCGACCCAGACGATCAGATCGGCATCGCTCAAGGCCTGGGCCTGGCTCGGCTTCATGCTGTAGGCATGCGGCGAGGCACCCGGCTCGAGCAGCACCTCGGGCTCCCCGACCCCATCCATGATCGCCGCCGCGATGCTGCCCAGCGGCAGGATCGAGGTGACCACCTTGGGGCTCTCGGCTGCCGCCGCGAGATTGCCGAGGCCAACGGCAAAGACGGTCCCGTAAAGAGCCAAACGGCGCATCGTATCCTCCGGTTGCATTCGTTGCTAAGGTTCAAGACGAGGCTACGGGTCGGAGCTTCGGCTTGATCAGCCACCTGTCACGTTATAACGTAACGAAACGGTTGCGCCCTGGCAAGCCGCCACGCGATCGGCACCCCGGCCAACCCTCGGCAGCCAACCCCCCGGAAGCCAACTATGGAGCCCGTCTTGAACCCGGCCGTCGACCACCGTCTCGAGGAAGCCGCCGCACTCTGCCGGGCCAGGGGCCAGAGCCTGACGCCCCTGCGCCGGCGCGTCTTCGAGATCGTGCTCGAGGCCGACCGGCCCTTGGGCGCCTATGACGTGCTCGACATCCTGGCCAGGGACCGGGGCCGCGTCGCCCCGCCCACCGTCTACCGCTCGCTCGACTTCCTGCTCGAGCAGGGCCTCGTCCACAAGGTCTTGAGCGTCAACGGCTTCGTCGCCTGCTCGGCGGCCGCCCGGCCGCATGCCGCCGAGCTCTTCATCTGCCGCCGCTGTGGCAATGCCGTCGAGGTGGTGCGCAAGCGCGCCGACCGCCAGCTGGAGGAGACCGCAGCCGGGCTCGATTTCGCGATCGAGAGCGTCGTCTTCGAAGTGCGCGGCCTCTGCCGCGATTGCCGCGGCAAGGTCGACGCATGAACCGCCCTGCCCCCGCCCCGAGCCTCGTCGAGGTGCGCGGCGTCTCGATGCGCCTCGGCGATCACCTGGCCCTCGACCGGGTCGACCTCGACGTCCGGGCGGGCGAGATCGTCAGCCTGATCGGCCCCAATGGTGCCGGCAAATCGACGCTGGTCAAGCTGGTGATCGGCATCCTCCAGCCGACCGCCGGCAGCATCCGCCGCAAGCCCGGCCTCACTTTCTCCTACGTGCCGCAGCGGCTGCAGATCGACCCGACATTGCCGCTCTCGGTGGACCGCTTCCTCGATCTGCCGCTGCGTCACGACCGGCAGCGCAAGGCCGAAACGCTCGCCCGGGTGGGTGCGGTGGGGCTCGAGCAGCGCGGCATGCAGGCGCTCTCCGGCGGCGAGTTTCAGCGCGTGCTCCTGGCCCGCGCCCTCCTGCGCGATCCCGACCTCCTGGTGCTCGACGAGCCGGCCCAGGGTGTGGATCACCTCGGCCAGGCCGAGTTCTTCCGGCTGATCGACCGCATTCGCCAGGAGCGCGGCTGTGGTGTGCTCATCGTCAGCCACGACCTGCACCTCGTCATGGCCGCAACCGACCGCGTCGTCTGCCTCAACCGCCACGTCTGCTGCTCGGGCACACCCGAGGCGATGGGCGCCGATCCGGCCTATCGCGCCCTCTTCGGCCCCAAGGCCGCCGATGCCGTGGCCATCTATCGCCACCACCACGACCACCAGCATTGCCTGTCCGGTGACGTCGACGCGCCGGCCGGCACCCGTACGGCCGAACGCGAGCCTGTCTGATGCTGCCCGAATTCCTCCTGCGCGGCTGGCTCGCCGGCATCGCCGTCGCCGCCGTCGCCGGGCCCTTGGGCTGCTTCGTCGTCTGGCGGCGGATGGCCTATTTCGGCGACACGCTGGCCCACGGCGCCCTGCTCGGCGTCACCCTCGGCATCCTCTCCGGTGTCGATCTCACCCTCGCCGTCGCCGTCAACTCCGCCGTCATCGCCCTTCTCGTCGTCGCCATGCAGCAGCAGCAAAAGCTCGCCAGCGACACGCTGCTCGGCATCCTCGCCCATTCCGGCATCGCCATCGGCCTCGTCATCCTCGGCCTGGTCGGCTCCATCCGCGTCGACCTCCTGGGCTATCTCTTCGGCGACATCCTGGCAGTGAGCTGGCGGGACGTGATCGTCACCTGGCTCGGCGGTGCGATGGTGCTCGCCGTTCTCTGGCACCACTGGTCGCTGCTCATCCTCGCCACCCTGCACGACGAGATGGCCCGGGCCGAAGGCGCACCGGTGATGTGGCTCAGGGTCATCCTGATGCTGCTCATAGCACTCGTCATCGCCGCCGCCATGAAGATCGTCGGCATCCTGCTGATCACCTCGATGCTGATCATCCCGCCAGCCGCCGCCCGGCAGGTGAGCCGCACGCCCGAGACCATGGCCCTGGCAGCAGCCCTGGTCGGGGCGCTGGCGGTCACGCTCGGCCTCGCCTTCTCCTGGCACGCCGACACCCCCGCCGGCGCCAGCATCGTCGTCGCCGCCCTCGCCCTCTTCCTCGTTGCCCAGGTGGCAGGTGCCATCGCCGCTCGCGCCCATCCGGGTACTCGCCGTTTGCCCTGAGGCCTGCTAGACCGCATCGAATTGGACAAAAAAGCGGGAGGCGCCGGCATGGAGACGGCCGAGCCACGCATCGCCGGGATCAAGCCCGGGCTCATGGCCTGCGTCACCGCCGGGGCCGCCGGCATCGGGCGGGCGATCGCCGACGGGCTGATCGCACATGGGGCCCGGGTGATCGTCAGCGACATCGACGCAGCGGCCTTGGGGGATTTCCGCGCCAGCCACCCGGACCACCGCGCCGTCGAGGCCGATGCCGGGACCGAGGCCGGGATGGCGCGCCTGTTCGACGCCGTGCGCGCGGCCTTCGGCGGGCTCGACTTGCTCGTCAACAATGCCGGGATCGCCGGGCCCACCGCTGCGGTCGAGGACATCTCGACCGAAGCCTGGCAGGCCACCATCGACGTCAACCTGACCGGGCATTTTTTCGCCCTTCGGGAGGCTGTCCCGCTGCTCAAGCAAGGCAACGAGGGCTCGATCGTCATGATCAGCTCGGTGGCCGGCCGGCTCGGCTACGCCTACCGCCTCCCCTACGCCGCGACCAAGTGGGCGGTGGTCGGCATGGCGAAATCGCTGGCGATCGAGCTCGGCAGCCACGGCATCTGCGTCAACGCCATCCTGCCCGGCATCGTCGAGGGGCCGAGGATCGACGGCGTCATCCGCGCCCGGGCCGAGACCGTCGGTGTTTCCTTCGAGGCGATGCGCGAGCGCTACCTCGACAAGACGTCCCTCAAGCGCATGGTGACCGCCGCCGACATCGCCGGCATGGTGCTCTTCCTGGTCTCACCGATGGGCCGGAACGTCACCGGCCAGGCACTCTCGGTCTGCGGCGACGTCTGGTCGATCTGAGGAGCAAGCCTATGCAGCTGACCGTCGCCATCGTCGGCACCGGCCTCGTCGGGCGCGCCTGGGCCATCGCCTTCGCCCGATCCGGTGCCGCGGTCCGCCTGTTCGACGCCACCCCCGGGGCTGCGGCGGCGGCCAGGGAGCGCATCGGGCCCCTGCTCGAGGACATGGTCGAGGCGGGGCTGCTCGAGGCGGCTGGCCCGGTGCTGGCCCGGCTGACCCCGGTCGGGTCGCTGAAGGAGACACTTCAGGCCGTGGACTGGATGCAGGAGAGCGTGCCCGAAAAGCTCGAGCTCAAGCGTGAGGTCTGGGCCGAGCTCGACGCTTTGGCCCCGGCCGAAGCGCTGCTCGCGAGCTCGACCTCGGCGATCGTGCCGTCCAGGTTCACCGAGCCCCTGCAGGGCCGCCACCGCTGCCTCGTCGCCCACCCCCTGAACCCGCCCTACCTGATCCCGGCGGTCGAGCTGGTCCCGGCCCCCTGGACCACGGCCGAGACCATGCAGCGGGCGGCCGCGGTGATCGAGGGCATCGGCATGGCGCCCATCGTCATGGAGAAGGAGCTCGACGGCTTCGTCATGAACCGCCTGCAGGGGGCGCTGTTGGAAGAGGCGTTCCGCCTGGTCGAGGGCGGCTACTGCTCGACCGAGGACGTCGATCGCGGCCTCAAGCACGGCCTCGCACTCCGCTGGTCCTTCATGGGCCCGTTCGAGACCATCGACCTCAATGCACCCGAGGGTGTCCGCGACTATTGCCGGCGCTACCAGCACATCTATGAACAGCTCTTCCCCTCGATGCAGCGCCGCGCCGACTGGACCGGCCCCGTCCTCGACCGGATCGAGGCGGAACGGCGTGCCAGGCTGCCGGAGGGCGCGCTCGACGCCCGCCAGCGCTGGCGCGACCGGCGGCTGATGGCCATGGCCGCGCACCAGCAGGCGGCGTCACGCGAGATCGGAGACTGAGATGGACAAGGTCATCATCACCTGTGCGGTCACCGGGGCGATCCACACCCCGTCCATGTCGCCGCATCTGCCCGTGACGCCCGAGGAGATCGCCGATGCCGCGATCGGCGCCGCCGCGGCCGGGGCCGCCATCGTCCACCTGCATGCCCGCGACCCCGAAACCGGCCGGCCCGACCAGCGCCCGGAGGCCTTCAAGCCCTTCCTCCAGGTGATCAAGCAGCGCTCGGGCTGTGTGGTCAACATCACGACGGGCGGGGCCCCCTCGATGACCATCGAGGAACGGGTCAAGCCCGCCGCCACCTTCGCCCCCGAAGTGGCGAGCCTCAACATGGGCTCGATGAACTTCGGCCTCTTTCCCATGCTGAACCGCTTCAAGGAGTTCAAGCACGACTGGGAGCGCCAGCAGCTCGAGAACAGCAGGAACCTCGTGTTCAAGAACACGTATCAGGACATCGAATACATCCTGACCACCTGTGCCGAGAACAACACCCGCTTCGAGTTCGAGTGCTACGACATCAGCCACCTCTACAACCTCGCCCACTTCCTCGACCGCGGCATCGTCAAGCCGCCGCTCTTCGTCCAGTCGGTCTTCGGCATCTTGGGCGGCATCGGCCCGCACCCCGAGGACGTCCTGCACATGAAGCGCACCGCCGACCGCCTCTTCGGCACCAGCTACCGCTGGTCGGTCCTGGGTGCCGGCAAGAACCAGCTCCCCATCGCCGCCATCGCGGCCGCGATGGGCGCCAATGTCCGGGTCGGCCTCGAGGATTCCTTGTGGCTCGGCAAGGGCAAGCTGGCCGAGAGCAACGCCGCCCAGGTCCAAGCCGCCCGGCAGATCATCGAAGGCCTCGGCCGCCAAATCGCCACCGCCGACGAAGCCCGCGCCATCCTCGAGCTCAAGGGCCCCCACGACGTGCGGTTTTGATGGCAGAACCGATAGCGCCGACGCCCTCGACCACCGTCCGGCCGATCCCGGCCCGGCCGGGCGTCGGCATCGCCTGGATGGGGACGGCCGCCTTCGGCTCGTCCGCGATGAACGGCATGATCCGCGAGGCGTCGCTCGACATCCACGCCTTCGAGATCGCCTTCTTCAGAAACGTCTTCGGCCTCCTGGCCCTTGCCCCCATGCTGCTCAAGGCGGGCCTCCGCCGCACCCTGCGCACCAGCCGCCCCGGCCTCCACGTCCTGCGCGGCAGCCTCAACGCCGTGGCCATGCTCTCCTTCTTCTACGCCGTCACCGTCACCCCGCTCGCCACCGTGGCGGCCCTCGGCTTCACCGCACCCCTCTTCGCCGCCTTGCTCGCCATCCCGTTCCTCGGCGAGCGACCCGGCTGGCGCCGCTGGGCCGGCCTCTGCATGGGCTTCGTCGGAGCGCTGGTGATCATCCGCCCCGGCCTCACCGACGTCAGCCTCGGCGCCCTGATGGTCCTCCTCTCCTCGGCCGCCTGGGCCGGTACGCTGATCGTGATCAAGATCCTGGCCAGGACCGACACCAGCCTGACCATCACCATCTTCGCCGCCGTGTTCCTGACCCCGATCACCCTCTTCGCCGCCCTCTTCGCCTGGACCACCCCCACGGCCGCCACCTGGCTCCTGCTCATCGGCATCGGCGCCTTCGGCAGCCTCACCCAATGGTCCATCGCCCAGGCCTTCCACGAAGCCGATGCCACCGTCGTCCTCCCCTTCGACTTCACCAAACTCCTCTGGTCCGCCGCCATCGGCTACCTCTTCTTCGCCGAAATCCCCGACCCCCTGACCCTCCTCGGCGGCAGCCTCATCCTCGCGTCGGTGACCTACGTCGCCTACCGCGAACGGCAGAAAACCTGAGGCGAAGCAAGAAGTTAGACAAGAAAAGCAACGAGGGGATCATGATGATCCCCTCGACCCCTGCGGAATTTTGGGGTGGTGCAGATTGGCAGGGCGGGGTTCGGGCGATAAGCTATGTGAAGCTGACAATGTGAGAGGGCGCATGTCCCGGCAGACCCTGACCATCACGATGGAAGCCCACCGCAAGGCCGAACTCGACC
>CAZNWE010000117.1:2491-9692 GCA_964576715.1 uncultured Geminicoccaceae bacterium | reverse complement strand
AGGGGAGCGAGTGCCATAGACGATCCACTAGCCTCCGTGCCTGCCGCCGGTCCTGTTAAAACCCACCTTGACCCTGGTCGGGCTGGCGCTCTCGGCGGCTCCTGGCTGCGCACCATGTGCGAACCCCGCTGCGGCGGGCCGCTGCCGCAGCCCAGCCCCACCATTGACGAACGCCCGTTTCTGCCGAAAACGGGGGCTTCTTTCGCCAACCCCCAAAGCGGGCAATCGATGAACACCTCACGGTCCAGCATCGGCCTCGACCCGAAGCTCGACGCCATCATGGCGCGGCGCGACGAGCTCGCCAGCCTGATGGCCGAGGGCAATGGCGACTATGCCGGGCTCGGCCGCGAATTCGCCGAGCTCGAGCCGATCGTCCAGGGAATCGAGCGCTTTCGTGCGCTCGAGAGCGAGATCGAGGGGCTGAACGACCTCCTCGCTGATCCTTCGACCGACCCCGAGATGCGCGGCATTGCGCACGAGGAGATCGCCGCTCTCGAGGCGCGCCTGCCGGAGCTCGAGCGCGAGCTGCAACTGCTTCTGCTGCCCAAGGACGCCGCCGACGAGGGCAGTGCGATCCTGGAGATCCGCGCCGGCACCGGCGGCGACGAGGCCGCCCTCTTCGCCGGCGACCTCTGGACCATGTACCAGCGTTATGCGCAGGGCCAGGGCTGGCGCACCGAGCTCCTCTCCTTGAGCGAGACCGAGATCGGCGGGATCAAGGAGCTGGTGGCCGAGGTCCAGGGCCGAGGGGTGTTCGCCAGGCTCAAGTTCGAGGCCGGCGTGCACCGGGTGCAGCGGGTGCCGGCGACCGAGGCCGGTGGGCGCATCCACACCTCGGCCGCCACGGTGGCCGTGCTGCCCGAGGCCGAGGAGGTCGATTTCGAGCTCGACGAAGGGGAGCTCCGAGTCGACGTCTACCGCGCCTCGGGGGCCGGTGGGCAGCACGTCAACCGGACCGAGAGTGCGGTGCGCATCACCCACCTGCCGACCGGCATCGCGGTCGCCATGCAGGACGAGAAATCGCAGCACAAGAACCGGGCCAAGGCCTTGAAGATTCTCAAGGCGCGGCTGTTCGAGATCGAGCGCGCCCGGGCCGCCGCCGAACGCTCGGCCGAGCGCAAGGGCCAGGTCGGCTCGGGCGATCGCTCGGAGCGCATCAGGACCTACAATTTCCCGCAAGGCCGGGTCACCGATCACCGCATCAACCTCACCCTCTACAAGCTCGATCAGGTGCTGGCGGGCGAGGCCCTGGGCGAGCTGGTCGACGCGCTCATCGCCGAGGATCAGGCGGCCCGGCTCACCGAGCTCGGTTGATGCCCTGCTTGGCGGCACTGGTCGACGCGGTCGCCGCCCGGCTGCGCGCTGCCGGGATCGACGAGGCGCGGCGCGAGGCCCGGCTGATCGTGACGGCGGCTACCGGTCTCGACCGAACCCGGCAGCTCGCCGAGCCGCACCGCGAGGTGGCCGCCGAACCCACCCTCGCTCTGGCCGAGCGGCGGGCGGCGCGCGAGCCCATGGCCTATCTCACCGGCAGCCGCGGTTTTTGGGATCTGGACTTCGCAGCGGGGCCCGGCGTCCTCGTCCCGCGGCCCGAGACCGAGACCCTGATCGAAGCGGTGCTCGAGGCCTGCCCCGACCGCCGCACCGCCCTCTGCCTTGCCGACCTCGGGACCGGCAGCGGCTGCCTGCTCCTTACCCTTTTGACCCTCTACCCGGCCGCGGTCGGGATCGGCGTCGACCGGTCGAGCGACGCCCTCGCCTGGGCGGCCCGCAACCGCGCCGCCCTCGGCCTCGACGGCCGCGCGCTCCTCGTCCAGGGCAACTGGCTCGATGGGGTCCGCGGTCCCTTCGATCTCATCGTCGCCAACCCGCCCTATGTCGCCGTGGACGAGCCGCGCGACCCGGAGACCCGCCACGAGCCGGCGGCGGCCCTGCTCGCCGGTGCCGACGGTCTCGCCGCCTACCGGGCCATCGCCCCCGCCGCCGCGGCCGTGCTCCGCCCGAACGGCCTCGTCGTCCTCGAGATCGGCGCCACGCAAGGCGCCGCCGTCACCGCCATCCTCGCCGCTGCCGGCCTTGCCGACATCACCTGCCGCCCCGACCTCGCCGGCCGGCCCCGCGCTGTCATCGCCAGCTGCCCCACGGCCGCGATCGATTGAGGCGGCAAGCCCGCCCCGCCCGCTGCCGTCCAAGTTATCGCTTTCGTGGCCGGCGTGGTCCGACTATTGAGAAGCGCGTCGAACGGCAGTAAGGATCGATTATGCAGCGGTTCCTCGTTATTTTATCGATACTATTGTCGAGCGGCCTCACCGCTTGCGACCAGGCCGACGACGCGGCCAGCGCCGACGGCGCCCCGCCACCCGGTGTCGGCGTCACCGCGGTCGTCGAGAAAGCAATCACCCCATCCTTCGAGTTCGTCGCCCGAGTCGAGGCCATCGACAGCGTCGACCTCGAGGCGCGGGTGACGGGCTTTCTCGTCCAGCGCCACTTCGAGGAAGGCTCCACGGTGCAGCGCGGCGACCTGCTCTTTCGCATCGAGCCCGGCCCCTACGAGGCCGCGGTGGCTGCCCGGCGCGCCGAGCTCGCCCGCACCGAGGCGACCCTGCTCAATGCGACCCAGCAGCGCCAGCGCATCGAGCCGCTCGTTGCTCGCGACGCCCAACCGCAGGCCCGCCTCGATGAAGCATTGGCCGCCGAAGGCGAGGCACGCGCCAATCGTGATGCAGCGCAAGCCGCCCTGGAGCGGGCGTTGATCGACCTCGACTACACCGAGATCGAGGCCCCGTTCACCGGCCGGATCGGCCGCGCCGCCTTCGCCGAAGGGGCCGTGGTCGGCCCGGCGTCGGGCCCCCTGGCCCGTCTCGTCAGCCTCGATCCGATCTTCGTCACCATCCCGGTCACCGACCGGGCGATGATCGCCGTCCGCCGCGCCGAGGATCCGGCGAGCCAGTTCCGCCCCTATCTGCGCCTCGCTGACGGCACCACCCTCGACGAGCCCGGCCGCTTCGTGTTCATCGACCCGCAGGTCGACGCCACCACCGACACGGTCCGGGTCAGGGCGGAGTTCGTCAACGCGAGCGAGGTGCTGCTGCCGGGGCAGTTCGTCACCGTCACCATCCGCTCGACCCAGCCCGAGATGGCTCTGGTCATCCCGCAGATCGCCGTCCAGCAGGACCAGGCCGGCCGCATGGTGCTGACGCTGGACGAGAACAACGTCGTGCAGATCACCCGGGTCACCATGGGCGAGCGGGTCGACACCGACTGGATCGTCCAGGGTGGGCTCGAGCTCGGCCAGACGGTAATCATCGACGGCATCCAGAAGGCCCGGCCGGGCACGGCCGTCGAGCCGGTGACCGCTACCGCCGACTTGGGGAGCTGAGCCGGTGTTCTCTGCCTTCTTCGTCAACCACACCCGCTTCGCCATGGTGATCTCGGTGATCATCATCATCGCCGGGGCCATCGCCATCCGCGTCCTGCCGGTGGCGCAGTTCCCGGACATCGTGCCGCCGCAGGTGCAGGTCGAGGCCTTCTACCCGGGCGCCAATGCCGAGGTCATCGCCGAAACGGTGGCGGCCCCGATCGAGGCCGAGGTCAACGGCGTCGACGACATGCTCTACATGACCTCGACCAGCAACAATGCCGGCCGCTACGAGCTCACCGTCACCTTCGCCGTCGGCACCGACCCGGACATCGCCGCCGTCAACGTGCAGAACCGCGTGGCCCTCGCCCTGCCGAGCCTGCCGCCCGAAGTGACCGCCCAGGGTGTAGCGACCCGAAAGCAGTCGACCAACATGCTCCTGGTCGTCAACCTGCTCTCGCCGAACGGCACCTTCGACCGCCTGTTCCTCTCGAACTACATGCAGATCAACCTGCGCGACCCGATCTCCCGCCTGTCCGGGGTCGGCGACGCCAGCCAGCTCGGCCTGCTCGACTACGCCATGCGGATCTGGCTTGACCCGCAGGTGATGACCGCGCTGGGCATCAGCGAGGCCGAGGTGGTCGACGCCATCCGCCGCCAGAACCTCCAGGCCGCCGCCGGCCGGCTGGGCGCCCCGCCCGGCAACGAGGGCCGCGCCTTCACCTACACGCTCCAGGCGCAAGGTCGGCTCACCGACGTCGCCGACTTCGAACGCATCCTGGTCAGGACCAACCCGGACGGCTCGGTCATCCGCTTGGGCGACATTGCGAGGCTCGAGCTCGGCGCCCAGGCCTACGACGCCGATGCCTGGGTCGACGGCTCGCCAACGGCGATGCTCGCCATCTATCTCTCGCCCGGCGCCAACGCGCTCGAGACCGCCGATCTCGTCTACGCGACGCTGGAGCGCCTCGCCGAGCGCTTCCCCGAGGATCTCGAATACGACATCTACTACGACACCACCGATTTCGTGCGCATCAGCATGCAGAACGTGGTGATCACGCTGTTGCAGGCATTGGCCCTGGTCATCGCTGTCACGTATGCCTTCCTCGGCGACTGGCGCTCGACCCTGGTGCCGGTGCTTGCCATCCCAGGCTCCATCATCGGCACCTTCGCCGTGCTGCTCGCCGCCGGGCTGACCATCAACACCGTCTCGCTGTTCGCCGTCATTCTCGCCATCGGCGTCGTCGTCGACGATGCCATCGTGGTTGTGGAGAACACCCAGCGGCTGATCGACGAGGAAAAGCTCTCCGCCAAGGAAGCGGCGAAGAAAGCCATGGGACAGGTCACGGGCGCGATCGTCGCCACCACCCTCGTGCTCTACGCCGTCTTCGTGCCGACCGCCTTCCTGCCCGGCATCACCGGCCAGCTCTACCTCCAGTTCGCGGTGACCATCTCGGTCGCCGTCACCCTTTCCTCGATTATAGCACTCACTCTAAGCCCCGCTCTCTGCGGCCTCCTGATGCGGCCATCCCGGAGCCCGCGCGGCCCGTTGCGCTGGTTCTTCAGCTTCCTCGACGTCAGCCGCAACGGCTACACCAATCTGGTCGCCAGGCTCGGCCGAGTGTCGATCGTCGCCGTCCTGATCATTGCGGTCGCCGGGGCCGGCGCCGCCTGGCTGTTCCGCACCGTGCCCACGGGCTTCATCCCGTTCGAGGACAACGGCTATTTCTTCGTCGACGTGGCCCTGCCCGATGCCGCCTCGGTCGCCCGTACCAGCGCCGTCCTCGACGAGGTCCAGGAACTGCTCTCGGCCGACCCCGACGTCGCCCACGTGCTCACCGTCTCGGGCTTCAGCCTCTTGGCCGGCATCCGCTCCTCCGGCGGGCTCGCCATCGGTATCTTGAAGCACTGGGACGACCGCCCGGACCCCTCACAATCTGTGGCCGGCGTCATCCGTCGCCTGCAGCCGCAGCTTTTGGCCATCCCCCAGGCCACCATCTTCGCCTTCCCGGCGCCGCCGATCCAGGGCCTTGGCACCGCCGGCGGCATCGAGATGGAGCTCACCGACCTCGGCGGCCGGCCGCCCGACGAGCTGGCCCAGGCGCTGCAGGGCTTCCTCATCAACGCCAACCAGCACCCCGACATCGGCCGCGCCTTCTCCACGTTCAGTGCGCGCACGCCGCAGCTCTTCCTCGAGATCGACCGCGAGAAGGCCGAGACCCTGGGGGTCCGTCTCTCCGACCTGTTCGTCACGCTGCAGGCCAATCTGGGCTCGTTCTACGTCAACGACTTCAACCTATTCGGCCGCACCTACCGGGTCTTCCTCCAGGCCGACGCGCCGTTCCGCATGGAGCCCGCGGACATCAACACGCTGCACGTCCGGAACAGCTTCGGCGAGATGGTGCCGATGCAATCGCTGGTCACCGTCCGCCCGATTCTCGGCCCCGACAGCACGCGGCGCTTCAACCTCTTCCGCTCGGCCAGCGTCAACGTCACGCCCGTGGGCGCCACCGGCGACGGCATCGCCGCCATCCGCGAGCTCGAAGCCTCCACCCTGCCGCCGGGCTTCGCCGTCGAATGGTCCGGCACCACCTTCCAGGAGGTCCAGGCCGGCGGCGAGGCCGCGGTCGTTCTGCTGCTAGCGCTGGTGTTCGTCTACCTCTTCCTCGTGGCGCAATACGAAAGCTGGTCGGTCCCGCTCTCGGTCGTCCTCTCCGTCGTCATCGCCGGAACGGGCGGGCTCTTCCTCACCTGGATCGTCGGCCTCGACAACAATGTCTATACGCAAATCGGCCTCGTCATGCTGATCGGCCTCGCCAGCAAGAACGCCATCCTCATCGTCGAGTTCGCCAAGCAGTTGCGCGAGGAAGGCAGGCCGATCCAGACGGCCGCCAGCGATGCCGCCCGGCTGCGCTACCGCGCCGTCCTCATGACCGCCGTCAGCTTCATCCTGGGCATCATGCCCCTCATCCTCGCCTCAGGCGCCGGCGCCGCCAGCCAGGTCTCCCTCGGCATCGTGGTCCTGGGCGGCATGACCGCCGCCACCTTCCTCGGCATCATCGTCATTCCCCCCCTCTACGTCTTCGTGCAGAGTGTGCGCGAGCGGGTCAGGGGGGCGCCGGTGGCTGCGGTGGAAAAGCCGGCAGAGTAGCGCTGCCAGGAGGCAGCGGTGCTGCTTTACAAGCGCTCGACGTAGAACCATGATGGCGATGTCATGGTGTCGCCTCGGTTTCGGCCGAAGCGATCAAGAGGGAACGCGGTGAGACCACGGGCAGGTTGCTCTCTCGGGTCGATACCGCGGCTGCCCCCGCAGCTGTGAGCGTGGAGGGCATGCCGACGATGCCACTGGATGCGGCCCGCTGGCAGAGCCCGGGGCGGAGCGCTTGGCCCGGCAGATCGTCGCCCTGCGACCGGAGCTCGCGCCGCTGACGGCACGAGCGGCAGCCGATTGCGGCCCGGCGGGGCCCGCCTGCATCGCCCGAGCCCTGAGCCAGGCCGCACCGGGCCTCGTGCAGCTCCACCCGGCCGACCATCTCGATACCGGCACCATCCGCTGGGCCAGGACCAGCCCCTCGCTCACACTCGACATGTCCGAAGGCGTGCCGATCCTGCGTCTCGATCGCTTCGGTCGCAAGGTGCGCCGCTGGAAATCGACCTTTCATCCAACACCGGTGGTGATCTGGAGCGGATGCTGCAGCTGGCGGCGCGGCTCTGCGACGCCGCCGGCCTCGCCGTCGAGACGCGTCTCGCCTCGGGCGAGCGCCGGCTGCAGCCGCTCGCCGACGACCGTGCGGCCGTGCTGATCCGCAGCGTGCGCGTCGGCCCGGCCACAGCCAGCGCCGG
>CAZNWE010000117.1:0-2391 GCA_964576715.1 uncultured Geminicoccaceae bacterium | reverse complement strand
AGCGGTCAAGGCATCGACCATCGCCCGCAAGGCCGTGGTCGCGGTCGACCATGACTGGCGCGTGATCCTGGTGGTCGGCGAGATGCGGGTCGTTGGTGCCGCCACCAAGAGCCGCGCCGGCCGGTGACTTGTCGGGTTTCGGCACTAGGTTGGATAGCGAGAGGCGATGGCATTGGCCGCTGCCGGGCTGACGACCGGGCCGGCCGTGTCTTCACACTCGGTGGGCACTCCTGGTCTCGCCGATCGACCTCGAGCCCGATGGTGCGTCGGGTCCGACGCTCGATGATTGCGCAACCCTTGCTGAAAAGGCGCTGGCAATGTCCGATCCGCTGCCGATCGCCCTCATTCTGGGCAGCACGCGTGAGGGTCGCTTCGGCGAGACGGTCGCTCGCTGGGCGGCGTCACGACTGACGCTGCGCACCGATGTGACCGTCGATTTGATCGACCCGCTGGACTTCGACCTGCCGCGGCGACTGGCGCGGCAGCCGGGTCCGGCGGTGCTGGAGCTGCGCCGGCGCCTCGCGGCGGCCGGGGGCTTCATTGTGGTGACGCCGGAGTACAATCACGGCTACACCGCCGGCTTGAAAGCGTTGATCGATGCGGCCAAGGCTGAGTGGGTCGCCAAGCCGGTGGGCTTCATCAGTTACGGCGGGGTGTCCGGCGGCTTGCGGGCGGTGGAGCAGCTGCGTCCGGTCTTCGCCGAACTGCATGCGGTGACGATCCGGGACGGGGTGAGCTTCGCCATGGCCTGGGATCGGTTCGACGCGGCGGGCGAGACGGTCGATGCCGAGGGGCCGGCCGGTGCTCTGACGGTGATGGTCGACCAGCTGCTCTGGTGGGCCTTGGCGCTGGACGAGGCCAAGGCCAGGCGGCCCTACGGCCGGCCGTGATGGTGCGGCCGACTTCCTCTTGGTGGCATGGCATGTTTCGTCGATTCGAGACCATGGTCGATCCGTTTCCGCGCGTCGAGCCGATGCGGCCGCCCGAGGGGCTCTGGCCGTTCGTCTGGCACTATACCCGGCCACTGGCGCCCTGGATCGCGCTCATGGCGGGGCTCACGGCGGCGGTCTCGATCCTCGAGGTGGTGTTCCTGAGCTTTCTCGGCTCGCTCGTCGACATGCTGGCCGCCGCCGACCGGGCGGGCTTCTTCGCGACCCACGGGACGACGCTGATCGGCATGGTGCTCCTCGTGGTCGTGGCCTTTCCGCTCCTGCAGCTCGGGCAGAATCTGGTCCTGCATCAGACCCTCTTCGGCAACTACCCGATGCTGGTCCGCTGGCTGGCACATCGCTGGATGCTCGGCCAGTCGATGAGCTTCTTTCAGGACGAATTCGCGGGCCGGGTGGCGCAGAAAGTGATGCAGACCGCCCTCGCCATCCGCGAGACGGTGATGAAGCTCACCGAGGTCTTCGTCTATGTCGTGGTCTACTTCATCGGCGCGATGGTTCTGGTCGGCCAGGCCGAGCCATGGCTGATGACGCCCCTGGTGCTCTGGCTCGCGGGCTACATCGCGCTGCTCGTTCATTTCGTGCCGAAGCTGCGGCAGGTCTCGATGGAGCAGGCGGATGCCCGGGCCGAGATGACCGGCCGGGTGGTCGACAGCTACACCAACATCCAGACGGTCAAGCTCTTTGCCCACAGCCGCCGCGAACAGGCCTATGCGCGGGACGCGATGAGCGGCTTCATGGGCACGGTGCACGCCCAGATGCGCCTCGCGACCTCGCTCACCGTCTGCCTGCACACGCTCAACGCGCTCCTGCTCGCCGGGATCGCGGGGCTTGCCGTCTATGCCTGGCATGCAGCACTGATCTCCCTGGGCGCCATCGCGGTCGCCATCGCCGTCGTCATGCGCATTCGGGCGATGTCGAACTGGGTGCTCTGGGAGGTGGGCTCACTGTTCGAGAACATCGGCACGGTCCAGGACGGCATCAACACGCTGGCCCGAGCACCCGAGGTGGTCGACCGGCCGGAGGCCGCCGAGCTCTTGGTGCCGAAAGGCGGGATCCGCTTCGAGCGAGTGACCTTCCACTATGGCAAGGAGGCCGGCGTCATCGAGGGGCTCGATCTCGCCATCCAGCCGGGCGAGAAGGTGGGCCTCGTCGGGCGCTCCGGGGCCGGCAAGTCGACGCTCGTCAACCTCCTCTTGCGCTTCTACGACCCCGAGGCGGGACGCATCCTGATCGACGGCCAGGACATCGCCCTGGTGACGCAGGAATCGCTCAGGGGCCAGATCGGCATGGTGACCCAGGATACCTCGCTCCTGCACCGCTCGATTCGCGACAATATCCGCTATGGCAGCCCCGACGCGTCGCAGCAGCTGGTCGAGGCGGCGGCGCGGCGGGCGCATGCGCACGACTTCATCCTCGAGCTCGAGGACCAGAAGGGGCGGCG
>CAZNWE010000116.1:119-9801 GCA_964576715.1 uncultured Geminicoccaceae bacterium | reverse complement strand
TTTTCGCTTTGCTATTGGATTTCTCTCAGTCAATCTAAGAGCTGCCGACGGACGAGTTGCTGATTACGCCGACTTGTTTTCGAATGGCGAGTTGTTCTGGCGTTTTGTTGGAGGAAGCGTGATATTCTTGCTCATGTTGGTGATCGGTTTCTTTCTTCTGATTGTTCCTGGTCTTTACGTTCTTACCACCTACTCGTTCTTCGGCTATGCCCTCGTTGACCGTAAGGGGACGCTCAAAGAGGCGTTCTCTCATAGCGCTGCGATCGCCAAGGGACACAAGATTCGCCTCCTGGGCTTCTTCATCGTTCAGGCGATGGCTTACGTTGTGGGCCTGCTCGTGGTGTACATCGGGGTCTATGTGGCGAACGCCGTGAGCAGCCTGGCTTTCGCTCGCCTGTACCGCGACCTCGCTGGGCAAGGCCAGCACCGCTAGGTCGGCAAGTGCCCTCTCTTGGCCGGCGGTTGGGCCATGGCCATCGGCTCGTAGATGGTGAGTTCGGGGGAGACCTGCGCATCTTGGCGATCCATGAGACGGCGGCAGCGATCAATTCGACGATTGCCGACGCCTATATCGGCTTTTCGACGATGACCTGCCCGCTCGTCGCCGTCGTCACCGACGTCGTCCGAGAGGGCAAGCCTGTGGTGGGGTTCGGCTTCAGCTCGAACGGGTCCTGTGCGGCGGGGGCGATCATGCGGGAGCGGATGATGCCGCGGCTCCTGGGGGTTCCGCCCGACACGCTGCTCGGTCCTGCGACGGGCCTCACCGATCCGTTCCGCGCTCGGGACGCGATGATGACCAACCAGAAGCCCGGCGGGCACATCGAAAGGTCGGTCGCCGTAGGCACTCTCGACAAGGCGATCTGGCGACAAGGCGATCTGGCGACAAGGCGATCTGGCGACAAGGCGATCTGGCGACAAGGCGATCTGGCATGCCGTGGCGAAGGTCGAGGGCTGCCGCTCTGGCGGCTCCTCGCTGACCGCTACCGGGACGGCCGGGCTGATCCCGACGTCCGGGTCTACGCCGCCGGCGGCTACCACCGGCCCGGGACTCGCCGACCCGATGCCGACCGCTGCCGCCATCGGCCCCGCCAAGGGCCTGCCCGACGCCGGCGCCTGGGGTCGGGCGCTGGCGCGCTGAACGGCACCGTTGCGCTGCGCCGTTCAGCGGCCGCTATGTCAATCCAGTTGACAGCGACCGCCAGCCGCGGCTACCAACCACGATCTCGGCCGGGCCGCGCTCCGGCCGGGAGTTCGTGCGCCCGCGACGCGGCGCAGTCGTCCTCTCCCCCTGCATAACCGAGAGTCGTATCTAGGGCCCATGACCAAACGTATTCAGGCGAAGAACAAGATCTGCCGTCGGCTTGGCGTCAACCTCTGGGGGCGCACCAAGAGCCCGCTGGCGCGCCGCGATTACGGACCCGGCGAGCACGGCCAAAAGCGCCGCAAGATGTCGGACTACGCCAACCAGCTCGCGGCCAAGCAGAAGCTGAAGAAATACTACGCCAACATGACCGAAAAGCAGTTCCGCCGCGCCTACGAGGAAGCGAGCGGGACGCGCGGTGACACCGCCGAGACGCTGATCGGGCTGCTCGAGCGGCGCCTCGACATCACCATTTTCCGCTGCAATTTCGTCCCCACCGTGTTCGCCGCGCGTCAGTTGATCAATCACGGCCACGTGCTGGTCAACGGCAAGCGCACCAACATTCCGAGCTATCGCCTCAAGGAAGGCGACATCATCGAGCTCAAGCCGCGCGCCCAGACCATGCCGATGATCATGGAGACGATCGCCCGCCCGGAGCGCGATGTTCCCGAATATCTCACCGTCGACCCCAAGGCGATGAAGGGCCAGTTCGTCCGCGTGCCGAAGCTCGCCGACGTGCCCTACCCGGTGCAGATGGAGCCCAACCTCGTCATCGAGTACTACTCGCGCTGATTGGCGACACCGGCTGACGGCCGCGGCAGCGTCGGCGGCCGGCCCCGCCATCCACCGCCGGGCGGCGCTCGTCGGGTCCGCCGCCCTGCTGCTCGCCGCCGGCGGCCCCGCCCGGGCCAGCTGCGCCATCGATCGCCAGCGAACCCTGGCATACGAGATGCGGGTCAGCGGTGCCAGGATCGCCGACCTCGAGCTTCAGCTGCGCTGCGCCGGGAGCTTCGCCCTGGTCGAGATGGAGGTCGTCAATCGCGGCCTCGCCGCGTGGTTCGCCGGCCGCAACCGCACCTCGATGCACGCGCTCGTCGCCTTCGACGGTGGCGAGCGGCCGCGCCCGGCCCGGTTTCGCGCCGCCTACCAGAAGCCCGACCGGCTGCGCGAGATCGAACTCGACTTCGCGCCCGACGGCAGCCTGACCCACCTCGTCACCCGCAACCAGGGTCGCGACCAGGAAAGCCCGGTGCCCGAGGCGCTGCGCGAGCCCTCGATCGACCCGCTGGCCACGCTTCTGCACCTGAGCGACTGGCTCGCCGGCGCGCCCGCGCCCGGGGAAATCTTGAGCCTCCCGGTCTTCGAGGGCAGGAAGCGCGCCGATCTCGAGACCGTCTATCGCGGCCCAACCACCCTCGAGCTGGCGGGGTGGCGCCGCGAGGCGCACCACCTCGAGGCCGCCCTCAAGGGCGTCTCCGGCTTCGACGAGACCGACAACTTCGTCACCTTGCCGGGCGAGCCGCTCGACTGGATCGACGTCTACGCCTCGGCCGAGCCCACCCCCGTCCCGCTCCTGATCACCAACGCCGGCAGTCGCCTACCGACCCGGATCGAGCTGGTCAGCGGCTAGCCCCGCCCGGCGCTGCGGCCGACATTGCCGAGCCTGGCCTCGCGCTCGTCGACCTCGTAGCGGCAATCCGCATAAGTGCGCTCGCGTTTGCGCTCGAGCACCATGACCATGTCGAAGCGGTCGCGGTGCTCCTTGATGTCGAAGACGTCGCGGACCTTGAAGTCCCGGCGCTTGGCCTCGTTCTGGCAGGCGAGGATGGCGCGCTCGCGCCAGTTGCCGTCGCCGCCAGCACCACCGCCCCAGCTGCCACCACCGCCACTGCCACGCGGCGGTTGGTCCAGCCCGTCATGGCGAAACCGGGTGACGCGGTTGCTGCCGGCGAAATTGACCGTACACTCGGCAAACTTGGTCGGATTATGGGTGTTCGGCCAGCGCGCCTCGATGTAGGCCTCGACCTGCCACTTGTCGCCGTCGCGGCGGGTCCGTTTGACCCGCTCCAGCCGGGCACCGCGGCCGCCCGCGTCCTTGACGATCCGGTTGGCGTAGTCGGTGCAGATCGCGATCGCCTGATCCTCGCGCTTGCCCGAATTGCCCGAGCGGTTGTCGTCGTTGCCGCCGCTGGCCGTCAGCGCCGCCACGGTGCCGAGTGCCGCGATCGCCCCGAGCACGCCGATGGCCGTACCGGCGCTCACGCCACCGCCAGACTGGCCGCGCACCGCGAACTCGGCAGCACAGCCGCGATCGACCCAGATACCGCCCGGGTCGAAGCCCCAGCTGCGGCCCTCCTCGCAACTGCCCCCGACCTCGCGCTGCAGGACGACGCCACCGGAGGTGTCGGTGGCGCAGCGCTGATAGCCGCCATCGGAGCGACAGCTCATGGTGGCGGCCTGCGCGGGCGGGCTGCCCATCGAGAGCGTCACCGCAACGGCAACAGCGACAAGTCGAGCAGTCATGCATCTCTCCCGCGCGCGCCAACATTGACCATTGGTCGGCTTTTCGATGCAGCTATAGTCTGGCCCCTGCGAGGAGACAACGCGGAAGGGCGCAACCGATGAACTCGCCGATCAGCCGCCGGGAAGCGGTCGTACTGTCTGCGTTTACAGCGCTACTGTCGGTTGCTGGCGTCGCGTCGGCAGGTGCTGAGGTCATGGCGGAGATCGCGGAGCGGGGGGTGCTCCGGGTCGGCACCGCGCTCAACCTGCCCTGGGCGATGCGGGACGTCGATGGCGAGCTGTTCGGCTTCGAGGTGGACAATGCCGGCAAGCTGGCGACCGACCTCGGCGTCGCCTTGGAGCTCGTCGAGCTGCCGTTCGGCGAGCTGCTCGAGGCGCTCGAGAACGGCACCGTCGACGTCGTCGCCGCCGGGCTGTCGATCACCCCGGAACGGGCCCGGCGCGTCGCCTTCTCGACCCCCTACATGCAGAGCAACATCGGCCTCGTCGTGCGGGTCGCCGACCTCACCGAGCGCCACGACGTCCTCGGTTTCGACGATCCGGGGGTCAGCATGGCAGCCGTCGCCGACACGACCACCGAGGTCGCTGCCCTCCGCCTCCTGCCGAGCGCCAGCCTCGAGCTGTTCGAGAACGTCGGTGCCAGCCTCGAGGCCTTCCTCGCCGGCGAGACCACGGTCCTCGTCGGCGAGACGCCGGTGCCCGAACTCCTGCTGCACGAGAACCCGGACGTCTTCACCATGCTGCCGGAAACCGTCCTGGGCAGCGGCCAAGGCTTTGCCGTCCGGCGCGACGAGCACGTCTTCCACACCTACCTGGACAACTGGGTGAGCGCCTACGAAAGCGCTGGCATCCTCGAAAGCTCGAGACGCTACTGGTTCGCCGAGCACGCCTGGCTCGGCCGCCTCGACACCCAGCTGCGCGAAGTGGCGATCGGGACCGCCGAAACAGGCGAGCCCGCCGACGCCAACTGAAGCCGGCCCCTACTCCGCCACCCCGTAGAGCCAAAGCGCATCGTCCCGAAACGCCCGGCGCGAGCCGTCGCGGGTGTAGAACATGTGCCCGCCCAGGTATGTCGCCTGCCGCAGCCGCTCGCCCGGGCCGAAGGCGGGGATCTGGCGGAGGATCAGCTCGCTCTCGAAATAGGGCGTGACGAGATCGGTCAGCCCGTGCGCCACCAGCACACGGAAGCTCGGGTCCAGGGCCATGACCCGGCGCAGGTCGCTCACTGCCTCTGGCTGCCGGCGACCGTCGCCCCAGTCCCAGGCACGATTGACACCGGCGCCGAGCAGCACGTAGCGGCGCTCCGGCAGCCACTTCAGCGTGTCCCGGTAGTGGGCGAGGGCGGCGCTGGTCAGGGGTGCGGTCAGCGCGTCCAGCACCGGGTCAGGGGCGCGCGAGAAGGGGCGCTCGGGTGTGGGATCGTCGGCCGTGACCGCGGTGTCGTAGAGGCTGAGCACACGCCCGTCCGCGCGCCCCGCCTCGGCCGCAAAGTCCTGCATCTCCAGCCGCCCGGCATGGCGGGCCACCACCTCGGGCTCGAGGCCGGTGATCGCCGCCACCCGCTCGACCAGCCGCCCGACCGCCGCCGCGTCGCCGAGCCCGGCCACGAGATCCAGGAGATAGTCGCCGGCCGCATAGGCCTCGACCTCGGCCAGGGCTTCCGGCGAGAGCGTCCCCGCTTCCGCCTCCGCCTCCGCCATCGCCGCCGCCGCCAGCGACGGCAGCAGGGCTATCCGGGCGAGCGGGTTGTGCGCCGGCTGGGTCCGCCAGCCGAAATCGAGTACTGGCGAGAGCAGCGTCATGCCGCTCAGGCCGACGCCGAGTTCACGCTGCAGCTTGGCCGCGACCAGCGGCCCGCGAAACCCGCCATAGCTCTCGCCGATGAAGTATTTGGGCGAGCCGATGCGCCCCTCGTTCACCAGCCAGCGATAGATCGCCTCGGCCAGCGCGTCGACGTCGCCCTCGACGGAGAGGTAGCGCCCGCGCAGCCGGTCGTCCGGCTCGATCAGCCGGCTGAAGCCGGTGCCAACCGGATCGAGGAAGACGAGATCGGTGAAATCCAGCCACGTCTCGGGGTTGGCGACCAGCGCCACCGGCTGCGACGGCACGATGGTCGCCACGCCGACCGGCAGCCGCCAGGGGCCGAGCACCCCTAGATGCAGATAGGCCGAGGCCGCCCCCGGCCCGCCATTGACCGCAAAGGTCACCGGCCGCGCCGCCACCGTCGCGTCGTCCAGGACGTAGGCGACGAAGCCGATCTCCGCCTCGGCCGTGCCCGCCCGGTCGGTCAGCGTCAGCGCGCCCGCGGTTGCCGCGAAAGCCAGCACCCGATCGCCGAAATCGAGCCGGTGCCGCGTCGTGACCGGCGCCGGCAGGCGCCCGTCATCGGCGGCAACGCCGACACCGGCCGCATCGATCCCGGCATCGCTCGCCGCCGCCTCGCCCGCGTCCTGCGCCATGGCCGGCAGCAGCGGACCGACCAGCACGGCGAGGCAGAGCAGCAGGGCTGGCCAAGCAACACCGCGAAGCGCCCGCCGACCCGCCGCCCGATCCCCCTCATCCCGCATCGACACCCCAATTTCCAACGCTTCAGTTCGGGTTAACCCTATCCAGTGATGTTCCGGCGGTGGTCAGCCCGGCGACCGAGATCCCGGCGACCGAGATCCCGGCGACAGCGATCAGGGTCGAGCGCGCTGTCGGTCGCTTGGGCAAGATCACCTTGTGGTACGAGGCGAGGTAGCGGTCGCGATCTCTGGTGGCAACGCCGCGCCGGTTGCGCAGGGCGGCTTCGTGCCGCTGGTGCCGGCTGTTGACCGTGTCGAGATGGCGCTCGCCGCGCCGTCGTTCGCCAGCGCTCTGGTCGAGAAACACGTGGGTGATGCCCGAGGCTCTGGCGCAGGGTGGAAAGCAGCTGGCGCCGTCGGCGACGACCAAGGCGTCATTATCGATGGTGCGCCGCAGCTCGTCGGCGATCGCGGCGGCAGGGGAGCCGGGCGGGATGCGGGTGCGCGAGGTGCTGCTGCAGTCGGTCGCGACGAGCGTCGCACCTGTGCCTTCGACAGGCTGCACCTCGCGACTTTGTCGCCGCGCTCGCGCGCCTTGCGGTCGAGTTTGCGCGCACCCTTGCAACTCTTGAGCAGGCGGGTCGGGTCTGCCTCGACGACGCCTGCGAGCTTCAAAGCACCCGCCTCGACCGCATCGCGGTCGGCGAGACCCGCCGCGAACGCCGTTCGCCATTCCATCTGGCGCAGCCGCAGGTCCAGCCGGTGATTGGAGGCGTGCCGGTCAAGGCCTTGCAAGTCCAACCACAGCTTTTGCAGCCATGGCGGCGGAGCTTGTTCGAAAGGCGCCGGTCACCGGCTTCGCCGCAGCACGGTGCAGGCAGCGCCGCGCCTCACCGATCCGCGTTGCCAACAACTGCGGCACCCTCGCCAGCGGCACCGGTTCAGCCAAGACCCGCGGCGCGGCGCGTAGCCTTGCCGACCAGGCGTCGGCTTCGCCCAGCCATGCCCGAAACGCCCCACACTCTCCGTCGCGCCGTCTCTCTGACCGGTTGACAGAACACAACACTTCTATCGGTGCATGGCCGATGCACGTGGCGCGTTTTCGAATCGTCACGACCGGGAGGTTGGGCGGTAACGCGGTTCCGGCCATCAGAATCGCCCCCGCTCCGGCGCGGTGGTACCGCGAGGCCGGCGCGAGCGGAATCCGCCGCCACCCATCGCGACGACCCTCGAGGTTGGTGACGCGGCCAAGAACGCGCAACCCGATCAGCGAAACCCCTGGTGGCAAACCAAGGTGGTCCCGCCGTCAAGCTCGACCGGCGGCCAGGCCTGAGACCGATCGTCGACCTGGCTGCCCGCCTGTTGCGGCGGTGACAGGATCGTGAGTTTCCCCGTATCACCGCTCGCGGAACGACGCCGATGAGCCGGTCCCATCAAGCCGGCGCCGGGCCACCCCGGGCTCTAATGACATTTTGGATTAAGTCACGTTCGGAACGTGCTGATCTGACATCGGCAGCGAGGTCAACGCGATGGCCGGCGGGCGGTTTTCCGACGACGAGAGGGAGCGCATCTGGGCGTGTCTCAAAAAACCATCCCGGCAGCTACGTCGCCCCGCCGGCCGCCCGATCGACCTCGAGCTCTCGATCGCCGTTGCCGGCCAGTTGGCCGCCGTTCGTTCGTCAGCAGAGGATGGCGTCTACCATGTCTGGTTGAGGCGCTACCGCATCGCCGAGGTCGCTTTCCGGCCAAATCCCGAGCGCCCAGGTGTTACCCGTGTGGTCGCACACCTCTAACTCTTGTCGCCGGTCCGTACGGGGTCCCCACGGCCCCGCATGGCCGACAGTCTCGGCAAGCCGCTCCGCTTCGCGCCGACTGCAGGGCAGGCCGGTGATGCGCCCGAGGCCATCCCTTTGCTCGTCACGGTCTCGATGAGCACCGTCGAGGCAGTGCTCGCCGATCGTTCCCATGACAGCGACCCCATCCTGGTCTGGATCGCCGAGCAAAACGCCGTTCCGGTCATCCCACCCCAGCCGTCCCGCGCCGGCACCGGCAAGACCGACTGGTACCTTCGCAAAAAGCGGGCGGCGCCTGTTCGGCAAGCTGAAGCCCTTCCGCCGCGTCTTCAGCCGCTTCGACAAACGCGCCAGGCGCTATCCCGCATTCGCACATCTCGTCGCCGCTCGTATCCTGTTGCGGTAGACTATCAACAGAGCCAGAGGGGACGGATGCTTGCACCACGCCGGCGCGACGGTCGACTGCCTTTTCGGCAGGCCGACGCCTGTCTGCTCCGTCTTGGGTCCGCTTCGCCGGCGTGCCCGTCGCCCATCCGCCTTCGGTGCTCCCGCCGCCGCCTCGTTGGCTTGGCCCTGGACTGCCAGCGGAGCGTCGTGCATCGACCCGGCAAGGCGGTCACCGCGGAATGCGTCGGGGGCTGCGACGTCGGCGGCCCGCGCCGGCATGTCCACCATGAGCGTCCGGCGCGCCGCGTCGCCGATCGTGGTCCGGTGCAGCTTCGCGGACGCGCCCGCTGATGCCGGCACGAAGATTGCTGCCGCGGTTCGGGTCCGTGCCGAGCCAGGGCGACCGGCGCCAGGCCTCCAGCCCGTGTGGCGGCACGGCCGGGCTCCGGCCCGCGGCCGGTCGAGCCCGCACCGGCGGCTCGATCGGGCCGGGGCATGGTGCCTGCCGGCGGATGGCGGGCGACGTCTGCATCGCTAGCGCGGCTGCCCGGCCCGCCGCGACACGCTTCAGGCCCGCGTCTGGGAGAGGCCGCGCCCCAGGCGGGCAGGGATCGCGCGCGGCTGGCCGCGACACCGCTCACGGCAGGTCGTTGACGATCTGCGCATAATCGCGATCGACATAGGCGAGGGCCGGTCCGTGGCCGGCACTGCGCACCGCGATCACCCGGCCGATGACGACATCGTGGGTGGCGACCGCGAGGCGGTCGGCGACGGCACAGTCGAAGACTGCTACCGCCCCGGGCAGCACCGGCGCACCGCTGACCCACACCGCCCAGTCCCGGTCGCCGAAGCGTGCCTCGCCCTCGAGGCCGGTCCGCCCGCCGAACCGGTCGGCCAGCGCCGCCTCATCGGCACCGAGCAGATTGACCGCGAAATGACCGGTGGCGAGGATCGTCTTGAGGGTCTCCATTTCGCGATTGGCGCAGACGAGCAGATGCGGCGGTTCCGCGGCGACGGAGCAGACGGCGGTCGCGGTGAAGCCGCTGCGTCGCCCGAGGTCTCCGGCGGTAACGATGGTCACCCCGGCCGGCAGCAGCCGCATGGCGTCGATGAAGTCGGCAGCGGTGGCGGTCACGGGCGGCAGCGTCTCCGGGCGGTGGCAGGAACCGGCGACAGGCGCGTCAGGGGCACCTCTCCCGCCGCCTGTTTGCCAGCTGCCGGTGGCAGCGTAAACGATGTCGGGCGACCGCCGCCCCGCCTTGCGACAATGCGCATCGGGGCGACAATGCGCATCGGGGCGACAATGCGCATCGGGGCGACAATGCGCATCGGGG
>CAZNWE010000115.1:0-10172 GCA_964576715.1 uncultured Geminicoccaceae bacterium | reverse complement strand
CGAGACCGTGGGCGTAGTGGATGAGTGCTGCCTTGAAGGCCCCGTAGGCCGGGCCCGTGAAGTCGATCTCGCGCCCCGAGACGGAGGACACGATGGTGATCGAGGGGTGCTGCGACCCCTCGAGATGCGCCATCGCCGCGTTAACGACGCGGACGGTGTGCATCATGTCGACCTTGAACTGGTTCTGCCAGGCTTCCTCGTCGTCGCTGACCGCCAGCGCCGAGACGTTGGCGACGACGATGTCGATGCCGCCGAACTTGGTCGCTGAGTGCGCCACCCAGGTCTCGAGCGCCGCCTTGTCGGCGACGTCGATCGCCTCGCCATAGGCCCTGACCCCCTTGCCCTCGAGGGCCGCCACGCACGCCTTCACCTCCTCGGCATGGCGGGCGCAGACACTGACGTTGCAGCCCTCCTCGGCGAGCAGGTCGGCGGTGCGGCGGCCGATGCCCTTGGTGCCGCCGGTGACGATCGCGTTGAGACCCTTTAGACCCAGATCCATCGTGCTTCTTCCTTCGTCAGCCGAGGTAGGTTTTGAGGATCGAGGCGCCCAGCGTGTATTTGGGGTCCACCATGTTGCCGAGCCGCACCCGTCCGGCCTGGGTCAGGAGGAAATAGGCTTCGCTTTCCTCGAAGCCGTAATCCGCGACCAGCCAGCGGACAAGGTCGCGATAGGCGATCCGGGCGGCGTCCTCCATCGGCCTCGCACTGCCGATCGACATGATGAAGCGCTCGTTCTCTAGCCTCGGCCAGGTGATCGGCCAGCCCTTGATCAGATCGACTTGCAGGGTCGTGGTCGAGGCGATCTCGACCGCCACCCCGCAAAGCTCGCCGTCACCCTGGGTGCCGTGGCAATCGCCGACATAGAGATAGGCGCCCGGGTGCTGCACAGGGAAATAGACGATGGCCCCGGGTGCGACGTCCGGCAGGTCCATGTTGCCGCCGTAATAGTCCGGGGTCAGCGAGCTGATCGCCTCGATCTCAGGGCTGACGCCGAGCGTGCCGATGAAGGGCTCGTAGGGCAGGGTGATCTTGTCGTTGAAGACGACACCTTCCCGCGTCACCACCATCTTCTTGACCCGCTCGGGCAAGGGCGGATTGAGCAGCGCGGTGTTGGCGGTGGCCACCAGCCCGCCGAATTCGGGAATGAGGGCGGTGGTGCCTGCCGGCTGCGGCCCCCTGGGCTCGATGTCGAGAATGCGGACCGCGAGCACATCGCCCTTCTCGGCCCCTGCCACCCGGATCGGGCCACATTGCGGATTGACGAAGGGCATGTTCAAGACCGCGGAGGGCTTGTCGTCCTCGGTTTTGACCGCGCCCCCGAACGCATCCTCCGTCTCGGCGACGACGATGTCGCCCGGCTCGATGGTCAGCCGGGGCTCGGCATAGGGCCCGTAGACGTAGTGCAGCGCACCCTGAACGTCCCGGCTGAGGTCGTGGCGTCGACCCTGCCGGCCGTTGGCCACCCCGCGCCTCGCCAGGTAGCTGCCGTCCAGCCAATCCGCCATGTCTCTTTCCTCCCGGACCTGCCAAGCGCCGCGACGAAGATGGCACGTGAGAATGGCGTGGTCCAGGGGCGGGCAGCTCAGACGACCCGAACCCCGAGCTCGCCGATGCCGTCGATCCCGGCGCGCATCACCTGGCCACGCGCAACCGCGCCAACCCCGGCCGGCGTGCCGGTCATGATCAGATCACCCGGGGCGAGGGAGACCAAAGCCGACAAGGCGGCGATGATCTCCGGTACCGACCAGACCATCTCGGCGAGATCGCCGCGCTGGCGAACCACGCCGTCGACCTCGAGCCAGATCCGCCCTGCCGTCGGATGGCCAATCACCTCTGCCGGCCGCAGTGCCGACATCGGTGCCGAATGCTCGAACGCCTTGGCCATGGCCCAGGGCCGCCCCTCCCTCTTGGCTTGGCCTTGCAGGTCGCGCCGGGTCATGTCGATGCCGACGGCATAGCCGAAGACGTGGTCCAAGGCGGCCGCTGCCGGGATATCTCTGCCACCTGCGGCCAAGGCGACGACGAGTTCGACCTCGTGATGCACGTCGTGCGACTGCGGCGGGTACGGAAATCGACCGTCGAGCACGATGTTGTCGGGGTTCTTCTGAAAGAAGAATGGCGCCTCGCGGCTCGGGTCGCCGCCCATCTCGCGGCTGTGCTCGGCATAGTTGCGGCCGACGCAATAGACGCGGCGGACTGGAAAGCGGTCGTCGCTGCCGACCAGCGGCAGGCTGACGGGCGCCGACGGGGCGATGACGTAGGGCACTCGGCTGGCTCCTTTCACGCGAACCGAGGTGTGCCAGCAAATGCATGGCGATGGCAAGGGCGGCGCCGACCGCCGGCTGTCCCGAAATGCGGCTGCGTCGGCCGGGCGCCGTCAGCGGTAGGGTGGACGCCGCTGCCGTGAGCTGGCGCTTCGCCGGCCGGCGAAGCGAGCAGGTGCGACTACCGGCCAGCCGACGCCGCAGCGCGCTCGAGTTCGGCGATCGCCGTGTCCATCCGGGCCAGGAGCCGATCCGCCCGTTCGGCTTGGCCTTCGTCCCGGTCGGCGTGGCAAGGCCGGCGGTCGAGAAATACCGCCTCGTACTCGGCGAGCAGATGCCGGGCCGGATGCGATTCCAGCAGGCGTGCCAGGGCCGCAGCACGCTGATCCAGCGCGATGGCCCATGGCGTGAGCGTGGCCCGTCGATCCGACATGCGCCGACAATGCGCGCGGCAAGGTTAATGACGCGTTAGCGACGGCGAAGCACCATGCCCGGCTGGGCACGCCTATCCGTCAATCGTCACCTGTCGCCGCACCACAGATGCCGCGTCGGCCGGCACGGTCCAAAGGGCGGCAAAGCTGTACTATGAAGTGCGTGTCGGCATAGAACGATTGAAGAACATTCGGCGTGGCTGTATCACGACGAGCGTTGGGGCCGCCAATCGGTGGTCGGCGCCCGACGATGGCGATGCCCATCGCCTGGAGGACCGGCGCTGCAGGCGGCAGAAGCAGCGTCGGTTGGCCATTTTTGCTTGCGGTGTGGTGGAGGTATGGTGGCAGGCGCGACGAATGGTTATTCGACGACGTGCCCGCCCGCTTCCTTGCGGTTGCCGGTTGCCGACCTCGTCGTGATAGCTGGTGTCGTCGTCTTCGGCACCGACCTCCTCGAGGTGACCCTGCGCGGCGGGCCGCTGGAGCGGTTTGTCGGCATGACGTACATGGCCTGTTACGCCGCCGGGCTGGTGCTGGCAGTCCTGTCGCGCGCGGTGCCGCAGGCGCTCCTGCGGCAGCCGCTGCTCGCCCTGTTGTTCCTGCTACCGCTCGCCTCCGCGCTCTGGTCGGTCGACGCCGACATGACCCTGCTGCGGACGCTGATGCTGCTGGGCACCTCGGCATTCGGGCTGTTCGTCGGCTGGCACTACGAGCGCCACCGGCTGATCCGCCTGCTCGCCATCGGCGTCAGCGTCAATCTGTGCGTCAGCGCCTTTATGATCGTCGCCGTGCCGTCCATCGGAATCGACAATACGGCTGCCTGGACTGGCACTTGGGTCGGCGCGTTCATGCACAAGAACGGGCTTGGCGCTGCGGTCGGTGTGGCGATCGTTATCTTGTGCTACGCCATTCCGACATCGACGGGCGCTCTACGTCTGGTTTTTGCCATGATGCTTGGCCTGGCGGCCGTGTTGCTGCTCGGCTCGCGTTCAGCGACGGCGCTGGTTGTGACGATCGTGGCTTTGCTGCTCATCCTGGGCTTCTGGCTCTGGCGTTCGGCCCCTGGCCTCGTTGTCGCGACGCTGTTGGCGTCGGCTTTGGCGGTCCCTTTGCTCGTCGTAATTTTCGCTGGCCAATCAGAGGCCGTGTTCGCCTTGCTGCTCGACAGCCTCGAGAAGGATGTCACCGTGCATGGGAGGACGGAGATCTGGGCTCTGGTTTGGCCCTATGTCACCGACCGATTCTGGCTGGGTTACGGCTACGGCTCGTTCTGGCAGCCGGGTTTCCCCTGGTTCGGCCAGCTCCAGGCACGGCTCAACTACGCCCCCCACTACTCGCACAACGGGCTTGTCGAACTCTGGATCGCTGGTGGCGTCCTGACCGTCTCGACCGCGATGCTCGTCTATCTCGGTGCCTTGGCCAAGGCGGCGCTCTTGGCGGTGCGCGAGCGCACGCAACTCGATGCCGCCTTTGCGTTCGTCTTTCTGGTGAGTTTCGCGCTGCGCAATCTGACCGAGGCTTCCTTGCTGCAAGGCAACGACTTCCTGTGGCTGACATTCGTTGCCGTGGTTGTGGCCACGACAAAATCGGTGACGTTCAGCGTGCGACCGGCGGCCGAGATGCCTGCCGACCGTGTCTGAATGCGCCAACCTTGCGACGGGACAACGCAATCGATGATCAAATCGGCTGGGATCTATTTCGCGGCACGAGGGGCGGCGGCTGTTTGCGGGCTCTTGGCGGTCGCCGTCTACACGCGCCTCGCCACGCCAGAGATCTACGGTGTGTTCACCCTGGCCATGACGGGTGCGATCACCTTGTTCGCCGTCTGCTTTCACTGGATCCAGAGCGCGGTGCTGCGCTTCCTGCCGGCCGAGGACGACGAGCGGCCAGCGGCGCTTGCCGCCGCGATCGCCGGGTTCGCCTATGTCCTGGTGGTCGTCGCGCTCCTGGCAATTGTGGTGATCAGCTTTGGGCTCGCCCCAGTAAGTAGCAATGTGCTGCTGCTCGCGGTGCTGATCGCTGTGGCGTACGCCGCGTTGGAGATTTCCCTCGCGATCGTACATGCCCGGCAAAAACCCACGGTCTACGCGTTGTTGCTGGCCGCGCGGGCGGTCGGCAGCCTGGCCTTCGGTTCGTTGGCCTTGGGCCTGGGCTTCGGGACAGGCGGCCTGCTCTTCGGTGTCCTGCTCGCTCACGGCTTGCCGGTGCTCTACCTCGCGGTGCGCTGGCGGCGGCGGCTGATCGGCCAGCGGTTCGATCCGCGCGGGGTGCGGCGGATGGCCAGCTTCGGCCTGCCGCTCGCCGTCGTTGGCATCGCGGCCTCGGTGATCGGCATCTCGGACCGCTACCTCTTGGCTTGGCTGGTCGGTCTCGATGCCGCCGGGACGTATGGTGCCCCGTACGATCTGGCGATGCGCAGCCTGCAGATTGTCATGGTCTCAGCCTTTCTGGCCGTCTCGCCTGCGGTCTTCCGTAGCTTTGAGCTGGGTGACCAGACGCGCTTGCAAGCGTGCTTCCTGCAGCAGGCGAGGCTGCTCTTGGTCACCGCCCTGCCGCTGGCGACGGTCATGGCGGCGGCGGCGCCGCTCGTCGCGCGCCTGCTCTTCGGTGCCGAGTTTCGAGAGGCGGCAGCAGCGCTGATTCCCTGGGTTATCGCGGCGACACTCGTTCAAGGCATCACTTCCTATTACTATTCGTATTGTTTCACCCTGGCCAAGCGCACGCTCGCCAATGCGGTCATCGTCGGCGCCGCGGCGGGCTTGAACATCGTCTTGAACCTGCTGCTCATCCCACCGCTCGGTGCACTCGGGGCCGCGAGCGCCACGCTCGCGAGTTTCTTGATGGTGTTGATCGTTACACTGATCGCGACCCGGCATTGGCTGAGATTGCCGTGGCCGACCGTCGACATGCTGAAGATCGTCGCGGCTTGCTGCATCGCGGCCCCGTTGATCGGTGTGGGCGCGCGAACGAGCGACCTCGCTGCGGCGATCCTCGCGACTGGCTTGGCGAGCATGGTTCTCGTTGCGCTGTTGCTCGTCAGCAATGCTGCCGGGAGTCGGTCGATCGTCACGGATCTCCTGGTCGCGCTCAAGCGGCGCGCGAGGACGCGATTGGTGGCACAGTCATGAGTTCGACCATGGTACGCGATCCGCTCGTCCGGCAAAGCGCATCGCCGCATCAGGTGGCGAGCGACCAGTGTATCGAGGTGGCGATCGCTGCCTGTACACTGGACCGCCCGCACGGCCTGCGGCGCCTGCTCGACGGCATTGCAAGCTTGACCTTCACGCGCGTGCCCGAGCCGAAAATCGCCATCGTCATCATCGACAACGCGGCAGGCCCGACCGCGGCGCCGATCGTCGACAGCTATCGCCCGCTGTTGCGCTGGCCCGTGATCTATCACCACGAACCCCGGCGGGGGCTGGTGCATGCCAGGAATGCGCAGTTGGCAATGGCACCGGCAACGGCGGACTGGATTGCCATGATCGATGACGACGAGGTGCCGGTGCCGGAATGGTTGGACGCCCTCCTGGCAGCGGCACGCGCGCACGCCGCCCCCCTGGTAGCCGGGCCGGTCGTGCCGTCCTTCGTCGAGCCACCGCCGCGCTGGGCCGTCGACGGTCGGTTCTTCGAGGTCGGACCGTTCGTGGACGGCGCGCCGATCGGCCATCTCTACACCGGCAACGCCCTGGTGTCGTTGCGCGAAGTGCGCAAGGCCGGCTGGCGGTTCGAGATGCTCTTCAACCAGTCTGGCGGCGAGGATGAGCATTTCTTCAGCCGGGCGCTCAACGCCGGGTTGAAAGCGGTTTGCGCTGCGGACGCTCGCGTGTTCGAGACGATTCCACCCTGCCGGACGACGGCACGCTGGGTGATCCGGCGGTTCTTCCGCATGGGGACGACCCTAGCGGCGATCGATCGCCTGCAGCAACCGCATCCGGTGAAGCTCGCGCGTCGTGGGTTAAAGGGAGGGGCGCGCATGCTGATCGGTCTGGCGACGATGACGACCGTGCTCTGCAACGGTCGTGTGGCACTCTTCAAAGGCCTGAGCGACCTCGCCCGTGGTGCTGGCGCCTTGGTCGGCGTTTTCGGTTTCCGCTACGGCGAGTATCATCCGACAAGGCTCCGTCGCTGATTGGTTTTGAAGAACTGATCTGAACGGCCCTGGGTTTCCCGGAGGCTCCTTCTTGTGAGAAAGGGGTCATCATGGAGAAGCAACGGAAGAGCGGGAAGTTTCCCGACGAGGTTCGCGAGCGGGCGGTGCGCCTGGTTCGCGCGAGCGAGGGCAGCCATGCCTCGCAGTGGGCGGCGCTGGTGTCGGTGTCGGGCAAGATCGGCTGCACGGCCGAGACGCTGCGGCGCTGGGTTCGGGAGGCCGAGATCGACGCCGGCGCGCGACCTGGCGTCACGGCGGACATGGCTGCTCGGGTGGAAGAACTCGCGCGCGAGGTTCGCGAGCTCAGGCAGGCGGGCGAGATCCTCAACAAGGCCAGCGCTTATTTTGCTCAGCCGCCGCCAGGAGGCCGGCGGCTCCGTGACCGCAGGTGGCGAGGTCAGGAGACCTCGGCGGGGCGGCGCTCGACCGCCCGTGGCGGAAGTGATCGCTGTCATGGGCGAGCACCGGGAAGAGTTCGGGGCCCGGCCGATGTGCAGGGTTCTGACCATCGCCCCCGCCACCTGGCACGCGCACGCCGCGCGCCAAGCGAGGCCCGACCAGCGGTCGAAGCGGGCGAAGGCGGACGAGCAGCTATGCGCGGCGATCCTGCGGGTTCATGCCGAGACCTTCGGGGTCTATGGCGCCCGCCCTCGGCGGTCTTCTGGCCGCCGCTGCGCAGTCGGATCGCGCGACCTGTTGGCGCGCGATGGTCTGGCGGCAGCTCCTGCGGGAGGGCGTCGACGTCGGCCGTGACCGGGTCGTGCTGCTGATGCGCCGGCCGGGTCACGAAGGCGTGCGCCGAGGGAGGCGTGTGAAGACAACGGTCAGCGACAAGTCGGCGCGGTGTCCGCTCAACAAGGCCAACCGCCGGTTCACTGCCGACAGGCCGAACCGGCCCCTCCCGGGTCTCCTGACCCGGTTTCCTTCGGCAATCGGATCATCCGCCTGCTGACGGATGATGGGTCAGCGACGTCACCCATGTCCCGACCTGGGCGGGCATGGTCTGCGTGGCATTCGTCATCGACGTGTTCGCCCGGCGTCCCATTGACAGGAAATGGGGCTGGCGGGCGAGCCAGACCGCGAGCGCGCAGTTCGTACTCGACGCGCTCGAACAGGCGGCCCACACGGCAGCCGGCCCGCCGAGCCCGGCCTGATCAACCACGGCGACCCCTCCAGGGTCTCCTGACCCTGTCGCCTTCGGCGATCGGATCGATCGCCTGCTGACGCTTCGCCTCCAGGGCCTGCTGGCGCTGTTCCCTCAGGATCGGGATAGGGAGAAGCCTTGCGGCTCCCCCCTTCCACACCACCGGGCATACGGGTCCGTACCACGGCGGTTCGTTGGATTAAGCGGTTTTGGGCGTCATGGCGGGAAGGTCGAGTGAGGCCAGTTCTGCGTTCGAGAGCGCGATGTTGAGGGCCGTGCTGAGCGACCCGCTCAGCCGAATTTCCAGACCTCAGGATGCACTACCCGCGAGCCGGCGTGGCACGCCCCGTCTGGACAACTGCCGGAACCGGTTCCACCCGTTGCGCCATTGCTTCCTGGCGAAGGCGCGCAGCCTTCGTCGGAGCCACTGGTGCAGTTCACGCAACACCGACGGCGTCTGACAGAAGCCGAAATAGCCCAGCCACCCCGTGAGGTAGATGCGCAGGCCTTCGATCCTCTGCTCGAGCGAGGCCCCTTTGGTCCGCCGCGTCAACGCCCGGACCCACGCCTTGAACCGGGCCAGCGCCTGAGGCGCGATGCGCCGTCGTGGTGGCGCCTTGCCGGCCGTGAAGCTGAAGCCCAGGAACTTCAGCCGCGACGGCCGGTCCATCCCCGGGGTCCCCATGCGATCCTGATCGCATGGGGTGGCTGCGCTCTTGGCCGTGTTCACCCGAAGCTGGAGGCGCCTGGTGACGAAGCTGGTGACGCTCGTCATCACCCGCTTGCCCGCCCGGCGACTAAGCACATAGATATTGCAGTCGTGGGCGTAGCGCACGAAGCGGTGACCGCGTCGGGTCAGCTCCTTGTCCAGCATCTCCAGCATATCCAGCATCAGGTTCGACAGCAGGGGCGACAGCGGACCACCTTGCCTGTGGGGCCGCGGGATCCCCAGAGCCCCGCTGGGCAGGGGTCCCCTCGTCCGTCGGGCCGACCAACCCATCGACCAGCACGCCTGCGGTGAGAAAGCCGCGAACGAGCCGGAGGATGCGCCGGTCGGCGACCTGTTTGGTCACCAGTCCCCTCAGGATGTCGTGGCTCACGCGATCGAAGAACTTCTCTGTGCGCCGGGAGGCCGGTGGGTGGGAGCGAATGAAAGAGTCGTACGTTGAAGGGGTAGCCGCCCACAACGGCCCCGAGTCATGCGGCGTCGCTCGCGAGGGCGGCGTCGAAGCGTTGACAGGGGAAACGGCGGGCTGGGTATTGAGCCGCGAAATGTTAAGTGTCCGGGGCGCCGACGCTGTGGAGAAGAGCGGAAGGCAACACGGCGGGCACCGTCATGGCGAGGTGCACGCTGGCCCTGCGCGGTCTGAGACCCCATGCACGCCGGGACACCATCCACACGGAAACTGGCCACACGGAAACCGGGAGGTCCCTGGATTGCCTGGCGCGGTTGCGCCGGGCCGCAGCGGCAAGGCTATGGTCGTAATCCGCTGATGCACGGTCCAGGGAAGTCAGACCCGCTCATAGTACCAGGGAAGCGGCCGAACAGACCCGGGCGACCGGGCGCGGAGGCCGTGGAGGGAAGGGGTGGGGCCAAGGGAACCGCAGGGCGGCAAAGCACGGGCCGGACGCAGAGCCGGGAAACCGTGTCACAGGCGCTGGCCTGCGTACGAGAAGCAGCGAAGCGGAACAGGAACGAACGGTTCACGTCGCTGATGCACCACGTGACGCCGGAGTTGCTGGCCTGGGCCTTCCATCAGCTCAAGGCAAGGGCGGCTCCCGGCATCGACGGGGTGACGTGGGAGGAGTACGCGGGCACACTCGATGGCAACATCGACGACCTGCACCGCCGCGTGATGCGCGGCGGCTACCGGGCGAAACCGTCGCGGCGGCAGTACATTCCGAAGGCCGACGGCCGGCAACGGCCGCTCGGCATCGCGGCGCTCGAGGACAAGATCGTCCAGAGGGCGCTGGTGGAGGTGCTGAACGCGATCTACGAGACGGATTTCCTCGGCTTTTCCTACGGGTTCCGACCCGGGCGCTCCCAGCACGATGCGCTGGACGCGCTCGCCTTCGGGATCACCAAGCAGGCGGTGAACTGGGTCCTCGACGCCGACATCCGGACGTTCTTCGACAGCATCAGCCATGATTGGATGATGCGGTTCTTGGAGCATCGGATCGGC
>CAZNWE010000114.1:0-10238 GCA_964576715.1 uncultured Geminicoccaceae bacterium | reverse complement strand
TGCCAGGTCACCGTCGGCCGTGGCGACTTCGCCAAGCACGGCATCAGCAGCAGCGCCGCCAGCCTCGGCCCCGTCACCACCACCGAAACCCGCTACGCCGAGCGGAAAACACTCGCCCGCGGCCGCCGCCTCTCCTGCCAGGCGATCCTCGAGGCCGACGTCCTGATCGACGTCCCGCCCGAATCCCAGGTCCACAAGCAGGTCATCCGCAAGCGCGCCGAGGTCCGCGACATCCAGCTCGATCCCGTGCTCCGCCTGCACTATGTCGAGGTCACCGAGCCGGACATGCACGACGCGCGCGGCGATTTCGAGCGCCTCAAGGAAGCACTCCGCGACCAGTGGGGCCTGACCGGACTCACCATCGACCTCAAGACCCTGCAGGCCCTGCAGAGGAAGCTCCGCGCCGGCGACTGGAAGCTCACCGCCATCGTCCACGACAGGAAGCGCATCGTCGCCACCCGCCCCGGCTTCTTCGATCAGGCCTACGGCATCGCCGTCGACGTCGGCTCGACCACGATCGCCGCCCACCTTTGCGACCTGCAGACCGGCGAGGTCGTGGCCTCGTCGGGCATGATGAACCCGCAGATCCGCTTCGGCGAGGACCTCATGTCCCGCGTCTCCTACGTCATGATGCACCCGGGCGGCGACCGGGAGATGACCGACACCGTCCGCGGCACCCTGAACGCGCTCTTCAGCCAGCTGGCCGCCGAGGCGATGATCGACGCCAACGACATCTTCGAGCTGGTCTTCGTCGGCAACCCGGTCATGCACCACCTGCTGCTCGGCATCGATCCCACCGAGCTCGGCGGTGCGCCCTTCGCCCTTGCCACCGACAGTGCGATGGACCTCTACGCCACCGAGATCGGCATCACCTCGATCAACGACAGTGCGCGCACCTACGTCCTGCCCTGCATCGCCGGCCATGTCGGGGCGGACACCGCGGGCGTCCTGCTCTCCGAGGGCCCGCATCTGCAGGACGAGATGATGCTCGTCGTCGATGTCGGCACCAATGCCGAGATCGTGCTGGGCAACCGCCACCGCCTGCTCGCCTGCTGCTCGCCCACCGGCCCCGCCTTCGAGGGTGCCCAGCTCTCCTCCGGGCAACGCGCCGCCCCGGGGGCGATCGAGCGGGTGCGCATCGACCAGGCGACGCTCGAGCCCCGCTTCACCGTCATCGGCACCGACTACTGGTCGAACGAGACGGGCTTCGCGCCAGCCACCCGCCGCACCGGGGTCACCGGCATCTGCGGCTCCGGGATCATCGAGGCCGTGGCCGAGATGTACCTCGCCGGCATCATCGACCAGGACGGCGTCATCGACGGCAGCCTCAGCCCGCGCACCCCCCGCCTCGTCCAGGAAGGCCGCACCTGGACCTGGGTCCTCCACGACGGCGGCGAGGGCGAGCCGCGCATCGCCATCACCCAGACCGACATCCGCGCCATCCAGCTCGCCAAGGCCGCCCTCTACGCCGGCTGCCGCCTGTTGATGGACCGGCTCGGCATCGACACCGTCGACCGCATCATGCTGGCCGGCGCCTTCGGCTCCCACATCGACCCCAAATACGCCCTCATCCTCGGCCTCGTCCCCGACTGCCGCCTCGACAAGCTCAGCCCCGCCGGCAACGCCGCCGGCACCGGTGCGCGGATCGCCCTCCTCAACACCGAAGCCCGCCTCGAGATCGAAACCCTGGCCAGACGCATCGAGAAGATCGAAACCGCCATCGAACCCAAATTCCAGGACCACTTCGTCCAGGCCATGGCGATCCCGCACAAAACCGCCTCCTTCCCCGAACTCGCCAAAGTGGTGGATCTGCCGGCCGCGAAGCGCTCGACCACCACCAGCGAAACCCGCCCACGCCGCCGGACGATACCAGCCAGAGGTTAAAAAAGTGGCAAGGCACCAGGGGATCATGATGATCCACCGGAGTGTTCTTGGGGTGATGCTTGCCCGGGGCGGTAGGTCGAACGCCGCAACCAGAGGCCGGACACAAGGCGGCACCCGACCACCAACCCGGCCGAAGGGAGAATTCTCGCTTGGGCTCAGGGGAACACGTCCCTTTTAAACCATTGGCGCGCCGATCAGTTGCCGAAGCAAAAGACCGGTGGGGCCGGTGGGGAGGCCAGCCTCCCCGCCATCTTCTTTTTATCCGGCTTTTTCATGCACCTGCGGCTGCAACGAACACCTCCTTTCTTAGGCAATTGCACTGCCATCTTCACCATCACCAACCCGAAATTGCGGAGGGGCCGGCCGCGGGGGCCAGCCTCCGCGCCGACGTCGCCGTGTCATACGACCATTTCCACTGCGCGGTTGGTGGTGGCTGGGCTGGTGCGGCTTGTCGGCAAGCCGGTTGGTTGGTCTGCGCATCTCGTGTAAGGCATCGCGAGGTGGCTGTCTGAGGCGCCGCACCGAGGGGCAGTGTTCCGCACTTCTCTTCCCGGCTGCTCGGCTGCCCGGCTGCCCGGCTCAGGCATGGCTCGACACTTGCCGGGCGTGCGGCGGCCTTCGGCGGCCTCGCGAACGATCATTTGAGCCATCGTTCGGGAGAGCCGATGTCAGCCAGCGTTTTTGAGCGGCGACGACCGGCTTGCTGACCGTGGCCTTCTCTCCGGTTTCAGGCTCCCCGGGTGTCAGGCTCCCGGCTGTCAGCCTTGCGCCCTCCCTTTGCGGTTCAAACAGCGGGCGTCGGGTGGAACCTGATCGGGCCGTCGGCGTTGATCAGTTACCACGCGCCAAGGCCCGACGGCAGCAGCTGTCGGCCGCTGCTTTCGGCCAGGGCGCGTCGGTATGCAGACCACGACCGAGAGGAGGACGCCATGACCGTCGCCCGTGTGACCGAGATTTCCGCGACCTCGACCGAGAGCTTCGACGACGCCGTCAAGCAGGGCATCGAGCGCGCCTCGCAGACGCTGCGCGGCATCACCAGCGCCTGGGTCAAGGACCAGAACGTGATGATCGAGAACGACCGGGTGTCGAGCTTCAAGGTCAACCTGTTGGTGACCTTCCTGCTCGACGAGTAGTGCCGCCCGACCGCCAGGCAGCCGCGGCGATCCGTGGCGGCGCTCACGACTGGCGCTGCCGCTCGATCGCCAGCACCGCCGGGTGGGTGCGCCCGGCTGCCGCCAGCCGCCGCTGGCCGACCAGCGCGGCGAACAGGGTGGCGTAGTGCCGGGCGGTGGCGGCGAGGGTGTGCTCGGCCGCGACCGTACGGTTGTGGGCGGCGATCCGGTCGCGGCGGCTGCGGTCGATGGCGAGGTCGCGGATCGCTTCGGCGAGCGGCCCGACCGCGCCCGTCGGCACCAGCCGGCCGGTGCGCCCGTCGGCGAGGAAATCGGCCTGGCCGCCGTCGACGGACGCGACCACCGGCAGGCCGTGCTGCATCGCTTCGAGATAGACGAGGCCGAAGCCCTCGTGCGCCGAGGCGAGGACGAAGAGGTCGGCCGTGGCCAGGATGGCGTGCTTGGTCGGCTCGTCGACGAAGCCGGTGAAGCTCACCCTGGCGGCGATCCCCAGGCGCTGCGCCAGGCCCTCGAGGTGGCGCCGTTGCGGGCCGTCCCCGACTACCCGCAGCCGCAGGTCGAGATCGGGCAATGCCGCCACTGCCTGCAGCAGATCGTCGAGGCGTTTGCGGGCGACCAGCCGGGCCACCGTCACCAGCTCAACCGGCCCACCGGGCGAGCGCGCCGGCAGCGGCCCGGGCCACGGTGCGACGCCATGCGGGACGACCGCGATCGGCGCGGTAACGCCGTGCAGGGTCAGCGCCTTGGCCGCCAGGTCCCGGGACGGTGCGGTGCGCAGGTCGGCGGTCGTCAGCACCCGGTGGACGACGGGCCGGAGCAGCGGATTGCGCGGTGGTGCGTACCACATGGTGGGGCCATAGACGTCGCTGCCCATGATCAGCACCGCGTGCGGCAGGCCGAACTGCCGCGCCAGCCGGCTGCCGACCGTGCCCGACGGCACCACGAACCAGCTCGCCAGCAGATCGAAGGCGTGCTCGCGGCAGAGCCGAACGCCGAGGCGCGAGCCCAGGGGATGAAAGCTCAACAGCGAGGCGAGGGAGGCCCGGGCTCGGGCATTGCGGCCCCAGACCGGCGCCCGCCAGACCCGGACAGCATCGACCGTCTCGCTCGCCGGCAGGCCGCGCATGCCCGAGGTGAGCACGTGCACCTCATGCTGCCGGGCGAGTTCGCTCGCCACGCCGCGGCAGGCAACACCACCGCCGCCGCCGAGCGGCGGATATTCATAGGACACGAAAAGCAGCCGCATGCCTGGCCCGTTGGCCCCTGGTTGATCGCGCCTTGCCCAGCTGGTTGCGTCTTGCGCACTGGATCGCGTATCGGTGAATCGCGCTTCGGTTGCAATAGCTAGCTCAAATTTCTACCGAACGACACCCCCCCTGCCGGGCGGGGGCGCGAGCCGTGATCGGCCGCAGCGGCGGTGGCCGGTTGCGCCAACTGACCGCCGAGGCGTATCGCCCACCGCCGCTGGATTTGTCGCGAGCTTGCCCCAGCTTGGCGGAACTGTGGCTGGTTGGCAGCGCCGTGGCACCTGCGGCAGCAGAGCGCGAGAGGAGCAGCGGACGAATGCGGAGGCGCGCCTCCAGTGCCGGAGCGTTTGCCGGGATCGTCTGGCCCGGCGTCGCGGCCGACGCGGTGGGCGTGGCGGCGCTCATCGTCGTCGCCCTCGGCCTCGCGGCCGTCGCCGGCCTGCCGCTCTGGGCCGGGTGCCTGGTCGTCGTCCCGGTCAGTACCGGGACCGTTTGGCATTTTCACCGCGACCGCGCGCCGTTCCGCTTCGGCCTCGCCAACTGGGTCACCCTGTTCCGGCTCAATCTGGTCGCCCTGCTGCTCTTGGTCGCGCTGACGCCGGATGCGGCGGGGGCCTTGCCGTCCTGGACAAGCTTTGCGATCGCCGCCGCGGCACTGCTGCTCGACGGCGTCGATGGCTGGCTCGCTCGGCGCCGGCGCGAGGCGAGTGGCTTCGGCGCGCGCTTCGACATGGCCGCCGACACGGCACTGACCGTGGTGCTCAGCTGGTGCCTGGTCGGCGCCGGGCTGGTCGGGGCCTGGGTCCTGGTGATCGGCCTCCTGCGTCCGGCCTTCGTCGTCGGCCGCCGCTTCTGGCCGGCGCTGGCGCGCCCGCTGCCGGCGAGCCGCGGCCGCAAGGTCGTCGGCGCGGCGGCGCTGTGCTGCCTGGTCGCCGGCCTCGCCCCGCCTCTGGCGGCATCGGCACCGGTCCTGGCGGTAACCGCGCTGCTGCTGCTGAGCGGGTCGTTCGGCCGCGATCTTCGCCAGCTCGTGCGCCGGGCAGACGCTGCTTGCTGAAGGGCTACCGCTCGAGCCCTCGCCTCGAGGCCCCGCCCAGATTCCCGGTGCCGACCGCGCGGCGGCGGCGCAGCGCCTGTCCGAGACGTTTTCTAGGCATTTCATCGGCTGGCGATCGACCGCCGGCGACAAAGCCGGAGTCGATCGCCAGCCGACCGGCGGCGAGCTTGGCAGCCGGCGGGGCTGTGGGGGCCCCGCCGCGCCACAGGGGAGCACCTGCTTCGTCGTTGGTTCGCCGACGATGCTCTGCATCGACGGCGAACCAACTCCTCGCATCTGCTCACTGCCAAGCTTTTGAAATACCTGGAAAACGCCTCGGACAGGCTCTCAGGTCCAGCGCTTGACCCGCAGCGGCGAGTCGTCGGGGATGAAGACCGCGTCGATCTGGTGCAGGGCACCGTCATAGGGGCGCCGGCAAAGGCCGACGAAGTCGGCGAAGGAGAATCCGGCGTCGCGGCAGAAGGCGACGATATCGGCAAAGGCGACGCCGTTGTCATAGAGCGAGTTCATCGAGGTCTCGACGATGATCACGTCGATTTCCCTGAGCTTGCCCGTCATCCCCTGCAGCACCATGAGCTCGGCCCCCTCGACATCGATCTTGCAGAGCACCGACCGCTCGAGCGTGGTGAACAGGGCATCGAAGCGCGCCACCTCGACCGTGTAGCGGTCGCGGATCGCCGCGTCGTCGGCGACGTCGAGCAGCGAGGCGTGCTCGATCGTCGCGCGCGTGGCGATCGTCATCGTTCCGGGCGCGGTGCCAAGGGCGAGGTTGTGCACCTCGGCATCGAGCCGGGTGGCCCATTCGCGCATGTGCGGCAGCGCCTCGCGCGTCGGATCGACCAGGTGGAACTTGGCCCCGGGATAGGCCTCGTAGAGCCAGGGCGTGCCGTAGGCGACGCCGATGTCGATCACCGTCCGGGGCGTCAGCCCGGCCTGTGCGAGGGTTCGGGCGAAGCGCGCGAACGATGGCACGTTGTCGACATGGGCGACCGCCTGTCGGCCGACCGCGAGCACCCTGTTCAGCAGCTGCCGCGTCCGCTCGACGGCGCTGGCGCGGCGTGCCGCCAACGGGATCTGGGGGCGGGGGGTCGAGAGGTCACCCATCGCTGTCGCTCCGCTGAGGCAGGGGCGGCCGACGGGTCGATGCACGAACAACTGGCGTGGCACCCGCGACCTGGCCCCGCCCTATAGCACGCCAGGGCCGCCAAGTAATTGTTTGGAAATGTAAAAATTACCGACGCATTGCCTGTAGAAAAAGCGGCGGCACGAGCTCCCGGGCCACGCCGCCCGGCCGACGATGCCGCCGACTGCGTCCGGGCGCCTCTGTCCTCCCGATGCGTCCAGCGGGGTTACCCCGGTCTGCAGCAGCCGGCCTGGCCGCTGCCGCCGCGTGCCTCAGATGGGCTCTGGCTCGGGCTCGCCGAGCACCACGGCCTGGACGGTGTAGGCGAGAATCGCCGCACCGATGGCACCGAGGATGAAGATCAGCGCCACCAGCATCAGGTCGATCGGGCCGCCGATGTCGCCAAATCCGGAATTGGTGATCCACTGCATGAACAGCACCGCCGCCACGCCGCCGGCAAGGCCGACGAGCTGGGCGCGGACGAGGCGCCGGCTGTCGAGGCCGCGGTCGCGAACCAGGACCCAGAAGAAGGCGATGGTGACCGCGAGGCTGGCCAGCACCAAGAGCCAGAACAGCACCGGTCCCAGCATCTCGATGAAGACCGACACGAACACACCGATCTCGAGCTCTTGCATCTCCTGCTCCTCAGGCCTGGCCGCGCAGCATCGCGACGTAGGTCGGCTTCAGCGCCGTCTCCTTCATCACCCAGCTCACCCAGAGCTCCTCGAGGGGGGCGATGACGCCGGGGAAGGAGGGTGTCAGGTTGTTGTCGTAGTCGAACTCGACCAGCATGGCGCGGCCGATCCTGGTGATCAGCGGGCACGAGGTGTAGCCGTTGTAGACGGCAGCGCTGGTCGTGCCGGCGATGTCGGCCACCAGGTGATCGACGGCGACCGGCACCTGCCACTTGACGCTGGCCGCGGTCTTCCCCTTGGGCACGCCGGCGACATCGCCGACCGCGAAGACGTTGGGATAGCGGGGGTGGCGCAGGTTGCCGCGGTCGACCTCGATCCAGCCGTCGCCCGCCCAGGCGCCGTCCTGCCAGGGCAGCGGGCTGTTCCTGACCGCGTCGGCGGCGCGCATCGGCGGGATGACGTTGACGAAGTCGAAGGGGATCTCGGTGGTCCCCGCCGCGGTGGCGAAAGTCGCCACCTTGCGGCCCGGGTCGATCGCCTTGAGGGTGTGTTCGGCGCGCGTCTCGATGCCGCGCGCGGCGTAGAGCATGCGCAGCTTCTCGGCGACGATCGGCACCGAGAAGAGGGTTGCCTGCGGGCAGGCGTAGATCAGCTCGGCCTTGCCGCGATTGCCGCGCCGGCTGAGGGTGTCCTCGGTGATGAAGGTGTATTTCAACGGCGCACCGGCGCATTTCATCTCGGTCTCGGGCCGCATGAACAGCCCGACCCCGCCGGTATCGGCGAAGCCGGACATCTCGGCAAAGGTCCGGCTCGCCGCCTCCGGGCCGGCATAGACGCTGCCGATGCCGTTCCTGCCGATGAGATCGACCGACATGCCCTCGATCGACGCGTAATCCAGCGTCAGGCCGGTGGCGACGACGAGGTAGTCGTAGGCCACCCGGGTGCCGCCCGCGGTCACCACCTGATTGCCGTCCGGGTCGATCTCGGCCACCGCCTCCTCGATCCAGTCGACGCCGCGCGGCACGAAGCGCTCGGTGGCCGACGTGGCGTAGCTTTCGGGTTTGAGGCCGGCGGCGATCAGGGTGAAGCCGGGCTGGTAGTAGTGCGCCTTGCGACCGTCGATGATGGTGATCGTCGCACCGTCGAGCCGGCTGCTCAGCCGGGCGGCGGTGGCGAGCCCGGCGGCACCGGCGCCGGCGATGACGATGCGGGCGGTGGTCTCGACCGCGGCGGCCCGGCCGCGGCGCGGCCCGGCGAAGGCGCCGCCGACGAGGCCGGCGGTGGCGGCGTACTGCAGGAACCGGCGTCGCCTAGTGCCGCTGGGCCCGGTGCCGCTGGCGAGGGCGCGGATGACGCTGCCGGCATCCCGGCGACGACGATCGGTCATGGTCGACCTCCCTTGGCGCCGCGACAGCCGGCCGCGGCTTGTTCGTGATCAACACTTACACAGTTTCTTAAATTATAGAATTGGTATCGGTCAACCACCGCAGATTGCGACCAGCCGCCGCAGCCAATGTATTTCGGACATGCCGCGTTGATTTGTCGCAAAACGCCCATGCGCCGCGCCGGCGACTGTCGATCACCGGCGCCTCTAACTATCAACCCATTGATCTGAAATGAATTTTCTCGTGAGATTGGCGGTTGTGGCCGGATCGGGCGCACCTATGGCCTGGTGGACACCATGGTGCAGCCATCGCCGCCTGCGCGCATTAGACCCGTTTCAAGCCCCGGCGGCGAAGTTATGAAGGATGAACGAGGTCGAGGGCGAGTACGCTCTCGACCGAACGGCCAACACGCACTCCCAGGGGGGATAAATGCGGCAGGAAACCACCGAAGGGGCGGCCTACTGGTCCGCCAATCTCAAGCTCATCCGCAACGTGCTGATCGTCTGGGCGCTGGTCTCGTTCGGCGGCGGCATCCTGTTCCGCCCGCTGCTCTCGGGCATCGCGGTGGGCGGCACCGATCTCGGCTTCTGGTTCGCCCAGCAGGGATCGATCCTCGTCTTCATCGTCCTGATCTTCTACTACGCGTTCCGCATGAACGCGCTCGACCGCAAACACGGCGCCGACGAATAAAGCGGCCCTGACGGAGAACGCGGACCATGGAACAGCAAACCCTCATCTATCTCGTCGTCGGTGCCTCCTTCGCCCTCTATATCGCCATCGCCATCTGGGCCAAGGCCGGCACCACCGGTGAGTTCTACGCCGCCGGACGTGGCGTCCACCCGGTCATGAACGGCATGGCGACGGCCGCCGACTGGATGTCGGCCGCCTCCTTCATCTCGATGGCCGGCCTCATCGCCTTCGTCGGCTACGACAATTCCAGCTTCCTGATGGGCTGGACCGGCGGCTACGTGTTGCTCGCCTGCCTCCTCGCCCCGTACTTGCGCAAGTTCGGCAAGTACACGGTCCCGGAATTCATCGGCGATCGCTTCTACAGCCAGAGTGCCCGCGTCATCGCGGTGATCTGTCTGATCGTCGCCTCGGTCACCTACGTCATCGGCCAGATGACCGGTGTCGGCGTCACCTTCGCCCGCTTCCTCGAGGTCGACGCCTCGACCGGCCTGTTCATCGGTGCCGCGATCGTCTTCGTCTATGCCGTCTTGGGCGGGATGAAGGGCATCACCTACACCCAGGTGGCGCAGTACTGCGTGCTGATCACCGCCTACACGGTGCCGGCGATCTTCATCTCCTTGAACATCACCGGCACTTTCCTGCCGCCAATGGGCCTGTTCGCCAACACCGTCCAGGAAGGCGTGCCGCTGCTCGTCCGCCTCGACCAGGTGGTCACCGACCTCGGCTTCAACTCCTATACCGGCCACCACACCAACACGCTCAACATGGTGCTGTTCACCATGTCGCTGATGATCGGCACGGCCGGTTTGCCGCACGTCATCATCCGCTTCTTCACCGTGCCCAAGGTCGCCGATGCCCGCTGGTCCGCCGGCTGGGCGCTGGTCTTCATCGCCCTCCTCTACCTCACGGCGCCGGCCGTGGGAGCGATGGCCCGGCTCAACGTGCTGAACACGGTGCAGCCCGGCGAGGTCGGCTCGCCAGACGGCAGCCTGCTCTACGAAGAGCGGCCCGACTGGATCAGCACCTGGGAGCAGACCGGCCTCATCCAGTGGGAGGACAAGAACGACGACGGTCGCATCCAGTT
>CAZNWE010000113.1:0-10566 GCA_964576715.1 uncultured Geminicoccaceae bacterium | reverse complement strand
AGCTCGATGCGATGGGCATCTCGACCACCGTCGCCGACGCCCGCTTCGCCAAGCCGCTCGATAGCGCGCTGATCGACCAGCTGGCCAAGAACCACGCGCTCCTGGTCACCGTCGAGGAGGGCTCGATCGGCGGCTTCGCCGCCCACGTCCAGCAACACCTGCTGGAGGTCGGTCTGCTCGACGGCAGCCACGCCAGGCTCCGCGCCATGATGCTGCCCGACCGCTTCATCGATCAGGGCACCCCCGCCGGCCAAATGGCCGCCGCCGGCCTCGATGCCGCGAGCATCGTCGCCAAGGTGCGGGAAGCACTGGAGGCGCTCGAGACCTATGCGGCAGTCGCCTCGCCGACCGCGGTGCGGACGCCTAGTGAGGTCTGAAGGGATAGTTCTCTCAATCGGTTCCGGCGCCACCATTCGTTCGCCAGATTGGTCTCAACGCTCGTCCGCTGCCGGGTCTGTTCGGTAGCGCTGGCGGCTCGCGGCGCTGCGGCTGTCGGCGGTAATTGGCGCCGCGCTCAAGCCGCCCGCTTCAGATCGTCGTCGGGGAAGGCGGCATGGATCCGCTCGATCATCTCGAGCCGCGGATTGCCGGGCGTTTCCGCCGGCACCCATGCCCCGAGCTTGATCTGCAGGAGGCTCTTGCCGCGATCGACGGCCTTCAGCTCGACCGTCGGCTGGGGCTCGTCGAGCACGAACGGCAGCTCCCGCAGCACCCCGTCGACGCGCTCGAGCGCTTCGCCGATGTCCAGCGTGTCGGCGAGGTCGACCTCGATCTCCAGCCGCTGCCGGTTCTTGACCGTGGCATTGGTGATGTTGCCGCCCCAGATCGCATTGTTGGGCACGATCACCTGCTTGTTGTCGGGCGTCGTCAGATGTGTGCTGAACAGCGTCACACTGTCGATCCGCCCGAGCACCCCGGCTGCCTCCACCGTGTCGCCGACATCGAAGGGGCGCTGCGTCATGATTAGGATGCCGCTCGCGAAGTTGCTCAAGGTGCCTTGCAGCGCGAAGCCGATGACGAAGCCGGCCGCACCGACAGCGGCGACCAGCGGCCCGACGTTGATACCCACCGCCGAGAGCCCGACCAGAAAGCCGATGAAGGCGACGACGCGCCGCGTCCAGCGACCGAGGAACTTGCGCAGCAGCTTCGAGCCGGCCTGGGTGACGCTGAGCCCGCGGCCGATCAGCCAGGAGATCAGCCCACCGATCAGCCAGGCGCCGATGGTCGTGCCGACGACCACCGCACCCTGCCGCAGCAGGCGCAGGCCACCCTCCTCGGATTTCGCCCAGTTCATGATCGTCTTGGCCGCTGACTGGGTGTCCGTGACGTCGACCTCGATGCCGCTGACCGCACCGACATAGTTGCGGTACTCGGTGACGTCGGCGCCCTTCGTCTCCCACTCGTCGACCACCACTCTGAGCCGATCGAGCAGCTTCGCCCGCTCGTCGCGCAACGTGGCCGCCCGCTCGAAATGCCGGTCCGCCGCCGCGCTCTCGACCGTCTCCCCCGCGGTGGCATCCGCCGTCTCCCTCGCCGCTGCCAGTACCTGCCGGCCGGCGAGCTCCGCCTCGTTCATGTCGATGATCTTGGCCCGGACCACGTCCCGCCAGGCTGCCGCCTCGAGCGCCAGCTCGTCGACCGTCAAGGGATCGACCAGGAGCTTCAGATTGGCCGGCAGGATGCCGACGTCGCCCAACGTCTGCGGTTCGGGCGGTGGCGCCTCCGCCGCCCCGTCCTGGGCACTCGCGCCGACCGGCAGCCAGAGAAGAGCGGCGATCAAAGAGAGTGCGCGGATCACCATTTGTGGCTCTCCTGCATGGCTGAAATCTGGCCTCCACGGCTGACATCTGGCGAGCGGGCCGCCGCAAGGGCTGTGTACACCAGCCCCCTGTTGCCGCGCAGGCGCGGCGCCGGGTCTCGCCGTTGCCGCCAATTGGTCTGGCGCACAAGACAGCGGATGGCAAGCCCCCGAGCCGCCGCAACACAGACCCCGTGACAGCCGCAGCGCTTTCTGCGATCAAGCCGGTGATTCGAGGACAAGCAACAACGGGGAGAGCTTTGATGCTCAAAACGACAACGATGCTCGCCGGCCTGGCCGTCGCCGTCACGCTGGCCGGTGCAGCACAGGCGCAGGGCGTGACGCTGGTCGGTGCCAGCCAGTTCAACGAGGACCACGCCTTCACCAAGACCATGCGCGAGTTCGAGCGGCTGGTCACCGAGTGCTATTCGGGCGACGTCACCTTCGATCTGCACCTCAACTCCGAGCTCGGTCTCGAGAAGGACTACTTCGAGAACATGAGCCAGGGCATCGCCGTCGACTACGCGGTGGTCTCGCCGGCGCACATGTCGACCTTCTCGCAGATGGCGCCGTTGATGGACATGCCGTTCCTGTTCCGCGACCTCGACCACTGGAACGCCGCCATCGACGCCGGCACGCTCGACCCGATTGCCCAGGACATTCTCGAAAACGCCGACGTCAGGATCGTCGGCTATGCCGGCGGCGGCACCCGCAACGTCTTCGCCAACCGGCCCGTGACCAACATGGAGGCGATGAAGGGCCTGTCGATCCGCATGCAGGGAGCGCCGATCTGGACCCGCGTCTTCGACGCTCTCGGGACGGCACCGACCGTCATCGCCTACAGCGAGGTCTACAACGCCATCCAGACCGGCGTGATCGAGGCGGCCGAGAACGAGGCGGCCGGCATCGAGCAGATGAAGTTCTACGAGGTGGGCCCCGAGGTGGCGCTCACCCAGCACGCCATCACGGTGCGCCCGCTCGCCTTCGCCAACGCCACCTACCAACGACTCGATGCCGAGCTGCAGGCCTGCATCGACGAGGCGGGGGCGGCCGCCGGCGCGCTCGGCCGCGAGATCGAGAGCAGCCAGGACGCCGAGAAGCTGGCCGCCATGGAAGCCCAGGGCTGGCTCACCACCCACCCGTTCGCCGACAAGGCGACGCTCCTCGAGCTCGCCGCACCGGTCATGCAGGCCTATGCCGACGAGCTGGGTGCCGGCGACGTCTACGCCGCCATCCTCGCCGTCGACTAGGCGTCCAGCGACGCCAGGGGCCGCCTCCTCGGGACGCGGCCCCTTTTTCGTCGCCGCCAGCGAGCCCAAGTGCCATGCGCAAGCTGATCGATCTCTACTACCGCCTGCTGCAGGTGGTGCTGACGCTGTTGATCGCGGTGCTCATCGTGCCCGTCACGATGCAGATCCTCTCGCGCTATGTCGACGTCGTCCCGCGCTACATCTGGACCGAGGAGATCGCCCGCTTCGCCTTCATCTGGATCATCATGGTCGGCGCCGCCATCGCGGTCAGGGACGGCAGCCATTTCGACGTCGATCTCCTGCCCGAGGCGAAGAGCCGGCTCGGGCACGTCGTTGCCCGGATGGTCGTCAATCTTTCGATCCTGCTCGCCGCCCTGATCTTTTTGCGCTGGGGCTGGGATTTCGCCATCCTGGGCTCGCGGCAGCGGAGCGAGATCGCCGGCCTGCCGATGCTCTCGATCTATGTCGCCTGGCCCTGGGCCGGGGCCACCTGGCTCCTGTTCATCGCCGAGCGGATCGCCATCGACCTGGGCTGGATCGCGGGGCCGCCACCGGCACCCGGTGATCCGGCCGCGGCGGCCCGGCCATGAGCCCGGGCGAGGTCGCGGGGATCCTGTTCGGCCTGTTCGGCATCCTGGTCATCCTCCGGGTGCCGGTGGCCTTCGCCCTCGGCCTCGCCGTGGTCCCGGTGTTCTTCATCGAACCAAGGCTGACCCCGATCCTGCTGCTGCGCGAGATGTTCAAGAGCTACAACGCCTTCGTGCTGCTCGCCGTGCCGTTCTTCCTGCTCGCCGCCAACCTGATGAACGGGGCGGGGATCACCGACCGGCTGATCAATTTCGCCAGGGCACTCGTCGGCCACCTGCCGGGTGGGCTCGGCCACGTCAACGTCACCGTCTCGATGCTGTTCGCCGGTATTTCCGGCAGCTCGACGGCGGATGCCGCCGGGATCGGCTCGCTCTTGATACCGCAGATGAAGAAGCAGGGCTATCATGCAAGCTTCGCGGTCGCGATCACCGCCTGCTCTTCGGTCATGGGGGTGATCATCCCGCCCTCGATCCTGATGGTCGTCTGGGGCGGGCTGATGTCGGTCTCGATCGGCGGCCTCTTCCTCGCCGGCGTGGTCCCGGGCCTGCTGATCGCCGCCGCCCAAATGCTCACGGTCTACGTCTACGCCAGGCGCTACGGCTACCCGATCTATGCGCGCAGCACGCTGAAAGAGCTCGCCGCCGCCTTCGCCAGCTCGCTCCTCGCCCTGATGACCCCGGTGATCATCGTCGGCGGCATCGTCTCGGGCTTCTTCACGCCGACCGAGGCCTCGGTCGTCGCCGTGCTCTACTCGCTCGTGCTCGGCATGTTCATCTACCGCACGGTCACCCCGGCGAAGCTGCCGAAGATCCTCTACGAGAGCGCCCGCTTCGCCGCCCTCTCGCTGTTCTGCATCGGCACCGCCTCGGCCTTCGGCTGGGCGCTGGCCTATTTCAAGATCCCGGCGGCCCTCGTCGGCTATATCGACGGCATGGGGCTCGGCATCGTCGGCACCGGCATCCTCGTCGCCGCGGCCTTTCTGCTGATCGGCATGTTCATCGACGCCATCCCGGCGATCATCATCCTCGGCACCGTGCTCTGGCCGGTGGTGCAGCATGTCGGCATGCACCCGATCCACTTCGCGATCATCGGCATCATCAGCCTCGCCTTCGGCCTGGTGACGCCGCCTTATGGCCTCTGCCTGCTGATCAGTGCGGCCATCGGCGAGGTCAAGCTGGTCCACGCGCTGAAGGATGTGGGCATCATTCTGCTGCCGATGCTCGGCATCCTGCTGCTCATCATCCTCCTCCCCGACCTCATCCTGGCGTTGCCACGCTGGCTGATGCCGCGCTTCGTCATGTAGCGGGGAGGCGACCGCGAGTACCCCGCGCCCGCATGGGTACGGCGGCCCGGGTGCGGCAGCGGCGCCGAGGCCGCGGCGCTCGGGACGGTCAGCCGGACCCTCGCCGACCGCGCCGGCGCGCCGGGTTGGCCGCCCCGTCGCCGCTTTTCGCGGCGCGCTCGCCCGGCTTGCCGCCGCTCGTCGCGGTGCGCTTGCCGGGTGACGCCGCCGCGCTCGTCAGCCGATCGATGAGCCGCAGAAGATCGGCCGGCAGCTCCTCGTCGAGCACTTCGTCGTGCAATCGGCGCAGCTGGCGGGCCACCCATTCCTCGAAACCGGGATCGCCGCTCACCGCCGCGGCCCTGCGCTTGTCGCCGCCCATGCGTCTCACGCGGCACAGCTGCAAGCCGATGTCGGCAACACCGCAGCTGTGCGCATCGGCCAACGATGTTTCACGCCGCCCATCCAGCCGGTCCCACGCTGCCGTCAGCGGAGTCCAGGCGAACAGCTCGGGGTTGCGGGGCCACGGTTGGCCGGTTGCCGGCGTCCCGGCGGCGGTCGGCGGCGGTGGTGTCGACCGCCCGGTCGTGCCCCGGCCCGCATCCGGCGACGGTCCGGTGTCGTCGCCCGGCCAGCGCCTCGCGCCGCCGGCGCGCCTTCGAGCAACCCTGGCGCCGTCGGCGCGCCCTCGAGCAGCGTTGCCTTGAGCTGTTCACGCGCCCGATTCACCCGACTCTTCACCGTGCCGACCTCGCAGCCGCAGACCGCCGCGATGGTGTCGTAGGGCTGACCCTGGAGCACCGCGAGCACCAGGACCTCGCGATGCGCCGAACTCAACTGCCTGAAGGCCCGGCGAAACGCCATGCTCTCGAGGCGCCCGTTTTGCGGTGCTGCCGTCGTCGCCAGCTGCTCGAGGTCCTCGTCCGCCATGCCGACCTGCCGCCGCTTGCGGCGGACTTGGCTGCAGAAGGTGTTGCGCAGTATCGTGAACAGCCAGGCCCGCAGATTGGTGCCGGGCTCGAACTGCCGTTCGGCCTGCATCCCCTTGACCAGGGTGTCCTGCACGAGGTCGTCGGCGAAGTCACGGTCGCCACCCGTCAGGCTCCGGGCGAACGCGCGTAGCTGCGGCATCATCTCGACCAATGCTGATCGCAAGTTCTCCGTCATGCGGGCGTCCCTTCCTCGACAACTAAAACCCCGACCCTAACATGCCGGCGCCGCTGTCGCAAACCGGCGGCTCGATGCCGCAGAATCCGCGGCACCTGAGGATCGAGCGGCGGAACCTTTCGATGCCGATCGCGGTTGACCAGGTGTGCCGGCCGATGGCTGCCGGTGCGGTCACGCAAGACAACAGGAGTGGTCGATGAACTGGGATCGGATGAAGGGCAACTGGCAACAGCTCCGCGGCAAGGTCCGCCAGCAATGGGGCAAGCTGACCGATGACGACCTCGAGGTCGCCGCCGGCAGCCGTGACGAGATGATCGGCCGAATCCAGGCGCGCTACGGCGTCGTCCGCGAGGAGGCCGAGCGGCAGGTCGACGAATGGGAGAAGTCGTTGGGCGGCTGAGCGCGCCGCCACTCGGCCCAGGGCCTCGGCCGTGCCGGCGGCATCGGCAGGCTGCCGCTGCGGTGGCCAATGACCGCATTGCACGCTACGATCGCGGTGTCACAGCCAATCAATCGAAGGAAGTCCAGCGATGCGCCCGACCGTGATCCTGGCTCTCGCCGCGTGCCTGCTCACGGCCTGCAGCCAGACCCCGACCGAGCGGCAGTCCACGTTTGGTGCGGCGCCGAGCGTGACGACCGCATGGGGACAGGACGGTGCGCTGCGCCCGAGGCGGGACGGGTCCGGCGCGCTCACCGTCATCGGCACGCCGTTCTACGCGTTGTTCAAGGCCGTCGGCTGCGTCGGCACCGTGTTGATCGCCGCCCCGGCGGCGGGCGTCATCGCGCTGACCGATCGGCCCGACAAGCGTGAGATGCGCCGCCAGCTCGACTACGGCGTGGGCGAGAACTGCGGCGGCTCCTACGCGCTGCGCTCTTGACCGGCGCCGTTCTTCGGCCGGGCCGGGCGTCGCTCAGCGGGGGTCGCCGCGCCGAATAGCGAGTTCCGGCGTCAGCTTGACGTCGACAACGGCGAGCAGGCGGTTTTCCCGACCCGGGTCGGGCGCGAAGTAGCAGGCACTGTCGGCGAGCGTCTCGTAGCAGTAGAGGGTGACCATCTCCGGGCCGCGACTGCAGCCAGCGAGAACGAGGCCCGACAGGAGGAGCATGAGACGCATCGGCAGGACCGCTGTTGATGGCTCGCGGCGGAGCCTAGCGATGCGCTGCCGGTGGCGGTTAACGATTGTTAGCCACGGCGCACCGGGCGGTGATCGCGGGTTAGCCTTGTGCGCGGGGCGTCGCCTTGGGCGCGAAGTTCGGCGAAGCTGGCGGATTTTGCGTACCTCGCTTCAGCCGGCTGCTAGTCTCCGCTCGGTAGCACTTGCTCATTGGACGTTTGCTCGATGCCGTCTCCCCAGTGGCCGTTGCCGGTGCTCTTGCTGCTGGTCGCCCTCGGCGCTTGTGCCGCTCGCCCCGAGGTTCGGGTCGAGCCCGGCTCGGATGTCCGCGAAGCCCGTCGCCTGCTCGCCGATACCGCGGCGGCGGGCCCGGTGCGCGTCACTTGGCGCGGCGAGCCGCCTTTGTCGCCGCCGGCACTCCTCGCCGCCGTCGAGCGCGGGGTGCGCGGCCTCGACCTTGCCGCGACCGCCACGGCTGCTGCCGAGCGGCGCTTCGCCTTCGACTTCACCGGCGGCAACGAGACCCTCTGCGGCGAGCCGCGCGAGGACCGGACCGCCATCCGCACGCTCTTCGTCAAGGCTGCGTTCTGCGATGGCGAGCGCGCCGTGGCGCTGGCCGGTGCCGAGCCCGATGGCGAGCCTGAGCGCCTGATCTGGCGCCTCGTCGGCCGCCTCGTCCCCGACGACTACCCCGACACCTATGGCTTCAACCTCTTCGGCAGCCGCTTCAGCATCGGCGCCGGTGCCAGCATCGGCTATTGAGGTCGGCGGTCAGCCATTGCCCGCGAACAGCCGCGCCAGCAGCTCCTCGGCCGCACTGCCCGGGGTCGTCTCGCCCCGCCCGACTGCCGCCTCCAGCCGGGGCAGCTGGTCGCGGAGTTCGTGCCGCAGCCGGTCCTCGAGTCCGGCCTGCAGCAGCTGCCAGAGCCAGCGGACCTGCTGCTCGCTCCGCTTGGCGACGAGTGCGCCGGCGCGCTCGAGGATCAGCCGGTGCTGCTCGATCGTGCGCCAGAGCTGCTCCAGGCCCTCTTCCTGCAGAGCGCTGAGCAGCATTACCGGCGGTCGCCAGTTCGGCGTGGCGGGCTCGAGGATCGACAGAGCGCGCTTGTAGTGCATCGCGGCTTGCTCGGCCCGCAAGCGGTTGTCGCCGTCGGCCTTGTTGACGGCGATGAGATCGGCAAGCTCGAGAATCCCCTTCTTGATTCCCTGCAGCTCGTCGCCGGCGCCGGGCAGGGCCAGGACCAGGAAGATATCGACCATCTCGGCCACCATGACCTCGGACTGCCCGACGCCCACCGTCTCGACGATGATCACGTCATAGCCCGCCGCCTCGACCAGGAGCATGGTCTCCCGCGTCATCCGGCTGACCCCGCCCATCACCCCGCCCGACGGCGACGGGCGGATGAAGCTCTTGGCATCGACCGCGAGCCGTGCCATCCGCGTCTTGTCGCCGAGGATCGATCCGCCGGTCCGCGACGAGGAGGGATCGACCGCCAGCACCGCCACCTTGTGACCCATCGCTGTCAGCATGCTGCCGAAGCTGTCGATCAGCGTCGACTTGCCCACCCCGGGCACGCCGGTGATGCCGATCCGCCGGGCGGGAGAATGCACCGGATCAGCCATCGGCAGGATGCCCTCGAGCAGCGCCTTGGCGGCCTCGCGGTGCTCCCGCCGCCGGCTCTCGGTCAGCGTGATGGCGCGCGCCAGCAACGCCCGATCACCCCGCCGGATGCCGTCGAGGAAGGTCGCAAGCGGTGGGAGCGCCGACAAGCTTCGCTGGCTTCCCGGCGTTATTCTGCAGCAGCCGAGGCGTGGCCGAGCTCCTGGCTCAGCTGGTCGAGAAGCTCGATCGCGGCATCGGCGATCACCGTGCCGGGCGGGAAGATCGCCTTGGCCCCGGCCGCCTTCAGGGCTGGGTAGTCCTGCGGCGGGATCACGCCGCCGACGACGATCATGATGTCGCCCCGGCCCTCGGCCTCGAGCGCCGCCTTGAGCTCCGGCACCAGCGTCAGGTGCCCCGCGGCGAGCGAGCTGGCACCGACGATGTGCACGTCGTTCTCGACCGCCTGGCGGGCCGCCTCCTCGGGGGTCTGAAAGAGCGGGCCGATATCGACGTCGAAGCCGAGATCGGCGAAGGCCGAGGCGATCACCTTCTGCCCCCGGTCGTGGCCGTCCTGGCCCATCTTGCAGATCAGGATGCGCGGCCGACGGCCTTCCGCCTCGGCAAAGGCCTCGACCCGCTGGCGGCATGACGGGACATTGCCCATCGCCCCCACCTCCTTGCCATAGACGCCGGTGATCGAGCGGATCTCGGCGACGTGCCGGCCCCAGACCTTCTCCAGGGCCTGGGTGATCTCGCCGACCGTGGCCTTGGCCCTGGCCGCCTCGACCGCAAGGCCGAGGAGATTGCCCTCGCCGCTCTCGGCCGCCCGGGTCAAGGCATCGAGCGAACGCCTGAGCGCCAGCTCGTCGCGATTGCCCTTCAAGGCCTCGAGCTTCTCGAGCTGCTGGGCGCGCACCGAGCGGTTGTCGACCTTGAGCACGTCGACGAACTCGGGCTCGCTCGGCCGGTACTTGTTCACGCCCACGACCGTCTGCCGGCCGCTGTCGATCCGGGCCTGGGTGCGGGCCGCTGCCTCCTCGATCCTCAGCTTGGGAATGCCCTGCTCGATCGCCTTGGCCATGCCACCGGCCTCTTCGACCTCCGTGATGTGCCCATGGGCACGGCGGGCGAGGTCGTAGGTGAGCCGCTCGAGAAACCAGCTGCCGCCCCAGGGGTCGACCGTCCGGCAGGTGCCGGTCTCGTTCTGGATGAAGAGCTGGGTGTTCCTGGCGATGCGCGCCGAGAAGTCGGTCGGCAGGGCCAGCGCCTCGTCGAAGGCGTTGGTGTGCAGGGATTGCGTCCCGCCATGCGTCGCCGCCATCGCCTCGATGCAGGTGCGCACGACGTTGTTCATCACGTCCTGCGCGGTCAGCGACCAGCCCGAGGTCTGGCAATGGGTGCGCAGGGAGAGCGAGCGGCTGTCCTTGGGCGTGAAGTCTTGGACCAGCTTCGCCCAGAGCAGGCGACCGGCCCGGAGCTTGGCCACCTCCATCCAGTAGTTCATCCCGATCGCCCAGAAGAAGCTGAGCCGAGGGGCGAACTTGTCGACACCGAGTCCGGCCGCCATGCCGGTGCGGATGTACTCGATGCCGTCGGCCAGCGTGTAGGCGAGCTCGAGATCCGCGGTCGCCCCCGCCTCCTGCATATGATAGCCAGAGATGCTGATCGAGTTGAACTTGGGCATCTTCTCGGCGGTGTAGCGGAAGATGTCGGCGATGATCCGCATCGAGGGGGCCGGCGGGTAGATATAGGTGTTCCTGACC
>CAZNWE010000112.1:0-10645 GCA_964576715.1 uncultured Geminicoccaceae bacterium | reverse complement strand
CGGCGGCAACGCCGTTGATCGAGGCGGTCGGTCTCGAGAAGCGCTTCGGGGGCGTGCGGGCGCTGAACGGCGCCACGTTGACCATCTACGAGGGCGAGACCCTGGCCCTGGTCGGCGACAACGGCGCCGGCAAGTCGACCCTGGTCAAGGCGCTCTCCGGCGTCCAACCACCGGATGGTGGCGAGATCCGCCTGAAGGGACAGCCGGTCACGATCCCCTCGACCCGCGAGGCAGGTGCCCTCGGCATCGAGGTGGTTTACCAGGACCTGGCGCTGGCCAACTCGCTCGACGTCCCGGGCAACGTCTTCCTCGGCGACGAGCTGACCCGGACCCGATGGGGCTGGTTCTCGATCCCCGACGACAAGCGGATGCTCGAGGAGACCGAGGCCACCCTCGAGCGCCTGCGAATCAGGATCCCCGACCCGCGCCGTCCTGTGGGCACGCTGTCCGGCGGCCAGCGTCAGGCGGTGGCCATCGGCCGGGCGATCCGGAAGCCCGCGATCACGCTCCTCGTCCTCGACGAGCCGACCGCGGCCCTCGGCGTCGAAGAGGTCAAGAAGGTGCTAGGCCTGATCGGCACGCTCCGGAGCCAGGGGCAGAGCATGCTGGTGATCAGCCACGACCTCGAGCATGTCTTTCAGATTTCCGACCGCATCGCCGTCATGCGCTCGGGCCGGGTCCAGGGTGTCGTCACGACCAGCGAGGTCACCAAGACCGACGTGGTGCGCCTGATTGTCGGCGATCTCGGCACCGGCGTGGCGGCATGAACGCCAGCGTCGAGCAGACCGCCGCCGACCGTCCGGCCGGTGCCTTCGCCACCGCGTGGTACAGGGTGACGGGCCTGCCCTTTCTCAACACCCTGATCGCCATCGTCCTGCTCTATGCGATCATCACCTTCATCACCGGTGAGACCTTCAACACCCCGCAGAACCAGATCACCATCATGCGGGCGGCCGCGGTCTTCCTGATCCTCGCGGTCGGCCAGACGCTGATCATGAACACCGGCGGCATCGACATCTCAACGGGCTCGATGGTCGGCGTCGTCGCCTGCCTGATCGGCACCGGCATGGCCGCGGGCTATATCCCGGCCCCCCTGGCGATCCCGGCCGCGATCCTGCTCGGTGCGCTTCTCGGCGCCTTCAACGGCTTCAACATCACCGTCCTCGGCGTCCCGCCGCTCTTGGCCACGCTCGGCACCTTCGTCGCCTATCGCGGCTTCGCCCAGCACTACATGGGTGCGAACATGGTCTCGACCATGCCGGACTTGATCGTCGGCATCGGCCGCTCGTTCTTCCTCGGCCTGCCGGTCGCCGTGTGGATTGCGCTGGTGGTCGCCGCCATGGGCTGGTTCCTCCTGGCCAAGACCGCCTACGGCCGCTGGCTCACCGCCATCGGCAGCAACCCCAAGGCGGCCGAGGCCACCCGCATCAACGTCAGGGCCGTGACCGCCAGCACCTATGTCATCCAGGGGGCCCTCGCCGGACTCGCAGCACTGGTCCTCATGGGCCGGCTCGCCAGCGCCTCCTCTGCCATGGGGGAGGGGCTGGAGCTGCACATCATCGCCGCCGTGGTGCTCGGTGGCACCTTCCTCTTCGGCGGCCGCAGCACCATGGTCGGCACCGTGCTCGGCGTCTACCTCATCGGCATGCTGGAGAACGGCCTGATCCAGACGGGTGCCGGCTTCTTCATCCAGCGCATCATCCTCGGCCTTTTGATCATCGCCGCCGTGGCGTTGCAGCTCAGGCGGCGATGACGACCCCATAACCAACAGGGAGCAGGTACCATGCAGAGAAGAACCATCTTCGGCGCCAGTGTCGCGGTCCTGGCACTCGTCGGGCTCAGCGCCCCGGTGCTCGCCGACAGCCATCCGGTCCGGATCGGCTTCGTCTCGCACCAGCACGACATCACCGACCTCTTCGGCCAGCTCGAGATCGGCTTTCGGGAGGCCCTCGACGAGGCCGGGATCACCTACGAGATCTTCCAGGCCGCGCCCACTGCCTCCAACCGCCACGACGAGATGCTCAACATCCTGGAGAACATGGCGAACTTGAACCTCGACTACCTTCTCTTCGGGCCGAGTTCCTTGGAGCAGAACACCACGGGCCTCGTCACCGTGGCCGATGCCGGGGTCAAGCTCCTGATGGTCGACTACGAGCCCAAGGAGGGCGAAACCTTCCCCTTCGACGACGCCGTCCTCAACTGGTCAGTCTACAATCACTACCAGATGGGCGTCACCACCGGCGAGTGGATCGGCAACTACTTCAAGGAGCGCGGCAACGCGAACCCGAAGATCGTCATGATGTGGGGACCGATCGCGTCGGAGATCAGCCAGGACCGCGGCAACGGCGTGCTCGCCGGGATCGAGAGTGTCGAGGGCGTCACCGCCGACGTCATCTACGAGGCATACGGCGACTTCCAGCGCGAGCTCGCCTATGCCGAGACCGAACGCCTCCTGATCGCCTACCCACAAGTCGAGGCGATCGTCGCCATGAACTCGGTCATGGGCCTCGGCACCATGTCAGCGCTCGAAGCCGACGGCAAGCTCGACGGCATCCTCGTCACCGGCATGGGCGGGCAGCCGGACGAGCTCGAGATGGTCGCCCGCGGCAAGATCGGCGTCGCCGTCTTCCGTGACCCGCGCAGCATGGGCAAGAACTCGGCGGATGCGCTGATCAAGCACTGGCAGGGGCGCGAGGACGAGATCGAGCGGGTGGTCTATACCGAGCTTCGCACCCTCGACGACGTCGATTCGATCCGCGAGTGGGTGCCGATCGAGATGCTCGATATCGACGCGCGCCTCGCCGACTGAACCAGGGTTTTCGGGCCGGCCCGTCCGCTTTGTTGTCGGGTCGGTCGGGCTCGGCTATAGACAGAGGCAACGAACGAAGGAAGCGGCGCTCCACTCTGGGCGCCGCTTTCGGTTCCAAGTAGCCAAGGCGAAAACGATGGCCCGGCGCAAGCAGGTCTACGAGGGCAAGGCCAAGATTCTGTTCGAAGGCCCGGAATCCGGCACCCTCATCCAATATTTCAAGGATGATGCCACCGCGTTCAACAACAAGAAACACGCTGTCATCACCGGGAAGGGAGTACTCAACAACCGTATTTCCGAGTATCTGATGCTCAAGTTGCAGGACGTCGGGATCCCGACCCATTTCGTCCGCCGGCTCAACATGCGCGAGCAGCTGATCCGCGAGGTCGAGATCATCCCGATCGAGGTGGTGATCAGGAACATCGCCGCCGGCTCGCTCGCCAAGCGGCTCGGCATCGAGGAGGGCACCATGCTGCCCCGCTCGATCGTCGAGTACTACCTCAAGGCCGACGAGTTGGGCGATCCGATGGTTACCGAGGAGCACATCACCGCTTTTGGCTGGGCCAGCTACCAGGAGATCGACGAGATCATGAACATGGCGCTTCGGGTCAACGACTTCCTCTCCGGCCTGTTCCTCGGCGTCGGCCTCAAGCTCGTCGACTTCAAGCTCGAGTTCGGACGGCTCTGGGAGGACGAGGACATGCGGCTCATCCTCGCGGATGAGATCAGCCCCGACAATTGCCGGCTTTGGGACGTCGCCACCAACGAGCGCCTCGACAAGGACCGCTTCCGCCAGGATCTCGGCAAGGTCGAGGAGGGCTACCAGGAGATCGCAAGAAGGCTCGGCATCCTGCCCGAGGCCGGCCCCCGCGACATGCGCGGGCCAGAGACCATCCAATAGGGCATTTGGTGCCAAAAGGGGCAGCCATGAAGGCAAGGGTAACCGTCGGCTTTCGCCCCGGCGTCCTCGACCCCGAGGCGCAAGCCATCCAGCGCTCGCTCTGGGGGCTGGGCTTCACCGAGGTCGAGGGGCTCAAGAAGCAAAAGCTGATCGAACTCGACCTCGCGATGACCGACAAGGGTGCCGCCACGGCGAGGCTCGAAGCGATGTGCGAGAAGCTCCTCGCCAACCCGGTGATCGAGAGCTACGCGATCGAAATCATCGGGTAGGCTGCAGCGCGGCCCAGCCGGCCGCAGCCCTTGCCTGCCCGCCGGTCGAGTGCGCCGGCTGCCGGCGTTCGGTGGCGGGCGACCCGGGAAAGCTCGGGCAGCGCGAGCCCTGGCAGGATCGATTAGGGTCCTTCTGCCGCGGCGCCGCCTTCCCGAAGGCCGTGTGACCCGACCTGCAACCGCAGGCGAATGGCCACGATGTAGGATAGGCCACGCGCAGCGCTCGAGAGACGCTCGGCGAGCCGCATCGCCGCCTCTGCGGACGCAACCGCATCGAGCGGCATGACGACGGTGACCTCGATCCCGTGCGCCAGGAAGGCGAGATCGAGCGCACTGATCCTTGACGCCTCGGCGATGCCAGCCCAAGCCTCGTGCAGGGCTGTCTCGACCTCGGGGCGGAGCGGCAGGGCCAAGGCCGCATCGGCGTCGGCGTGTCCCGCTGGCTCGACATGCACCACCACCTGGGTCAAAAGATCGACGTTGGCCACCAGCCGCGCGCTCACCGCCTCGCTGATGTGGTGGGCCTCGCTGACCGAGATCAGAGGGTCGACGAAGACGGCGACATCGGCCAGGGCCGCTGCCCCGGAATGGCGGGTGCGCAACTGCCGCATGCCGCGAACACCCGGCACTCTCATGATCTCGGTTGAAATGAGCGCGCGCTCGTCGCGGTCGAGGCCGGTGTCGACGAGTTCCTTCAAGGCCGGCCAAGCGTGCTGGAAGGCGACATGCGTTAGCATCACCGCGATGATGATGGCGGCAACTGCATCCAGCACGGCGAGGCCCGCGATCGCCCCGGCAATGCCCACCAGTGCAACGCCCGAGGACAGCGCATCGCTGCGGTGATGCCAGGCATTGGCGGCGATCAGCCGCGAGCGGGTGTCGCGGGCCACCGCCATCGTTCGTCTGTAGAGCAACTCCTTGACCAGCAGCGAGAGCAGTGCCGCGGCCAGTGCGAGGGGGCCGGGCGCACCCAGCCGCTCTGGCATGAAAAGCCCGCGAACCGCATCTCCGGCGATACCCAGACCGACGAGCAGGAGCAGAGCGGCGACGAATACGGTGCCGACGGTTTCGAAACGGCCGTGGCCATAAGGATGATCCACATCGGGTCCCACCGCGCCTTGGCGGACGGCGAAGAGCACGGCGATGTCGCTCAGGAGGTCGGAGAGTGAGTGCACACCGTCAGCAACGAGCGCCTGCGACTGACCGAGAACGCCAAGCACAATCTTGCCGGCGCCAAGCGGCAGGTTGACAAGCAGCCCGAGCCAACTCACCCGGATCTTCGCGTCGCGCTCGGCGATGCCTTTTGCGTCGAGAACGGTCGTCAACGGAACGATCCAAACCGGCGATCGTCTCTGAGCAGCAAACCATGACCATCTAGAGGACGACCGAGGCCGGCGCAACCTGCGATGGGCGATCAAGGGACGGCCGGGCGGTCGGCCACATCGCGACCCGCGGCGGCCGTTGACACAGCGCTCTGGTTCAGTGTGGCAGCAGTTGGAGCAACTGAAGGATCAGGGGCGTTGTCTGGAGCAGCTTGGCGACGAGCGGCCAAGCAAATTGCAGCACCATGGTCCAGAACAGCAGAAGCCAGAGGAGGACGGCGGTCATGACGAGGCTGGTGTCGATCCGGACCAGGACGTGATTGGTCGGTGCGAGGACCAGGCTGGCGACTGGCAGGGCCAGGATGGCCATGATCGTGACGATTAGAGGCGACATCGGGGCTCACTCTCCGTTCGATTGAGGGGTAGTGTAATGACCCAGAGGCGTCGGCTCGATTGGTGCTGCGGATAACAGGTTCCTTAACTGACGGTTGAGCCAACAAAATATTCCCCGAGTGCGACATTTTTCTCGCACCCGGCGCCGGCAGACGTCCATCGGCGCCTCTGGCACCGCGTCGCGGCCACTGGCGGCGTGTCGGGATCGGGACGCGGCCCGCCAGGTGCCCTTGTCTTGCGTGCGCTGCGGCGTCCAGCTAAGCCGCTGAGCGTGAACGGCAGCGGCGGCGGGCGATGCGGGCGGCGGTGATTACCTTTCCGGGGTCGAACTGCGATCGTGACCTTGCGGTGGCGATCGAGACGGTGCTCGGCTGGCGCGTCGATCGCGTTTGGCACGGTGAGCCCGAGCTGCCGGCGGTCGATCTCGTCGGCGTGCCGGGCGGCTTCTCGTACGGCGATTATCTGCGCTGCGGCGCGATCGCGTCGCGCTCGCCGATCATGAACGACGTGGTGCGTCAGGCCAAGGCGGGGGTGCCGGTGCTCGGCATCTGCAACGGGTTTCAGGTGTTGTGCGAGGCCGGGTTGCTGCCCGGCGCGCTGATCCGCAACGCCGGCCTGCGGTTTGTCTGCCGGCATGTGCGCGTGGCGGTGGCGACGACGGCGAGCAGGTTCACGCGGGCCTACGCGCCCGCCTCGGTCTTGTCCCTGCCGGTGGCCCATCACGACGGCAACTACGTGATCGACCAGGACGGCCTGGCGCGGCTCGAGGGCGAGGGTCGCGTGGCATTTCGCTATGTCGAGAACCCGAACGGGTCGATGGCGGACGTCGCCGGGGTGCTCTCGGCGGACGGCCGGCTGCTGGGGATGATGCCGCATCCGGAACGGGCGATCGGGCCGTTGCTCGGCAGTGTCGACGGACGGGCTGTGTTCTTGTCGTTGATCGCGGGCCCCGGGTGATGGAGCTGACGCCCGAGTTGCTCGAGCGGCATGGCCTGAACGCCGGCGATCTTTTGCGGATCGAGGCTATCCTGGGCCGGCAGCCGACGCTGGTCGAACTCGGCATCTTCTCGGTGATGTGGTCGGAGCACTGTTCCTACAAGAGCTCGAAGCGACACCTGGGCAAGTTCCCGACCCAGGCCCCCTGGGTGGTGCAGGGGCCGGGCGAGAACGCGGGTGTGATCGACATCGGCCTGGGCAAGGTCTGCATCTTCAAGATGGAGAGCCACAACCATCCCTCGTTCATCGAGCCCTATCAGGGGGCGGCGACCGGGGTGGGCGGCATCCTCAGGGACGTGTTCACCATGGGGGCCCGGCCGGTGGCGCTCTTGAACGCACTGCGCTTCGGCGAGCCGGCCCACCCCAAGACCCGGCATCTGGTCGAGGGCGTGGTGGCCGGGATCGGCGGCTACGGCAATTGCGTGGGCGTGCCGACGGTGGGCGGCGAGTGCACCTTCCACCGCGCCTACAACGGCAACATCCTGGTCAACGCCATGGCCGTGGGGGTCGCCGATGCGGACAAGGTCTTCTATGCGAAGGCCGGCGGAGTCGGCAATCCGGTGCTCTATGTCGGGGCGCGGACGGGGCGCGACGGGATCCACGGGGCGACGATGGCCTCGGCGGCGTTCAGCGAGGCGAAGGAGGCCGAGCGGCCGACGGTGCAGGTCGGCGACCCGTTCACCGAAAAGCTGTTGATCGAGGCGTGCCTCGAGTTGATGGCGACCGATGTGATCGTCGCCATTCAGGACATGGGGGCGGCGGGGTTGACCTCGTCGTCGTTCGAGATGGCCTCGAGCGGGGGCTGCGGCATCGAGATGATCCTCGACCACGTGCCTTGCCGCGAGTCCGGGATGACCCCTTACGAGATCATGCTGTCGGAGAGCCAGGAGCGGATGCTCATGGTGGCCCATGCCGGTCGCGAGGCCGAGGCGGTGGCGGTGTTCGCCAAGTGGGGACTGGATTGCGCGGTCGTCGGGCGGGTGACCGACACCGGGCGGATGGTTCTGAAGTCGCAGGGCGAGGTCGTCGCGGATGTGCCGGTCGCCCCGGTTGCCGGGGCCTCGCCGGTGCTCGATCGGCCCTTCGAGAAGACGCCGCTGCCGGTGCCGTTGCCGAACGCGGACCCGCAGGCCATGGGCTCGGCGGACACGCTCCTCTTGCGGATCATGGGGCTGCCGGATGTCGCGAGCAAGCGCTGGATCTTCGAGCAGTACGACCACATGGTGATGGCCGATACGGTGATGCTGCCGGGTGCCGGCGACGCGGCGGTGGTCCGGGTGCACGGGACCGGGCGCGGGCTGGCGCTGACCACCGATTGCACGCCGCGCTATTGCGAGGCGGACCCCTATCTTGGTGGGATGCAGGCCGTGGCCGAGGCCTGGCGCAACCTGACAGCGGTGGGGGCGAAGCCGCTCGCGATCACCAACTGCCTGAATTTCGGCAATCCGGAGCGGCCCAGGATCATGGGCCAGCTGGTCGGCTGCATCGAGGGAATGGCCGCGGCCTGCAAGGCGCTCGACTTCCCGGTCGTCTCCGGCAACGTGTCGCTCTACAACGAGACGGACGGGCGGCCGATCCTGCCCACGCCCAATGTCGGCGGGGTGGGGTTGGTCGAGGAGCTGGCGCGGATGGTTGGCCTCGCGTTCGATGCGAGCGGTCTGGCGCTCGTGCTGGTCGGCGAGGGCCAGGGCTGGCTGGGTGGCTCGCTGCTCTGGCAGCAAGTGCTCGGCCGCGACGACGGTGCACCGCCGCCGGTGCGGCTGGCGGAGGAGCGGCGCAACGGCGATGCGGTGCGCGGGCTGATCGCCGCCGGATGGGTCCGCGCCTGCCACGACCTCGCCGATGGCGGGCTCGCCGTGGCGCTGGCCGAGATGTGCCTGGAAAGCGGGATCGGGGCGGCGGTCACGGTGCCGCGCGAGGCGCCGGCGGCGATTGCCTGGCTGTTTGGCGAGGACCAGGCGCGTTATCTGCTGGCGATCGATCCGCGGGTGGAGCGCGACGCGTTGCATGGGTTGCGCGAGGCCGGTGTCGTAGCGCGCTCGATCGGGCGTACCGGTGGCGATGCGTTGACGCTGGGTGCCGCACCCGCCATATCGTTGGCGAGCCTGCGGGTGGCACGCGACGGCTGGCTGCCGGGTTACATGGACGAGCCGCGCGGTTAGTGGACGAGGAGTGTTGCATGCCGATGAGTGCGGCCGAGATCGAGACGGCGATCAAGACAGCGCTTCCCGACGCCCGTGTCGAAATCGAGGATCTGGCCGGCGATGGCGACCATTATCGGGCGACGGTGACGTCCAAGGCGTTTGCCGGCATGCCGCGGGTGCGCCAGCACCAACTCGTCTACGAGGCCCTGGGCGGACGGATGGGCGGCAGCTTGCACGCCCTCGCCCTGACCACCAGGACACCAGCCTGACCCTACCCTTTCAACCTGGAGACGATCCATGGCCGAGCCGATCCATGTCACCATCGACCAGCAGGTCAAGGAGGACGACGTCGTCCTCTACATGAAGGGTACGCCGGTATTTCCGATGTGCGGCTTCTCGGCCGGCGTCGTCCAGGTGCTGAACGGCCTCGACATCAAGTTCCAGGCCTACAACGTCCTCGACGACATGGATTTGCGCGAGGGCATCAAGAGCTACGCCAACTGGCCGACGATCCCCCAGCTCTACGTCAAGGGCGAGTTCGTCGGCGGCTTCGATATCGTTCGCGAGATGAGCGAGAGTGGCGAACTGCAGGCGATGCTCAAGGAGAAGGGTGTCGTTGCAGCTTAAGCCGGGCGACCCGGGCTGACGATCCTTGCGACCAGCGGGCCTCATCCATGCGGCCGGTGAGCGGCAGCGGCGTTCCGTGAAGGCATGAGCGCCCCAGGTGTCATTGCCAGTGGTCGAGGTTGCGGCCGGTCACCTCCGCCAGCCGCCGGTTGTGCGGGCGGAAGTGCTCGATCAGCAGACGCCGGGTTTCGCCGCTCATCTCCGGCTTCGCACCCTTGAATCGGGAGCTGAGCGCGGTCCGCAGCTTGGCACGCCAAGCGGGCGGCACGCGACCGAGCAGCGGTAGCCCACCGATCGTCTGAAACAGCCTGGCCAAGATTGGGTGGATAGGGGTATTCTGTGCGGCGGTATCCCGCAGCGGCACCGGATCGAGGCCGAGGTGGGCATAGGCTGCATCGGCCACCTCTTGCGGCGCCCGTGCCAAATCCTCGAAGAACAGAACCTTGATGCGTTCCCGGCCGAACAGTGCCGCAAAGCGCTCGACATGCTCCGCGTAGTGGCCGGAGTCGACATAGGAGGCATAGGCAACGCGGCCGCTTTGGCGGGCCTGATCGATCGCTCGGGCATAGAGCTCTGCCTCCGCCTCCTGCTCGAACAAGGGGCCGGTTCGCAGGCGCTCCAGGTTCTCGTCGATCGCCTCATCGAACGACCGCTGATCCGCCTTGCGCGTAAAATTCTGCCAGTAGGCGGAAAATGCCCGCTCCACCGGGTTGCGGCAGATCAAGAAGAGCTTCGCCTCCGGCACCGATTCGTGAATCCGCCGTGCCACGTATGGCAACCGCGAATTCTGGTGCGCCGCTTCACCGGCGTGCGCCTGGCCAGCATAGCTGCGAAAGTATTTTTTCCAGTAGTAGTCCAGACCCTGGTGGTACTCGGTTTGAAAGAACGGCGGCTCTTTGGGATAGGACATGCATATGTCCGGATGCTGGTCGAGCAAATAAGCCAGCGACGTCGATCCGGCCTTGCCGGCGCCGAGCACGAGAAAAGATGGACGGCCCCTCACCATGCTTTCGCAACCCCTCTCCACACCTTGCCGGCGCACTGATAGGCCGGGCGGACAGGGGGCGTCGAGATGGCTGACGGCCACAGTCGCCGCTGATTGCCCCAACCGAGCCTCTTTCGGCGCACTGATCCTGTCCCACGGCGTGGTGGAGCTGGGCAGCTTCCGAGCTTGTTCTCCGGCA
>CAZNWE010000111.1:0-10861 GCA_964576715.1 uncultured Geminicoccaceae bacterium | reverse complement strand
TGGTCTTGAATTCGGAATGGCGGCCCGGGCAGGCAGCTGTCGGCGGTGGCCAGCCGATTGCGCCAAACTGTGCCTATAATGCCGGTGCGACGAAGGTGGCGGCGCCTTCGACCGCGCAGTCGTCGTCCGGGTCCAAAAAGTCTTCGACAAAGGAGGCGTCGGGCAACGCCACCACCTCGTCCAATCAGGCGAGTCGGAACCAGTCCAGCGGCGGCAGTGCAGCGCCGCGGCCGGGCACGCAGGAGGCGCGCTATTGGGACCAGGCGATAAAGCACTGGAACTGGGCGCAGTCGGCACTTCCCAACATGCAGCGGTTCCCGCGCGGCTCGTCGCAGTACAACCAGGCCAAGGACAATTACGACCGGAACATCAAGCGCTACATCGACCTCGGCCGCAAGGCGGGAGTGAGGGTCGACGCCAAGACGTCGCCCGAGCGCGCGGTCCAGCGGAATCGCGCCGACGCCTCGGAGATCGCCGGCGTGCCGGCGACGGGGAGCGTGCAGCCGCCGAGCGAGCAGCAAGGGGCTTCGAGCGACGGCTTTGCTGATGCCAACGGCAATTTGCCGCCGGAGCCGGGCAGCCAAGCGGCGCGCGACTGGGCGCAGGCGATCAAGTTCTGGAACTGGGCGCAGATGTCGGTGCCGAACCTGCAGCGGTTCGCTCCCGGGACGGCCGACTACGAGCGGGCCAAGACCAATTACGAGCGCAACATCGGCAACTACATCAAGTGGGCGGCGCGGGCCGGCATCGCCGTGACCGCCGAGATCTCGCCGGACGCTGCACTGGGCTAGGGTTGCGTTGGTTGAAAGAGCGCCGGCAGATCCTCGATCTGCCGGCGTTTTTTTTCGTTATCAACACGGCCATCCCGGCAGCTCGATCACGGCGGATCGTTGCTGAGCGGCAAGGCGTCCTGGCGTTTCAAGCTGACGACCATCGAGAGTGAGAGCACCAGCACGAGACTGGTCGAGAACAGCGGCGTCTGCAGGAAACCGTTCGAGATGATCGAATTGACGAGCACCGCCACGACGACGGCACGGCCTTCCTCGAACAGGCGCAGCCAGACCCCGAAAATCATGAGCGTGACGAACAGCAGGCCGAGAAGGCCGTGCTCCATTACATAGTGGAGATAGTCGTTGTGGGCGCTCATTCCCTCGTCGGTGAAATCCCACTGCGGCGTCCAGATCAGATCGGCGCCAAGCCCGCCGCCGAAGACGAGGCTGACCAGGTCGCGGTTCTGGATCAGTTGCAGCCGGTAGTCCCAGACCCCGATCCGCCCGCTGCCCCACTCATTCGTATTCTCGCCGACCTGCAACGCGATGACGATGGCACAGACGGCGAGGGCGAGCAGCAAGGGCGGTGCCCAGCGCACGACCGTCAGGTTCCGCAGGTGGTAGTAGGCGAGCATGAGGAAGTAGACCGCGATGAAGACCAGCTGGTTGCGGCCGCCATAGCCGAGCAGCACGACCAGGGTGAGGGCGAGCAGCGGCCAGGCCAGCCGTGGCGACATGAAACCGCCGCGACGCAGGAGATCGAAGAGCACGAGCTGCAGCGCCATGTACTTGGCACTCGGGTGGATGTGCTCGTCGCCGCCGGTGAAGGCCGCCAGCCGCGGATCGGTGTTGTCGTAGCCCATGTAGATGGTCGGGCCGGTGAAGGCGACGTAGGCGCAAAGGAGCGTGCCGATGGCCGCGACCCAGGCGAGGAGCGGGCGCGGCAGGGCCAGCGGGTAGCTCAAGACCCAGATCATCATCAGCGGCAGGACGAGCTTGCGCAGCAGCATCACCGGGTCGAAGCCGCGTACCTCGCCGTAGCCCATCAGCTGTGCCGGGATGACCGCGGCGACGAGGACGGCGGCGGCGAGGAGCAGGGCCATGTTCCAGGGGGCGGGGCGGAGCAGGATGGTGATGCCGGCGAGGGCGATATGCATGCCGGCGATGGCGCTCGAGAGCGGCATCCGCAGTGCCGGCACCTCGTTGAAGGTGAACAGGTAGGCGTGGTGCAGGAGGATGACGACGCAGAAGGCGCCGTAGATGATGCCGCGGTTGGTGGTCTCGGCGGTCAGCGCCCGAGGGTCGTGGATTACCTGTGCCATGCGGGTTTTTCGGGCCAGAGGTGTTGGTCGAGCGCTCGGCCGCGCTCAGCGCGACGCCGAGGCGTCGATCGCCGGCCAGGGATGCCGCAACCACCGGCCCGATCAGCGGCGCATGGCAAGCGCCGGACAACCAGCATCGGTCCCGGGGCAGCCGCGCCAGCGTCGCTCGCGGCGATCATCGAGCATAGCCATGACGCATCGCGACATCGCCGAGCGCGCGGGACAGGCCGCGCCGTTCCCACCAGAGCAGTCGATTTTCGGGCCGCGCCGTCTCGCTGTGCCCCGATTGCCCGAACGAGGCGATACGTTCTAGGGTCTGCGGTTCGGGGAGTTCTGCGTCGAGGTAGGCGCACAGCGCCGCATGGCGCGACGGGTCGGTGAGATAGTCTTCGTAGCGGAGCCAAAAACCGTCGACCTCTGGGCAGGCGCGCTCGAAGGTCTCGACCAGTTCGCGCCAGACGCTGCCATAGTCACCGGCGGAGAACACCGGGCGCCGCGGCCAGGCAAGAAAATCGCTTTTGATGTAGTGGCGGAACGAGGCGTAGCCGGCATACGGATCTCTGACCAGAAACACGAAGCGGGCGCGGGGAAAGAGCATCTTCAGATAGAGGGCATGGTGGCCGTCGAGGCGCACTTCCTTGAAGCCCCAACGGCGATAGCCGAGCTGCCGCGCGGGTGCGCCGAGCAATTCGATGAAGAAGGCGCGATGGGCGGCAACGAGGCGGTCGGTCGGCGGAAAGCTGTTGGCGATCCACTGGCCCGAAAGGTCACGACCAGCTTGGCCGACGAAATAGCTCGACGGTGGCCAGTCGGCGGTGAACGGCCGGAACTGGTCGGCGAGGGTCGGGGTGATGCCCGAGCGGCCAAAGGGCTCGCCCCAGATCATCATGTCACCGCTCTTCATCAGCACGCGCTGCAGCAACGTCGACCCGGATCGCCAACCGGCCGCCAAGAGGAACACCGGCGTTTCGTCAGAATCGCCGAGCGCTTGCGGGAAATTCGCCTCGAACGTACCGAGCCGTGCCGCCAAATCGGCAGCGTCGGCGTTGGCCTCTGGGCGCATCACCCGTGTCAGGACGTGGCGGTACCCATCCTCGAGGAGGTGTGCGAGTGTCGGAGACGTCGCAAGCAGCCACTGCACGAACGCGTTTCGGTAGAGCGTCGAACGCTTGATGCTGGGGAGACGGCTCGCGCGCACCTTACCTGCCTAGTCTTGGGACGCATTTCTGGGACAAAGGTTGTCAGGCGGACGCCCGGTTCTCGCCGCCGCTCTTCCCTGCCGGGGGCGATCCAGCGCCGCCCAAGCCAAGCGCGCGCCCGATCTTGCGGCCGAGCCGATCGGTGTAACGGGTGGCGAAATTGCCGAGCGTGACGGCAGCGCAGCGGGCCTGATCGCGCACGGGAAGGCCGGCATCACGCGGCCCGCTCAGGATGTCGGCATACATGCTGGCGATGCGGAACCTGACACCGCCCTTGGTGTCGATCCAGGTACGTTGCTTGGCGCGGCTCATGCCGCGGCTTGCATGCTTGTGGAAATGATTGATGTAGAGCGGTTCTTGCACCTGTCGGAAAGGTCCGATGACCACCAGGCGCGCCAAGAGCGCCCGGTCGGACCCATAGTAACTGCGGTGCAGCGGAGTCTTGAGCAACGCACTCACCCGCATGACACCGAATATCTCGAAGCAATTGGCATTTTTATTCAAAAACTCGGACAGCCGACCGGCCGGATCAGGCCCTTCGCAGAGGGCCAGCGGGCCCAATGTCCAGCATGGCCGACCGTGCTCATCGGCGAAGGCGTCGATGACGGCGTGGCGCAGCACCAGCCGGTCGGGCGCATCACTGTCACCCATCTCCGCCTTCATCACCGTGATCGGGTACGAGATTACCACGTCCGGCTCGCGCTCCAGCACCTCGACACAGCGCTCGAGATAGGTCGGCGCGTAGCTGTCGTCGTGGGCGGCCCATTTGTAGTAGGGGGTCGAGTGGTCGATGTCCCAGACCCGGTTGAAGTTGGGGGCGGCGCCGATGTTCTCTGGATTGCGGTGGTAGGTGAAGCGGGGGTCGCGGGCGCAGAAGGCCTGGGCGATGTCGGGGGTCTGGTCGGTCGAGGCGTTGTCGCAGATCACCACCTTGAAGGGCTTGAAGGTCTGCGCCTCGAGCGAGGCCAGCATGTCGCCGAGCATCGCCGCGCCGTTGTAGACCGGGACACCGATGGTGACCAGGGGCGCCTGCTGGCTCGTGTTCTCGGGGCCGGTCATCGGCGCTTGCTCCTTTCGGGTGATCGCTCGCGGGTCTTCGGGCGACAGGACGGCCGGCTCACGCCTTGTCCAGGTAGTATTTCTGGTGCTTGGCGCCGTAGCGCTCGGAATCGCCGTAGGCGTAGCTCGCCGCCCGCTTGAGGTCGACGAAGGACAGCACGGCGCCATACACCGTGGCACCGGCGGCGGTCAGCTGCTTGAGCGCATAGACCACGGTCTTGCGGCGTGTCCTGCCCCAGCGCGCGACGAAGATGCTGCGGTCGACGGCAGCCGCGATCAGCGAGGCGTCGCTGAGCGAGAGGACGGGCGGCGAGTCGACGATGACCAGCTCGTAGTGGTCGCGGGCCCAGTCGAGCACCCGGGCGAACTGGCCGCCGACCAGCATGTCGTGGGACGAGGGGACGAACCGACCGGTGGTCAGGAGATGCGCGCCGGTGGCCGGGTCGCGGCGGATCGCCTCCTCGGCGGACAGCTGCTTGGCCATCACCTCGGTGAGTCCGGGTGCGACCGCCGTGCCGAACGCCTCGGCGACGCTCGACTGGCGGAAGTCGGCGTCGATCAGCAGCACCTGCCGGCCGCCCTTGGCGTGCAGCTGAGCACTGGCGATGGCGAGGCTCGACTTGCCCTCCTCGGGCTCGGCCGAGACGAACTGGATGACCGAGCTGCCGGCCTCGCCGCGCAGCAGCATCATCTTGGCGTTGATGGCGCGCACCGCCTCGGCCGCGCCGGTGTTGGGCTTGTCGACGACATAGGCGGCGAGGCCGTGCTTGCGCACCTCCCGGAGGCGGCTGAGATCGGGCATCGAGGCGAACACCGGCAGGCCGAGGCCGTCCTCGAACTGCTCGGCACTGCGAAAGACCGCGTCGAACCGCTCGAGCAGCAGGGCGAGGAGCACGCCGATGACGCCGCCGACGACGATCGCGGCGGCGACCGCGAGCTTCTTCTTCGGGTAGGACGGGAAGCGCGGGATGGCGGCGGCGGCGATGACGCTGGCATCGGCGCGCTGGGTGCCGATGTCCTCGGTCGAGCGCAGCTCCTGCGCCTGCTGCAGGAAGGTCTCGAGCAGGTTGCGGGCGGCGTCGGCCTCGCGCTCGAGGGCCCGCAGGGTCACCGACGCCTCCTGGGTGTCGGCCATGGCACTCTCGAGGTCGCGCAGGCCCTGCTCGAGCAGCCGCTCGCGCTCGCGGGCGACCGCCACCTCGGCGTTGAGGCCCTGGGCGACCCGGGCGGCCTCCTGCTGGATCTTGGTCTGCAGGTCCGCGAGCTCGGCCCGGGCGTTCAGGAGCTGCGGGTGCCGGCTGCCGTAGACCTGGGAGAGATCTGCGACCTGGCGGTTGAGCTCGATCTGCTGCTCCACGAGATTGTTGATCAGGGGCGAGTTCAGGACCTCGAGGGCCTGGGCCAGCCCTTCGCCGCCACCCTGCAGCAGGCGGCGCACCTGGTCCCGCCTGGCCTCGCGCTCGGCCCGCTCGGTGCGGGCGAGAATGAGCTGGGTGTTCAGTTCGGCCACCTGCGCATCGGCCCCCTCGCCGCCGCGCGACGAATCCATCAGGCCGCTCTGCCGACGGTACTCCTCGAGCGCCGCCTCGGCCGTCTGCACCTGCTCGCGCAACTCGGCGATCCGCTCGTTGAGCCAGTTGGTGCTGCGCTGGATTTCCTCGAACTTGGCCTCGAGCCGCTGCTCGAGATAGGCGTTGGCGACGGCATCGGCGATCACGGCCGCCTGGCTCGGCCGCTCGGAGACGAAGCTGATCTCAACGACGTTCGACTGCTGGAGCGTTTCGACCTCGAGGCGGCCGAGGAAGGAATCGACGATCTCCTCCTGCAGCAGCCGCTCGCGCATCTGGTCGCTGATCGCCGGCTCGCTCGGCGGCGATGCCGTCTCGCCCGCCGGCTCGTCGCCGATCAGGGCATCGCCGATCGCCGGCGGCACCCAGGTCGAGAGATCGAAGGTGCGCAGCCGCCCGATGAACTGGGCGAAGGCCGTCTCCGGCTGCAAGTCGGTGTTGAACTCGGGGTCGAAGCGCAGGCCGAGGCGGTCGATGACGCGGGCTGCAACCGTGCGCGAGGCGATGACCTCGAGCTGCTCGGTCGCCGCCGTCTGGTTGATCAGGCCGGGCAGGAGGTTGATCCGCGGCTCCTCGAAGATCAGCTTGACGCTCGCCGTGTAGAGCGGCGTCATGGTCGAGACGACGGCGGCGGTGGCGCCGGCGAAGACCAGGGTGATGAAGACGATCAGCCACTTGCGCCGCCAGAGGCCGAGCAGGGCTTCCTTGAGGTCGATATCGCCGAGGTCGCCATAGGCCTTGAGCAGCCGCTGGCGCTGCTCGGCCGCCGAGAGTTCCGGGGTCTGCGCTAGCGCCATGCCGTACTCACCCGGGGCCACGGCGCGGCTGCCGTGCAGCGCGCTCCATTGTCACCATTGCCCGACTGGCTCCTGCTGCCGCGCTGGCCGCAGGTGCCTCGCTGGTCGCCTGTGCCTAGCGTACCGGTCATCGGGCGCGAGTGTTGGCTGCCGCCGACGAGCAACGGGCCCACCGGCCGAAGGCCGCCAACCGGCGACACCCGCCCGAGCCACACCTCAAGCCGAACAAGCCGCGTCCGCGTGAACGAGCAATTGGCTACGCCTTGTCCCATCATTCTCACGCAGGCGCCGAGTCCGAAGTTGGATTTCTGCCATCCGTCCCATCTGCATCATAGACGTGCTGCGTTGCCCACTTCAAGGCCACCGACGAGGCCGACGCGGGCGAGCCTGGCTCCGGACGTGAATCAGCATAGCCGAATGCCGATTTCGCCACCTTTGGGGCTGCCGGGGGCCTGCCGCCAACGCACGCTTGTACGGTCTCATGCGGTGCTATCGGGCGGGCTCAGCTCGGTTGGGCTGGCGCCGGCGGCGGACCGGGCGGGCAGCCCGCTCGGTGCGGGACAGGCGGAGCGGGAGGCTCAGTTGCGAGCCGCGGCGGGCTCGCGTCGTCGCGAGCGATCCGCGTTTGCCGTCAATTGGATAGAGATGTCGGCCGTAGTCGAGAAGGGCAGCGTCGGCAGGCGGCGTGGGCGCACCGGCAAGGGGGTAGGCCGCCGGACAGAACGGCCTCGACCGGCCCTTGGCACCCGGCCTTCGGCTATCGGCGCTCGTCGTCCCCCGTCGCGGCCGGGCGTGCCGGCGCGCAGGTGCCTCGTCCGTGGCGCTTTGTGACCTCGGCGCCACAGCGACGGTGCCGCGCTGCCGGCCGAAAGGTCACCCTTCAGATGGCGAGATAGCGGCGCTGCAGGACCGGCTGCTGCTGCAGTGCGGTAGCACTGCCGGCCCAGACGCTCTGACCGTTCTCCAGGATCACGGCGTGGTCGCTCAAGGCGAGGACGCGGTGCAAATGCGGGTCGACCAAAAGGACGCCGATGCCGGTGCGACTGAGGGCGGCGAGCCGCTGCCAGATCTCTTCCCGGACGGCCGGGGCCAGGCCCTCGGTCGCCTCGTCGAGGATCAGCAGGCGCGGATTGGTGAGCAGGGCGCGGGCGATCGCCAGCATCTGCTGCTCGCCGCCGGAAAGCGAGGCACCCGGGTTCTGCCGGCGCTCGGCGAGGCGCGGGAAGAGCGTGTAGGCGCGGGCGAGCGTCCACTCGCCCGGGCGGGCGGTGGCGATCAGGTTCTCCTCGACCGAAAGGGTGGCGAAGATCTGGCGGCCTTCGGGAACGAGGGCGATGCCCAGGCGGGCGACGGCGTGGGGCGGCAGGGTGCCGAGCTCGCGGCCGCGGAAGGTGACGCTGCCGCCGAGCCGCCGCGTCAGGTTGAAGAGGCTCCTGATCAGCGTGGTCTTGCCCATGCCGTTGCGGCCCAGGAGGCCGACCACGCGGCCCTCGGCGAGCGCGAGCGAGACGTCGAACAGGACCTGGGTGCGACCATAGGCGACGGCGAGGCTGTCGACCCGGAGCATCAGCCGTCGTCCCGGAGATAGGCGCGCTGTACGACGGGGTCGGCCCGCACCTGGTCGGGCGGGCCGCTGGCGATCAGCGCGCCGGTGACCAAGACCGAGATGCGATCGGCGATCTTGAAGACGACGTCCATGTCGTGCTCGACCAGGAGGATCGCGTGTCGGTGCTTGAGAGTCGCGAGCCTTCTCGTCAGGGCCGGGCGGTCGTCGGGGGCGAGGCCGGCGAAGGGCTCGTCCATGAGGATCGCCTTGGGCCGGGTCGCCACCACCATGGCGAGCTCGAGCAGGCGCTGCTGGCCGTGCGCCAGGGCACCGGCCGGGCGGTCGGCGAGATCGGCGAGGCCGAAAGCGTCGAGTTGCTCGCTCACCGGCTCCCGGGCGGGTCGCCAGCAGCCGAAGGCCCGCCCCGCAGCGGCGCGCATCGCGAGGCGGAGATGCTCGGCGACGCTGAGCTCCTTGAAGACGGCGGGGCGCTGGTAGGAGCGGCCGAGGCCGGCGCGGGCGCGGGCTGCGGGGCCCAGGCCGTCGAGCCGCCGGCCGGCGAAGCGCACGCTGCCGGCATCGGCGGCGATGGCCCCGTGCAGCAGGCCGATGGCGGTGCTCTTGCCGGCCCCGTTCGGACCGATCAGGGCATGGATCTCGCCGGCCGCCAGGTCGAGCGAGACGTCGCGCACGGCGAAGACACCGCCGAACGCCTTGGCGAGGGTGGTCGCCTGCAGGAGCGGTGCGGCCAAGGCGTCACTCCCGCCGCGAAGCGAAGAGGCCGCTGACGCCGCGCTTCGAGAGCAGCACGATGGCCAGGAGGACGAGGCCGACGAAGAGCTGCCAGTGCTCGGTGTAGCCGACCAGCGTCTCCTCGAGCAGGATGAAGACGGCAGCGCCGAAGATCGGGCCGGCAACGGTGCCGAGGCCGCCGAGGACGCAGATGACGATGAGCTTGCCGGAGACCGGCCAGGCGAGGTTGGCCGGGCTGACGAAGCTGGTGAGGTTGGCGAGGAGCGCGCCGGCGAGGGCCGTCACGGCGGCGGAGACGACGAAGGCCAGGAGGCGGAGGTGGAAGACGTCGACGCCCAGTGCCTCGAGCCGCTCCGGGTTGAGCCGCGAGGCGACGAGGGCGCGGCCGAGCGGGGCCGCCATCAGGCGAAGCTTCAGGAGGCTCCAGAAGGCGAGGAGCAGCCAGCAGGCGATGAAGAGGCGGCGCCGGTCGTCGAGGCTGGCCCCGAAAAGCTCGTTGCGGCCCCACCAGAGCGACAGGCCGTCCTCGCCGCCGTAGCGCTCGGCCGAGACGAAGCCGAAATAGAGCATCTGGGCGAAGGCGAGCGTGATCATGATGAAGTAGGCGCCCGAGGTCCTGAGGCAGACGAGGCCGATCAGCAGGCCCAGGACCCCGCCGGCGAGGAGGGCCGAGGGCCAGACGACGAGCGCCTCGTTGCTGGCGAAGAGGCCGAAGAGGGGCTCGTTCTCGAAGGCGTGCACCGACAGGATGCCGACCACGTAGCCGCCCGTGCCGAGGAAGGCGGCGTGGCCGAAGGAGACGAGCCCGCCCATGCCGAGGACGAGGTTGAGGGCCGAGGCGGCAAGCGCATAGACGGTGATCAGCGTCAAGATGGTCCACAAGTAGCGCTGGCCGGACTGGTCGACATAGACGGCGGCGAGCGCCAGGGTGCCCAGCGCCAGGGCCAAGGGCCAGGCGGTTCTCATCGTGCCATCAGGCCCTTCGGGCGAAGGGCGAGGACCACGGCCATGAGCAGGTAGATGGCCATCGACGCCACGGCCGGCCCGAGCCCGTCGGCGGTGCCGGCCGGGACGATGGCCCGGAGCAGGTCGGGCAGGTAGGCGCGGCCGAGCGTGTCGCCGATGCCGACGACGAGAGCACCGATCGCGGCCCCGGCGATGGAGCCGATGCCGCCGATGACGACCACGACGAAGGCGAGGATCAGGATGCTCTCGCCCATGCCGGACTGGATCGCGATGAACGGCCCGGCGACGATGCCGGCAAGCCCGGCGAGTGCCGCACCGAGGGCGAAGATCAGGCCGTTGAGCCGGCTGATGTCGACGCCGAGGAGCTGGATCATCTCGGGATTCGAGGCCCCTGCCCTGACCCACATGCCGACCTTGGTGCGCATCACCAGCCACCAGAGCAGGAGCATGACAAGAAGGCCGACACCGATGACGGCGAGGCGGTAGATCGGATAGGGAGCACCGGGCAGGATCTCGATAGTGCCCTGGAGCCAGGCCGGCGGGTCGAGGGCCAAGGGCTGGCGACCGAAGACCAGCCGCACGGTCTCGTTGGCGATCAGGATCACGGCGAAGGTCGCCAGCACCTGGTCGAGATGGTCGCGGCCCTCCAGCCTTCTGACGATGACCCGGTCGAACAGGACGCCGAACAGCGCCGCGGCGGCGACACCGGCGCCGAGGCCGGTGAGGAACGAGCCGGTCTCGGCCGCAACGAAGGCGGCGCCATAGGCGCCGGCCATGAACAGCGAGCCGTGCGCCAGGTTGATGAAGTTCATGACGCCGAAGACGAGCGTGAGGCCGGCCGCCATCAGGAAGAGGGTCATGCCGAGCTGCACGCCGTTGAG
>CAZNWE010000110.1:0-10956 GCA_964576715.1 uncultured Geminicoccaceae bacterium | reverse complement strand
CGTCTCGCCAAGCTCGACGACTGAGCGCCTCCAACGCCAAAAATTCCGGTGGGGTCGAAGGGGAGGCCAGCCTCCCCTTCCCTGTCTCTCCCTCAAGCCGCGTTGAGCGTCGTCCAGAGCTCGGTGACGTATTTCCGGAACCAGACGGTGTAGCGCTCGGGGTGGTCCTGCATGTCCCTGGCGAGCGCATCGGGCTCGATCCAGCGGACGGCGTCGGCTTCGCCGGGGTCGGGGTCGACGGGGCCCTGGTAGCGGCCGGTATAGACGGAGACGATTTCGTGCTCGGTCATGCCGTGGTCGAGGGGGGCGTGGTAGAGGACCTTGGTGACGAAGGTGAGCTCGGTCGTGAAGCGCAGCTCTTCCATGAGGCGGCGGGCGGCGGCGGCTTCGGTGGCTTCGTCGGGGCGGGGGTGGCCGCAAGCCGCGTTGGTCCAGAGGCCGCCCGAGTGGTACTTGGTCAAGGCCCGGCGCTGCAGCAGCCAGCGGCCGGCGTCGTCGTAGACGAGGACGGAGAAGGCGCGGTGCAGGGCGCCCTGGCGGTGGGCCTCGTGCTTTTCCTCGACGCCGACCGCCCGGTCGTCCTGGTCGACGAGGATGAGCTGCTCGAACTCACGCGTCGCGGTGTGCCGCATGCTGCGTATCGTCCCGTTCATGCCTGCCCACGTTGACACAGCGGTCTTCGGGGAGTCAAGGAAGGGCGTTTTGACGGGCAGTGGAGGGCGAGGTGGTGACGGGTGTTCGGGCAGAGCCGGGTGGGTCATGGCGGTAGCGTTTCCCTTCTCGGCGATTGTCGGCCAGGACGAGATGAAGACGGCGATCCTGATCGCGGCGATCGAGCCGGCGATCGGCGGCGTCCTGGTGTTCGGGGATCGCGGCACCGGCAAGTCGACGGCGGTCCGTGCCCTGGCGGCACTGCTGCCGCCGATGGCGGTGGTGGCGGGCTGCCGCTACAACTGTGATCCCGAGGCGGCGCCCGAGGCCTGCGCCGATGGCTGCCGGTTGAAGAACGGGCAGAAGCCGGCGAAGGTGCAGAAAGTGCCGGTTCCGGTGGTCGACCTGCCATTGGGGGCGACCGAGGACCGGGTGGTGGGTGCCTTGGATCTCGAACGGGCGCTGAGCCACGGCGAGAAGACGTTCGAGCCGGGCCTGCTGGCGCGGGCGCATCGCGGCTTTCTCTATATCGACGAGGCCAATCTGCTCGAGGACCATCTGGTCGATCTTTTGCTCGATGTCGCCGCCTCGGGCGAGAACGTGGTCGAGCGCGAGGGGCTGTCGATCCGGCATCAGGCGCGGTTCGTGCTGGTCGGCAGCGGCAACCCGGAGGAGGGCGAGCTCCGGCCGCAGCTGCTCGATCGGTTCGGGCTCTCGGTCGAGGTGACCACGCCCAAGGATCTCGAGACGCGCATCGACGTGGTTCGCCGGCGGGATGCCTTCGAGCGCGATCCGGCGGCGTTCACCGCCGAGTGGGCCAAGGCCGAGGCCAAGCTGCGCCGCCGCCTCGCCAAGGCCAGGGCGCATTTGCCGTCGGTCGCGGTGCCGGACGAGACGCTGGAGCGTGCGGCCCGGCTGTGCATGGCCCTGGGCACGGACGGGCTCCGGGGCGAGCTGACCCTGATCCGCGCCGCCCGGGCCCTGGCGGCGCTCGACGCGGTGGACGAGGTGGGCGAAAGCCAGCTCAAGCGGGTGGCGCCCACCGCCTTGCGGCATCGACTGCGGCGCAATCCGCTCGACGAGGCGGGCTCTACCGTACGGGTCGAGCGGGCGATCGAGGAGCTGTTCGGGTCGTGAGCGATGCGGACCCCGAGGCGGGCGGTGCAGAGCGGCTCGAGCTGGCGCTTCTGGCCGCTCGGTTGCTCGCGGTCGATCCGGCCGGGATCGGCGGGGCGATCCTCAAGAGCCAGGCGGGGCCGGTGCGCGACCTCTGGCTCAAGGCGTTGCGCGCCTTGTTGCCGGACGCGACACCATGGGTTCGGGTGCCGCTGCATGTCGGCGAGGACCGGCTGCTCGGCGGGCTCGACCTTGCGGCGACGCTGGCCGCGGGGCGGCCGGTGGCCGAGCACGGGCTGCTGGCGGCAGCGGATGGCGGATCGTTGGTCCTGGCCATGGCCGAGCGGCTGGCCAGTGCCACCGTCGCCGCTGTCACCGCGGCCATGGACCAGGGGACGGTGCTGGTCGAGCGCGACGGGTTGACCCTGCGCCACCCGGCACGGTTCGGCGTGATCGCCCTGGACGAAGGGATCGCCGAGGACGAGGCGGTGGCGGCGGCACTTGCCGACCGACTGGCGTTTCGCCTCGATCTCGCCCCGATCGCCCCGCGCATCGCCCTTTTGGCCGAGGCTGCGATCGCCGACGAGGGCGGGCGGTCGATCGTCGAGGCGCGGGGTCGATTGACGGCCACGATGATCGACGAGGCGATCATCCGAGGCCTGACATCGACCGCCATAGCCCTCGGCATCGAGTCGCTTCGCGCCGTGCTCTTGTCGATGAGGGTCGCCCGGGCCGCCGCCGCCCTCGAAGCCAGGCCCGCGGTCGGCGAGGCCGAGGCGCGGCTCGCGGCTGCCCTGGTGCTGGCGCCGCGAGCGACGCAGGTACCGGCACCGCCCGAGAGCGAGCAGCCGGACGAAGCATCGCCACCGGATCAGCCGCCAGCCGATCAACCACCGCCGGACGCGCCGCCCGAGAGCGAGACGCAGCAGCCCCAACCCGAGGCGATGCCCGAGCTCGACGAGATCATCCTGGCCGCCGCCGCGGCGGCGATCCCGCCCGGATTGTTGGCAACGCTGCAGCTGCAGGGCAATCGCCGCGGCCCGGCGCGGGCGGCGGGCAAGGCCGGCCAGCTGCAGAAGGCGAAGCGGCGTGGCCGGCCCCTGGGGGCGCGGCGAGGCGACCCGCGCGGCGGCAACCGCTTGGCCCTGGTCGACACGCTCAGGACGGCGGCCCCCTGGCAGCCGCTGCGTCGCCGCGAGCGGGTGCCGGGCGAAACCGCCCAGGGAGCGCGCCGGGTCGAAGTCCGGCCCGACGATCTCCGCGTGACCCGCTTCAAGCAGCGGACCGAGACCACGGTGATCTTCGTCGTCGACGCTTCGGGCTCGACCGCTTTCGCGCGGCTCGCCGAGGCCAAGGGGGCCGTCGAGCTGCTGCTCGCCGACTGCTACGTCCGGCGCGAGTCGGTGGCACTGATCGCCTTTCGCGGTGCCGGCGCCGAACTGCTGCTGCCGCCGACCCGCTCGCTCACCCGGGCCAAGCGCGCGCTCGCCGGGCTGCCGGGCGGTGGCGGCACGCCGCTCGCGGCGGGGCTCGATGCCGCGGTGGCGCTGGCCGAGGCAGTGACGCGCAAGGGCCAGACACCGATCGTCCTGCTGCTCTCCGACGGCCGCGGCAATATCGCTCGGGATGGCCAGCCACGACGACAGTCAGCCGAGGCGGACGCCACCAAGGCAGCGCAGGCGGTTCGTCTGGCGGGGCTCACCACCCTCTTCGTCGACACCTCGGCGCGGCCGCAGCCCCAGGCGCGGGAACTGGCGGCAGTGATGGCGGCGCGGTATCTGGCACTGCCTCGGGCGGACGCGCAGACCCTGTCGATGGCGGTCAAGGCCGGCACGGCCGGCCTCCGGGCGGCCGGCTGACGATGCCCGGCCGGCATGAGCGGCTGTTGGCCGAGCTCGGCGAGGATTGGCCGAACCGGGATGCCAGCCGCTTCGTCGAGGCGGCCGGGCTCATTTGGCATGTGCAGGAGATGGGCTGCGGGGCCGGGCGACCGGTCGTCCTCCTGATCCACGGCACCGGGGCCGCGACCCATTCCTGGCGCGACCTCGCGCCACTGCTCGCCCGCGATTTTCGCGTCGTTGCCATGGACCTGCCGGGCCACGGCTTCACCAGCAAGCCGGCCCTGCACCGCCTGTCGTTGCCGGCAATGGCGCGAGCGATTGCCGAGTTGTTGCGGAGGCTCGACGCCGCCCCGGCGATCGTTGTCGGGCATTCGGCCGGGGCCGCCATTCTTGTTCGGATGTGCGTCGACGGGCTGGTCGCGCCAGGCTCGCTCGTCAGCCTCAATGGCGCTTTCCTGCCGTTCAAAGGCGTCGCCGGCAAGGTCTTCCGGCCGGTGGCACAGTTCATGGCGGTCAATCCCTTCGTGCCGCGCCTCTTCGCTAGCCGTGCCCGCAGACCGGAGGTGTTGGACCGGCTGGTCGGCAACACCGGCTCGACCCTCGATGCGGCCGGCGTGGCGCTCTACGGCCGTCTGGCTGGCGATCACCGTCATGTCGCCGGTGCGCTCGGCATGATGGCGGCATGGGATTTGGCGCCGATCGCCCGCGATCTGCCGGCGTTGCCCTGCCGCCTGCTGCTGGTGGTCGGCGCCTACGACCGCACCGTGCCACCCTCCAACGCGCAGCGTGTCAGGACGCTGGTGCCGGCAGCCCGTATCGTGACGCTCGAGCGCCTCGGCCATCTGGCCCACGAGGAGGTGCCGGCCCGGGTGGCCTCGTTGATCCGCGAGGAAGCGTTGCAGGCGGGCGTTCTGGCTGCAGCCGTTGCCGCGGGCGACTGAGCGGCGGCTTCGCAGGCAACAGGTGGGCCTCGCCGTTGTGATCGAGCGGCGCATGGCCGGGTGGAGGGCAGCCTCACCCGGTTGCGGCGAGGCAGTCGCCCGTCGGCTTTACCTGCACCTCCGGCCACCTCGGAGACATCTCGACTGTCACGGTTAGTGGTCATGTCCCCGGACGTCGGGCGCCGTGCAGCGCGGCGGCGGCAGACTCGAGGGCCTGCCGCCGGTGGCTGCCGAGTGCGCTCGTCAGCTGGCGACCGGCGGCGAGAAACCTCGCTGGATCGCGGGGTTGGTCGTCGAGGCGTATTTCGTAGTGGAGGTGGCGCCCGGTGCTGCGGCCGGTGCTGCCGATGACTCCGATCGGACTGCGCAGATCGACCCGATCGCCGACGTCGACCAGGTGCCGGCTCAAGTGCGCGTAGCGGGTGGTCATCCCGTGGCCATGATCGATCTCGACCATGATGCCGTAGCTGCCGGCCCGGCCGGCACGGGCAACCTCCCCCGGTGCCGTGGCGAAGACCTTGCTGCCCGCCGCGGCCGCGAAATCGAGCCCGTAATGCAAGGCTTTTCGCCGGGTGAGTGGATCGACCCGCGTCCCGAACCTGCTCGTCAAACGGAAATGCTCAAGCGGTGCCGCGAGCGGCAGGCGCTTGACGACCCGCTCGGCCGCCTGCAGCCGCTCAAGATCGACAGCGAGCGTGTCAGCCAGCGGCATTCCTTGGGCAACGATCGCCGCCAGGCCATGGCCAGGCTCCGGCATGGCTTCGCCATCTCGGCGAAACAGTTCGGGGTCGAGCGGCACGAAGGGGCCGCCCCGGCCCGCCGCAACCTGGGTCGACTCGGGGGCGAGCAGTCGATCGGGCTCGATGCCGGCGTGCTCCAGCACGTCCTCGATGGCGCCCACTCGTTCATCGATCCAGGCCGTGAGCCAGCGCGCCGTGCTTTCGCGCTCGCCCTCGAGCGCGGCGAGACGCGCTTCGGTCGTCGCCAAGCGCCGGCGTAGCGCCTGCTCGCGACCGGCGGCCAGCCCGCGCGCGGCTTCGGCCTCGATCAACCGGTCCTCCAGCATGGCCCGCTCGCGCTCGAGGTTGAGGCGCTCGCGCTGTGCCGTCTCCAGCCAACCCTCGGTTTCGCGGGCTCGCCGATCGAGCAGGCGAGCCCGATCCCGGGCGAGGTTGCGCTCGTTCTCGAGGGCCATTCGTTCGGCCCCGGCCCGCGCCAACGCCACCGCCAGCCGCGCATTGTCTGCTGCCGACCTTTGCAGCTGCGCGTCCTTGGCCTGCAGGACGCGGCGCAACGTGGTCAGCGTCGCCGCCAGTTCATGCCGCTCGAGCTCGCGCCGCTCGACTTCCTGCAGAACCCTGCCGTGGCGCTCATCGTGCTCGCCGAGGCGCTGTTCGATGACGATAGCCGCAACGCCACCGAACAGGCCGACGCTGACCAGAACGTAGAGAGCCAAGAGCAGGGGCAGCCGCCGGTTCGCGAACCAGCGATCGGGTGGTCGGTATACCATCGACCGTCAGGGCCTCCGCGTGTGCTTCCGAAGTGCAGCGGATGATGCCCGATACGCATTGAAATCTGGTTAACGGCTCACGCCTCGAGCGCGATCCGGCTGCCGGACAGCGGATCGAAGAGGTGCAGATTGCTCGTCGCCATGGCGAGTGCAAGCCGGTCGCCGGTCCTCACCGGCTGGCTTCCCGCGAGTCTCACCGTGACCACTTGACCGTCGGCGAGCCTGCCATGGGCCACCGTATCGGCGCCCAAGAACTCGAGCCAGTCGATTACGATGTCGATGCTTGCCGACGAGTCGGTCGCCGCGTCGACGCCGACCCGCTCGCCCAGATCCTCGGGCCTGAGGCCCACGCGGATGGTGCGGCTGGCCGCGTCGGCGAGCTGGCGCGGCAACGCGAGGCGCGTACCGCCGAAGGCGACCGTTTTGCCGTCGCCGTCGATCTCGCCGTCGAGCAGGTTCATCGCGGGCGAGCCGATGAACTCGGCGACGAAGAGGGAGGCCGGGCGGCTGTAGACCTCGAAGGGAGCGCCGATCTGCTCGACCACGCCGCCATTGAGGACCATCAGACGGTCGCCCAGCGTCATCGCCTCGACCTGGTCGTGGGTGACGAAGATGCCGGTGGTCGCGAGGCGTTGTTGCAGTTGGCGGATTTCGAGGCGCATCTGAACACGCAGTTTGGCGTCGAGATTGGAGAGCGGCTCGTCGAAGAGAAAGGCCTTGGGCTCGCGGACGATGGCCCGGCCCATGGCGACGCGCTGGCGCTGCCCGCCCGAGAGCTGGCGGGGCTTGCGGTCCAGGAGCTCGGCGAGGCCGAGGATCCTGGCGGCTTCGGCGACGCGCTCCTCGATGACGGGCTTCGGCGTGCCGAGGTTCTTCAGGCCGTAGGCCATGTTCTGCCGCACGCTCATGTGCGGGTAGAGGGCGTAGTTCTGAAAGACCATGGCGATGTCGCGCTCGGCGGGCTCGAGCTCGTTGACCCGCCGCTCGCCGATATGGACGTCGCCCGAGGTCGCGGTCTCCAAGCCCGCGATAATGCGCAGGAGCGTGGACTTGCCGCAGCCGGAGGGCCCGAGGATGACCAGGAGCTCGCCGTCCTCGATGCGGACCGAGACCCTCTTCAGGACCTCGACCTTGCCGAAGTTCTTGACGATATCGGTGACGTGGACTTCGGCCATGCTGGCGCCCGTTCAGTAAAGAAAAGGATGCGGGGAGGATGATCCTCCCCGCGCCCCACCAAAATTTCGAGGGGGTGCGGGGGAAATCATTTCCCCCGCATCTGCTCTCGGGGTCGTCATTTCTCGGGCTCGATCAGGCCTTTGACGAAGAGGCGTTGCATGGTGACGACGACGATGACGGGGGGGACCAGGGCGAGGATGGCGGTTGCCATGGTGAGGTGCCAGCGAGGCTGCTCCTCGGCGGTCTCGATCATCCGTTTGATGCCCATGACGATGGTGACCATGCTTTCGTCGGTGGTGATGAGGAGCGGCCAGAGATACTGGTTCCAGCCGTAGATGAAGAGGATGACGAAGAGGGCGGCCATGTTGGTGAGCGAGAGCGGGAGCAGGATGTCCTTGAAGAACTTGAGCGGGCCGGCGCCGTCGACGCGGGCGGCCTCGGTGAGTTCTTCCGGCACGGTGAGGAAGAACTGGCGAAAGAGGAAGGTGGCGGTGGCCGAGGCGATCAGCGGCAGGGTGAGGCCGGCATAGGAGTTGAGCAGGCCGAGATTGGCGGCGACCTCGTAGGTCGGGACGATGCGGACCTCGACCGGCAGCATCAGGGTGACGAAGATGGTCCAGAAGCAGAGCATCCGGAACGGGAATTTGAAGTAGACGATGGCGAAGGCGGAGAGGATCGAGATCGCGATCTTGCCGACCGCGATGCCCACTGCCATGACCAGCGAGTTGAGCATCATCAGCCCGACGGGCGAGGTGGTGGCAGCGCCGGCGCCGAGAACTTGCGCGTAGTTCTCGAAGAAGCGGTCGCCCGGCAGCATCGGGATGGGGGCGCGGATGATGGTGTCGAAGGGGTGGGTCGAGGCGACGAAGGCGATATAGACCGGCAGCATCACCAGGAGCACGCCCAGCATCATCACGACGTGGGTGAGGATGTTCAAGAGCGGGCGGTTCTCGATCACTGGTACTTCACCTGGCGCTCGACGTAGCGGAACTGGAGCACGGTGAGCGTGATGACGACCAGCATCAAGATCACCGATTGGGCGGCCGAGCCGCCGAAGTCGAGGCCGACGAAGCCGTCGGCATAGACCTTGTAGACCATGATGTTGGTGGCGCGCGCCGGGCCGCCCGAGGTGACGGCGTGGATGATCGCGAACGTATCGAAGAAGGCGTAGATGATGTTGACGACCAGGAGAAAGAACGCGGTCGGCGAGAGCAGCGGGAAGACGATGGTCCAGAACCGCCGGCCGGGCCCGGCGGCGTCGATCGCGGCGGCCTCGATCAAAGATTTGGGGATCGCCTGCATACCGGCGAGGAAGAAGAGGAAGTTGTAGCTGATCTGCTTCCAGACGGCGGCGATGACGACCAGGATCATCGCCTGCGAGCCGTCGAGGTAGTGGTTCCAGGAGACGCCGATACCGCCGAGCACGTATGCGACGATGCCGACCGTGGGGTGGAACATGAAGAGCCAGAGCACGCCGGCGACGGCGGGGGCCACGGCATAGGGCAGGATGATCAGGGTATTGTAGCCGAGGGCTCCCTTGATCACCCGGTCGGCGAAGGCGGCGAGCAGCAGGGCCAGGGCCAGGGCGAAAACGGTGACCGAGACGCTGAACACGGCCGTCACCTGGATCGAATGGAGGTAATTTGGGTCGCGGAACAGGGCCTGGAAATTGTCGAACCCGACGAAGCGCGAGGAAAAGCCGAAGGGGTCCTCGCGGCGGACGGATTGCCAGAGCGCCTGGGCTGCCGGCCAGATGAAGAAGACGAGGGTGACGATCATCTGTGGCGCCACCAGGAGGTAGGCGATCCACATCTCTTTGAAGGTGACGTTCTTCAGCATCGATGGCGGCTTTCAGGCGTGCTCGACCCCGCTCCGCGATCCGGGGTCGAGCACAGCCGGCGTGCCGGGTCAGCTGGCGTTGGCGTCCTCGAAGCGGCGGAGCAGGGTGTTGCCGGCGGCTGCCGCGTCCTCGAGCGCCTGCTTGGCGGACTTGCTGCCGTTCCAGACGGCTTCGAGCTCGTCGTTGATGACGTCGCGGATCTGCACGAAGTTGCCGAAGCGCAGGCCCTTGGAGTTGGGCGTCGGCTCGTTGAGGTTGAGCTGCTCGACGGCGATGTTGGTGCCGGGCTCGACGTCGTAGAAGCCGCTCTCCAGGGTCAGCTCGTAGGCTGCCGTGGTGATCGGCACGTAGCCCGTGGACTGGTGCCAGTCGGCCTGCACCTCGGGCGAGGCGAGGTGGGCGAAGAAGGCGGCCACCGCCTCGTATTCCTCGGCCGGCTTGCCCTGCAGCACCCAGAGGGTCGCGCCACCGATGATCGAGTTCTGCGGTGCCGCCTCGATGTCGTCGTAGTAGGGCAGCATGCCGACGCCGAAGGCGAAGTCGGCCTGCTCCTTGATGCCGCCGTAATAGGCCGAGCTGTTGAGCCACATCGAGCATTCACCAGTCGTGAACAGTGGCAGGCTGTCACCGCGCCTGCCGCCGTAGCGGAAGAGGCCTTCCTCACCCCAGCTGGCGATCTGCTCGACCAGCCGCGGGACGACATCGTTCTCGTAAAAGACGAGCTCGGTATCGAGACCGGCAAAGCCGTTCTCGGCCGTGCCGATCGGCTGGTCGTGCCAGGCGCTCATGTTCTCCACCAGCACCCAGGACTGCCAGCCGAAGGAGAGGCCGCACTCGGCGGCACCCGCATCGACGATCTGGCGGGAGAATTCGCCCACCTCGGCCCAGGTGCGGGGTGGCGTCTCGGGGTCGAGCCCGGCGGCCGCGAAGTGGTCCTTGTTGTACCAGAGGACCGGGGTCGAGCTGTTGAACGGCATCGAGAGGAGTTCGCCGTCCGGCGTGGTGTAGTAGCTGGCGACCGCGGCGACGAAGTCGTCGACGCTGAAGTCGTGGCCGGCATCGAGCATCAGCTGCTGGACCGGATAGACGGCACCCGAGGCGGCCATCATGGTGGCGGTGCCCACCTCGAAGACCTGGACGATGTGCGGCTGCTCGCCGGCGCGGAAGGCGGCGATCGCGGCGTTCATCGTCTCGGTGTAGTTGCCCTTGTAGATCGCCTCGACCTGGTAGTCGTCCTGCGAGGCGTTGAAGTCGGCGACGATCTCGTCGAGCTTCTCGCCGAGCTGGCCGCTCATGGCGTGCCACCACTGGACCTGGGTCTGGGCATCGGCGGCGGTCGGGGCGAGCGAGGTGCTCACGAGAAGAGCGGCGGCGCTGGCGGCGACGAGATGCTTGGTCGGCATGGGCTTGTCCTCCTTGCTTCCCCCAGAGCGGGGGCTCCCTGTACGCGGGATGATGCACGGCGTCTTCGATCACGCAAGGATGACAAGCTCGTGACAGTCTTCACGATCGCGTCGCTTCCCGGGTTCGGGGCCAGGGCTCGACGACGCGGCCGGCGGCGGCTTCGGCGTCGCCCTGGTCGTGGGTGACCAGCAGTACCGGCAGGCCGGTGGTGCGGGCGCGCTCCAGGACGAAGCCGCGGATGTCGGCACGGAGGTCGGAATCGAGGCTGACGAAGGGCTCGTCCAGCAGGAGGGCCCCGGGCTCGGCCAGGAGGCAGCGGGCCAGCGCCGCCCGGCTCTTCTGGCCGCCGGAAAGGGTGCGGGGATCGCGCGGGCCCAGGCCCTCGAGGCCGACCTCGGCGAGGGCGGCTTCGGCCTTGGCGTGGCGGACCTTCCTGCCTTTGACGTGGCGGGGGATGGCGAAGACGAGATTGCTGGC
>CAZNWE010000109.1:0-10967 GCA_964576715.1 uncultured Geminicoccaceae bacterium | reverse complement strand
GATATAGGTGTTGCGGACCATGAACTCCTTGAGGATGTCGTTCTGGATGGTCCCGGAGAGCTTCTCCGGCGCTACCCCCTGCTCCTCGCCAGCGACGATATAAAGGGCCAGGACCGGCAGGACGGCACCGTTCATGGTCATCGAGACGGACATGTGGTCCAACGGGATGCCGTCGAAGAGCTGACGCATGTCGAGGATCGAATCGATCGCCACCCCGGCCATGCCGACATCGCCCGCGACCCGCGGGTGGTCGCTGTCATAGCCGCGGTGCGTGGCCAGATCGAAGGCGATCGACAGCCCCTTCTGCCCGGCCTGCAGATTGCGGCGGTAGAACGCATTCGAGGCTGCGGCGGTCGAGAACCCGGCATATTGGCGGATGGTCCAGGGCTGGCCGACATACATCGTCGGATAGGGGCCGCGGGGATAGGGCGGCAGGCCCGGATAGCTGTCGAGGAAATCGATCGGGTCCATGTCGTCGGGCCCGTAGAGCGGCCTGACGTCGATCGCCTCGGGCGCCGTCCAGGCCGCGGCCTCGGAACTGTGCCCGGTCTGGCTGGTGAAGGTCGCCTCCCAGTCGAACGGTGCCGGTCGCGGCCGCGGGTCGAGCGGGTGGCTGGCGAAGTTCGGTATCCGGCTCATGCCGCTTCTCCCATCAAGAGCGACTGGACGTCCTCGAGCAGGCCCACGAGGTTGACGCCCGGGTGGATGAAGCTGTCGATGCCCATGGCCTGGAGCGCCTTGTCCGGCCGGCCGCCGGCGTAGACCGCGCTCGCCCCTGCGGCGAGCAGGGCCTCGACGATCGGTGCCGCCTCGTCCGGCGCCTTGCGATCGATGCCGCACAGGCAGGCGATGTCGGTCCCGGCCTCGGCAAAGGCGGCGGCGATGCTCGCCGCGTCCGCATCCAGGGGCGCGGTCGCTGTCTCGATGCCGCCGGCCGCGAAGGCATTCTGCACCATCGAGAGCTCGCTCGCATGCCGGGCAAGGGGCCCGAGGCCGACGACGAACACCCGGGGTCGCGCCCCGCCCTCGCCGAGCGCCACGTCGGAAAGGTCGCGCAGCCGCTCGAAGCCCTGGGCATCGCGCATCGGATGCAGCACCGCGGCGACCGCTGGCGGCCGCTGCCGACCGCCGAGCACCGCCCCGGCCTCGGCCATCAGCCTGGGCAGGTCGACCGGTTGGTGCTCGAGCGGCTTCTCGTCCAGATTGGGAAAGCTGCTGACCCCGGTGATCGGCAGGCGCCGATGCGCCAGGTCCGACAGCCGCGCCATGTAGGTTCCCGCGATGGCGTCCTGCACCACCCCCTGGCGCAGCGCGCCGAGCATGCCGCCCTCGCCCTCGATCGCCTGCACGATGGGCCAGGCCGTCTCCGCGAGGGCGGCCGACAATGCCTCGATGTGGTAGCTGCCGCCGGCGGGATCGATCACCTGGTGCAGCTGGCTCTCCTCCATCAGGATCAGCTGGATGTTGCGGGCGATCCGCCGGCCGACCCGGTCGCCCTCGTGCGTCGCCGCGTCGAACGGCAGGACGGTGATCGCCTCGGCCCCGCCGATCACCGCGGCGAAGCAGGCGGCAGTGGTGCGCAGGATGTTCACGTGCGGGTCGCGCCTGGCCATCATCCGCGACGCCGTCTTGAGCTCGAGCCGCATGGGCTGGTCGGGCAGGCCGCAGGCCGCCGTCACCTCGGCCCAGAGCCGGCGCGCCGCCCGGCACTTGGCGACGGTGAGAAAGAGGTCGGCGTCGGCAGCCAGGGTAAAGCCGATGCGCGGGGCGATGAACGCCGGCTCGAGGCCGGCATCGTCGGCGCCGCGCAGGTAGGCGATGCCGGTGGCGATGGCGGCCGCCAGCTCCTGCGCCTCGCTGGCCCCGGCGGCGTGGTAGAGCTCGCCGTCGACATGCAGCAGGCCGAGCCCGGGCCAGCTGCCGGTCAGCCGGTGGAGCAAGGCGGTGACCGGAGCCATCGCGTCCTCGGCTGCGGCCCGCCCGAGGGCCACGGCACCGATCGGGTCGAGGCCGAGATCGCCGCTGATGGTCGCCGGGTCGGCACCGCGCTCGGTCAACAATGCCAGCAGCGCTTCGGCCGCCTCGATGCCGCGGCCGGGAGCGTCCAGCCGAACCGGGGCCATGTCCAGCATGACGTTGTCGAGCACGGCGGCGAGCCCGGCCGCGTCATAGGCCATCACCCCGTCCGGCTCGTCGTCGCCCTGGGCGTAGGCGGTATCGAGGCGAAGGACGATCGACCGCGCGCCATGCTCGAGATCGTCGAGAATGGCGGCGTTGGCCACCTGCGGATCCGGATGCTCGTGCCGCTGACGGACATCCCAGCCGGCGAGCGACGCGCCGGCGGCCGTGGCCCCGCGCCAGAAGGGTGCCGCTCCGGGCAGCCCGACATCCACCACCGGCCCCCGGTAGAGCGGCTCGATGCGAATCCCGTCGGCGGTCTTCGAAACCAGCTTGTCGAAAGGAGCACCCTTGAGCGCTTTGTCGACCAAGGCCAGCCAGGCCGCCTCGTCGGCCGGGGCGAAGCCGGCAGCCAGGGCGAAGTGATCGTCGGGTGCGCTCATCCGCTGTTTCCCCCTCGACCGAGGCGTGTTGTTGCGACGTCTTTCATCTGTCGACCGGCCGCACGACGCCGACCGATCCACGCTGACAGGCATCATGCAGCGAACAGCCGGCCGGAGACAACCGTGCTTCTGCGCCAAAGTTGCGGAATAGTGCCCGGTCGGCCGCGGTCGGTGGCTGCCGGAGGCTTCAATCTCGGGCGATCGCGGCCGCGGTCCCGGCCGTCGCCTGCAGCAGGTCGGCCGGTGCCAGCTCGAGCTGGAGGCCGCGTCTGCCGCCATTGACGATGATCGTGGCGTGCTTGAGGGCGGCCGCATCGAGAAAGGTGCGATGCGGCCGCTTTTGGCCGAGCGGGCTGATCCCGCCCTTGACGTAGCCGGTGGCCCGCATCGCCGCCGCCGGCTCGGCCATGACGGCACGCTTGCCGCCAGCGGCCCGGGCCAGCGCCTTGAGGTCGAGCTCGCGGTCGACCGCGACGATCGCCACCACGAGCTCGCGCTCGTCGATCGCCGCCACCAGCGTCTTGAGCACCCGCGCCGGCTCGACGCCCAAGGCCACAGCCGCCAGTCGGCCGAGCTGCCCGGGCACCGCGGCGAAGTCGTACTCGTGCACGGTGAAGCCCAGCTTGGCCCGCTCGAGGGCGCCAATCGCCGGCGTGCCCCTAGCCATGACGTTCTCTAGCCATGACGTTCTCTAGCCATGATCCGCGGCAATCGCCAGGAGCCGGCGCATGTCGACATTCTGCCCGCTGACCACGATCGCGACACGGCGGCCGGCGAGGTCGAGCTTGCCGGCGAGCAGCGCCGCCACCCCGACCGCCGCACCCCCCTCGGCCACCAGCCGCTCCTCGAGCAGCAGCCGGCGCATCGCCGCCGCGATCTCCGCCTCGCTGACCAGCACCGTCTCGTCGACCAGCCGCCGGCAGAGGTCGAAGGTCCAGGCGTTGGTGGCGCCGATGCCGCCGCCCAGGCTGTCGGCGAGGCTCGCCACCTCGACCACCTCGACCGGCCGCCCGACCCGCAGGCTGGCGTGCATCGCCGCCCCCCGCTCCATCGTCACCCCGATCGTCCGGATCGCAGGGTTCACGGTCTTCAGCGCCAAGGCGATGCCACCGAGCAGCCCGCCGCCGGAGAGCGGGACGACGCAGGTATCGAGTGCCGCCCAGTCCTCGACGAGCTCGAGCCCGATGGTGCCCTGACCGGCGATCACCAGGGGATCGTCGAACGGCGAGACGGGCAACAGGCCCCGATCCGCGGCCAGCCGGGCCGCCACCAGCTCGGCGGCGTCCTGGCTCGCCCCCTCGACCACCACCTCGGCGCCGAGCTCGGCGATCGCCCTGACCTTGTGCGCCGGCACCAGGGTGGAGACGCAAACCACCGCCGGCATGCCCAGGCGGCGTGCCGCGAACGCCACCGCCCGGCCGTGATTGCCGGTCGAGACCGCGATCACGCCCCGCGCCCGCTCGGCCTCGCCCAGTGCTGCCAGCCGGCTCAACGCCCCCCTGAGCTTGAACGACCCGGTCGCCTGCCAGCACTCGAGCTTGAGCCGCACCTCGCCCGCCGCCGCTGCCGCCAGCCCGGGCGACGCCGCGAGCGGCGTGCGCCGCACGATTCCGGCGAGGCGCGCGCGAGCTTCATAGATGTCGGCAAGGGTCAACCCGGCCATGCCAATTCCCGAACAAGGGCGAGATCACGCCGCATTAGGACTTCGACCGCGCTTCAGGCAACCCGCTTCGGCGATGCCGCCAGCCAGGCAAGGGACGGCGTGAAAAACGATCTTGCGCACCCGTCACCAAGCGGCGGCGCCGGAAGAACGCCCTGTTGACTCGCCATGGCGGCACTGACGGCGTCGACCGCCGGCAGTTGCGCCAGCCGCCTCACTGCGGCGCACCGCGTGACGGGCGGGTTGGCACGTCGCGCTGGTTGCGCTAGCACCCCAGGCATTGTCGCTCGCCGCTCCGGCGAGACGCCCCAGCGTCGCCGCCCAGCCAGCCTCACCGCCCAGCCAGCCTCACCGCCCAGCCAGCCTCACCGCCCAGCCAGCGTCATCTCGCCGTTAGCGTCACGGAAAGGCTAGACGATGTACCGCCTGCTCCTGCTCCTGCTCCTGCTCGTAGCGCCGCTCACCGCTGCCGGCCAGGCCGCGGTGGCGGACGAGGTCGATGCGGCTGCCGGCTGGGACGGCACTTGGGCGACGCGCTGGCGTGACGGCGGGGCGCGGATGACCCTGAGGCTGGACGGCGAGCAGGTCACCGGCCATTACACGCCGCAAGACGGTCGGATCGAGGCACGCGTCGACGGCAGCCGGCTGATCGGCGAATGGCGCGAGCCCGGGGCGCGAGGCGGCTTCGAGTTCACCCTGGCCTCCGATGGCCGGACCTTCACCGGGCGCTTCGACAACGGCGAATGGTGGACGGGGGAGCGCCTTGCCGACACCGCGGCGGCGCGCTGGCCGCGCTACGCCGGCTCACCGCGCGACGTCTTGCGAACCACGGTCGCGGCGCTCAATCGCTACCGGGACGGCCGCTACGAGGCGGTCAATCCGGTCCTCGCCCTGCTCGACTTCGGTGCGGAGGCGCCCACCATCCAGGAGCAGGTCGACCGCACCAAACGCCTCTTCGACGTACTCGACCTCCTGACGTTCCGCCTCTGGGACATTCCGGGGTCGGTCGAGCCCGGCACCGATGAAGTCCAGGTCACCCTGCGGCAGGCCGGCACCGGCCTCGACCTGACGCTCGCCCTGGCCGAAGAGCCCGGCGAGGGCTGGCGGCTGATCGCCCCGCCCGAGCGCGCCCTCGACACGGCCTACGAGGAGATGGTCGCGGCGCGTGGCGAAGAGCATCTGATCCCCGGCCACCACCTCACCCTGCCGCACCCGCGCGGCACCATGCGGACCTTCCTCGAAGGGGTGCACAACTGGGACAAGGGTGGTCGGGAGCAGGTGGCGACGACCCTCGATCTCTCCGACCTGCCGCCCCGGCTGCGCGACTTCGAGATCGACCTCTTGACCGACTATCTGCGGCGGATCATCGACCGCGTCGGCTTCATCACCTGGCAGGAGCTCCCCGACAACCCGAACCAGCGTCTGCCCTACGTCCACTTCAGGCACCCGGTCGGCGAGATCACCATCGCCCCGCTCACGGTGACGCCGCAAGACGCGGCCGGGGGCGAGCCGGGCATTCGCTGGCTGTTCACCACGGAAACCCTGCGCGACCTGCCGGCCCTCTACGACGCCGTTCAGGACCTCGCCCCGCCGCCGGGCCTGCGCGACACCGAGCCGCTGTCCCGCTTCTTCATGCTGCGCGAACAGCTGCGCGAGCTCGACCCCAGGCTGATCCGCCGCGACGTCATCCACGAGAACTGGCAGTGGCTCGGCCTCGCCGTCCTGTTCGCCGGCGGGATCCTCGTCGGCATCGCGGTCAAGGCGCTATTGCTGCGTGCCATCCAATACCACTTCCGCGCTGCCGGTGAGGCCTTCCGCCGCGATACCGTCCGCTGGTTCGCCTGGCCGCTGCGGCTGCTGACGGTCGGCCTCATCTGGTTCGTCGGCATCCAGAACCTGGGCCTGCCCGGCAACTGGTTCCAGACGCTCGGCACGGTCAGCCTGCTGCTCGCCGCGATCGGCGGCACCTTCCTCTTGCACAACCTGATCCGCGCCGCCGGGGTGGCGGTCAGTCGGCGCGCCGAGAAGCTGGGCCAGGTCGGCATGGACGACGTGTTCTCCTCGCTCGGCGCCGGCTTCCTGCGCTTCGTCGTCTTGATCTTCGGTGTGATCGTCATCGCCGATATCCTCGGCCTGCCGTACGAGGGGGTGATCGCCTCGATCGGCATTGGCGGCCTCGCCTTCGCGATCGCCGGGCGCGAGACCGTCGCCAACTTCTTCGGCGCGGCGACGCTGCTCGCCGACCGGCCGTTCCGCAAGGGCGATTTCGTCGAGGTCAACGGGCAGTACGGCACGATCGAGACGGTCGGCCTGCGCTCGACCCAGATCAGGGCGCTCGACGACAGCGTCATGGTCTACCCCAACGGCAAGCTCGCCGATTCCAACATCACCAATCTCGGCCGCCGCCGCCGTCGTCGCGTCCAGCTCGATATCGGCCTGACCTACGACACCCCGGCGAACAAGCTCGACCAGTTCGTCGACCGGCTGCGGCAGACCTTCCTCGCCCGGCCCAACGCCGTCGACGACCCGCTCTGGATCGGGGTGCAGAAGTTCAACGACAGCTCGATCGACATCCAGCTGATCGGCCATTTCACCGTCGATACCTACGCGGCCGAGGTGCAGGCCCGGCACGCGCTGGTCCTCGACATCGTCCGCCTCGCCGAGGATCTGGGCGTCAGCTTCGCCTTCCCGACGCGGACCGTCCACGTTCAGGGCCCAGGCGACCACGCCGCCCTCGCCAACGCCGCCGAATAGCCGGCACCGCATCGCGCCTGGTCCCCCCGGTTCCTCTCGCCGCGCATCGCGACCGGGACGTGCTCGCCGGAAGGCCGCCCCGGGGAGCCAACCTGGCAGGCTGCTGGAGACCCGCCATGCGCAGGCCTTCAAGCAGGTGGCGGCTGTGGTTCCTCTCGCCGATGTTCGCCGCGAAGGCCTGGCTGTCGAAGAACGGACTGACGTGGCGCAATTGCGCTGCTGCGGCGCTGGCGGCCTGGGTTTCATAGAGCTGCACATGCGCCGCGGCCAGAATGGCGTGTGGCGCCGGATCCTCCTCGAACTCCCCGGTGAAGCGATCGAAAAGTGCTACCACGTCGGCTTACCGGCCCTGCAGGTAGTCGGCCTGGGCAAGATCGACGAGCCACCAGGCAAGCGGCTGCTGATCCTCATCGCCACCAGCCTGGAGCGGCTGGTGCTGCGCTCGCGGCCGTTCTGGGGCACAAGCGGCCGCCCCATCCGCCACATGCGCATCGGCTTTGCACCGAAGCGTCTCATCAGGCTGGCGCCGCGCATCCTCTACGGCAACGATGGGCGCCGGCTGCCGGAGAACGACTATCGTAGCGGCGGCGCAGCCCGGCTCGAGCTCTGGCTCGACGCCCCCTTCACGATCGACGGCGAGCTCTTCACACCCGCTCCGACCCGGCCGGTGCGCATCAACGCCGATGAAACCGTCCGCTTCGTCAGGCTCTGACCAATGCCCACAGCAACAGTCGCGCTCGAGCAACTGATCGAGGCCGAGCTTGACGTCCCCATCCCCGACGCCGTCGCGGCCATCGCCGCGGCGGCGCGCGCCCGGCACGGGGCCGGCATCTCGGCCGTTCTCTTCTACGGCAGCTGCTACCGCGACGGCATCGTCGAGGACCGGCTGGTCGACCTCTGTCTCCTCGCCGACGACTACCGCTCGGTGCACACCAACCGGATCAGCGCCCTCGCCAACCGGCTGGTGCCGCCCAATGTCTACTATCCCGAGACCGAGAGCGGCGGGCAGACGGTGCGCTGCAAGTATGCGCCCTTGACCATGGCCCAGTTCGCCGAAGGCATCAAGCCTCGCCCCCGCTCCTGGTTCAGGACCCGCCGCAACGGCAAGGCGCTCTCGGTTCTCCGCCTGGTCAAGGCCGCCTTCACCTTCACCGCCGGCGCCGACTACCTCGCCTGGAAGATCGAGCGCCATTCCGGCATGCACATCGAGCTCACCGACTGGCAACGCCGCCACCCGATCCTCGCCTCGCCGCCGATTCTCTGGCGGCTCATCCGCAGCAAGGCCGTGCGCCGAGGGCGACCAGCATCGAGCGCCCCACCATGAGGCGCCTGCCGCCCGCCTAAAGACCGGCCTTGCGCAAGCCCTCGAGCACATGGCGAGCGTGCTCAGGCGTGCCGAGCAGGCCCGCGAACACCTCCGCATTGAAGAACGGGGCCGTCCGGCGCAGCCGATCGGCGGCATCGGCCGCCGCATCGTCCTGGTCGAGCTGGGCATGCGAGGCGGCGAGAACCGCGTGCCACAGGGGCTCCTCGTTGACCTCGTCGTCGAACCGATCGAACAGCGCGATCGCATCGGCGTAGCGGCGTTCCAGGTAGTAGGCGGCGCCGAGGCTGAGCAGCCAATCGACCGTCGGATTCGGGTCGATCTGCAGCGCCAGCTCCATCGACGAACGCGCCACATCGGGGCGACCGGCGAAGATCGCCACGCTCGCGCGGATCGCCTGGGCCTCGGCATTGTTGGGATTGAGGTCGAGTGCCCGATTGATCTCGCGCTCGGCGCCCGCAAAGTCGCCCTCGAACTTCAAGACATCCGCCTGCAGCGCATGGGCCGACGCGTTCTGCGGATCGAGTGCGATCGCGCGCGATGCTTCCGCGCCGGCCGCAGCCAGCGCCCGATCGGGCCACTGCGTCCAGCCGAACTTGATGTCGTTGAGGTAGGTCCAGCCGCGCTCGACATGCGCATCGGCATAGTCCGGGTCGATGGCAATGGCGCGCTCGAACATCGCCCGCGCCTCGAAGTTCGTGTCACGCTCGAGGCGACGTAGCAGGTCGCGGCCGTGCAGCACGAGGTCATAGGCGCCGAGGCTTTCGGTGGGCTTGGCGAAGGACTGGGCCTGCTCCGCCTGCGTGACCCGAATGGCGAGTGCCGCCACCAGCTGCCGGGTGATCCGATCCTGCAGCTCGAAGACATCGGCCAGCTCCTCGTCGAAGCGCTCGGACCAGAGCAGCACACCGCCCTCGGCATCGCTCAGCTGGACGTTGACCCGGAGCCGCTCGCCCGCCCGCTGGATCGAGCCGCTGACCACGTAGCGGGCACCCAGCTCGGCCGCCAGCTCGTCGAGCGGCGCCGGCCCGTCCTTGTAGGGGGCGACGGCGCTCCAGGAGAGCACCAGAAGGCCGGAGAAGCGGCCGAGGGCACTGATGACCTCCTCGGTCACGCCATCGCTGAAATAGGCCTGCTCCACGTTGCCGCTCCGATCCTCGAACGGCAGCACCGCAATCGTCGGCTTCCCCGCAGGGGCAACGGCATCGGCCGGCGGCTTGTCGGCGGGCACCAGCGCCTCGCGCTCGCCGACCAGGCCCAGCGGCCCGAGGGTCAGGAATGCGCCGAGCCCGCCCAGGAGCACTACCCCCAGCACGGCTGCCGGCGCCAACATGCGGCGGCGCGGCCGGCGGCGGCGCGCACCACTCGCCGACGTGCCGACGGCGAAGACGCGCACGGGCTCCTCGATATTCTTCAGGCTGTGCGCGCCCAAATCCTCGAACGCGACATCGAGCGTGCCGGCGCGCTTGCCGGCGAGTTGCTCGCGCACCGCCGCCGAGACGGCGATCCCGCCGGGCTCGGCCAGCGCCTCGATGCGCGCCGCCACGTTCACGCCATTGCCGAACACATCGTCGCCATCGACGATGACGTCACCGAGATTGAGCCCGATGCGAAACGCCAGCCGCTGGTCGGCCGGCAACGCCGCGTTGCGCCTGGCGAGCGCGGCCTGGATCTCGACCGCCGCCGTCAGCGCCTCGACGACACTCTCGAAAATGGCGAGCACGGCATCGCCCGCGGTCCCGACGACACGGCCGCGATGCCGGACGAGCCGCTCGTCGATGACCTGTCGACAGGCCATCAGCCGAGCATGCGTGCCCGCCTCGTCGATCCCCATGAGCCGGCTGTAGCCCGCCACATCCGCATGCAGGATGGCGGCCAGCCGACGCGTTGTACGACCTTCGGCAACTTGGCCCTCGGAACCGGTTTCAGCCAAGATGCCCTCTCAACGGCCTACCTTCGGACGACATCACGAATCATTGACTTGCCCATCCAGCCGGCGCCTGTATTGTATGCAATCACTTAGTTCGATGACTGGGTGTAGCACATTTTTGGAGTCGCGCATGGCCCTCGCCCCGACGAACCGCGTCCTGGCCGCCGTCTTCGGCGCCGCGCTCGGCATGGCAACCCTCGTCGCCCAGGCCGGCGAGGCGATCAACACTTCGGCCGACAATGTCGCCATCCAAGGCTATGATCCGGTCGCCTACTTCACCGAATCACGCCCGGTGAAGGGCGACCCCGCCATCGAGAAAGAGTGGCAGGGCGCCCGCTGGCAGTTCGCTTCGGCCGAGAACCGCGCCCTCTTCGCCGCCGACCCGGACCAGTACGCGCCGCGCTACGGCGGCTTCTGCGCCGGCGGCATGTCGCTCGGCCGCAAGGCGCCGATCGACCCCGAGCAATGGGTGATCGTCGACGGCAAGCTCTTCCTCAACGGCAGCAGTGGTGCCACCGACTACTTCAATGAAGGCCGCGAGGAAAAGATAGCCGAGGCCGACACCAACTGGGAGCAGCTCGGCCAGACCGAGTGAGCACGACATCGGCCTGATCGTCGCCGGCAGCTGCCTTTCAACGTCACGCTCGGCAAGCGCGGTATGCTGGTCTGATTGCGGCGCCGCCGGGGCGGCGATCAGCCGGCGGGCAGAGGCCCGGGGCCATCTCGGCATTGACGACG
>CAZNWE010000108.1:0-11203 GCA_964576715.1 uncultured Geminicoccaceae bacterium | reverse complement strand
GTGCCGATCCCGGTGCCCATGGCCTTCCACAGCTTCGGCGGCTGGAAGCGCTCGCTCTTCGGCGACCACCACGCCCACGGCATGGAGGCCGTCCGGTTCTACACCAAGCAAAAGGCGATCACGACCCGCTGGCCGACGGGGATCAGGGCCGGGGCCGAATTCCAGATGCCGACGATGGGCTAGCGGGAGAGGGGAGGCCCCCTCCCGAACCCTCCCCGGGAAGGCATTACAGCAAAGGCCGTTATTGTATGGACGTTTGGCTGCCATATCTTGAGAAGGGCCGATGGAGTTCGACGGCTTCGATTGGGACGACGGCAACCGGGCGAAATGCCAGCGTCACGGGGTCTCGATCGAGGAGATCGAGGAAGCGCTGAGCGTCATCCGAATGGTGGTCGACGACCCGAGTCCGATCGAGAAGCGCTACCGAAGGGTGGTGCGCACGAGAGCCGGCCGTCGGCTCTTCGCCGTCTTTACCATGCGCGGCAATCGGCTCCGGCCGATCAGTGTCCGCTACATGCGCACCAAGGAGCTGCGCGCTTGTGAAGAAGCCCTGGCCAGTTCTGAAGAGCGACGAGGAAGCGGAAGAGTTCGTGGCAACGGCCGACCTCACTGAATACGACTTCAGCCAGATGGTGCCGATGCGTTTCGAGTATACGGCCAAGGACAGCCGCGTGACCATGCGTCTGCCGAGCGGTTTGCTGGACGCCGTCAAGGCACGCGCGAAAGCGCGCGGCATTCCATACCAGCGGTTTATCCGAGAGGTGCTGGAACGCGAGGTCCGAGACTGAGACCGGCAGGCGCTGGCGACGGCAGAGCTGTTCCCGACATGCTTTTTCGACCTCGCCAACCGAGATCCGCGTCAGCTTCTGTTACCCCAAAAGAGCCGTCATCCCCAACAGCGACAGCGATCGCCCACCACCCGAGAACGAGCAGGACCAGTGTCGCCCTGCAAGCGACCGTCCCGGCAAGCCGCTTGCCGCCCGCTCGACGCCGATGGTATCCGACACCGGCACGGTCGGGCCGGCAAGCGCTCTGACAACAGCGCCGCGTCAGACCGGTGCATGGGCTGGATGGAGGGACGCATGGCGTTGGGCGAACGCGAAACGACGCGCGCAACGCACGCGCCTGCGGCGACCGGCCTCGTGCGCATCGGCTACGCCAGCCACGACGGCCACACCCGAACCATCGCTACCCGCATCGCCGAACGCCTCGAGGCCGCCGGCCTCGCCACCGAAACCCTGGACCTCGCCGCCAACCGCCCAGCGGCCGAGATCCTCGCCGGCACCAGCCTCATGGTCGTCACCGCCGCCGTCCGCTACGGCAAACACCTGAAACCCGCCGAATACTTCCTCGAAGCCTACAAAACCCACCCCGCCCCGCCGCCCCTGGCCCTCGCCTCGGTCAACCTCACCGCCCGCAAACCCGAAAAACGCACCGCCGAAACCAACCCCTACCTCAAAAAACTGATCGCCAAACACGACCTCCACCCCACCACCGCCACCACCTTCGCCGGCAAACTCGACTACCCCGAATACCGCTGGCTCGACCGCCAAATGATCCGCCTCGTCATGTGGATCACCGGCGGCCCCACCGACGGCACCAGCACCATCGACTACACAGACTGGCCAAGCGTCGACACCTTCGCCGACACCCTCATCGCCACCGTGCAGAGGAAAGCCGGATAGAAAGAAGATGGCGCGGAGGCTAGCCTCTCCACCGGCCCCTCCGGAACGTTAGGGTGGAGATGGCTGGGCTGGCGGTGCATTTGCTAAAAGTGGGAGGTGTCCCTCGCAGCCGACCCATACCGTGTCATTGGATGCGCCATTAGCGTTGTTTATGGCGCAGAATCCGTCACGTTTCGTTACCAGCACCCTTCTGTGAACCCGAGCGACGAACGAACCCTGTCTGGTGCGGCTGTGGCATAGAGGTGTGGCGCCGGCGCGTGCCGTCAACGCGGCCAGAATGACCGGCTGCAGCACCGGCCGGGTGTCGTCACGAATGCTGAGACACTGCCTCGGCGACCTACTCTCGCAACGTGAGAAGCGTAGGTGTCATCCGCTCGGCGCCGCCTGACGAGGCGCGCTGGTGCTGATCGACAGCGACGGCGGCGCGGCACGGGATTGGCCGAGCCGGCAAGGAATGGACACCGTCTCGCGTCCGATGCCCGGTTTCGCCCATTTCGAGGCGCCCCGTCCCGGAGCCGGCGCGCGGCACAGCTCAGGCGGTCATTGTCGCTGGCTGCGTGCAACTCCAGCGTCCCCATCGTGCCGCCGAGGAGACCTTGTATCTCGAGCCGCGCCGAGCGGGCCGTCCAGGGCTGCGACATGGGCCAGGTGCCCGGTCTTTACCCAGACCTGCGCGCCCTGGTCACCGGCCACCGCCCGCAACATCGAGTTCACCGGCAGGCGCAGCCAGCCGTAGCGCTCGAAGACCTCACCGGCTTCGCTGAAGCTGCCGCGGAGCACGAACACCTCGACGCCGCCCGGCGCCGCGAGCGTCACCTCCGCCCCCGGCGCCCAGTGCTCGATCCGGACATCCTCTAGCGCATCGGCGTGCAGCGGCACGATCGACACACCGGGACGCCCGCTGACCGGGTGCGGTTCGATCGCCGCCGCATCGACACGAACCTGCCGCCGATCCAAGGGATCGAACTGGTGCAGCTTGACCAGGATCACGCACCCCTCGGCCGACCCGGGCAGGTGCCGCGACGTCGGCGGGTTGCGCACGTACGTCCCCACCGGATAGTCGCCATGCTCGTCCTGAAACACCCCCTCGAGCACCAGAAACTCCTCGCCGCCGCCATGCTCGTGCGCCGAGAAGCGGCTGCCCGGCGCGTAGCGGACGAGGCTGGTCGCCCTTGCCACCTCGCCGCCGACGCGATCGAGCATGCGCCGTTCGACGCCGGCCATCGGCGATGCCTGCCACGCCAGTTCGCCGGCCCGAACCGTTACCCGTCGACCGAAGTCCGCATTCACCAGCATCCCGACCCCTCCGCCTCCTCGATAACGCTCCGCACCACGCAACATGATCGCCCCGCCGGGCAACCACAACCCGTGCTCACGACCATGCGACGGCCGGTGCCGGCGCGGCGGGAAGCCGAGAGACGAAGCGGCGGCCGACCGCTGGGCCGGCAGGTCTTGCCACCTGTCCGGCGATGGCAACGGCACGGTGGATGGCGAGCGGCGCCGGCGGTGCCGCGCGATTGCGGCAGCTCGAGCGGCAAACGATTGGCAGATGAGAAGTCTCTGGTGCTGTTCGGCTTTTGGCGATACACAAATATCCGCAAAGTCTTCCCCGTAGACCAAAGTGGTAGTCTTTACCAGCAAGACTAGAGCTTATGCGCCAGTTGACCTGCAAAGCCCCGACGACTTATCTTACGGCACTTTTGCGCTTCCGCTTGCGCTGGTCACAAGATGGAAGCGGAAGTGTCGAAAGCGGCTAGGGATCAAACCTCAGGTTGGAGAAGCGAACAATGCGTGGTCTCATCATCGGTGCGGCAATCGCAATCTGCTCGACCGCAGCAATGGCGGCCGACGGCGACAAGGTGCTGAACCCGGACGAGCTCGATCGCGTCACCGCCGGTTTTCTCGGCGGTAGCGGTAGCGCTGCGGCTTACGGATTCATCCAGGAGATCGGCTTCAACTTAGGGGAAAACGGTAATTACGGCTTCGACAACCGGGGCCAAAATCATATCGGCCTGTTCAACCGTGGCAACGGCAGCACTGGCGTGGACAACCGCGGCAGCGACAATCTTGGCGCGTTCTTGCGGGGCAGCGGCAATATCGGGGTCGGTGATCTGACGCTCGACCTCTTGCAGTGAGCCACGGTCGCTCGACCGTCTGTCGGTCGGCGGCGGCGTTGACCGGGGCGGCGGCAGGCGTCGTCGCCCCGGCATCTCGAGTGCCGACAGCGCCGTGGCCGGTTTCTTTTGGCTGATTGGCGGAACCGCGCTGGGCGGGCAGTCGCGGTGCACTACCCTACGCCTTTCGATCCTCGGCCGTCAAATGGCGTAGCATCGGTGGCACCTGCCGTGAAAGTCGACTGCGTCGGTCTGCCAGGGGCCGCCGCACGGCTCGGGGAGCTCCCTCACGACCACCGGGCGGGCACCTCGCCGAACTGATCGTGGGGCCGCGCCGAGGGTCATCCTCCTTGCATTTCCTACCTTCGCCCGAGCGCGCCCTTGGCGATGGCGGTGTCGTTGAGCGCCAAGAGACCCAGGGTGATGAGCGTGGCGTGGAAGACGACCGAGGTGGCGGCGATGACGGCGAGCTCGAGCACCAGGGTCGCCGCGGCGGCGAGGAGGGCGGTGCAGGCCGTGTAGGCGAGGAAGCGGCTGGCGGCGGCGGGTGCCGCGGCGCGCCACCAGACCAGGGCAATCGCCAGGGCGGCGATGGCGAGCTTGATCATCGCCATGCCGCGGAGCACGAAGGCGAGCTCCGGGTCCGCGGTGATCGCGGGGTTGGGTCGGCCGAGGAGGGCTGCGGCGGCGACGCCGCCGACCACCGTGGCGGCGAGAACGGCGCGGCGGCCGGCCGGACTGGCCAGGACGCCGCTGGCCGGTGCTGCAGCGGCGCTGGTGACGGCGGTCAACTGGCGAGGATCGGTGGCGGCCATGCTGGTCTCCCGGCTGCGACCCAACGATGCCTTGTCGTTAGCACGATCATGAGGCGCGGTGGAGAGGGCAGCTCGGCTTGACGCTCAGGGCTACGGGTGCGAGAGCTTGGCGCATGCCCAGTCTCGCCCTGCCGGGCCGTGCGCCCCTGCCGATCGCTGCCGTCGTGTTCGACGCCTACGGCACCCTGCTCGATATCCATTCCGCGGTGGCCCGGGTGATGGCGGCGGGTGGCGCGGCACTCAGCGACGAGCAGGCCCGCCGGCTCTCGATGCTCTGGCGGGACAAGCAGCTGGCCTATACCTGGCTGCGCAACAGCATGCGGGCGCACGCCGATTTCGCGGCGGTGACGGCAGATGCGCTCGATCATGCGCTCGACGCGCACGGGCTCAACGGCGAGGCGGGGTTGCGGCGCGCACTGCTCGAGGCCTACCGGCGGCTCGATCCCTATCCCGAGGTGCCGGCGGTGCTCGGCGCCCTGCAGGGTCAGGGGCTGCCGTTGGCGGTGCTCTCGAACGGGACGCCCGAGATGCTGGCGGCGGGGCTGGCGAGTGCCGGGATCGCCCAACATCTCGACCGAGTGCTCTCGGTCGAGACGCTGGGCGTGTTCAAGCCGGTGCCGGAGGTCTATGCGCTGGCGACCCGGCATTTCAGCGTGGCGGCCGGGCAGATCCTGTTTCTTTCGGCCAATGGGTGGGATGTCCACGGGGCGTCGCTGTTCGGGTGCACGGTGGTGCAGGTCGACCGGCAGGGTGCTGCCGCCGAGCGCTTGCCGGGCGGGCCGGCGCATCGCGTGACCAGCCTGGCCGAGCTGCCGGGGCTGGTGCGTCCGGCGTGAGCGAGCCTGCGGCGGTGACCATCGCCGAGGTGATGGCCGCGGCCGGGCGGCTGGCCGGCGTGGCGCGGCGCACGCCCCTGCTCGAGAGCGAGGCCCTGAACGAGCGGGTCGGCGGGCGGCTGCTGGTCAAGCCCGAGCCGTTGCAGCGGACCGGCTCGTTCAAGTTCAGAGGCGCCTACAACACCATCGCGCAGCTGCCGCAGGGGCCGGTGGTCGCCTATTCGTCGGGCAACCACGCGCAGGGCGTGGCGCTGGCGGCGCGGCTCCTGGGGCGGCAAGCCACGATCATCATGCCAGCCGACGCGCCCACGATCAAACGGCGCAACACCGAGCGGCTCGGCGCCGCGGTCGTGGCCTATGACCGGCACGGGCAGGACCGGGAGGCGATCGGGCGCGAGATCTCGGCCAGGACCGGGGCGCATCTGGTCAAGCCTTATGACGATCCCCGGATCATCGCCGGGCAGGGCACGGTCGGGCTGGAGCTGGCGGACGATGCGCTGGCCATGGGCCTGCGCCCGGATGCGGCCCTCGTCTGCTGCGGCGGTGGCGGCTTGAGCGCCGGCACGGCGACAGCACTGCGGCACCGTTGTCCCGAGATCGCCGTCTGGAGCGTGGAGCCCATGGGCTTCGACGACACCGCACGCTCGCTGCGCTCCGGCACGCGCGAACGGAACCTGCCGGGTGCCACCTCGATCTGCGATGCGCTGCTCGCAACCATGCCGGGCGAGCTGACCTTCGCGATCAATCGCCGGCTCCTGGCCGGCGGGCTCGCCGTCGATGACAGGGCGGTGCAGGACGCGATGCGGGCGGCTTTCCTCGAGCTCAAGCTGGTGGTCGAGCCAGGCGGGGCGGTCGCCCTCGCCGCGGCCCTGTCGGGGGCGCTCGATTGCCGGGGCAAGACGGTGCTGGTCGTGCTGTCGGGCGGCAATGTCGATCCGGCGCGGTTCGCCGAGGCGCTGGCGGGGTAGCGGCAATGGGGCGAAAGCAAGGGGGAGAGTAAGAAGCCGGGGGAAATGATTTCCCCCGGCACCCCCTCGGGACTTCGGGGCGGTGCGTGACGGGAGCGGGGGGCAATGGTTGGGCGGGCATGAGTTTGTCGAGGGTTTAGGTTTTATATCCTATATGGCCGCGGCTGTCAAGCCCGCCGGGTTTGTTCGACACGAAGCCCTTGGTCAGCGTCACTCCTCTCCCGCGGCACCGCCGATCCCACCACGCAACCGGCCGCAAGCCGCGGATTCGCCCGCGCCTGCGACATTCCGGCAGGTCGGGTTCGTTCGCGGGGTCTCGGGTTCCTTCGTCGATCCCTCGGGTTCGTTGAACCCAGGCCGTGGGTTCGATCGTCGCCAGGCGGGTTCGTTTGCGGGTTCGCTCGTCGGCAAAAGGGCGAAAAGTGACGTTTCATGCGCCATAAGCAACGCTAATGGTGCATCTAGCGGCGAAGATTATGACAAATGGCGCGTCTAGCGGCGCATCGCTCAGATTCATGGCGCACATAGCGGCGCATCCCGAGCAGCAATGGCGCACATAGCGGCGCATGATTCCACCGATCGTACGCAGGCACATGAACTGTCATAAGCGTTCGTTATGAGGGTCGTCATACCAGTTGGTTGCCACGGGAAGGGTAAAGAGGGCGGGGGAAATGATTTCCCCCGCAGCCCCCTCAGGACTTGTTGGGGTGGCGAATGGTTGGCTTCGGAGATGGCTGGGGATAGGTTGATGGCATATGGGTGGAGGAGCTTTGCGCGGACGACTTCGTTGCCTGGACCGAGGGGCAGGCGCGCGAGTTCTGTGCGCTTCGCGTCGGTCCAGGCAACGAAATCGCCCTCTTCCGCAACGAGTTCCAGTGCCGCCTCACCCCTACGATCCGCCGAAGCCTCCAGGCGAGTCTCGACGCCCACTACCAAACCGCCGCCCGCCTCACCACCCGCGGCGATGAGCCATCTCGACTAAAGCGTACCAGGTACGGTTAACAGGTCAAAGGTCATTGTTCTCATGAATTTATTTTCTTCTTTAGTCGATGTGCTTCCGGATCCCAAAGATTTGGCGCGCATGTCAGCATCGGATTTGGCTTGGTTTATGTTGTGCGTTTGGCCGGCGGTGGAACGTCGAGAAAATCCGATTGGATTAGGGGAGTTCTGTCGGTATCATTTTCGCCGTGATCAAGTTTCATTTCCAGACTCGTCCCGATTGGAAGTGGAGGCCGCCATATCGGAGGCCTGGGCTTGGCTCGAAGGACAAGGTCTATTGGTTCCGGACCTCAGATACGGAGCGGCGTTCGGCGCGAAGGTCCGAAGCCGTGCGGCGTTGGCGCTCGTATCGGAGGCCGATTGGGCGAATTTGAAGATGGCTAGATTACTGCCGTCTGATCTCCTGCATCAGCGCATCAAAGGCCGAATTTGGTCTACCTGGGCGCGAGGCGATTTTTCAGCAGCTGTTTTTCAAGCATTCAAGGAAGTTGAAATGTCAGTTCGAAAAGCCGCACTCTTACAATCGACGAATGATAACCTGGGCGTTCGGCTGATGCGGGGCGCATTCCACACCAAAAACGGGCCCTTGACAGACTTAAGTGCAGAAGAAGGTGAGCGTCAAGCTCTTGGCGATCTATTTGCCGGCGCAATCGGTTCATACAAAAATCCACACAGCCACCGCGAGGTAGAAATCTCTGCTGAAGAAGCGGCGGAAATGATTATCTTAGCTAGCCATTTGCTAAAGATTGCGGAGGCACGGGGAAGCACTTTCCCGGACGACTGACAATCCCCCAAAAACAACTGGGCTATAGTGCGCGTTGGATCGCGAATGAGCGTGCGCTTGCAGGGGAAACGCTACCTGGCAGAGGAAACGGTACCGAGCAAACGGTACCTGAAACCGCTATCGCTACAAGGCTCGTCGGCGGATGCGGCGGGGTTCGATGACGATGAGATGGCCAGCCGCGTCGCCAGCTACGACCTGAAGAGCCGCTACGGTGCGCGCGGCGCGCTCGACCGCGGGCAGGCTGGCGAGTGACATCAAGATGATGCCGAGGCATTGGTGGCCAAAGCGGATTGTGAGTTCGCCGAAATCCTTGTCTGCCGTCAGCAGCAGGCGTCCTCTGGCGACAGCGTGCGCCAACACATCCCGATCGTTCGCTCCCGGCAGTGTTTCCGCGATCCATTCGATGTCGTACCCGGCATCGCATAGGGCATGAACCGTCGAGGCTGTGACACACTCGTCGGCCAGGAGCTTCATGCTATTCTGCGGCGATGATGTCTTCGCCGGCGAGGTGGTCGGCTGCGAAGGCCTGTGCCGCGCGGATGTCCTCGATGGTGAGACGCGGGTAGTCGACCAGGATCTGCTGCTCGCTGTCGCCGGCGGCGAGGTGGCGGAGGATGAGTTCGACTGGGATGCGCGTGCCCTTGATGACGGGCTTGCCCATCATGATCGTGGGGTCCGAGGTGACCCGGGCGGTAAGCTGGTTCGGCATCGGCGGGCTCCTTGGCTTCGCCGGCATCCTACCCTGGCGACGGCCGAAGTCAAAAGCCCCCGTTACCAAAAATGGGAGGGGGCCCGGGGGAAATCATTTCCCCCGGTTACTCTTTTTTAACTCTTCAGTCGTACCGTAGGCCCACTGCTTTGCCGCCGAAGACTCGGTAGGCGAAGATGGTTGTGGCGATGATGATGGGCATGACGATGATGACGCCGAAGAGGATGATGAGGAGGCTTTCGGGGGCGGCGGCGGCTTCGGTGATGGTGAGGGCTTCGGGGACGACGTAAGGGTAGAAGCTGTAGCCGAGGCCGGCGAAGGCCAGGCAGAAGAGGGTGGTGCCGAGGGTGAAGGGGAGCCAGCACCAGTGGTCTTCGGGGTCGGGCAGGCGCTCCAGGGTGAGCCAGAGGGCGGCGATGACGGCGGCGGAGGCGAGCGGCAAAGGTGCGAGGTAGAGGATTTCGGGCAGGCTGAACCAGCGCTCGAAGATGCGGGGGCTGACGAGCGGCGTGGCGGCGGAGACGATGGCCATGCCGATGACGACGAGGACGAGGCTGGAGCGGGCCCAGGTGACGGCGCGTTTTTGCAGGGCGGCGTCGGTTTTGAGGATGAGCCAGGTGGACCCGATGAAGGCGTAGCCGGCGGTGAGGCAGATGGCGGTGAGGGCGGCGAAGGCGAGGGTGAAGGGGGTTTGGTCGAGGCCCATGATGTAGAGGCCGAGCATCCAGCCTTGCGCGAGGGCCGTCAGCAGCGAGCCCAGGAAGAAGAGGCGGTTCCAGCGTTCCTTTTCGGTGGCGATCACTTTGGCGCGGAACTCGAAGGCGACGCCGCGCAGGATGAGACCGACGAGCATGACGAAGACTGGGAGGTAGAGGGCCTGGAGGATGACGCCGTGGGCGACCGGGAAGGCGACGAGGAGGATGCCGACGGCGAGGACCAGCCAGGTTTCGTTGGCGTCCCAGAAGGGGCCGATGGAGGCGATCATCCGGTCCTGCTCCGGGCCACGGCCGGCCGGGAGCAGGATGCCGACGCCGAGGTCGAAGCCGTCGAGGACGACGTAGACCAGGATGGCGAGGCCCATCAGGCCGGCGAAGGTGAGCGGGAGCCAGAGGGCGGGGTCGGCGAGGATGTCCATGGCGCCTACTCCGCCGGCTGCAGCAGGCCGGAGGCGGCGGGCGGCCGGTTGACCAGTTCGTCCTTGTCGCCGGCCTTGCGGGCGAGGTGGAAGAGCACACCGATATAGGTGGCGAGCAGGAGGAGGTAGAGGGTCACGTAGGCCACAAGCGTGAAGCCGATGGTCGCTGGGGGGACGGCGCCGACCGCCTCGCTGGTCTTGAGGACCCCGCTGACGAGCCAGGGCTGACGGCCGATCTCGGTGGTGTACCAGCCGGCAAGCGTGGCGACCCAGCCCGAGAAGGTCATGGCGACCAGCGCCCGGGCCGGCCAGGTGCCGATTTCGCCCTGTCGCCAGAGCCGCCAGCTGCCGAACCAGGCGACGGCCAGCATCAGGAGGCCGATGCCGACCATGACGCGAAAGGCGAAGAAGACCGGGGCAACGGGCGGATGCTCGCCGATATAGTCGTCGAGGCCGGGAACGACGCCGGCCGGGTCGTGGCGGAGGATCAGGCTGGCACCGTTGGGGACGGCGATCTCGAAGCGGTTCTCGCGCGTGGCCTCGTCGGGGAGGGCGAAGAGGACGAGCGGGACGTTGGCCCGGGTCTGCCAGTTGGCCTCCATCGCCGCCACCTTTTGCGGCTGGTGCTCGAGCGTGTTGAGGCCGTGGAAGTCGCCGGCGACGATCTGCAACGGGGCGATGATGGCGGCCATGGTGAGGCCGAAGCGCAGGCCGAGTGCCACGGCGGGGGCGCGGTCGCGACGCAGCCAGCGATAGGCCGAGATGCCGGCGACGAGGAAGGCTACGGTGAGGCCGGAGGCGAGCAGGGTGTGGGCGACGCGGTAGGGCATCGACGGGTTGAAGATGATGGCCAGCCAGTCGGTGGCGTGGACCACGCCGTCGCGGATCTCGAAGCCCTGCGGCGTCTGCATCCAGCTGTTCAGGACCAGGATCCAGAAGGCGGAGAGGGTGGTGCCGATGGCGACGATGATGGTGGCGGCGGTGTGGACGGTGTTGGAGACCCGGCGGAAGCCGAACAGCATGACGCCGAGGAACACGGCCTCGAGGAAGAAGGCGGTCATCACCTCGTAGGCCAGGAGCGGGCCGGCGACGTTACCGACTGTCTCCATGAAGCCCGGCCAGTTGGTGCCGAACTGAAAGCTCATGGTGATGCCGGAG
>CAZNWE010000107.1:0-11285 GCA_964576715.1 uncultured Geminicoccaceae bacterium | reverse complement strand
CCGAACGCCGGCAGGATCATGATGTAGACCTCGGGGTGGCCGAAGAACCAGAAGAGATGCTGGAACAGGACGGGATCACCACCACCCGCCGGGTCGAAGAACGAGGTGCCGAAATTGCGGTCGGTGAGCAGCATGGTGATCGCCCCGGCGAGGACCGGGACGGCCAGCAGCAGGAGGAAGGCGGTGACCAGGATGGCCCAGGCGAAGAGCGGCATCTTGTGCATCGTCATGCCGGGCGCGCGCATGTTGAAGATCGTGGTGATGAAGTTGATCGCCCCCAGGAGCGAACTCGCACCGGCGAGATGCAGCGCGAAGATCGCCATATCGACCGAGGCACCCGGATGGCCGAGGCCGGAGGAGAGCGGCGGATAGACCGTCCAGCCACCACCAAAGCCGCCATCGACGAAGGCCGACCCGAACAGGAGGAGGAACGCCGGGACGAGCAACCAGAAGCTGATATTGTTCATCCGCGGGAACGCCATGTCCGGCGCCCCGATCATCAACGGCACGAACCAGTTGCCGAAGCCGCCGATCAGCGCCGGCATCACGAAGAAGAAGATCATGATGAGGCCGTGCGCGGTGATCAGCACGTTGTAGAAGTGGTAGTCGCCACCCAGCACCTGATCGCCCGGCACCATCAGCTCGAGGCGGAAGACGACCGACATCAGCATCCCAATGATGCCCGCCACGAAGGCGAAAATCAGATAGAGCGACCCGATGTCCTTGTGGTTGGTGGAATAGACCCAGCGACGCCAGCCGGTCGGCGTGTGGTCGTCGTGAGCGTGGGCGGTTGCGTAGGCCATTTCCATCCGTCTCCGCGAGCGGCGCCGAAGTTAGTCGGCGCTGCCGTTCGATTGTCGTTAAAGGCTCAGCGATCGGCGACCATGGTGCCGGCGTCGTCGACGCGGGCGAACATGGTCTTCGCCTCCTCGACCCAGGCAACGAACTCCTCGGGCGGTACCGCTTCGATGGTGATCGGCATGAAGCCGTGCATGACGCCGCAGATTTCCGAGCATTGACCGTAATAGACGCCTGGCTCGTTGATGTGGATCCAGACCTCGTTGAGCCGCCCGGGCACGGCGTCGATCTTCACCCCGAGCGACGGCATCGCCCAGCTGTGCAGCACGTCGGACGCCGTGACCTGCACCTTGATGTTGGTATTCGCCGGCAGCACGACCCGGTTGTCGGTTTCGAGCAGCCGCTGCATGCCGGGCTCGAGCTCGTCCTCGGGCAGCATGAACGCGTCGAAGGTGAAGTTGTCGTGATCCGGGTATTCGTAAGTCCAGTACCATTGGCGGCCGATCGCCTTGATCGTCATCTCGGTCTCGGGGATGACGTCGGCATAATAGAGGAGGCGAAACGACGGGATGGCGATGACCACCAGGATGAGCACCGGCACGGCGGTCCAGACCACCTCGAGCAAGGTGTTGTGCGTCCGCCGCGATGGGCTCGCCTGTCGGGCGGCGCGGAACCTGAAGCTGACGAACACGAGCAGTGCCAGGACGACGAGACAGATCAGAGTGATGATGACCAAGAGCAGATCATGGAAGCCGGCGATCCGCTCCATCAGCGGGCTGCCGGCCGCCTGCAGTCCGAGTTGCCAATCGGCCGGCTGCGCGGCGAAAGCCATCCCGGCCCCGCCGAGCATGCCGACGGCGACAGCCATGGTGCCGATGAGACGGGCGATCCGCCAGCGCATGAGGCTCGTTTCCCTTCCGGAGATGGCCAAGACGGGAAGCTCCCGACGCGACCCGGTCGACTGTTGATCGCTTCCTTTCCCGCCGCAACCCAAGATAAAAGTCCCGGCGGTGCCGCGTCAGTGACACGATGTCGCAAAATTTCGCGCTTTCCGCGAGCACTTCGGGCTTCCTTCCCGAGCGGCACCATCCGGTGGTCAGGTCTCGCGGGTGAGTTTGGCGCGCCAGCGGCGCAGCGTGAACCAGATCACCAGGAGCAGGCCCGGGACCGCGGCGGAGATCACCAGCTTGAGATACTCGGGACTGACGATTCCGGCCAACAGATAGCCGAGAATGCCCAAGGCATAGTAGCTGATGGCGACGACCGAAAGGCCTTCGACGGTCTCCTGCAAGCGGAGTTGGACACCCGCCCGGCGCTCCATCGAGGCGAGCAGTGCCCGGTTCTGGGTCTGCAGCGCCACGTCGACGCGGGTTCGAGCGAGATCGGCCGTGCGGGCGATCCGCCGGCTCAGGCTCTCCTGCCGCTCGGCCAGCGAGGCGCAGGTGCGCATCGCCGGCTCGAAGCGGCGCTCGAGAAACTCGGCGATCGGCTGGAAGTCCTCGAGCCGGGTCTCGCGAATATCGTGCAGCCGGTCGCGCACGAGGCGGCCATAGGCGGCGGTGGCGGAAAAGCGGTAGGCGCTCTGTGCCACCAGCCGCTCGGATTCCTGGGCGACCGCGAACAGCTCGTTCAGGAGGTTCCCGTCCTCGACCAGGTCAGCCGTCGCCCCGAGTCGCGCCACGAGTTCGACCAACCGGTTTTCGAGCCCGCTGAGCTGCGGGCTGGTCGCCTTGGCGATCGGCAGCCCCAGCAGGGCCAGCATCCGGTAGGTCTCGATCTCGACCAGCCGCTGCACCAGCCGGCCGGTGCGGCCACGGCTCATGCCGTGATCGCGCACGTAGAAGCGGGCGAACCCGTCGCCGCCATTGCGAAAGGCGGTGAAGGCCTCGGCCGTGCCGCCGAGCACGCGGCCGCCGGCGACCCGCTGGCCCTCGAACAGTCTTTCGATGCTCGCCACCTCGGGCAGGCCGGCATCGGTCGCCGGCTCGACGACGACGTGGTTCGCCGCGATCAGCTCGCCGTCGAGGCCGGCCAGCCAGTCCTCGGGCAAGAGCTCGACCGGGGGCTTCTTGAAGCCGCTGGTCTTGCCTTCCTGGATGACGTTGAGCGACACGAACTCGGTGTGGCGCTCCCAGCGCACCCGGTAGGCACCGAGCGCCACGGCATGGTGACGTTCCTGATGCGGCGGCGGCGCCCCATAGCGGCGGCAGAGATCGACGATCGCGGCGTGCAGCCCGTCGCCGTCAGGCGCGGTCATGATCGCCAGATGGGAGACCGCACACGGGCTCGAGAGCTCGGTGTGCGGCCGGCTGTGCAGCTCCTCGGCGAGCTCGAAGCGATGCGGATGCTGCGTCAGGGTCATCGGCCGGTGATCTCCGTGGCGCGTGCGCGATGGCAGGCGAGCAGCATCAGGGCGGCGGTCTCGGCGCGCAGAATGCTGGGGCCGAGGCTGACCGGGAAGAGCTTTGGCATGCGGCGAAGTGCGGCGCGCTCGGCCGCGCTGAAGCCGCCCTCGGGGCCGGCGAGGAGTGCTGCCTGCGGCTGCCCGGCGAGCGTGGTCAAGAGCGGCGCGCCGCCGGCCTCGTCGGCCATGATCACCGCCGCCGGGCAGGCCTCGACGGCGGCCAGCAGCTCGGCCTCGGGCAGGAGCTCGGGCACGCTCAGCCGCTCGGCCTGCTCGACCGCCTCGACGAGGCGCTGGCGGAGCCGCTCCGGCCGCGTCCCCTCGACCACGCTGTGGCGGCAGCGCACCGGCTGCAGCCTGGCGACGCCGAGCTCCGTCGCTTTCTCGAGCAGCCAATCGAGCCGGTTGCGCTTGATCGGCGCGAACAGCAGGGTCGGGCCCGGCTCCGGCAGCGGCGGCCGGCACCGGTCCTCGACCGCGAGTTCGCCGGCGTGCCGGTCGAGCCGGGTGAGGCGGGCGCGCCATTCGCCGTCCTCAGCATTGAAGACGCGCAGCCGCTGGCCCGGCCGGGCGCGCAACACCGCCTTGAGGTAGTGGGTCACCGCCGGCTCGAGGCCGAGCGATGCACCGGTGCTGAGCGGTTGGTCGAGATGGAGCCTGGTGTCACGCATGCGGGATGTCGTCGCCTTTACCGTGGACGGACCCGACGCTAAGTGAACCGCCATGACGGAACAAGCGGGCGGACATTATTCGAGGGTCCCGGACGAACAGCTCGGCTGGCTCGCCCGGCTGCCGCGCGGGCTGCAGGATTACGGCCTGCTAGCCCGGCTCGACCGGCCGATCGGCACCTGGCTGCTGTTGATCCCATGCCTGTGGGGGCTGGCGATCATCGGCGGCAGCGAGGCCATGCTGTGGGCGCCGCTGTTCGCCGTCGGTGCCATCGCGATGCGCGGTGCCGGCTGCACGATCAACGACCTCGCGGACCGCGATATCGACCGGCTGGTCGAGCGCACCCGGGCACGGCCGTTGGCCGCCGGCCGGCTGGGCTGGTGCGCAGCACTGCTGTTCATCGGCCTGCAGCTGCTGATCGGGCTCGTCGTGCTGCTGTTCCTGCCTTCGACCGCCGCGATCATCGCGCTTTGCAGCATGCCCTTCGTGATCGCCTATCCCTTCATGAAGCGGATCACCTACTGGCCGCAGGCTTTCCTCGGCCTGACCTTCAATTGGGGCGTGCTGGTCGGCTATGCGGTGATCACCGGCGGGCTCGGCCTGCCCGCCCTCATGCTCTACTTTGCCGGCATCGCCTGGACCTTGGGCTACGACACCATCTACGCCCATCAGGACAAGGAGGACGACGCGCTTATCGGGGTCAAGTCCTCGGCCCTGAAGCTCGGGAGCGCCACCCAGGGTTGGCTCTACGGCTTCTATGCCGCGATGCTGTTCTTTCTCGTCGTTGCCGGGGTCACCGCCGAGCTTGGCATGCTCTTCTTCATGGCGCTGCTGCCGATCGCCGGCTTGCTCGCCTGGCAGGTGCAGGGCCTCGACATCGACGACCCCAATGACTGCCTCACCCGCTTTCGCGCCAATCGCAGCCTCGGGCTCCTGGTGCTTGCCGCCCTCCTGCTCGGCCACTGGACGCTGCCGTGAATCCGGCGCCGCCCGCCACGGCGGCGGCCATCAAGCGCCGCGCGCTCGCCCTGCGCCTTTTTCGGCTGCGCTTTCTGTTCCTGTTGCTGGCCATTTTGCTCGTGATGCTCGTCTCGCCCTTTCTCGACGACTCGCTGCTGCACCGATCCTACATGGTCGTGCTCTACGGACTGGTCTTGCTCGCCGCGATCCTGACTGCGGGCGGTCGATCCCCTCACCGGATCGCCGCCCTCATGATCGGTATTCCTTGGCTGGCGCTCAGCTTATCCGCCCTGCTCGTCGAAATCCAAGCCGTGGCCATCCATGCTAATCTGATGGCCAGCCTCTTTTGTCTGTGCGCCATTTTCATTGTTCTGAGCCAAATACTTGAGGCTGACACGGTCGATCTCAACATCTTGTTCGGGGCCGCGTCCGGTTACCTGCTGCTGGCCTTGGCCTGGACCACCTCCTACCTGATCATCATCGAGCTCGACCCCGCGTCCTTCTCCCTGGATCACGGTGCCGACCGACCGTATTTCCATCAGCTCCTCTATTTCAGTCTGACGACGCTGACCACTGTGGGCTATGGCGACATCACCCCCGTCAACCGCTTTGCCCAAATCTGGGCAAGCATGGAGGCGGTCTGCGGCACGCTCTACATGGCGCTCCTGGTCGCCCGCCTCGTCAGCATGTATCAACGCCCGAAAGCGCAACCCGAATAGCGGCACCCGCCGCCACCGCACCGCGACCGCGAGTTCCCAGCCTTCCCTCATCCGACAACAGTCCACGAGAGCCCGAGAGCGACCCTTCTCGATGCCGAGCCCCACCCCCCTTCTCCCGGCCTTGTGCATTGCCCGCGGCGCTCAGCCTGGGACCGTGGCCTCGCTCGCCGCCTCGACCATCGCCGACTGGCTCTACCTCGATCGCCTGGGCAATCTCGTCCAGGACCTCGGCAACGAGGTGGTCGAGCTCGGCGACCGGCTGGTCGACCGGCATCTGCGACTGGCCGTCACCGGGCTGCGGCGCAGCGGCAAGACGGTCTTCACCACCGCCCTCATCCATCATCTGCTCGACGGCCACGACCTGCCCTTCGTCGCCGCGGTGCACGAGGGGCGCTACCAAGGTGCGCAGCTCTTGCCGGTCCGGGGTCCGGCCTTTCCGTTCGAGGCGTTTCGCCGCGTGCTCGCCGAGGCGGTGCCGGCCTGGCCGCAGCCCACGGACCGGCTGACCACCTTGAAGCTGGAGCTGCATTTCCAGGCCACGGGCTACCTGCAGCGCTGGGTGGCGCCGACCGGCGGCCTGGTGCTCGAGATCATCGACTATCCGGGCGAATGGCTGCTCGACCTGCCACTTTTGGGCATGGACTATGGCGACTTCGCGGCCCGGGCGATGGCCCGCGACGCCAAGCCGCCGCGCGACCGGATCGCCGGCGAGTGGCGGGCGGCGCTGGCCAACCTCACGCCCGAGAGCGACGTTCTCGCGCTGATCGATGTCTACCGGCGCTATCTCCGCCGGGTGCAGAACGAGCTCCAGCTCAGCGTCGTCCAGCCCGGGCGGCTGGTTACCGCCGATCCGGATTTGGCCACCGGCTTCGTGCCGTTGCCGCCGGAGGCGCCGGAGGCGCTGCGGCTGGCGATGGCCGAGCGCTACGGCCGCTACAAGGCGGCGGTGGTCGAGCCGTTCTATGCCGAGCACTTCAGCCGCTTCGATCGGCAGATCGTGCTGGTCGACCTGTTTCATGCCTTGAATGCCGGCCGCGCCCATTTCGAAGACTGCCAGGAAGCGCTCGCCACGATCCTCGAAAGCTTCCGCTACGGCAGCAACAGCATCCTCGCACGGCTGTTCAACCCGCGGATCGAGCGGCTGTTGTTCGCCGCGTCCAAGGCCGATCACGTGGCTGCCAACCAGCACGCCAACCTCAAGCAATTGCTCGAGCTGATGATCGCTCCGGCGCGGCGGCAGGCGCGCTTCGTCGGGCTGACCACGGATGTCCTCGCCCTTTCGGCGTTGCGCGCGACCGACACGGTCAAGACCGAGCACCAGGGCCAGCAGCTTTCCTGCGTCAAGGGCCGGCTGCAGGACGAGGACCGCGAGACCGTGCTCTTTCCGGGCGAGATTCCGCCAGAGCTGCCAGCTGACGAGGACTGGGCCTCCGGGCGCTTCCGGTTCAAGGACTTTCGCCCGAGGCGGCTGGTGGCCGGGCAGAAGGGGCAGCATCTCAGGCTCGACCAGGCGATCGAGTTCCTGCTCGGGGACAAGCTCGCATGACCGGCAAGGCTCCGATCCGGCCGTTCGAGCTCGATCCGACGACCGGCACGTTCGAGCAGGCCGAGGAACCGCTGGCAACGCCGACGGCGCCACCGCCGGTGCCCGTGGTGGTCGAGCCGTCGCGGCCCTGGTGGCGACGGCCGGGTCTTTTCGCCTTGATCGCCATTCTCGGCATCGTGCTGATCCAGGCGATCGACTACCTCTTCGGCCTGATCGGGCGCGCACCGCTGCTCGGCTGGCCGTTTGCCGTGCTGCTTGGCGTCGCCGTGTTCACCGCACTTGCGGCCCTCTGGAAGGAGGTGTTCGACATCCGGCGCGTGCGCCGCGCCGGGCAGTTGCGCGCGACCGGCGCCAGGCTCGCGACCTCCGAGCTGCACGGCGAGGCCAAGCCGTTCCTCCTCGCCCTCGACCGGCAGCTCGCCGAGCCGCCGCGCACCGATATCACGGTGGCGGCCGAGCGGGGGCTGGCGGACGCCGAGATCGTGGTGCTCTACGAGCGGCAGGTGTTGGCGCCGCGGGACAAGCGGGCCTACCGGTTGGTGCTCGAGGCGAGCCGCGACGTCGGCCTGCTGACGGCACTCAGCCCACTGGGCCTGCTCGACGGCGTGCTCGTGCTGTGGCGCACGACGATGATGCTGCGCGGCATTGCCCGGGCCTATGGCCTCGCCTTGAGCCCGGCCGCGGCCTTCAGCCTGCTGCGCCGCTGCATCAGGAATGCCGCCATTGCCGGGCTCGCCGATGCGGTGAGCCATGCGGCGATCGAGCATGTCGGCGCCTCGCTCACCGCCCTGCTCTCGGCGCGTGCCGGCCAGGGGGCGGGCAACGCGCTCCTGGCCGGACGGCTCGGCCTCGAGGCGATCCGGCTGACCCGCCCGTTGCCCTTCATCAAGGAGCCGCCGCCCCGGCTCGCCCATGTCCGGGCCGCCATCTTCGATTCCTCCGGCAAGGTCAAGCAGGAGGTCGGCTGAGCCGGCCGCCGACGCATCTTCTTGCCCTGTCACGCGCTTGTCGCCACACTGTCACCGGGGTGTGAGTCGAGCGAACTGGATGATCCGAATGGGCAAGAAAAAAGACAGAAAGGACAAGGCCGAGGCGGCGGCAGCCAGCGTCCTTGGCAGATTGAGCCGCAAGGACTTCGAACAGGCGCTCTACGAGCTGCAGGTCGAGCTCGTCCGGCTGCAGAGCTGGGTCAAGGCCGAGGGCAAGCGCATCATCGTCGTCTTCGAGGGCCGCGACACCGCCGGCAAGGGCGGGGTGATCAGCCGGATCACCGCGCGCACCAGCCCGCGGGTCTACAAGCACGTGGCGCTGCCGGCCCCTTCCGACCGCGAGAAGACGCAGATCTACGGGCAGCGCTACATCGAGCGCTTCCCGGCCGGCGGCGAGATCTTGCTGTTCGACCGCTCCTCGTACAACCGAGCCGGCGTCGATCATGTGATGGGCTTCTGCACCGAGGAGCAGTACGAGCGCTTCCTCGACCGGGTGCCCGCCTTCGAGCGCGAGCTCATCGTCAACAACGGCATCATCCTGCGCAAGTACTTCCTCGACGTCAGCCAGGACGAGCAGCGCCGCCGCTTCGAGGCCAGGATCAGCGACCCGGTCAAGCACTGGAAGCTGAGCCCGATGGACACCGAATCGGTGCGTCGCTGGTGGGACTATACGGCGGCGTACCAGCGGATGATCAAGGAGACGCACACCGACGCTTCACCCTGGCACATCGTCCCCGCCGACGACAAGCGCAGTGCCCGGCTCAACCTGATCCGCCATTTGCTCGACAGTATTCCCTACGAAAAGGTCAAGCCGGAGCTGCCGAAGATGCCCAAGGTCCAGCCGCAGCCGAAAGCGGCGACCAACGCGCTGGGTGCCGGCGACGTGGTACCGGCGGTCTACTGAGGCCAGGCAGGGGTCGGTGCGCCGAGGCCTCTCGCGCTGGCTGCCCGGGCTGGCCCTGCTGCTCGCCTATGAGCGGCGCTGGCTGGGTCCGGACCTCGCCGCCGGCCTCTCGGTCGCGGCGATCGCCTTGCCCGTGGGCATCGCCTACGCCTCGCTCGCCAGGGTGCCGGTCGAGGTCGGCATCTATGCGGCGATCTTCCCGCTCCTCGCCTATGCGCTGTTCGGCTCGTCGCGGCAGCTGATCATCGGGCCGGATGCCGCCACCTGCCTGATGGTGGCGGCAAGCCTGGGACCGCTCGCCGCCGGCGATCCCGAGCGCTACCTCGCCCTCGTCCCGGTCCTCACCCTGGTCACCGGCCTCTTCTATCTCGGTGCCGGCGTCGCCCGGCTCGGCTTCATCGCGAGCTTTCTGTCGCAGCCGATCCTGACCGGCTATCTCAATGGCATCGCACTGCTCATCGTCATCGGCCAGCTGCCCAAGCTCCTGGGCTATCCGAGCACGGCGGTCGACTTCTTTCCCCGGCTGGTCGAGCTCGCCCGGGCACTCGGGCAGAGCCACCTGCCGACGGTCGGCCTCGGCGTCGCCCTGCTCGCCATCCTGATCGGCCTGCGCCGGCAATTCCCGAGGCTGCCGGCGGCACTGGTCGTGGTGGCGTTCGGCATCGTCGCCGTCGACGCCCTCGGGCTCGACAGCCGCGGCGTGCAGACCACCGGCCCGGTGCCCGCCGGGCTGCCGACGCCGGGCTTCGCGCTGTTCGATGTCGCGACCTATCGCGCCCTGTTGCGCGACGCCCTCGGCATCATGCTGATCAGCTTCACTTCGGGCGTGCTCACCGCCAAGAGCTTCGCCCGGCGGAACCGTTACGACATCGACGCCGACCAGGAGCTGGTGGCGTTCGGTGCGGCCAACGTCGCCGCAGCCCTGGCCCAGGGCTTTCCGGTGACCGGGGCGGATTCCCGTACCGCGGTCAACGACGCGATGCGCGGCCAGACGCAGCTCGTCGGCCTGGTGGCGGCGGCGGCCATGCTGCTGGTGCTGTTCTTCCTGACCGGCCCGCTGGCGCTGGTGCCGACCGCCGCCCTTGCCGCCGTTATCCTGGTCTCGGCGGTGGGACTGTTCGATGCCGTCGGCCTCGGGCGCCTGTTGGCGATGAGCTGGCGCGAGGCGGCGATCTCGATCGCCACCACGCTCGGCGTCTTGCTCCTCGGCGTGCTCGAGGGGGTCGTCCTGGCCATCGGCCTCTCGCTTCTCTGGATGCTCTGGGTCACGCTCCGGCCGAGCGATGCGGTCCTCGGCCAGCTGCCGCGCCGTGGGGGCTTTCACAGCCTCGCCGACTTCCCCGACGCCAAGACGGTGCCAAGCCTCCTGCTCTACCGCTTCGACGCCAACCTCGTCTTCTTCAACGTCGACTACTTCCGCCAGCGGCTGCGGCGCGCGGTGCGCCGCGCCAGCCCGCCGGTGCGCTGGGTGGTGGTCGATCTCAGCCCGGTCAGCATCGTCGATGCGACGGCGCTGCAACGGTTCGACGAGCTGCGCGAGGAACTGGCCCGGGACGGCATCACGCTCGCCGTCGCCCGTGCCAGGCATCATCTCGGCCGGTTTTTCGACCGCGACTTCGTCGAGCGGCGGATGCTGGAGCATACCCGAAACTTTCCCTCGATGCGCGCCGCGGTGGCGGCCTACGAGCAGGCGATGGCCGACCAACAAGAGCGCTGACGGGCAGCGCCGGACGGTTGCAGCCGGCGGGTGCATTGCCGACATGAAGAGTGTCGGGACAACGATGGAGGAACTGCTGATGACCGTCGAACGCGCCACCTTGCTCTTTGTCGGCTGCGTGGTGCTGCTGACCGTGCTCCTTGCGGTCTGGCACAGCCAGAACTGGCTCTGGATAACGGGTCTTCTGGGAGCGCATCTGGTGCAGGCGAGCTTCACCGGGTTCTGTCCGGGGGTGATGCTGTTCAAGAAGCTGGGCCTGCCGCAGAAGCAGGGCTTCGCCCACGCCTGACCGCTGCCGCCGGGCATGGCGGCGGCCCCGGCATGCCCGGCATTCAGCCTTTCACGATGAAGTGATCTTCATCAATTGATACGCCCCTGCGCATTAACGGATTGTTAACCGGTCGCAGCTGAGCGAAACTCCGGCGCGCGAGGAAACGAACCAAGCGGGACTGGAGACCCGGCCATGCTGAACGGCAACAAGCCGTGGCGGGCGTTGTGGACTGGCATGCTTGCCATTGGCCTGACCGCGGCGAGTGCTCCGGCAACGGCAGGCGGCGACGGGCCGGCGGTGCCGCTCCT
>CAZNWE010000106.1:0-11440 GCA_964576715.1 uncultured Geminicoccaceae bacterium | reverse complement strand
GCTTCCTTCAGGCCTTTTTGTGCCGCCTTGAAGCTCGGATAGCCGAGGCGCTGGAACAGCCGGGCGGCGGTGGCCTTGGAGACCCCGGCGCGGTCGGCGAGTGCCGTGGCCGAGTTGTCGATCACCGCGCGGACGTCCTCGAGCAGGAGATCGGCCAGCCGCCGCTCGGCCCGCGGCATGGCGTTGTAATGCTCGAGCAAGCGCTGCGTCAGCGGTGGCGGCGTCTGCATGGCAGCGGCCGCGTTTCGGTTCTGCATCGGAACTGAGACATATCGGTCGCAGTTCCGGCTGCCAACCGGTCGATCAGGGCCAGGGTGCCGGCGGGATCGGGGCCTCGACGGTGCGCGCCAGGGTGTCGAGCACGGCGCTGAAGCCGGCCTCGTCGAGCCGGGCGAGGTCGAGCTCGAGACGTCCCCGGCCGGCGGCACGGGTGTCGACCAGGAGGGCCGGCTCGGCCGAGGCGAGGGCGTGGGCAAGGTCCTGGGCGGTGGCCCCGGCGGTCGCGGGATCGAGATCCAAGATGACGCCACTCGGGCATGGCAGCAGGCGCAGCCCGAGCCGTCCGGCCAGCTGTTCGCCGAGGCGCGCCCGCCGGGCCTGGACCAGCGGCGGGCGGGCGCCGGCGTGATCTTCCACGACCGCCGCGAGATGGTCGGGTGCGGGGCGGGTGAGCCGACCGAGCCCGCTCGCCTGGATGCGGCGGGCGCTGGCGATCAGCCCGGGCTTGCCGGCGAGGATACCCAGGGGTGGCCCGGCGAGTGCGGTCGTCGCATCGAGGACGAGGAGGTCGGCCCCGGCGTCGAGCAGGGCTTCGCTGTCCGCACCGCGTGGGGCGAGGACCAGGGTCGGCAGAGCGCGGCGCTGCGCGGCGTGGTGGAACGCCGGCAGCGCGACGAGGTGGCTGCCACGCCGCCCGTCGTCGGCGACGTAGAGGGCGGCGGCGGTGTCCGGCCCGAGGGCTGCCTCGAGCGCTGCCGCTGTCGCCCGATCGATGCTGCCGACGGCGACCGGGCGTGCGCCGGCAAGCTGGAGCAGGTCGCGCAGCGGCCCGGCGACCTCGATGTCGTGCGCCGCGAGAAAGACGATCGACCTGTCTCGCGGCTGCACGGCCAAGGCGGCAAGCAGCACGGCACCGGCGAAGCCGTGGGTCAGGGTGGCGGCCTCCGCCCCGAGCCGCCGCGCCACCACCGCACCGGTGTCGGCGAGTTCGGCGTCGCTGGCGAGACCGTGTGTCAAGGCCGGGGCCAGGTCGATCACCCGTCGCATCACTGCCGCTCCTCGCGCTTGCCAACAGGACATTGCCAGTCGTCGCCCGGCAGCTTAAGCCGCGAGCGCCCGGCGACAAGGCCGCGGCGTTCGCCGGCACCGTCAACAGCTCCCAGCAGGCAACGGCCCGATCCATGCTCATGCACGCCCTGCGGGCCCTGACCGCGACCCCGCTGACGCGGGCGGTGGCGGTGCTGTTTCTCGCCAACGGCTTCGCGCTCGCCAACTGGTTCAGCCGCATCCCGGCGGTCAAGGCGAGCCATGAGCTCGGCGATGGGGCGCTGGGTCTGGCGCTCTTGGGGATGCCCTTGGGCTCGGCCCTGGTGCTGCCGTTCAGCGGTCGGCTGATCGGCCGGGCGGGTGCCGGGCGGCTGGCGCTGGTGGCCGGCATCGGCACCGCGGTGACGGCAGCCCTGCCCGGCTTCGCCTCGGGGTTCTGGAGCCTGGCCTTCGGGCTCCTGCTGCTCGGCACGGCGAATGGTGCGATGGATGTGGCGATGAACGCCAAGGCGGCGGCGGTCGAACGTGACGCGGCCTTGGGCATCATGTCGGCCTTTCACGGCATGTGGGGGGTCGGGTTCTTTCTCGGCAGCACGACCGGCAGCCTGTTCGCCGGGCTGGCTGTCGGCCCGGCGCTGCATTTGCCGCTCGCGGCCCTGGTCGGCATCGCCGCCCTCTGGCGGCTGCGCCCGGTGCTCGCCGACAAGCCGCTGAGCCGGCCGGCGAGCGATCCGGTGCTGGCCCTGCCGCACGGGCCGCTCTGGCCATTGGCGCTGATCGCTGCCGCCTCGTTTCTCGCCGAAGGGGCGGCCGGCGACTGGAGTGCGGTCTATCTGGCTAACGTCGTCGGCGCCTCGCCCGGGGTCTCGGCTTTGGCCCTGAGCGGCTTCTCGCTCGGCCTGATGGCGGCCCGTTTCGTCGCGGATGCGTTGGGGGCGCGCTTTGGTGACGTCGTCCTCTTGCGCTTCGGGGCGCTGTTCGCCGGCAGCGGCATGACCCTGGGCCTCGTGCTACCGGTCGCACCCGTTGCCATTTTGGGTTTCGTCGCGGTCGGCATGGGGTTTGCCGCGGTCGTCCCCATCGCCTTTCGGCGGGCCGCCAATCTCGACGGCATCGAGCCTGGGGTCGGCGTCGCGGCGGTGGCGACCGTGGCCTATACGGGCTTTCTCGCCGGCCCGCCGTTGATCGGGCTGGTGGCCGAGGTCATCGGCCTGCGCGTCGCCATGGCGATCGTCCCGCTCCTCGCCTTCGCCGTGGCAGCGCTCGCGATCAGCTTGAGCCCGAGGCGGCCAAATCCTTAATTCGGGGGCCACATTACTTAACTGAACGACCCTCGACTGGAAGTCGAGGGGTTCGTTGCTCGGCTGAAGCCGACTAAAGACGCAGATGCGGTCGCTTCGCTCCCAACACTCGTTCCCTTGGCCTACGCTCGCCGGGCGAGCCTACGGCCCAACTTTGCTTCGCCTGAAGGCGAGGGATTTCAACCATCCCCGAACGGGACATTAACGCTGCGCCTACCAAAATACGCCTTGAGCGCCCTTCGACGACGTCCCTGCCGCGCATCGCGCCTGCCACGCGCGGCGGCGGGAACCGATGGTTACTTGCGTAATGTGTCCCCCGAATTAACCGAGGCGGAGGGTGTCGACGACGGTCGACAAATGATAAGACTCAGCGGATACGCGTCTGCCGGACAAAGCTGCGATGCTGCCGCACTTTCTCGTTGTCGTTCTCTGTCTCGGGCTGGGGATGCCGTTCGCGGCACGCGGTGACGTCGCTTGCGGTGGCGATGAGGCGGCCGAGCACACGCTTCTGCTCAAGAGCCTGATGCACTGGATCGCCGATCACAGTCGTTACCAGCTGGTCGACCAAGTCGTCCCGCGGCTCGCCTTCGTCCCCGACGCCGAGATCGACCGGCTCGCCAACCCGGGCCGGACCATCGACGACTGGCAGGACGTCGAGGCCTGCTTTTTGACCGACGAGATCACGATCTACCTGTCCGACCGCTTCGACGCCGACGATCTCTTCCATCGCAGCACGCTGGTGCACGAGCTCGTGCATTTCATGCAGCTGATCAACGGCGCTTTCCGCTACGCCGAGTGCCCGGCGGCGCTCGAGCGGCCGGCCTATTTCCTGCAGGTCGACTATCTCGACCAGCACGGCTTCGACTGGCCTTCGGGCTTGCGCGAGCAACTCCGGCTCGCCGGCTACGTCATCGGCCGCTGTCCGCCGGGCCATCTCGACTGATGCACGTCGCTCGGCACGGCTAGCCGCCCACCGCCTGTTCGGCGATGGCGCTCTGGATCGCGTCCAGCTCCGCCGCCAGGGCCTTCAGCGCCTCGCCGCCGTCCGCGTAGGGGGCGAAGACGACGGTCGCGGGCTTGTAGGCGAGGGTCGCCGTACCGTCGGCGTTCTCGGTGATGTAGAAGCGCAAGGGTGCCTCGTAGCCGGCCGCGGTGCTGGCCTCGAGCATCCGCACGGCGAAGGTCGGGGCGAAGGCGTGGACCACCATGTTGCCGGGGATCTCGATGCCGAGGCTTTTGGCACCCATGGTGGCACTCGCCGCCGAAAGCTTGTTCAACGGGCTCGCCTCTATCGCTCCGTCGAGCCGCTCGACCAGCACCGGATAGGCATGCGCGCTCGGGTGGATGGCGAAGCCGTCGAGCTCGGGCGGCATCTCTGCTCGCGCCGCGCCGGCGAGCAGGGCGATAGCGGTAGCGATCACTAGGCGGCGCATGGGCGGTCTCCCGGTTGCTTGGCCCGTTGTGGGTAACCAAGACTGAGCAATGGCGCGACGCACGGCCGTTCACAGGCCGGTGACCAGAGCATTAGCCGCGCGAGTCCTCGAGGACCATCGCCGCGGCCTTTTCGCCGATCATGATGGTCGGGCCGTTGGTGTTGCCGGAGACGACGGTCGGCATGATCGAGGCGTCGGCGACCCTGAGACCCTGGATGCCGTGTACCCGAAGGCGGGCGTCGACCACGGCCATGGCGTCGGTCTCGGGCCCCATCTTGCAGGTGCCGGAGGGATGGAAGATGGTCCCGCCGGTGGCGCGGATGAAGGCCAGGAGTGCGGCGTCGCCCTCGACCTTGGCCCCCGGCAGCATCTCCTCGGCAACGTAAGGGCGCATCGGTGGCTGGTGCATCACCCGGCGGATCAGCTCGAGGCCCTGGACCATCGTCTGCCGGTCGCGTTCGGTCGAGAGGTAGTTGGCGCGGATCAGCGGTGGTTCGGTCGGGTCGGTCGAGCGCAAGCTGAGCTCGCCGCGACTTTCCGGACGGAGCTGGCAGACCGAGACGGTGTAGCCGGAGTAGCGGTGCAGCCCCTGCCCCGGCTTGTCGGCGCTGAACGGGATCACGTGGAACTGGACGTCCGGGGTCGCGAGCTCGTCCCGGGTCTGCCAGAAGAGCGTGACGAGGCCGGCACCGACGGTGAGCGGCCCGGTCTTGAACAGCGCCCACTGGAGCCCGGCGAGGCCGCGCCTGATCACGCTGTTGCTGACGTCGTTCAGGGTGACGGGCAGGGGCGAGCGCCAGATGCTGCGCACCTGGAAATGGTCCTGCAGGTTGCGCCCAACACCCGGCAGATCGTGTCCGGGTGCGATATCCAGCGCCCGGAGCCCGGCTGCCGGGCCGATGCCGGAGAGCAGGAGGACTTGCGGCGACTGGATCGCACCGGCGGCAAGGATCACCTCGGCCGCCGCCTCGACGCTGTGCTCCTGGCCGTTCCGGCGGTAGTCGACGCCCGCGGCACGGGTCCTCTCGAGGCGGATGCGCTGGGCGAGGCAGCCCGTCCTGATCTCGAGATTGGCGCGGCTTTCGGCCTCGCGCAAATAGGCGACGGCCGCACTGCAGCGCTTGCCGTCCCGCACCGTGTGCTGGAAGTAGCCGCAGCCGGCCTGCTTGCCGCTGTTGTAGTCCGGGTTCTCGGGGATGCCGGCGGCTGCGGCGGCCGCGATGAAGGCATCGCTCAGGGCCGAGGTGTAGACCGGGGCGCGCACCGCGAGCGGGCCGCCGCGGCCGCGCCGCTCGGGGTCGCCCACGGGAGTGTCCTCGATCGCCTTGAAGATCGGCAGGACGTCGGCCCAGGACCAGCCCGGATTGCCGAGCTGGCGCCAGTGGTCGTAGTCCTCGGGCTGGCCCCTGACATAGACGAGGCCGTTGATCGAGGACGAGCCGCCGAGGACCCGGCCCCTGGGCCAGGGGATCTGCCGGCCGTCGAGTTCGGGCTCGGGCTCGGTCAGGAAGGTCACGGCCGTCGCCGGGTTGTAGATCGTCCGGTAGTAGCCGATCGGCACGTGGATCCACGGATTGCTGTCCCTGGGCCCGGCCTCGAGCAGCAGGACACGGGTGCCGGGGACGGCCGAAAGACGGTTGGCGAGCACGCAGCCGGCCGAGCCGGCGCCGACGATGACGTAGTCGAAGCGCTCGGTCATGCCGTGGTGCGTCGCCTCCTCGGCTCAGCCGCGGGCGGTCTTGGCCACGCGGGCGCCGTGGCGGGCGAGCCAGGTGACCAGTGCCGGGGTGTAGCTGCGGGCGACGTAGAGGTCGAACCGATCCTCCCCCGTGCAGTGCAGGAGCACGACGATGCCGGCGATGCCGGTCTGCGCCATGCCGCCCTGCTGGAACACCGCCGGGTCGAGATCGAGGTTGCAGCCCTGCTGCAGGAGCGCGCGGCTGCCGGACCCGGCGAGCTCGAGAACCACCCGGCCGTGGCTCTGGTCGATCGCCGCGGCGATCCCCTGCAGCCGCTTGCGGGCCTCGACCGCGACCCCGCCGCGGCGGCCTGCCGGATCGGCGGTGACGATTAGCCAGTCGCGCGGCCGCAGGCAGAAGGTGACGATGTCGCCGTCCGTGCCGGTGCTGTTGGGCCGGCTCGGCAGCTCGAGCCCGAGCGCCCGGGCGGTTGCCGCTTCCTGGCCGCGTCGGGCGACGACCTGGATGAGGCAGCGATCGGTGCGCTCGACCACGGCCGGCCCGGTGCCGGCACTGGAGCCCGCGGCGGCGGCCAGCGCCGGTCGTTCCTCGAGCGGTTCAGCCACGCATCCGCTCCCCCTTGGGATCGACGAAGCAGGGCGGACAGACCTCGACGGTGACGCGCTCCCTGGTCAGCGGGAAGACGGCATCGACCCGTTGGCCGTGGCGTTCGCCGCCGCGGGCGAGGAAGCCCAAGGCGATGTAGCGGCCGACACTCGGGCTCCAGGCGACGGAGGTGACGTGGCCTTGGTCGTTGGCCTGGACCGCCGCGGCCCCCACGGGCACCAGATGCGCGCCGGCGCGCAGCCGTCGGCGCGCCTTGATTGGCTTGAGGCCGACCAGCACCGGGCGGTCGGGGTCCAGGAGCCCTTCGCGGTAGCACAGCGCCGCACCGACATGCGGCTTTTTTCTGGAGTGCAGCCGAGCGAGGCCGAGATCGGCGGGCGTGGTCCGGCCATCGAGTTCCGGTCCGGCGACGTGGCCCTTCTCGATGCGCATCGTGCCCATGGCCTCGAGACCGTAGGTGACGATCCCCATGCCCTCGCCGGCGTGCATCAGCCGTTCGTAGAGGTCGGCGGCGAAGCCGGCCGGGACGAAGAGCTCGAAGGCCCGCTCACCCGAGAAGCTGAGCCGGGCGATGCGGCAGACGACATCGCCGATCCGCCCCTCGGCGACCGCCATGAACGGGAAGGCCAGGTCGTCGAGAGCCGGCTCGTCGACGATCTGCGCGAGCAGTTCGCGCGAGCGCGGCCCGGCGACGGCGACCCCGGCCCACTGCTCGCTGACCGAAGCGTAGGCGAGGTCGAGCTCGGGCCAGAAATACTGGTGGTGCAGTTCGAGGTGGCTCATCACCGGGGCGGCGTTGGCGGTGGTCGTGGTCAGCATGAAGTGGTCGTCGGCGAGGCACCAGACGGTGCCGTCGTCCATGACCATGCCGTCCTCGCGGAGCATCAGGCCGTAGCGGGCGCGACCGGGCGCGAGGGTGGCGAAGCCGTTGCAGTAGAGCCGCTCGATCAGGGTGCGCGCATCCTGGCCGAGCAGCTCGATCTTGCCCAGGGGCGTGACGTCGGCAATGCCGAGCGACGAGCGGACCGCCTCGACCTCGCGCCGGCTCGCCTTGGCCATGCTCTCGTTGCCCCGGGCGAGGTAGCGGGCGCGCAGCCAGAGGCCAGTTTCGAAGAAGACGGCGCCACGCGCAGCCTGGACGTCGTGCAGCGGCGTCTTGCGGGTGGGCGCGAAGTCGCGGCCCTGGTGGTGGTGCGCCAGCGCACCGATGGCGACCGCGGTGTAGGGCGGGCGAAAGCCGGGCGTGCCCACCTCGCCGATCGGCCGGCCCAGAATCTCGGCGAGGACGGCGTGGCCGACGACGCCGCTGCTCTTGCCCTGGTCGGTGGCCATGCCGTGGGTGGTGTAGCGCTTGGCGTGCTCGACGTTGCGGTAGCCCTCGCGGGCGGCGAGTGCCAGGTCGCCGGCGGTGACGTCGTTCTGCAAATCGACGAAGGCCTTGTCGCCCGGGCGCCGCGGCACCCCGCTGACGGCAAAGAGCGGGGTGATGCTGAACGGCTCCGCCGCGTCGACCTTGGGTACGGTCGGGGTGCGGGGCTGCAGCCCGAGCCGGCTGCAGACCTCGACCGCGTCATTGGCGCCGTCGGCGAGGCAGTTCTCGAGCTCGAAGCGGCCGGCGGCGGCGCCGACCACGGTGAGATCACCGGCCTCGGCGGGTGGCAGGAAGGCTTGCAGCGTCTCGTCCCAGTGCGGGCGGAGTCCTTTGTGCACCGCCAGATGCAAGGTCGGGTTCCAGCCGCCGCTCAACAGCAGATGGTCGCACGGGATGGCGCGCAGGCCGCCGACATCATCGCGCATCGCGACCGCCTCGACCCGCAGGCGGCCGAGCACGCGCTCGATCCGGCTGTGCCAGTAAAACGGCACGCCGGCCTCGTGCAGCTCGAGCACGGTCGGGTTGTCGAGGCGGGGGCCGGGGTCGACCACGGCCTGGACCCTGATCCCGGCCCGCAACAGCTCGACGGCGGTGGCATAGCCGGTCGGGTTGTTGGTGAAGACGACGGGCTTGTGGCCCGCCGCCACGGCGTGCTCGTGCAGGTAGGCGCGGGCGGCGGAGGCCAGCATGACGCCCGGCAGGTCGTTGCCGGGCAAGGCGATGCCGCGCTCGATCGCCCCGGTCGCGAGGATCGCGGCCCGGGCCTGAAGCCGCCAGTAGCGTTGCCGTGGCAGCCCGCCGCGCGTCGCCTCGGGCAGCTGCTCGGCGACCCGCTCGAGGGCGGCGAAGCTGCCGTGGTCGTAGGCGCCGAACACGGTGGTGCGCGGCAGCAGCCGGACGTTGGGCATGGCCTCGAGCTCGGCCAGGGTGGTGCCGAGCCAGGCCATGGCCGCGGCACCGTCGAGCGCCAGGGTCTCGTGCCTGAGCCTGCCGCCCAAGGCCGGCATCTCGTCGGCGAGGATCACCCGCGCCCCGGCCCGGCCGGCGACGAGGGCCGCCTTGAGCCCGGCGGGCCCGGCGCCGATCACCAGGATGTCGCAGAACCCGTGGGTCTTTTCGTAGTGGTCCGGATCCGGCTCGTGCGCTGCCCGACCGAGCCCGGCGGCGCGGCGGATGACCTTTTCGTAGAGGCCGGTCCAGGCCTTGGGCGGCCACATGAAGGTCTTGTAGTAGAAGCCGGCGGCGAGGAAGCGGGCGAAGCTGCCATTGACCGCCATGAGGTCGAGGCCGAGCGACGGCCAGCGGTTCTGCGAGCGGGCCGCGAGACCGGCGTGGAGCTCGACCATGGTCGCCCGGCTGTTGGGGTCGGCGTGGGCGCCATGGCCGAGTGTCACCAGGGCGTTGGGCTCCTCCACGCCGAAGCCGACGATGCCGCGCCGGCGGTGGTACTTGAAGCTGCGGCCGACCAGGTCGACGCCGTTGGCGAGTAGCGCCGAGGCCAGCGTGTCGCCGGGGTGGCCGGCGAGCCGCCGGCCGTCGAAGCTGAACGGCAGGGTGGTCTGCCGGTCGATGCGGCCGCCGGTCGCGAGGCGGTGGCTGCTGCCGCTCATCGGCCAGCCTCGCTCGCCGGGCGCACCTCGAGCACCTCGTGGGTGGCGGTATCGCGGCTGACGACGAGCCAGGTCCGGCAGCCCTGGACATGCTGCCAGAGCTCGCGCACCGGCCCCTTGGGATTGGCGTGGACGTAGACGAAATCGACCCAGGCGGCGGTGGCTGCGTCATCGGCCGGGCGCGGCGGCGGCGCGTTGCCGTGGCAGCTGAACTCCTCGCTGCCGCGCGCGCCGCAATAGGGGCAGGTGATGCGCATCTGGCGTGCCCGACCCGCTCAGTGCAGGTTCGGCCGCGGCCCGGCGCCGCGCTCGTCGATCACCCGGCCGCTGGCGAAGCGGTCGAGGCGCAGCGCGGCGTTGAGCGGGTGCGGCTCGCCGGTGGCCATGGTGTGCGCCAGGCACCAGCCCGAGGCCGGGGTCGCCTTGAAGCCGCCATAGCACCAGCCGCCGGTCATGAAGAGATTGCCGATCGGCAGCTTGCCGATGATCGGGCTGCCGTCCGGGGTCATGTCCATCACACCCCCCCAGGAGCGGAGCAGGCGGACGCGGCCGAGGGCCGGGAACAGGGCGACGGCGGCGGCCGCGACATGCTCGACGACGGGCAGGTTGCCGCGCTGGGCATAGGATGCGTAGCCGTCGATATCGCCGCCGAAGACGAGCCCGCCCTTGTCGGACTGGCTGATGTAGAAGTGCCCGGCGCCGAAGCTGACCACGGTGTCGAGCCAGGGCTTGAGCCCCTCGCTGACGAAGGCCTGCAGCACGTGGCTTTCGATCGGCAGGCGAAGCCCGGCCATTTCGGCCAGCCGGGTGCTGTTCCCGGCGACCGCGAGCCCGACCCGCTTGGCCGCGATCCGGCCGCGGCTGGTCTCGACCGCGGTGATATGATCGCCGGTGCCGTCGCGGCTGAAGCCCATGACCTCGCAGTTCTGGATGATGTCGACGCCCAGGGCCGAGGCGGCCCGGGCATAGCCCCAGGCCACGGCATCGTGGCGGGCGGTGCCGGCGCGGCGCTGCAGGAGGCCGCCGGTGATCGGAAAGCGCGCGTTGTCGAAGTCGAGGCCCTTGACCAGGCGGCGGACCTGGGCCGCGGTGAGCAGCTCGGCATCCGCCCCCATCATCAGCATGGCGTTGCCGCGCCTCGCATAGGCGTCGCGCTGGGCGTCGGAGTGGCAGAGGTTCAAGACACCGCGCTGGCTGAACATGACGTTGAAGTTGAGGTCCTGGCTCAAGCCCTCCCAGAGCTTCAGGCTGTGCTCGTAGAACGGCTCGTTGCCGGGGAGCAGGTAGTTCGAGCGGACGATGGTGGTGTTGCGGCCGGTATTGCCGCCGCCGATCCAGCCCTTCTCCAGGACCGCGACGTCGGTGATGCCGTGCAGCCTGGCGAGGTAGTAGGCGGTGGCGAGGCCGTGGCCGCCGCCGCCGACGATGACGACGTCGTAGCGCTCCTTGGGTGCGGCGTCCCGCCACGCCGGCTGCCAGCCCGCCTGGCCGCGCAGCCCCTCCCTGACGATGCTCGCGAGTGAATAGCGCAACCGGCCCTCCCGTTCCGGCCCCTGCCTAGCGCAGGGGCGGGGCGCGGGAAAGCGGGAGAACGTCGGGCAGCCACGAACCGCACCGATACGTGACATTTGCCGCTGGCGGTCGGCGCCGCGCCACGCCATCTCGAAGGTTTAGACCGGTCGAGGGAGTGTTTGCCGACCATGTCAGCGATCGTGTTGCGCGCTGCCGCCATCCTCCTGCTGCTGGCGGCGCTGCCGGCCCGGGGCGAGCCGGCGCCGGTGCAGAGCGTCGAGCATCTGACCGTCATCGAGGGCCTGCCCGCCGCCAGGGCCGCCGTGCAGGCCGAGCACGCCTTCACCCTCGAGCACGGGGTGACGGCGGCGTGGCACCAGGCGAATGCGGCGATCGTCGGTTTTCTGGGCGAGAGCTGGCTGCGCCTGGCGGCGGTCTGGCCCGCGGATCACTTCGGCACCGCCAGCCACGCCGAGTATCTCGACACCTTCACCCTGTCGCGGATCGCCTTCTACCGGGCGATCAACAGCTTTTCGGACGAAGCGCCGGACGCTGCCCTGCTCGGCAAGCTGATCGGCAGCCGGCTGGTCAAGGATCTCGACCAGTTCGTCGCCGATACCGCGACCGCCCAGCTCGCCCG
>CAZNWE010000105.1:10586-11893 GCA_964576715.1 uncultured Geminicoccaceae bacterium | reverse complement strand
TCCTGGATCTATATCGGCAGCCAGGGCATCGTGCAGGGCACCTACGAGACCTTCGTCGAGGTCGGCCGGCGGCACTATGACGGCAGCCTCGCCGGACGCTGGATTCTCACCGGCGGCCTCGGCGGCATGGGCGGTGCCCAGCCGCTCGCCGCCACCATGGCCGGCGCCTCGATGCTCGCCGTCGAATGCCAGCCGTCGCGGCTCGAGATGCGGCTGAAGACCCGCTATCTCGACTGCGCCACCGAGAGTCTCGACGAAGCCCTGCAGCTCATCGAGCGCTCGACCCGACAACAAGAACCGCTGTCGGTGGGCCTGCTCGGCAACGCCGCCGAGATCTTCCCCGAGCTCGTCAAGCGCGGCATCAAGCCCGACGTCGTCACCGACCAGACCTCCGCCCACGATCCGCTGCACGGCTACCTGCCCGTCGGCTGGACGCTCGAGGAATGGTTCGATCGGCAGGAGCGGGACCCCGAGTCCGTCGCCAAGGCCGCGAAGCAGAGCATGGTCAAACAAGTCCAGGCGATGCTCGACTTCCACCACCAGGGCATCCCCACCCTCGATTACGGCAACAATATCCGCCAGATGGCGCAAGACGAGGGCCTGAAAGGCGCCTTCGACTTCCCGGGCTTCGTCCCGGCCTATATCCGCCCGCTGTTCTGCCGCGGCATCGGCCCCTTCCGCTGGGCCGCCCTCTCCGGCAATCCGGACGACATCTACAAGACCGACGCCAAGGTCAAGGAGCTGATCCCAAACGACAAACACCTGCACAACTGGCTCGACATGGCGAGAGAACGGATCAAGTTCCAAGGCCTGCCCGCCCGCATCTGCTGGGTCGGCCTCGGCCTTCGCCACAAGCTCGGCCTCGCCTTCAACGACATGGTCAAGAATGGCGAACTCGACGCCCCGGTCGTCATCGGCCGCGACCACCTCGACTCCGGCTCCGTCGCCAGCCCCAACCGCGAAACCGAGGCCATGGCCGACGGCTCGGACGCCGTCTCGGACTGGCCCCTCCTCAACGCGCTCTTGAACACCGCGTCCGGCGCCACCTGGGTCTCCCTCCACCACGGCGGCGGTGTCGGCATGGGCTTCTCCCAGCACGCCGGCATGGTCATCGTCGCCGACGGCACCGATGCCGCCGCCAAACGCCTCGAGCGAACCCTCTGGAACGACCCGGCCACCGGCGTCATGCGCCACGCCGATGCCGGCTACGACGAGGCGGTCAAGTGCGCGAAAGAAATGGGGCTCAAGCTGCCGTCGCTGGCGTGATAGAAGAAGGCGGGGGAAATGATTTCCCCCGCGCCCCCTCG
>CAZNWE010000105.1:0-10486 GCA_964576715.1 uncultured Geminicoccaceae bacterium | reverse complement strand
GACTTCTACGCCTGGACCCAGGACCAGGCGAAGCACCTGCGTGCCCAGGCGCGGCTGCAGAAGAACGAGCCACTGGACTGGCTGAAGCTCGCCGAGGAGGTCGAGGACTTGGGCAACGAGCAACGGCGCGCCGTCGCCAGCCACCTCGAACGGCTGATTCAGCACCTCCTGAAGCTCGAATTCGCCAAGGACCAGACCACTCGCCGCCAATGGCTCCTCTCCATCGACAGTGCCCGCGCCGAAATCGACCGCCGCTGGACCGCCACGATCGCCCGCGACATCGCCCCCACCCTGGAGAAAGCCCACAGCCGCGGCCGCCGGGCTGCCGCCCTCGAGCTCGAGGACCACGGCGAACCCGAAACCGCCCGCAACCTGCCAGAAGGCGGCCACTACACCCTGGACCAACTCCTCGACGAAAATTGGTATCCAGCCGCCGCGAATCGCGACTGACCCTGCCATGGCCACGCGCCTGAAAGCCCGCCCGACCTACGACGACGACTTCTACGCCTGGACCCAGGACCAGGCGAAGCACCTGCGCGCCCAGGCACGGCTGCGGCAGAACGAGCCGATCGATTGGCAGCTGCTCGCCGAGGAGGTCGAAGACTTGGGCAAGAGCGAGCTGCACAGCTGCCAATCCTTCACCCGGCAGATCATCGCCCACCTTGTGAAGCTGCAGTTTTCGAAGGCCGTCGAGCCTCGTGCCGGTTGGAAATCGGAAGTTGCGGCCTTCCGCACCGATCTCGAAGACAAGCTGACCCCGTCGATCGAACGGCGCCTCAGGCAAGACCTCGACCGGCACTACGCCAAGGCGCTCCGCTGGCTGTTGCCACAGTTCGAGCAGCATGAACCGGAAATGCTACCGATGATCCCGACAAGCTGCCCCTACACATTCGAGCAAATCGTGAGCCCGGACGACTGGCTCCCCACCCCGAGCATCCCCGATGCGTAAGGCCGGTTTAGATCTGACAACCCGCACGGGCCTCGACCCTATGCTCCCCGGCACGCCGCTTGCGTCGATGCAGTGCAACTTGCGCTCGGCCGAACGCGAAGCCTGAAATGACTTTCGGACCGCCACCATGGCCACGCGCCTGAAACCCCGCCCGACCTACGACGACGACTTCTACGCCTGGACCCAGGACCAGGCGAAGCACCTGCGCGCCCAGGCACGGCTGCGGCAGAACGAGCCGATCGATTGGCAGCTGCTCGCCGAGGAGGTCGAAGACTTGGGCAAGAGCGAGCTGCACAGCTGCCAATCCTTCACCCGGCAGATCATCGCCCACCTTGTGAAGCTGCAGTTTTCGAAGGCCGTCGAGCCTCGTGCCGGTTGGAAATCGGAAGTTGCGGCCTTCCGCACCGATCTCGAAGACAAGCTGACCCCGTCGATCGAACGGCGCCTCAGGCAAGACCTCGACCGGCACTACGCCAAGGCGCTCCGCTGGCTGTTGCCACAGTTCGAGCAGCATGAACCGGAAATGCTACCGATGATCCCGACAAGCTGCCCCTACACATTCGAGCAAATCGTGAGCCCGGACGACTGGCTCCCCACCCCGAGCATCCCCGATGCGTAAGGCCGGTTTAGATCTGACAACCCGCACGGGCCTCGACCCTATGCTCCCCGGCACGCCGCTTGCGTCGATGCAGTGCAACTTGCGCTCGGCCGAACGCGAAGCCTGAAATGACTTTCGGACCGCCACCATGGCCACGCGCCTGAAACCCCGCCCGACCTACGACGACGACTTCTACGCCTGGACCCAGGACCAGACGAAGCACCTGCGCGCCCAGGCACGGCTGCGGCAGAACCAGCCGCTCGATTGGCAGCTGCTCGCCGAGAAGGTCGAGGACTTGGGCAGCAGCGAGCTCGACGCCTGCCCATCGCTGACCGATCGGATCATCGCCCACCTCTGAAGCGCCAAGTCTCCGGTGCGAGCGAACCGCGTGGCCGGTGGCGTTCCGGGCCGCGGCTCGCCACCGACCAGTCTCGCCAAATGGTCGTGCGAGGAGAGCAAAGTGTCGTCGCAGACGAGCCGCGAGCCGTTCGCTCTGCCGTCTGACCTGAAACTGGTCTGCTCAAATGATGAGTGCCTAGCCAGAAAGTTGATAATGACAAATGTTATACGCGCAAGCTAAATTACCTGAATAAACAATCATAACATTGATCTTGGTAAATGTTATCGGTCGCGATTCCGGACTATGCAGATCCGACGCGGGCTCGCCGTGTCGTGGCGCGCGCAGCGGTGCCCGAGACGTGGCGAGCGACCCGGGGGGGAAGCGATGAGCGCATATTTTCCGACGATCGAACGCCTGACAAAGGCGGCGGTCGGCACGCTTGGCGACGACCGTTACCGTCAACATCTCGGCTGCGAAATCCTCTCCTGGCTCCCCTTGCTGCGGGCGATGGCGCGGGTCCGCTGCACCACGCTCGCCGGCGCCGAGGCCCTGGCCTCGCTGACCGTCCGCGAGGCCCTGGCCGCGAGCGCCGACAGCGTGCCGATGGGTGACCTCAGGCCCTGGCTGCTCGGCTTGCAGCGAATGCTGCATGCCAAGAGCGTGGCCGACGCACCGGCGGTACCCGATGTTGCGACGGCGAGCGCGCCGGCACTGGGGGTTGGGGCCAGCTGGGAGCGCCTCCAGGTGGCCTTGTTCCGGCTGCCCGACCGACAGCGCGAGGCGCTGGTGCTGGTCGACGGCGCTTATTGCAGCGAGGCCGAACTGGCCTTGGTTCTCGGTTGCGGCAGCGACGAGGCACGCCGCCTCGTGCGGCATGCCCGGGCCGCACTGCTGGCCCGGCTCGAAGCGGCACGCAGCGCGCCCCTGCCGTCGGCGCGCCCGTCCCGCCCGCGGCGGCCGACCGGGCATCACCACGCCGATCCGCGCAACGCTGCGCGCGGCTGTCGTCAGGGCGTCCGGCGCCGGATGGCGGCCCGCTCCGGCATTTCGGTCGACCTGCCGCGCGACCGCCAGGGATTCGCCCGAAGGCTCAACATCGCGCTGTTTTGGGTGTTGTGGCAGGATGCCCAAGCGCCGGAGAAGCGGCGGATTCTCGAGCAGCTGATCGCCGAGGAGGTGGCGGCCGGCGGCGACTGGCAGAACGGTGCGGTGCAGCCCACTCTCGGTCGCGCCAGCCGGACCAGCTGGCTCCGGCTCATGTTCATCGCCTTTGCCTCGGCCGACCCGGCCAGTTCCGGCAGCTGAACGGTCGGTCGAGCGATCATCGACGTGGCGCCGGCTCGCGGCGGCGCGATGCCGCTAGCGCCGGCCTGCCGGCTCGTGTAGCGTTCTTCGCCAACGCTTGGGACGGAGCCCATCGGCGCCGCCCCGGCGCTGCCCGGTCGACGCAGCGGCGTCAGGCGATCGTCGGGCATAACCTCGAATTGGCTGTGGCAGGCCCCCATGGACTGGTCTTGGCAGGCGACCGCGCGGTGATCGTTGACAGCACTGTTGCATCCGGGAGCTTGACGGCGGCACTCGCCGCGGCGCGGGTGGGTGAGTGGGACGCCGACCTGCTGACCGGCGAGGTGGCGCTCTCGGCACTCAGCCGGCAACTGATCGGCCTGCCCGAGCGGGGCCGAGTGACCCTCGACGACATCCAGGCCCGGCGCCTGCCGCGGCAGCCCGAGGATGCGCTGCGCCTGGAGATTCTTGCCGAGCCGCCCAAAGGCTTCATCCGGTACAGCTACCGCTTCGGCCGCGCCGACGGCGGCTCTCGCTGGCTGGAGATGCGTGGTACGGTGTTTCGGGATTCGACCGGCCGGCCGGTCCGGGTCCTCGGGGTCATGCTCGACGTCACCGAGCGGGAAGAACGGGCCTTGGCGCTCGAGCAGAGCTGGCGGCGGTTCGAGGTGGCCCTGGCCAATACCGCCATCGTCGTCTTCGAGCAGGATCGCGAGCTGCGCTACACCTGGATCCACAACCCACCCCTGGGCTACGAGGCCTATCGCATCGTCGGCAAGACCGACGTCCAGATCATGGGCAAGGCGCACGGCGCGCCGGTCGAGGCGAAGAAGCGCCGCGTGCTGGAGACCGGTCGTGCGATGCAGACCGAGGTTACCGTGCCGGCTGCCGGTGGCCTGCAGGATTACGACCTGCACATCGAGCCGCTGCGCGACGAGCAGGGAGCGGTGGCCGGCATTGCCTGTGCAGCCATTACGCTCGGCGCCGTCGGCGGGGATGCTGCCGGGAACAGGCGGCGGTCGGCGACGCCGCGCCGTACCGTCGAGGATCGCGACCTGCTGCTGGATCGGATCAGTGCCCGGCTCGATACGCGGCACCGTGACCGTGGTCTCATCCCGGTCTGTACCAGCGCGCTCGAGCGCAAGCTCGCCGGCTTCGCCGGGCTGTCGGGCGAGGAGCGGGCGGTGCTGATCGGGCTCGAGGCCGAGAGCCGCTACGTCCCGGCCAAGGAGCAGCTCGACCTCGACGCCGACGACGCTAGCCATACCTGGCTCATCGGCACCGGCTGGGTCTACTCCTACCACCTCTTCGCCGACGGCCGCCGGCAGATCATCGGCTTTCACCTGCCGGGCGACCTGATCGGCCGCGGCGGGCAGCTGACCACGGCGGGACCGCATCTCTACGCCACCGCGACCGACTGCGTGCTCTGCACCCTCGACCAGCCGGCCCTGGGCGATATCCTGCGCGGCCGCACCCCGCTGGCCGATGGATTGCGCTGGGCCGCGGCCCGCGACGCGGCGATCACCGAGCAGCATCTGGTCAGCATCGGCCGACGGAGCGCCGAGGCGAGGCTGGTGCATTTGCTGCTCGAGCTCGGGGCCCGGCTGGAGGCCGTCCAGCTCGCCGATCCCGGCGGCTATCGGTGCCCGCTGACCCAGGAGCTGCTCGCCGACGCCCTCGGCCTCACCAATGTCCACGTCAACCGGCTGCTGCGTCGGCTGCGCGATCAGGGCCTCATGACCTTCATCCGCGGCTTCGTCGCTTTCACCGACAAGCCACGCTTGCTGGAACTCGCCGAATACGACGCCAGCTATCTGCAGCGTCCGGTCATCACCCGCCCGGCCACCACCCGCCCGGACGTCCGCCTCAGCCGCTGAGCGGCCGCTCCGCCGGCGGCGGCGCTGGCCGGTGCGGCTGCCAGGCAGCGGCCCGCCGCTCGCTCTCGGCGATCTCGGCGCTGCTCATCGAGGCCCGCACCTGTGCTGCGGCGCGGCTCGCCGCGGCCTCGAGCGGTGCGGCGATCGGCTCCCGCCGGGCCAGGATCAGCCAGGTGAGGGCGCGAACCGGGTCGCGCGCGACGCCGCGGCCGACGGCGATCATCAGCCCTGCCAGATACTGCGCCTCGGGGTTGCCCTGCTCGGCTGCCGCCTCGAGCCAGCGGACCGCCAGGACGTCGTCCTGCGGCACGCCTTCGCCATTGGCGTAGAACCGGCCGAGGTTCTGCTGCGCGCCGGCATGACCCTGCGCGGCCGCGCGGCGCACCCAGGCGACTGCCTGGCCGGGGTCCGCCGGCACCGCCCGGCCCTCGTAATAGAGCGCACCCAGGCGATTTTGCGCCTCGGCCTCGCCGGCCTCTGCCGCCGCCCGGATCAGCCGCACCGCCAGCGCGTCGTCGGCCGGCACGCCGCGCCCGGCGAGATGCAGGACCCCGAGATTGACCTGGGCCGCGGGCAGCCCCTGGTCGGCGGCGGCCTTGAACCAGCGTGCCGCCGCCGCATCGTCTGCCGCCACCCCGTCCCCCTCGAGATAGGCCAGCCCCAACCGGTTCTGCGCCGCCGCATCGCCTGCCTCGGCGAGCGCCAGCCAGGGCGACCCGGGTTCGGCCGGTGCTGGCGGCTCGCCGCGTTCGGGCGCCGCCGCCTCGAGCGCTTCGCCGGGCTCGCGCTCCGCCGGCGCCACCTCCGGCACGATCCTCTCGACCGGGGCGGCGTCGGCCGGGGCGGCAGCGAGGCTGCTCGCCGCCAGTTGTTCGGGCAATGCTGCAGCACCGGGTGCTACCCGGTCGCCGCCGGCACAGGCGGCGAGCAGCAGCCAGGGGCCGCCGAGCCACAGCCGCGTCAGCCGGTGCCGGCGGCAACCGCGATCGATCATCGAGCAGCCCTCCTCCCGGTGTCGGCCGCCCGTCGGCGCCGGTCGATCGCCAGCCCGATCCCACCAGCCGCCCGCGGCGGTTCGGCTACAGAACCTTGGCTTCGCTATCGCAAAGCTCTCCCGCCGGCAACCGCCGCGCTTTATTCCCCCTGCGAGTTGCGCCACGATGCGCCAGCGAGAAGGCTGGCAACATGGAGGAACACGGATGACGAGGAGCCTGCAGCGGCGAGCGATCATCGTCGGCGGTGCGACCATCGGGGCAGGGGCAGCGGCCGCGAGCTTCCCGAGCCCGGCCATCGCCCAGGGCGTGACCCGCTGGCGGATGGTCACCGCCTGGCCGCGCAACCTGCCGGGCCCGGGTGTCGCCGCCCAGATGCTGGCCGACCGGATCACCGCCCTTTCCGGCGGGCGGATCGAGGTCGAGCTCTTCGCCACGGGCGAGATCGTCCCGGGCAACCAGGTGTTCGACGCGGTGGCCGAGGGTACCGCCGAGCTCTACCATGCCGTCCCCGCCTATTGGGGCTCGAAGTCCAAAGGCATCCTCGTCTTCGGCTCGCAGCCCTTCGGCCTCCGCGCCGACGAGCAGGTCGGCTGGCTGGCGCATGGCGGTGGGCAAGAGCTCTACGACGAGATGTACGGCCGGTTCGGCCTCAAGCCCTTCCTTTGCGGCAATAGTGGGCCGCAATGGGCGGGCTGGTTCAGGAGCGAGATCACCTCGGTCGACGACCTCCAGGGCCTGCGCTTTCGCACCACGGGCCTGGCATCCGAGATGTGCAACAAGCTCGGCATGGCAGTCCAGGCGATGGGCGGCGGCGACATGTTCCAAGCACTCCAGGCCGGGACCATCGATGCCGGCGAGTTCATCGGTCCCTGGTCGGATTCGGCCTTGGGCTTCTACCAGGTCGCCAAGAACTACTACTGGCCCGGCGTCGGCGAGCCCTCCTCGGCCGAGGAGTGTGCGATCAACATGAGCGTCTGGGAGGGCCTCCCCGACGACCTCAAGGCAGCCGTCCGGACCGCCTGCGAATCGCTCTACAACCCGGTGCTCACCGAATACACCACCAAGCACGCCCAGTCCTTGCGCGACCTCGTCGCCAATCAGGGTGTGATCGTCCGCCAGCTGCCCGAGGACGTCGTCGTCGCCATGGGCAACGCCGCGGGCGAGGTGATCGCCGAGCTGCGCGAGGACGAGGACGAGCTGGTGCGTCGGATCGCCGAGAGCTTCCTCGAGTACCGGGCACTCATGGTCGAGTACATGACTTACGCCGATAACGGCCAGATGAACGCGCGGCTGCTCGACTTCAGCTACGGCTGACGGGCTTGCTCGAGACCGCCGCGGGCGCGCTCGACCAGGTCAATGCCTGGGTCGGGCGCGTCGTCCGCTGGCTGGCCCTTCTCTTACTGCTGGCCCAGTTCGCCGTGGTCGTGCTGCGCTACCTCTTCGGCACGAGCTATATCTGGGGGACCGAGACCGTCCTCTATCTGCACGCCGCCCTCTTCATGCTGGGCGCCGGCTACACGCTCCTGCTCGACGGCCATGTGCGGGTCGACATCTTCTACGGCCGTCTGTCGAAGCGTGGCAAAGCCTGGGTCGATCTCCTCGGCACCCTGTTCTTTCTCGTTCCCACCTGCCTCGTCATTCTCTGGTTCACCTGGCGCTTCACCGCCAATAGCTGGGCGATCCGCGAAGGCCCCTTGTCGGTCGGCGGCATTCCCGCGGCCTTCGTCCTCAAGACCCTGATCCCGGCCTTCGCCGTCCTGCTGCTGATCCAGGGCATGAGCCTCGCCCTCCGCTCGATCATCCGCCTGCGCGAGGCGGCCAGCCGGTGATCGCCGAAAACCTCGACCTTTTGATGCTGCTCGGCCTTTGCCTCGTCATCCTGACCGGCTTTCCGGTCAGCTTCCTGATCGCCGGCCTCGGTATCCTCTTCGCCTATCTCGGCTGGCTCTTGGGCGTCTTCGACCTCTCGCTGATGCGCGCCTTGGCCCAGCGCATCTTCGGCATCATGACCAACCAGGTGCTGATCGCGATCCCGCTCTTCGTCTTGATGGGCACCATCCTCGAGCGCTCGCGCATCGCCGAGGAACTGCTCGAGCAGATGGGCCGGCTGTTCGGCACGTTGCCCGGCGGGCTCGCCGTCTCGGTCGTGGTAGTCGGCGCCCTGCTCGCCGCGTCCACCGGCATCGTCGGTGCCACCGTCGTCACCATGGGGCTGATAGCGCTCCCGGCGATGCTCAGGAACGGCTACGGCCGAGGCTTCGCCGCGGGCTCGGTCGTCACCGCCGGCACGCTCGGCCAGATCATCCCGCCATCGACCATGCTGATCATCCTCTCGGATGTGATGTCGACGAGCTACCAGCAGGCGCAGTACGCGCAGGGCCTGTTCTCGATCCAGACGATCAGCGTCGGGCAGGTCTTCGCCGCCGCCATCCTGCCCGGCCTTGTCCTGGTGGCCCTCTACATCGCCTACATCCTCTTGCTCGCCTGGCGTCGCCCGGATCTGGCACCACCGCTGCCGGTCGCGGCCGACCCGCCACCCTGGACCACGATCCTCGCCACCCTGGTCCCGCCGATCGTCCTCATCGTCGCCGTCCTCGGCTCGATCCTCGGCGGCATCGCCACCCCGACCGAGGCGGCGTCCGTCGGCGCCATCGGTGCCCTCCTCCTCGCCGGGCTGCGCCTCGCCCCCGACAACAGCGGCTGGCCGGTCTGGCTGGCGATCCTCGCCATCGTCGCCATGCTGGTCCTCACCCACTTCGTCGATCTCCGCCTCGGCCGCGCCGCCTCGAGCGAGGTCGAGCGCGTCGCCATCAACGGCGCCCTCGGTCTCGTGGCCCTCCTGGTCATCGGCATCGCCGTCTGCCTCGTCCGCGCGCAGAAGGCCCGGATCCTGGGGCCCGTCCTGACCCAGACCATGACCATCAGTGCGATGATCTTCGGCACCATCATCGGTGCTTCGATCTTCTCCCTGGTGCTGCGTGGCCTCGGCGGCGATGCCCGCATCGAAAACCTGATCGAGGCCCTGCCCGGGGGCACGGCTGCGGCGCTCTTTTTCGTGATGCTGGCGATCTTCGTCCTCGGCTTCTTCCTCGACTTCGTCGAGATCAGCATCATCATCCTGCCGCTCACCGTGCCGCTGCTGCTGAGCATGGGCCTCGATCCGATCTGGCTCGCCGTGCTGATCGCCATCAACCTGCAGACCAGCTTCTTGACCCCGCCCTTCGGCTTCTCGCTCTTCTATCTGCGCGGTGCCGCCCCACCCGAGATCAGCACGCTCGACATCTACCAGGGTGTCATCCCGTTCATCGGCCTGCAGATGCTCGCCATCATCGTGGTCTGGTGGTTCCCGGCAATCGCCACGACCCTGCCCGGCTTATTGTTCTGAGGGCGCGCCTCGGCGTTCTCGCCGGCCGGCGGCGCGGAGCGATGCGGTGCCACCGATCATGGTAGCGATCGATGCGACATCGACGCTCGTCCCGCCGCCGCGGCCGCGCCGCCGACGGGCAGCCGGGCCTTCCTGCGGCGGACGGCTTCGCCGCGGCCGAGCATGCGGCCGACGCTGACGACCCGCATCCGCCGCGCGATGGCAGCGGCTTCGACGTCCCGGACCACCGACCCGCGGCGGTGGCCGGCGCTGACGAGGCTGGCGGCCACCGGCCCGGCGCCGCCGCTCGAGGGCACCGGATACCCTTGACAGCCGTTAACGGTCGATCGCAGGGCCGCGACGCCCGGCCCCCGCGGTCCGGGCTCGACCGCTCTTCGCGGATCGGTGCTGCTTCACCCGGCGCCGGGCGAACACCGCGGCCAGGGCTGCTGCCGGATGCCGATACGGTGCGGTGCGGTGGCCCGGTCAGCTGTTCGGTGCCGCATCGCCATTGCCGAACGCGCCTAGCTGGTGTCTGACCCGGCGGTTGGCCGCGGCCGCCGAGCGGTTGCCAAGGCACGCGCCCAAGCCGCGGTTGTTGCAGCACCGCGGCCTTCGGGCAGGCTGTGGTCGGCTGTCCATGCGGCAGCCCTGGGCGAAGCGCGACGATCGAGCAATGGCGATCGTCATGGCCGAGCCACGGCTGAACGGAAAGTGAGGATATTCATGCGTCAGCCCTCCGGCAGGACCGCCCTCTATGCCATCCTGGCCCACCCGGTGGGCCATGTCAGGGCATCCGAGCTCCTGAACCCGATCTACGAGGCCGAACGCCGCGACGGCTTCGTCATCCCCTGCCACGTCCTCCCGGCCGACCTCGAGGACGTGGTCCCCCGGTTGCGAGCGATCCGCAACCTGAAGGGCTTCATCGTCACCATCCCGCACAAGCCCGCGATGTGCCGGATGTGCGACAGACTGGGTGCCGAGGCGCGGCTGACCGGCACGATGAACACTGTGCGGATCGAGCCCGACGGCCGGCTTGCCGGGGAGATGTTCGATGGCCTGGGCCTGATCGAAGGGGC
>CAZNWE010000104.1:0-12050 GCA_964576715.1 uncultured Geminicoccaceae bacterium | reverse complement strand
GCCGGTGATCCTCGGCGAGAACGGCCGGCCGGTGCCGACCGAGACGATCGACGACGACGGCCTGACCTCGTTCGACCCCGAGACGGATGCCATCGACTTCTACGAATCGGTCGAGGGCATGGTGGTCGCCGTCGAGGATGCCGTCGCCGTCGGCCCGACCTCCCGTTTCGGCGAGATCCCGGTGATCGGCGACGGTGGTGCCACGAGCGACAACCGCACCGAGGCCGGCGGGCTCTTCATCGAGGAGGGCGACTTCAACCCCGAACGCATCCACATCGACGACGCGATCACCGATGTCCCTGAAGTCGATGTCGGTGATCAGTTCGAAGCGCCGGTGGTCGGCGTGATGGATTACAGCTTCGGCAACTTCAAGCTCCTGAACACGGCACCCCTGCCGGGTGTGACACCCAACGACATCGCCCCCGAGGTCAGCCGGCTCGAGGCCGGCGACGACCAGCTGACGATCGCCACCTACAATGTCTTGAACCTCGACCCGAGCGACGGCTCGCCCGGGTCAAGCGACGATCAGCTGACCCGGCTCGCCCGGCAGATCGTCGAGAACCTGAACGCGCCCGACATCGTGGCGCTCCAGGAGATCCAGGACAACACGGGCACCACCGACGACGGCACGGTCGCTGCCGATCAGACCTTCGCCGCACTGATCGCGGCGATCGAGCAGGCCGGTGGCCCGAGCTACGCCTTCACCCAGATCGATCCGCTCGACAACCAGGACGGCGGTGCGCCCGGCAGCAATATCCGCGTCGGCTATCTCTACAACCCCGAGCGTGTCGACTTCGTCGAGCGCGGCACGCCCGACGCGACGACGGCCGTCGAGTTGACCGCGGATGGCTTCGATCCCAATCCCGGCCGGGTCGACCCGACCAACCCGGTGTTCAGCGCCGATGGGGGCGAGGGTACCAGGAAGTCGCTGGCCGCCGAATTCACCTTCAACGGCGAGACGGTCTTCGTCGTCAACAACCACCTGAAGTCGAAGTTCGGCAGTCCGCCGCTGTTCGGCAGCGAGCAGCCGGCACTCGACAACACGGCCGAGCAGCGCGACGCGCAGGCCGAGGTGATCCGTGACTTCGCCGCCGAGCTCCTGGCCGAGAACCCGAATGCCAAGCTGGTCGTGCTCGGCGACTTCAACGAGTTCGACTTCCGCGCCACGCAGAACATCATCGAGGAGGCCGGGCTCACCAACCTCGTCGACCGGGTGCAGCAGGGCGACCGCTACACCTTCAACTTCGAAGGCAATTCGCAGATCCTCGACGGGCTGATGGTCTCCCCGGCACTCGCCAACTCGGCCGAGGTCGACATCGTCCATGTCAACACCGACTTCAGCGCCAACGCCATCGCCGGCAGCGATCACGACCCGATCCTCGCCAGGCTCGACTTCGGCATCGACCAGATCCCGGTCGTCGGCCGCTACGCCGCCGGTGGCGACGAGCAGCTCGACGCGGGGGCCGAGATCACCGCGCACGACCCGGCGAGCCAGCGGCTGTTCATCACCAACGGGGCCGAGACGACGCTCGACATCGTCGATATCAGCGATCCGACGCTGCCGACGCTGGTCGACCAGATCGATATCACGCCGTTCGGCGCCGGACTGAACAGCGTCGCGGTCAAGGATGGCCTCGTCGCCGTTACCGTGGAGAACGCGGACGGCAACGATCCGGGCTCGATCATCTTCTTCGATACGGACGGCAACCTCGTCGGCGGCTCGCAGGCCGGGGTGCTGCCCGACATGGTCACCTTCACGCCGGACGGGCGCTACGTCCTGGTCGCCAACGAGGGCGAGCCCACCGACGAGGGCGACCCTGAAGGCTCGATCTCGGTCATCGACACGGGCGTCTCGGGCTTCATCAAGCCGTCGACGCTGATCGATTTCCGCGACTTCGACGGCAGCGAGGAAGCACTGCGCGAGCGCGGTGTGCGCATCTTCCCGGATCGTTCGGCGAGCCAGGATTTCGAGCCCGAGTACATCGCCGTCTCGCCCGACAGCACGATCGCGATGGTGACGCTGCAGGAGAACAACGCTGTCGCCAAGCTCGATCTCGGGACGATGCGCGTCACCGACATCCTGCCGCTCGGCGCCAAGGACCACGAACTCACCGGCAACGGCCTCGACGCCAGCGATCGCGACGGCGGGATCAACATCGCCAACTGGCCGGTCTTCGGCCTCTTCATGCCGGATGCGATCGGCTCGTTCGAGGTCGATGGCGAGACTTATTTCGTCACCGCCAACGAGGGCGACGCCCGCGACGAGGACGAGCGGGTCAAGGACTTGACGCTCGATCCGGACGCCTTCCCGGACGCCGAGGCGTTGCAAGCCGACGAGAATCTCGGCCGGCTCGACGTCTCGACGATCGACGGCGATCCGGACGGCGACGGCGATTTCGACCAGCTCTTCAGCTATGGCGGCCGCTCGTTCACCATCCTCGATGCCAACGGCAACCAGGTCTACGACAGCGGCGACCTGCTCGAGCAGATCGTCGCCAGCCAGCTGCCGGTGTTCCACAATGCCAACGACGGCAACGACAGCTTCGACACGCGCAGCGACAACAAGGGGCCGGAGCCCGAAGGCCTCGTCACCTTCTCCCGGGACGGCGCGCCCTATGTGGCGGTCGGCCTCGAGCGCGCCGGCGGCTTCGCGCTCTTCGAGCTGAGCGATCCGACCGCCCCGGTCTTCAAGGGCTACGTCAATAGCCGCAACCCCGAGGGCGAGGACGGCACGCTCGAGGCCGGCGACATCAGCCCCGAGGGGCTGATCTACATCGACGCCATGGACAGCCCGAACGGCGCACCGCTGCTCGTCGTCACCCACGAGATATCCGGCACCACGACCCTCTACCAGCTCGACGAGCCGGCCGAGCCCTTCAAGCTGCAGATCCTGGCCGCTTCCGACCTCGAGGGCGGGGTCGAGGCGATCGAGAACGCGCCGCTCTTCGCTCGCCTGGTCGAGTATTTCCAGGAAGCGACCGACCTGCCGACGCTGACCCTCTCGGCCGGCGACAACGTCATTCCGGGGCCGTTCTTCAACGCTGCCACCGATCCGACGCTCGACGGCGTGCTGACCGAGGTCTACCGCGAGCTCTTGGATGACCCGTCGATCGAGGTCGAGAGCGACAAGGGTCGCATCGACATGACCATCATGAATGCGCTCGCCTTCGACGCCTCGGCCACCGGCAACCACGAATTCGACGCCGGCGACGCCGGCTTCGAGGGCTATGTGCGGCCCGACGAGGGCGGCTATCCCGGCCCGCAATTCCCCTACCTCTCGGCCAATCTCGAGTGGCAGGACAGCATCGTCGGCGATCTGTTCACCGAGGAGGTACTCTCCACTAAAGCCTTCACGCTCGAATCCCAGGGCGAGACCCTGCGCATCGCCAATGCCGCGATCGCCGAGAAGGGTGGCGAGAAGATCGGCATCGTCGGGGCGACCACGCAGATCCTCGAGACCATCAGCTCGCCGGGCTCCGTCGCGGTCACCGAGCCCGCCGGTGTCAACGACATGCCGGCGCTCGCGGAGATCCTGCAGCCGGTAATCGATGACGTCATGGCGCAAGGGGTGAACAAGATCATCCTCGCGACCCACCTGCAGCAGTTGCCGCTCGAGCAGGAGCTGATCGGCCTCTTGCAGGGGGTCGACATCGTCCTCGCCGGCGGCTCGGACGTGCTCTTCGCCAACGAGGGCGATATTTTGCGCCCGGAGGACACCGCCCCCGAGCAGCCGTTGCCGCTGGTCACCCAGAACGCCGACGGCGATCCGGCGCTGATCATCGGGGCGCGGGGCGAATACGAGTATCTCGCCCGGCTGGTGGTCGAGTTCGATGCCGCAGGACGGGTGATCCCCGAGAGCGTCGATCAAGAGGAGAGCGGTGCGTTCGCGTCGCTGCCGGAGGTGGTCGATGCGCTCGACGGTGGCGAGCCCGGCGACCGGGCCGAGCTCGTCGCTTCGCTCACCGAGGCGATCGGGAGCGTAGTGATCGCGTCGGACAGCAACGTCTTCGGCGCCACCGAGGTCTTCCTCGAGGGGCGGCGCGAGCTGGTGCGCAGCGAGGAGACCAATCTCGGCAACCTGACGGCCGACGCCAATCTGGCACTGGCGAAGGCGATCGATCCCGAGGTCATGGTGTCGCTCAAGAACGGCGGCGGCATCCGGGCCGAGATCGGCACCTTCGCCATCGACGGCACGCCGCTGCCGCCTGCCGCCAACCCGCTCTCGGGCAAGGAGGAGGGCCAAGTCTCCGAGCTCGACATCGACAATGCGCTGCGCTTCAACAACGGCCTGTCGGTTGTGACGCTGACCCGCGAGGGCCTGGTCGAGATCATCGAGCACAGCCTGGCGGAAAGCGGTCCCGGCGCCACTCCAGGCCGTTTCCCGCAAGTCGGCGGCCTCGCCTTCAGCTTCGATACCGACCAGGAGGAAGGCAGCCGGCTGCAGTCCATGGCGATCACCGACGAGAGCGGTGCGGTCATCGACGTCGTGGTCGAGAACGGCTTGCTGGTCGGCGATCCCGCGGGCACGGTCAAGGTCGTGACCCTCGACTTCCTCGCCAATGGCGGCGACGGCTTTCCGTTCCCGGAGCTCGCCCTCGAGGTGGTCCAGCTCCTCCAGCCGGACGACGCCCCGCGCACCGGGGCCGCCACCTTCGCCGCCGACGGCAGCGAGCAGGATGCCCTGGCCGAGCTCCTGGCGGCGGCCTTTACTGACCAGCCGTTCAACCAGCCGGAGACCCCGGCGGCCGAGGACCGGCGGATCCAGAACCTGGACGAGGTGGCCGAGGACACGGTGCTGCAGCCGGGCTTGGTAATGGCCGATCTCCTCGATCTCGGCGACATCCCGCTCGCCTTGCTTGATGGACCCGCGCCGGGGCTCGACGAGCCCATCCCTGCCGAACCTGTCGAGCCCTTGGGGGCGCCGGCGGGAAATCCGGCCGCCGTCGAAGTGATGATCATCGACGAGCCGGTCGTCACCTGACCAATCAGGCGGCTGCTGTCCGCGTCCGAGACCGGCTGCAGCCGCCGCTCCACGCTGTTGCCGCTAAGTGGCCATGTCCGGGTCGTCGAGGGCCCGGGCGCCCTGGATTTTCTCCTGCCTAACGTCGCGTTGCGAAAGCGCCATTCTGCCCTGGTCCCGGCATTGGGCCGGGTTAGCGGGTGCCGATCGCCGTTGATCGGCAGCCCAAGCCAGGGCAGCGACCGATGCAGCCAGTCTCCCAGCCTGATCGCAGCGAACAGCGGCGCCGCCGGCCTGACCGGATCCGCCGGTCACCGCCGCCGGCCGGCCCGGCGAGCAGCCTTGCCGAGCGCCTCGCCCTCTATGCCTTCGGCATGGCCTGCCTGCTCAACCTGCTGCTCGAAAAATCGCCACACTGGGCGATAGCCCCCTGATCGACGTGCGTTGTGGTCGCGACAGTGCCTCCCGGCGCATTTGCCGCTGCCATCAAGGAGACTTCCGATGCCGATCGCCGCGACCGGGTCCGAGACCGCGTTTCGCCTGCTCCACTCGAGCGGCGAGGTGATCCTCGCGAATCGCACGGCAGCACTCGCCCGGTTGGCTGCGCTGCCGGGGGCGAGGCTCTTCGTGCACCGCCGCATGACCGGCGGCAGCAACGCGGACGTCAACCACACCGCACGCCGCTCGCGGGCGCCGATGGCGGAAGCGCCGAGCGGTTGCTGAGCCAAGCTGCGCATCCGGCACCTCTTGCCGTGCCGGCTAGGTCGGCCGAAGATGCCGCCGTCCGGCCGCAGGGTCCTGGCAAGGGATTTGCTCGGTCGCGATGGCTGTCGATGACGCCGCAAGACCATCGAGGAGAGACGGGATGGGATTGGACGGACTGGTGATCTGGGACGGGCTCGAGTTCGCGGTGCGCTGGCTGCACGTGATCACCGCCATCGCCTGGATCGGCTCGTCCTTCTATTTCATCGCCCTCGATCTGGGCCTGCGCCGATCGCCTGCGCTGCCCGAAGGCGTGCACGGTGAGGAGTGGCAGGTGCACGGCGGCGGCTTCTATCATATCCAGAAATACAACGTCGCACCCGACCACCTGCCCGAGCACCTGACCTGGTTCAAGTGGGAGGCCTATTGGACCTGGATCTCGGGGATGGCGCTGCTGGTGCTCGTCTACTACCTCGGTGCCGAGATGTATCTGATCGACCGGGCGGTCCTGGACATGCCGATCTGGGTGGCGGTGCTCGTCTCCCTGGGCTCGCTGGCGTTGGGCTGGATCGCCTACGACCGCCTGTGCAAGTCGCCGCTCGGCCGTGCCGATATTCGGCTGATGCTGGCGCTCTTCGTCGTGCTGGTCGCCATGGCCTGGCTCTACACCCAGCTGTTCACCGGCCGAGCGGCCCTGCTCCATCTTGGTGCGTTCACCGCGACCATCATGTCGGCCAATGTGGCCATGGTCATTATCCCCAACCAGAAAAAGGTCGTGGCCACGCTCAAGGCCGGCGGCACCCCTGATCCCGAATACGGCCGGGTTGCCAAGCAGCGCTCGACCCACAACAACTACCTGACCCTGCCCGTTCTGTTCTTGATGCTGTCGATCCATTATCCCCTGGTGTTCGCCACCCCCTACAACTGGGTGATCGCCAGCCTGGTGTTCCTGATGGGCGTTACCATCCGCCACTATTTCAACACCATGCATGCCGGCAACGGCCATGTCTGGTGGACCTGGCCGGCGACGGCTGCCTTGTTCGGGGCGGTGGTCTGGCTGTCCGGCGTGCCTGCGGCACCGCGAGTGGAGGCCGCGGCAGCGCCGGCGCGCGAGGCGCGGCTGGCGGCGGCGCCGGGCTTTCAGTCGGTGCACGACACGGTCCTCGGCCGCTGCTCGATGTGCCATGCCGCCGAGCCCTTTTGGCCCGGCATCGCCGCGGCACCCAACGGCATCATTCTCGAGAGCGAGGCCGAAACCGCCCGGTGGGCGCGCGAGATCTACCTTCAGGCGGGGCGCAGCCACGCCATGCCGCCCGCCAATCTCACCTACATGGAGCCCGAAGAGCGGCAGCTGATCGTCGACTGGTACGAGACGGCGACGCGCGGCGGCTGACCGGCAGGGCGGTCGGGCCGGTCCAGGGAGCATGCACGACCCGCGACGCGCCTCGCCCGGGTGGTCCGATGCGAGGCGCGGGCTGGCGGTCACCGTCTTTGGCGCGATGGCCCTGGATGTTCGCCTCGCCGCTCCGCGCCCGCTGGTCGCCGGGACCTCCAACCCGGTGAAAGCGGTGGAGACGCCGGGTGGGGTCGGACGCAACGTCGCCATCGGCATCGCTCGCCTCGGCGCCCGCCGGGGGGCCCTGGTCCGTCTTGTCAGCCGGATCGGTGCCGATGCAGCGGGCGACCTTCTGCTGCACGACCTCGTGACTGCCGGCGTCGTCACCGACCAGGTCCAGCGCGACCGGACGGTCGCGACCGACCGCTACTGGGCCGCCCTCGAACCCTCTGGTGACCTCGCCCTTGGACTCGCCGACATGGCGGCGCTGGACGACCTACTGCCCGAGACGCTCGAAGCCGGCGCTGCGTTGCCGGCCGCTGCGTGGTTCATCGACGCCAACCTGCCTGCGGCCTATATCGGGCACCTCCTGAAGCATCCAGCCCGCCCGGCACTGGTCGCGGTCGACACCGTCTCGATCGCCAAGGCCGAGAAGCTGCGGGGCGGCCTTGCTGCCGTCGATCTTCTCTTCACCAACGCGGCCGAAGCGCGGGTGCTCGGCGGTAGCGGCGATCCCCGGGCGCTTCTCGACGCCGGTGCCAGGGCCGTCGTCATGGGCGCGGGTGCGGCAGGGCTGCTGGTTGCCGAGGCGCGCGGTATCAACCGACTAGCGGCTCTGCCGGTCGAGCGGCGCGACGTGACCGGGGCCGGCGACGCCCTGGCTGCGGTCACGCTCCTGGCCCGTCTTGCCGGTCTCGAGCTTGCCGCGGCAGCCCGGCTCGGCCGGCTCGCCGCCGCCGCCGTGGTCCAAGGAACGCGCGCGCCATCAATCGAGGACTTGCGCCGCCTTGCCTTGCGGCTCGATAGTGCGGCGCATGGAGACCTTGCTCGCCTGGAGTCCTGAAGTGGCCGCGGCCAAGGCGGCCGGCCGCCCGATCGTGGCTCTGGAGAGCACGCTTATCGCCCACGGCCTGCCGCGGCCGCGCAATCTCGAGACGGCGCGGGCGCTCGAGGCGGCGGTGCGCGATGCCGGGGCAGTGCCCGCAACCATCGCCGTGGCGCATGGCCGGCTTCGGATCGGTCTCGACGCCGAGCTGCTCGCTGAGCTCGCCACAGCCGATACCGTTATGAAGGTCTCGCGCCGCGATCTCGCCGCCTGCATCGCCAATGGCTGGCTCGGGGCGACCACGGTCGCGGGCACGATGATCGCAGCACACCTCGCCGGCATCCGCCTCTTCGCTACTGGCGGGATCGGCGGCGTGCATCGCGGGGCGGAACGTGATTTCGACGTCTCCGCCGATCTCGAGGAGTTGGCCCGCACGCCGGTCGTCGTCGTCTGCAGCGGTGCCAAGTCGATCCTCGACCTGCCCAAGACGCTGGAGGTGCTGGAGACCAAGGGGGTCCCGGTCTGCGGCTGGCGGACCGACGAGTTCCCGGCGTTCTACACCCGTTCGAGCGGGCTGGCCGTGCCGCTGCGCTGCGACGATCTCCAGGCCCTCGCCAGGGGTCTCGAGGTTCAGCGGCAGCTCGGTCTTCAGGGCGGTGCCCTAATCGTCAACCCGATCCCCGAGGCTGCAGCGCTGCCGGATGACCTGATCGAGGCGGCGGTGCACGAGGCGCTGCAGGTGGCGGCCGATGCCGGCATCGGCGGCAAGGACGTGACACCCTTCCTGCTGGCGCGGATCGTCGAGCTCACCGAGGGGCGGAGCGTCGACGCCAATGTGGCGCTGGTCTTGAGCAATGCCCGGCTGGCGGCCGAACTGGCCATCGCCCTCGCGTCGCCGAGCGCCCGCTGAACGGTCTCAGATCGCTGCGATATAGCCGCCGTCGACATAGACGATCTGGCCGGTGACGTAGCGCGCGGCGTCGGACGAGAGGAAGACCGACACCCCCACGAGGTCGCGGAGATCGCCGAACCGGCCGGCTGGGATCTTCGCCAGCATCGCCTGCTGCCAGGCCGCGTCGGCGTAGAACGTTTCCGTCAGGGCGGTGCGGAAGTAGCCGGGGCCGATCGCGTTCACACGAATGCCGAGCGGTGCCCATTCGGTGGCGAGCGCTCGGGTCAGGCCCAGCAGGCCCGCTTTCGAGGCACCGTACGGGGCGGCACTCGGCACGCCCACGGCCGAAGTCAGGGAGCAGACGTTGAGGATGGTGCCGCCCTGGCGGCCAGATTCGGCCTCACGCATCACCCGGGCTGCGGCCTGCGCGGTGAAGAACGAACCCTTGAGGTTGGTCTCGACGATCCGGTCCCAGAGCCCTTCCTCGACGTCGAGCGCGGCGCAGACCTCCTCCATCCCGGCATTGTTGACCAGTAGATCGAGCCCATCGAGGACCGCCGCCGCCTCGGTTACACCCTGTCTGATCGCCCCCACATCCGTGGCATCCATGGCAACCGGCACGGCCTTGCGGCCGAAGCCCTCGATTTCGGCGGCCACGTCTGCCAAGCGGGACACGTCGCGTGCCGACACCGCGACGTCGGCGCCGAACCGGGCGAGCCCGATGGCGATCGCCTCGCCGATGCCGCGGCTGGCGCCCGTCACCAGCGCCTTGCGGCCGTCGAGGTCGAACGTGGCATCCGCGGCCTCGATCATGGCGTGCTCCCAAGCCGCGAGCCGGCCCATCGACGCTGCCGCCGCCGCTCGGCGGTACGTCACCCGTCGGCCGAGCGCGGCGGCATAGGCTGGCTCGAGGGTGGATGAAAAGGCGAACGGCACCGGTCGCCCGGTGCCGTTCTCGTCTGGTCGACCGATCCGCCGTCGACTAGGCGGGCTTGAGATTCTCGGCCGATTTCTTGCCACGCCGCGGATCGAGCTGCTCCTCGTAGGAGACGCGCTGGCCCTCGTTCAGGCTGCTCATCCCGGCCCGCTCGACGGCCGAGATGTGGACGAAGACGTCTGCACCGCCACTTTCCGGCTGAATGAAGCCGTAGCCCTTGGTGCTGTTGAACCACTTGACGGTGCCGACTGGCATCCTGTTCCTCCGATAGTGCCGGTAACCCCAACGCTCGTGCCGGGCGTTTTATTCCGGGAGCGCCATTGCTCGTCTTGCATTATGGACGCGGCCAGGGTTGCGACGCAAGGGAGGACGCGCATGCGGAACGCCGGCAGTGCTGGTGGGCTCAGTTGCCGAGGTCGATGACCAGCCGGCCCTTGACCCGGCCGGCAAGCAGCTCGCCCGCGGCTTCCTCTACCGCCTCGAGCCGGATCGACCGGCTGATCGACCGCAGCCGCTCGGCCGAGAGGTCCTTGGCCAGTCGGTGCCAGGCGGCGCGGCGCCGAGGCCCGGGCACGTAGACGCTGTCGACCCCGGCGAGCGTGACGCCGCGCAGGATGAAGGGTGCCACGGTCACCGGCAGGTCCATGCCGGCGGCGAGCCCGCAGGCCGCGACGGTGCCGCGATAGCGGGTCGAGGCCAGGAGATTGGCCAGCACATGCGAGCCCACGGCATCGACACCGCCAGCCCAACGCTCTTTCATGAGCGGCTTCTGCTTGCCGCTGAGCTCGTCCCGGGGAATGATCCCGGCTGCCCCCAGGCTCTTGAGGTGTGCCTCCTCCTCGGGCCGGCCGGTCAGCGCCCAGACCTCGAAGCCGAGCCGGGCGAGGACCAGGATGGCGACGCTGCCGACCCCGCCCATCGCCCCGGTGACCAGGAGCGGCCCGGAATCTGGCTTCAGGCCCGACTCCTCGAGCCGCATGACAGCGAGCATGGCCGTGTAGCCTGCCGTGCCGATCGCCATGGCGTCCTCGAGCGAGTAGGCGGCGGGCAAGGGTACCAGCCAGTCGCCCGGTACCCTTGCCAGCTCGGCCATGCCGCCGAGCCGGGTCTCGCCGATCCCCCAGCCGTTCAAGATCACCTTGTCGCCCGCCTGCCAGGCGTGGTGGTGGCTCTCCCGCACCGTGCCGGCGAAGTCGATGCCCGGCACCATGGGCCAGGAGCGGACGATCGGCGCCTTGCCTGCGATCGCCAGCGCGTCCTTGTAGTTCAAGGTCGAGTAGGCGACGTCGATCATCACATCGCCCTCGGGCAGGTCGGCCTCGTCGATTCTGTCGATCCGGTTGGTCTGGCCCGCCTCGGTCTTCTCCAGCCATAGAGCCCTGGCCATCGTTCCCTCCCGCTTCGTCGCCGCTTCGGCGTTGTTTCGGACACTTGAGCGTAACCGAACCGGGCCCTACTGTCAGCCGCTCAGCCGATGCCCGGCAGCGGGCGCTTGACGCGGGCGGGCAGCAGCGGCAGATCGAGGGCTGCGTCTTGCCGAAGCGTGGACGCCAGGGAGCCAATGGCCATGAAGAGCATCGGATTTCGGCCCGCGGCGCATCCGCCGGGGTCGCCCTACAGCCACGATCTCGAACGCAACCCCGCCAATTTCGCGCCGCTGACGCCGCTCACCTTTCTCGAGCGCACCGCCAGCGTCTATCCCGACCGACCCGCCGTCGTGCACGGGTCGACCCGGCTGACCTATGCCGAGTTCGACCGGCGCTGCCGCAGCCTCGCCGCCGGGCTGCATGGCCTCGGCGTCGAGCCCGGCCGGACGGTGGCGGTGATGGCGCCCAACATCCCGCCCGTGATGGAAGCGCATTACGGCGTGCCGATGGCGGGTGCGGTGCTGAATGCCCTCAACTACCGGCTCGATGCCGCTTCGATCGCCTTCATCCTCGAGCACGGCGAGGCCGACGTGCTCTTGACCGACACCGAGTTCGCGCCGGTGATCAAGGCCGCCCTGGCCCAGGTCGAGCGGCCGATCAAGGTGGTCGACATCGTCGATCCCGAGCATTCCGGCCCCCACGAGCGCCTGGGCGAGATCACTTATGACGAGCTCTTGGCCGGCGCCGATCCGGCGTTCCAGCCCTATCTGCCGGCCGACGAATGGCAGGCGATTGCGCTGAACTACACCTC
>CAZNWE010000103.1:0-12101 GCA_964576715.1 uncultured Geminicoccaceae bacterium | reverse complement strand
GCACCAGCGGCCGTACCGGCCGACGTCGAGCCCGAGCCATCGCTTGCCGCAACCGATTCCGTTACGGGCGAGCCGGTGAGCGAAGAGGTCCAGCCGGCGGCAGAGGCCGAGCGGCCGCGCGAGATGGCATTGGCGGAAGAAAGCGGCGAGCCGCAGCCGCCGCGCCAGGGGTGGTGGAGTCGCTGGGTGCGCTAGCGGCGTGCCGTTCGGTCGTCGCCGAGCGGCAAGACGCGGCGGACCGGGGCGCTCGTTCATCAAATCTTCATGGTTGAGCGGCAAGAAGGGCTGTGCCAGGGCTTGCGCGCGGCTGCATCGCTGTCGATCTTAAACGGGGTCGGGGCGGTTGCGACGCCACCGCTTCCTGTCTCGGCAGCAGCTTCGGTGCGAGGTTTCGTGATCAAGCGGTTATTGGCGATCCTGGCCTTTTCGCTGATGCTCGGCGCGGGTGGGCCGCTGGCGGCACAGACGCTCATCCGCGACGCCGAGATCGAGGCCGATCTGCGCCGCATCGCCGACCCCATCTTCGCTGCCGCCGGGCTCGAGCCGAACGCTGTCCGCTTGTTCGTGGTCAACGACCCCAGCCTGAACGCCTTCGTGGCCGGCGGGCAAAACCTGTTCATCCACACCGGCCTGATCGAGCGGGCGGAAAGCCCGGAGCAGCTCGCCGGGGTGATCGCGCACGAGGCCGGGCACATCTCCGGCGGCCATCTCTCGCGGCTCCAGGGCGCGGTCGGTCAAGCCAACACCGAGGCGATCATCGGCGCGCTCTTGGGGGCGGCCGCCATCGTCGCCGGGGCACCGCAAGTCGGCACGGCGGTGATGGCTGGCGGGGCCACGGTCGCCGAGCGCAACCTGCTGCGCTTCAGCCGCGGTCAGGAACAGGCGGCGGACCAGGCGGCGATCCGCTATCTCGCCGCCGAGGCATTGCCGCCCACCGGGCTCTACGAGTTCTTCAAGATCCTCGAGACGCAGAACCTTCGGCTCAATGCCGAGGGCCCGGAATATCTCCGCACCCACCCACTGACCCGCGACCGCATCGTGTTCCTCGGCGGCGAGGTCGATCGCTCGGCCTATCGCGGGAACAGCCTGCCACCGGAACTGCATGACGCGCATCACAGAATGGTCGCCAAGCTGGAGGGTTTTCTCGGTGATCCGATGGATGTCCTGGCGCAACGAACCGGCCAGTCCTTCGCGGATCGCTATGCCCGCGCGATTGCTCATTTCCGCCGCGGCGATACCGACCGCGCCTTGGACCTCGTCGCCGGCCTCCAGGCCGAGCGGCCGGGCGACCCCCATCTCGACGAGCTCGAGGGCCAGATGCTGTTCGAGAGCGGGCGGATCGCGGCCGCGGTGCCGGCCTACCGGGAAGCCCTCGCCGGCGTCCCCGATGCGGCACTGGTGCGCTTCGGCCTCGCCCGCGCCTTGCTCGAGCTGAACGAGCCGGCGAGCACCGAGGAAGCGGTGGCACACTTGCGCGAGGTGGTGCGGCTGGAACCGGAAAATGCGTTCGCCTGGCGGTTCCTCGGCATCGCCGAGGGGCGTCTTGGCCATCAGGCGCGGGCCTCCCTCGCCCTTGCCGAGCACGCCGTCTTGGTGCGCAACCCGGAAGATGCCTCCCTCCACCTGCGTCGGGCGCGCCAGCACGTTCAGCCGGGCGACGCCGAGTGGTTGCATTTGCAGGACCTCGAGCAGGCGGCCGAGCGGCTGGAGAGCATTGGCCGCGGCTGAAGGTGGATCGCCCGTGGGCAGTTGACCCGCTGCGTGGAGTGGGTCGCTTGGGCCGACTTCGACGGCGAGAGAGCGGATCCCCTAAACCGTCAGTGTTTTCGGGCAGTTCTGCATCAGCGCATCGTCGGAGGGATGGTCATGCCGGTCCGTCGAGCCCACGAGTTCGCGCCCGAGGAGGCGTTCCCGATAGGGCTGTGCGGCGTACCGGGACCAGAGATCGGCGTTCCGGTGCCCGACCGGGATCGCCTGCAGCTCGGCGCGTTTCGGCGGTTTGCGGCAGAGCTGGCCGGTGATCCGTCGCCGGGACTGGCCGGAAGGTCTGCCATCCGACCTCTGGAGGCGAGGCGGCCAGCAGGCTCTGCAGGATCATGTCCCACGGCGTGGTGTGACTGAGCTGCGCCCAGTTTGTTCTCCGTCATCGGCAGCGGCAGGCCGACCGCGGGCGGAAAAGGCTGGGCAGCTCGACAGCAACGGCCGAAGTCAGGGGTGGCCCCTAGTTGGTGGGGCTCTGACCGACCGTGCCAGAAGGATCGCCGAAGCGCCCGATATTGCCGATCAGTTGCTCGACAATGCTCAGTTCGTTGCCGAGCGTGCGGGTGCTGTCCGGGTCGGGATCGATGGCCATTGCCTGATCCATGCCGTGCAAGTCGATGTCGCGCACGATACCGCGGTCGTCGAAGCTGATCGTCACCACCTCCTGCTCGGTGATCCGGCTCTGGAAGAAGGAGCGGCGCTCCCGTTGCTGGCTGACATAATACCAGCGGCTGTCCTCGAACATCGCCAGCGCCGACGGGCTGCCCAGCAGGCGCGCCACTTCCTCGCGCGAGCTCACGCCCGGGGTGATCCGGGTCAAGCTCTCGGGATCGATGGTGTGACCGTGCTGGCTCAGCTGCGGCGTGCAACCCGCGAGCCCGCCGATCGCCACGGCCAGCGCCAGGATGCCGGCTGCGACACTCGATTTCAGCACCATGATGACTACCTTCTTGTCGTGCCACCCGATGGGCGGCGTGCTGGGCTCACGCAGGGCGCGAACAACCAGTCGGTGATCGGTTTAGAATGACCGTGGAACGTGAACAAGAACTTTGGCCAGTGAGCCGCGGCCTGTTCGGCCGGTTCAGCAGCTGGTTGAGCGGGCGAAAGGCGGATCGGGCGCGTCTGGCCAAGGCCTTCGCACTCTATCACGTGATCGTGGCGCGGGCCCGGCAGCCGCAGTTCTATACGGAATGGGGTGTCCCGGATACGCCGGACGGCCGGCTCGAGTTGATCGGCCTGCACGCCGTTCTGCTGATGCGCCGGTTGCGCGCCGAGAACGAGGCCGGCAAGGTCATCGCCCAGGACGTCTTCGACGTGATGTTCGCTGACGTCGACCGCAATATCCGCGAGCAGGGGGTCGGCGATCTCTCGGTCGGCAAGCACGTCAAGCGCGCGGCGCAAACCTTCCTGGCGAGGTTTCAGGCCCTCGACCCCTGCCTCGACGCGGCCGACACCCGCGCCATCGCCGGCATCCTTGAGCGCAATATCCTCAACCGGGTGAACGGTGCCGGAAACCCGGCGGATCAGGCACCTCCAGCGCCCGGGATGCTGGCTCTCGCCGCTCATCTGCTGGCCGAGGCCGAGCGCCTCGAAGCGGTGTCCGGCGAGGATCTGCTCGCCGGGCGATGCAGCTTGCCGCCGGCACGCTTGGCCGGTGCGGCGGCCGATGGCGCGCCGACCGTCGACGGCGGCGACCCGCTCGGCAGCCGCCATCGCTAACAGCCTGCCGGGTCCGGCATGGCGGCGTGGCGAGGTCTCGGGTGGGGCGACCCGCAACCCTGCCACCCGGTCGCTCGACCGGCAGCGTCGTTCTACCTAGCGTCAAGCGTCGTGATCGCGTAGTCTCTGGGCTGGGTTGAGAGAGACGACGCATTGGCCGGACTGCATGTCACCTGTCTCGGCGTCAGCTGTCTCGACGTTATTTGTCTCGGTCGTGCACCGTGGCCCGAGCTTGGTCGGGGCTTGCCGCAGACAGTCATCCGCAGGGCGGCCGGTCAGCCGAAAAGGCTGAAAGCGGAGACGGGAAGAGGATCAACTTTGGCAGACGAGTTCGAGTTCTCGCGCCTGTTTCGGTTGCGGCAGTTGCCGGCGACCGGCGGGCATGCCTTCACGCTGGAGGCGACCACGGCCGAGTGTCGTGCAATCGCCCGGCGGCTCGAGCTGGTGAGCCTGGCCGGCTTGCGGTTTCAGGGGCGGATCGAGAAGGCGCCGCGCGAGGGCGTGCTGATCGTCCGCGGCACCCTCGAGGCCGACGCCATGCAGCGCTGTGTGGTGACGCTGGAGCCCGTGCCGGCGCCGCTGGAGGTGCCGGTCGAGCGCTACTTCGTCACCGAAACCAGCGCACCCGCGGCGGAAATCGTCGTCTCGCCGGATGACGAGGAGCCCGAGCCGCTGCATGGCGACCTGGTCGATCTCGGCGAGATCGCGGTCGAGGAACTGGCCCTGGCCCTCGACCCCTACCCGCACGCCGCCGACGCTCCGGCGGTGCTGCGCAGCTACAACGATGCGGCAGACGCCGCCGCCCGGTCCGCCTTCGCCGCACTCGCCGCCTTGCGCGATCGGAACAAGAGGCGTTGAGCATGACCAGGCTCATGGTCGGCGGCGCGCTTTGCTCGAACGCGATGCCGCGCTCAAACGCCATGCTGCGGCGGCCACGGTCATCGACGGGCGCCGGCTGGCGGCCGAGACGATGAGCGTCACCGTGGCCCTCGACGGGATGGGCGGCGATGCCGCCCCGGCGATCGTCATCGCCGGCGCCGCCATCGCCCTGGCCAAACGGCCGGACCTCCGCTTCCTCCTGTTCGGCGACGAAGGCCGGATCAACGGCCTGCTCGATCAGCATGCCGGCCTCGCCGCGGCGACCGAGTTGCGCCACACGCCGGATGCCGTGGCCGCCGATGCCAAGCCTTCGACCGCCCTTCGCCAGGGTCGCAACAGCTCGATGCGTCTGGCGATCGACGCCGTCCGCGACGGCGAGGCGGGGGTGGTGGTCTCGGCCGGCAATACCGGCGCCTTGATGGCCATGGCGATCTTCACCCTGCGCACCTTGCCGGGCATCGATCGGCCGGCGATCGCGAGCGTGATGCCGTCCAAGGGCAATCCTGTGGTCTTTCTCGACCTCGGTGCCAATGTCGAATGCTCGGCGGAGCATCTCTTTCAGTTCGCGGTCATGGGCGAGGTGTACGCCAGGGCGGTGCTCGGCATCGCCAAGCCCCGGGTCGGGCTCTTGAACGTCGGCACGGAAGAACTCAAGGGCGATGGTGTGGTGCGCCGTGCTGCCGGCCTGCTGCGCGACAGCGACCTCGAGATCGCCTATGCGGGCTTTGTCGAAGGCACCGACGTCACCGCCGGCACGGTCGACGTGGTGGTCACCGACGGTTTTACCGGCAACGTGGCCTTGAAGATCGCCGAGGGCACGGCCGGCCTGTTCACCCAGGCACTGCGCGACGCGTTCGCCAGCTCCTGGCGGGCGAAGCTGGGCTACCTGCTCGCCAAGCCGGCGTTGCAGGGTCTCCGCGACCGCTTCGACCCGCGCCTCTACAACGGTGCGCTCTTCCTCGGCGTCAACGGCGTGGTGGTCAAGAGCCACGGTGGCACGGATGCCATCGGCTTCGCCTCGGCGATCAACGCCGCCGTCGATTTCGTCTTGCAAGGCACCAACGACCGGATCATCGAGGAGATGAAATCGGTCGCCGGGAACGGTGTGGCCAAGCCGCAGGCGGCAGCGGGCTAGTGCCGGCCGTGACAACCGCGGGCCGGCCGGTCGCCGGCACCGCATCGCGGTTTTGCTGGTCGCGTGGCCTGTCGCCAACTAGCTTCGACAGAGCGCTTCTGACCCGATAGGAGAGTTTTTGCGGATGCGCCGCCCGATCATGCGCGCCGTCGGCGCCTGTCTGCCCGAACGCGTCGTCACCAATGACGAACTCGCGGCCGATCTCGATACCTCGGATGCCTGGATCCAGGAGCGCACCGGCATCCGCCAGCGTCATCTCGCCGGCCCGGGCGAGCTCACCTCCGACCTCGCCACCACCGCCGGCGCCCGGGCGCTGGCGCGGGCCGGCATCGCCGCCGAGGCGGTCGACCTCGTCATCGTCGCCACCTCCACCCCCGACCACACCTTCCCGGCGACGGCCACCGCGGTCCAGCGCAAGCTCGCCATCGGCCCCGCGATCGCCTTCGACCTGCAGGCCGTCTGCGCCGGCTTCGCCTACGCGCTGGCCACCGCCGACAACTTCCTCAAGGCGGGCCAGGCCGAAACCGCGCTGGTGATCGGTGCCGAGACCTTCTCGCGAATCCTCGACTGGAGCGACCGGTCGACCTGCGTCCTGTTCGGCGACGGTGCCGGTGCGGTGGTGTTGACCGCCGCCGAGACCTCGGGAACAGCCCGCGACCCGGGCGTGCTCGCGACCTCGCTCGCCGCCGACGGCCGCTATTATCAACACCTCCAGGTCGATGGCGGGCCGTCGGCGACTCAGACGGTGGGCCATTTGCGGATGAATGGCCGCGAGGTGTTCCGGCATGCCGTGGGCGATCTCAGCAATGCCGCCTGGCGCGTGCTCGAGCAGGCCGGGCTGACCATCGACGACGTCGACTGGCTGATCCCGCATCAGGCGAACAAGCGCATCATCGACGCGGTCGGCAAGCGGCTCGCCATTCCCGCGGCCAAGGTGGTGGTGACGGTGGCCGAGCATGCCAACACCTCGGCCGCGTCGATCCCGCTGGCGCTGGACCATCTCTACGCCAGCGGCCGCCTCGAGCACGGTGATCTCCTGCTGCTGAACGCCATGGGCGGTGGCTTCGCCTGGGGTGCCGCACTCGTCCGCTGGTGACGGGTCGCCGCCGGTCAATTTGCCGGCGGGCTGTCGTTTAGGTTTCCGCGTGTTGACGGAACCCCTTGTATCATTTAGCGTTTTATTCGCTTTAATACGCTGCGAGAGGGGAGCTCGGCAAATGGCGGGCAATACCGTGACGCGAGCACAGCTGGCCGAAGCCGTCTATCAAGAGGTCGGCTTGTCGCGCAGCGAATCCGCCGATCTGGTCGATGCCATCCTCGAGGAGATCGCGCATGCACTCGTCGTCAACGGCACCGTGAAAATCTCGTCGTTCGGCACCTTTGCCGTACGCGAGAAGGGCGAGCGGATCGGTCGCAATCCGAAGACCGGCGAGGAGGTGCCGATCCTGCCGCGCCGCGTGCTGGTATTCAGGGCATCGCAGGTGCTCAAGGATCGCATCAACGACCAGGTCGCGGCATGAGGCGCTCGCCGCGATCGTCAGTCTGGCCGCGCCATTGGCCGGATCGGGTGCGGCCATGGCAATGACCACCGAAATGGCCGGGGCGCCGATGACCGCGCCGCGCGGCGGCAAATCGCAGACCGCGTTTCGCACCATCAGCGAGGTTGCCGACGAGCTCGACGTCGCCCAGCATGTGCTGCGCTTTTGGGAGAGCAAGTTTCCCCAGGTGCGGCCGCTCAAGCGGGGCGGCGGCCGGCGCTACTACCGGCCCGAGGACATCGATCTGCTGCGCGACATCCGCACCCTCCTTTATGAAGAGGGCTACACGATCAAGGGGGCGCAAAAGCTGCTGCGCCAACGCCGCGCGCGCCCGCCGGCTTCACCCGGTGGCAGCAGGCCGGTTGCCGCAACGGCGGTCGCCGGCGAGGAGCCGGCACCGGCGCCGGCGCCGGCGCCGCTGTCGCCGGCGGTCGAGAGCGCGCCGAGTGCCACGCCGGGTGGCCCATCGGCGGCGCTCACGGCAGTGGAGCTCGAGCATCTGCGGCGGGTCCGGCAGTCCCTCGGGACGGTCCGTGACGAGCTCGTCGCCCTGCTTGCCGGCGAGGACGACTGACCAGCCGCTCCCGGCGCCCGGCGCGGCGCCTCGGCGCTGTGGTCGTGCCGGCGGTGTCGTCGAGCCCTGCATGGCGACCATTGCCCGCCCGCCCCAAGCGGGCTAAACCAGGGATGTCGGAGCGTAGCGCAGCCTGGTAGCGCATCGGTCTGGGGGACCGGAGGTCGCAGGTTCAAATCCTGCCGCTCCGACCAATCATCGGCCGTCGGACGGCGTCCTCGAGGCGCCTAGGATCGGCGGCGCGGTCTCGCGGGAACCCTCGGCTGGAAAACCCTGTTCGTCCAGATGACGTCGACCTCGACGAACCGCCGCAATGGGATCGGCCGTCGACTGCCACAGCATAGCATGTATCCAGCCGAGCTGGTGTGATGCCAGCCGTGCTCTTCAGATAAATGTCGAAACGCCAGCTTGCCGATGATCTGTTCACGCCTCGCGGGCCGCCGCGGCCTCACCGACAGCAAGCCGCAGACCAGGACCGGTCGCCGCCGCGGCCGGCATTGCCGTCGCCCGGTCGGCGGCGGCAGCTAGCCAACGCGATGCCGCAACGGACGACCAAGGCGGCGGTGAATTCGATCGACGTGGCGCGTCTCGCCGGCGTCTCGCAATCGGCCGTCAGCCGGGTGTTCACCCCAGGGGCGAGCGTCAGCGCGGCGATGCGCGAAAAGGTGCTCGCCGCCGCCGCCGCACTGGGCTACCAGCCGAACCGGCTCGCCGGCTCCTTGATCACCCACCGCTCTGGTTTGATCGGCATCGCTTTCTGCTATTTGGGCAATTTCTACTACCCCCTGGCGATCGAGAGCCTGTCGCGCCGCCTGCGGCTTTGCGGCTATCACACCATGATCTTCTTCGCCGAGCCCGAGGAGCCGGCGGATGCCACCATCGAGGCGTTCCTGCAGTACCGCGTCGATGGTGTGATCGTCGCTTCGGCCTCGCTGTCCTCGGACTGGGTGACCGCCTGCGAGCGTGCCGGCGTGCCGGTGGTCTTCTTCAGCCGCTGCCCGGACGATCCGCGCGTCTCCGCTGCTGTCGTCGACAACCTGCGGGCAGCCGCCTGCGTCGCCGATTTTTTGGTCCGCGGCGGCCACCGGCGCCTCGCCTACCTGGGCGGGGTCGAGGACACCTCGACACAGCGCGACCGGGAGGCCGGGTTTCGGCAGGGCCTGGCCGCCCATGGCATGCCGCTGTTCGATCGGGCGCTTGGACAGTTCGCCTGCGAACCCGCACGTGCCGCCGCGCGCAGCCTGCTCGACCGCCCCGCCGCCGAGCGGCCCGACGCCGTGTTCGCCTGCAGCGACCAGATGGCGATCGCCGTGATGGATGTCGTCCGCTTCGAGCTCGGGCTCAAAGTGCCCGAGGACGTCTCGGTGGTCGGCTTCGATGGCGTCCCCCAGGCGAGCTGGCCCGCCTACGACCTCACCACCTATCAACAGCATGTCGACGACATGATCGAGGCGTTGACCGACCTTCTCCTGGAGCGACTGGCGAGCCCGGAGGCGCCACCGCGCCGCGCCGTCGTCCAGGGCTCGCTCGTCGTGCGCCGTTCCGCGCGGGTGCCGCATGATTGGCCCAGCGGCGGCCACCCTCGAGCGCCGGCCGGCCGGACCCGCTAGCCGCCGCCGCGCAAGGCCAAGCGAGCAAAGCCAAGGAAGCGCTGCGTTTCCGCGATCTTCGATGCCAGGCACCATGCTGCCCATCCAGGAGCGCTAGGTGGCACTTCGATGCAAAGGCAACCGGCGACCATCAGCGAGGCGCGTCGGCCATCCAATGCGCGATCGCCCGACGGTAGGCGGCGAGGTGCCTGTCGGCCCAGCTTTCCAGCTCCCACGGCTCGCCCGACGGCCGCATCATCGCGACATGGTCGAGCGGCAGGAACACCCAGGCATCGCGTGCCGTGCCCTCGCTCCAGACGGTGAGGCGGCCGGCCCGGTACTCGTCGTCCTCGAAATGGTTGATGCGCCGGATGCAGCGCCGCGACGGACGCTGCAGCAGCCGCCCTGCGACGCGAGCGGTCGGGTCCGCGACCAGAACAGGGTAGGAGGCCGCAGCGGCGCGCTCGCGGCGGAAGCCCGAAAGGGTCGCGCCCTGCAGCTCGTGCGCGACCACGCGACGGTCGAGCACCGTCTCGAGCACCTCGTGATGCATCAATGTCCCGAAGAAAAAGACGTCGTCGCGACCGGCGGCGGTGTCGGGGATGAGGCCGGCATAGGGCTTCGGGGCGAGCGATGCGGCGAGGGTCATCGGCGGTCTCCCTAAGGGCAAGCTCTGGCGGGGGACGACCTCTGGCGTCAGCGCGGACACCTGGGTGGGCGACTAGCAGAGCGAGGCGGACTTGTTAAGGGTAGTTGTCAGAACACTGCCTGGGGCAGGCCGAGCTTGGCGCGGAGCATGGCCGAAAGATCGCCCGGCCGGAGCTCGCGCGGCACCGCGAAGCGCTCGGCGCGGACGAACCTGTCCTCGCCGTCGAGGATCGCGGCCATCCCCCAGAGCCCGGTCAGCGTGCGGCCCGGAAAGCCGAAGCGCAGGTCGTGGAGCATGAGCTCCTGGCCACCCGCCGGGTTGCCGGCGTGCGGCTGCAAGGCAACGTGGCGTGGGCCGGTCGCAAAGCGGCCGTAGATGGCCGCAGCACGGGTGCCGTCGAGAACCGCGACGCGGGCCTCGGCGGCGTGGTCGCGCGGCACGCTGGTCCAGGCGATCGGCTGCGGCCGCAGGGTCGAGACGAAGCCCACGAGGTGAGCCTCGGGCGTGACGGCGACCAGCCGGCGCAACCAGGGCGAGAACATGGTGGTGTAGGCGTGGACCTCGGCGGCCGCGATGCCGCGGGCGTCGAGATCGGCCGCGGCGAGGCGCTCGGCCTTCAGGTGCTGACCCCAGCCCATGCCGGCATAAAGGGTGGAAACGGCGAGAGCGCCGAGGACCAGGTGCCGGGCCGAGGCGGTCCTCGCGCCGCGGCCGACGGCGAGGCCGAGGGCGGTGAGCAGGATCAGCGTATAGACCGGGTCGATGACCGGCAGTGCCGGCACGCCGAAACGGGTCTCGCTGAACGGCGTCAGGATCGCCGTGCCCCAGTGGGTCGCGAGGTCGAGCAGCGGGTGGGTGACGAGGACCAGGAGCCAGAACAGGTACCAGTGCGACAACGGGGCGGCACAACGGCGCCAGCGGCCGACGGTGGCGGCCAAGCCCGCCAGCGGCAGGGCCAGGAGCGGGCCGAAGAGGAGCGAGTGCGTGATGCCGCGGTGATAATGCCAGTAGTCGAGGCTCTGCCGGCTCTCGACCAAGAGGACGTCGAGGTCCGGCAGGACGCCGCCGACAAAGCCGAGCGCCATGGCCGCCTTGCCGAGCCGGCGGCCGAGCACGGCATGGCCGACGGCGGCACCGAGCACGCCTTGTGTCACGATATCCAAGCGCAGATCCCGACAGTCGGCCAACCATCCTTGAAATAGCAAGCGGTGCGCGCATTGCGAGCCGAGGCGGCTCGCCCGCTGCGGCCAGACAGGCTATCCAGGTCCAAGACAGGCTATTCAGCCACCCTGTTGGCGCAGTTCGGGGGACGGCATGGCGATCCGCGGGATCCTCTTCGACAAGGACGGCACGTTGATCGATTTCCGGGCCACCTGGCTCGCCGCCTACCGCGGTGCCGCGGCCGACCTCGCCGCTCTGGCCGGGCTGGACCGGGGGTTCGCCGCGACGCTCCTCGCCCGGTTCGGCTACGACGAGACGACCGACAGCTTCGTCGAGACGAGCCCGCTGCTTTGGGCAACCAACCGGGCGATCGCCGAGGCCTGGGCGGCCGAGCCGGAACTCGCCCTGTTCGCCGATGCCTGCCGCGTGGCCGAGGCGCATTTCGCCGACGAGACGCGCTATCCGCTGGCCCCGGTGGGCGATCTTGCGGCCCTGTTCGAGCGCTTGTCCGCCCGAGGCATCCGGCTCGGTGTCGCCACCATGGACACGACCGCCAAGGCGCGGGCCATGCTGACCGGGCTCGGTCTCGAGGCGCGGCTGGACTTCGTGACCGGCTTCGACGGCGGCTACGGCGAGAAGCCCGCCCCCGGCATGGTCCACGGCTTCTGCAGCGCCCTGGGTCTCGAGCCCGCCGAGGTCGCCGTGGTCGGGGACACCCCTGCCGACCTGTTGATGGCCCGGGCGGCAGGTGCCGCCATGGCCGTCGCCGTGCTCACCGGGGCGACACCACGCCCGGTACTCGAGCGGCACGCCGACCGGGTGATCGCGAACGTCATGGCGCTGGACGCAGTGCTCGACGGCGCCGGGTGACTACCCCTTTCATCAGCGCCTTCGCCATGGAGGTGCTGCAGTTTTCGACAGGCAAGCAGCCATCGGCGCTCGAATCAGCGGACATTGCACGACGACAAGGCAAGACCCGTCAGCCATGTTGCAACGGGCTCCCGTAGTCCCGATCTCCGGCCTAGGGAGTGTGCCTGGCCTTCGGGCCGCCTACTGGGCCGCCCACTGGGCCGCCTGCTGGGCCGTCTGCTGGGCC
>CAZNWE010000102.1:0-12424 GCA_964576715.1 uncultured Geminicoccaceae bacterium | reverse complement strand
ACACCAGACCAAAAGTATCGGTGGGGTGCGGGGAGGCCAGCCTCCCCGTTTCATCCATCTCTACTCCAAAGACTTGACGATTTCCTCGGTCATCTTTTTGGCGTCGCCGAACAGCATCATGGTGTTGGGCTGGTAGAAGAGGGTGTTCTCGATGCCGGCATAGCCCGCGGCCATTGACCGCTTGACGAAGAAGACGGCCTTGGCCTTGTCGACGTCGAGCACCGGCATGCCGAAGATCGGGCTCTGCGGGTCGGTCTTGGCCGCCGGGTTGGTGATGTCGTTGGCACCGATCACGTAGGCGACGTCGGCCTGCTGGAAGTCGCTATTGATGTCCTCCATCTCGAAGACGTCGTCATAGGGGATGTTGGCTTCGGCCAGGAGCACGTTCATGTGGCCGGGCATGCGGCCGGCCACGGGGTGGATGGCGAAGCGGACCGACACGCCCTTCTTGGCCAGGACGTCGTGGAGTTCGCGCACGGCATGCTGGGCCTGCGCCACGGCCATGCCGTATCCCGGCACGATGATCACCGACTGCGCGTTCTCCATGATGAAGCCGGCATCCTCGGCCGAGCCGGACTTGACCGTCTTGTCGCCGTCCTCGGCCGCCGCTGCCCCGGTCTCGCCGAAGCCGCCGAGGATGACCGAGATGAACGAGCGGTTCATCGCCTTGCACATGATGTAGGAGAGGATGGCACCCGAGCTGCCGACGAGGGCCCCGGTAATGATCAGCATCGGGTTCTGCAGGGTGAAGCCGATGCCGGCCGCCGCCCAGCCGGAATAGGAATTGAGCATCGAGACGACGACCGGCATGTCGGCACCGCCGATCGGGATGATCAAGAGGACGCCGATGGCGAAGGCCAGGAGCGTCATCAACAAGAACGCCCAGCCGCTCTCGCCGGCGACGAACCAGGCGAGGATCAGGGCGATGGCGAGGCCGATGGCGGCATTCACGACGTGTCGCGCCGGCAGCATGATGGGCTTCGAGCTCATCACCGTGGCAACCGGGCCCTGCAACGGACCGAGCGCCGCCTCGACCTTCGGCGGCAGCTTGCCCTGCAGCTTGCCGAAGGCGATGACCGAGCCCGTAAACGTGATCGCCCCGATGATCGTGCCCAGGCCCATCTCGAAGAGCGACAGCAGCTTGATGCTGCCATCGGCCTTGACGAGGCCGAAATCCACGGGATTGAGGAAGGCGGCAGCAGCCACCAGCACGGCTGCCATGCCGACCAGCGAGTGGAAGCCGGCGACGAGCTGCGGCATCGCCGTCATCTCGATCCTCTGGGCGATCACGTAGCCGATGCCGCCGCCGATGGCGATGCCGGCGATGATCAGGACATAGGCCAGCGGCGTCGGCGTCGGCAGCACCAGCAGCGTGATGACGATGGCCAGCGCCATGCCGATGACGCCGTAGCGCAGGCCCGCCTGCGACGTCGTCGGGTGGGAGAGGCCACGCAGCGCCAGGATGAAGCAGACGGCGGCGACGAGATAACCGAGGGCGGCGAGGTTGGGGTTCATGGCTCGATCTCTCCGCGCCTCAGGTACGCTTCTTGAACATGGCGAGCATGCGTCGGGTGACGGCGAACCCGCCGAAGATGTTCACCGAGGCGAGCAGCACGGCGATGAAGCCGAGCACCGTGGCGAGGCCGGCCGCGGCACCCACGGCGATCAGCCCACCCACGATGATCACCGAGCTGATGGCGTTGGTGATCGACATCAGCGGCGTGTGCAGCGCCGGCGTCACCGACCAGACGACGTAGTAGCCAACGAACACCGCCAGCACGAAGATGATGAGGTTGAAAACCCCGGGGTCGAGCGCTTCCATGACCAGGCTCCTCGGGCTCAGGCGTTTTGCAGGCTCGGATGAACGACGGCACCGTCCTTGGTGACGAGCGTGCCCTTCACCAGGTCATCCGCCTCGTTGATCTTGAAGGCCTTGGCCTCCTTGTCGACCAGCAGCATGACGAAGTTCATGAGGTTCTTGGCGTAGAGCAGCGAGGCCGCCGGCGCCAGCCTGGACGGCAGGTTCTTGGCCCCAATGATCGTGACACCATTCTCGGTCACGACCGTCTCGCCGGGCACGCTGCCCTCGACGTTGCCGCCGCTTTCGGCGGCGAGGTCCATGATCACCGAGCCCGCCTTCATCGACTTGACCATCTCGGCGGTGATGATCCGGGGTGCCTTCCTGCCCGGGATCTGCGCTGTGGTGACCACGATGTCCTGGGTCTTCAGATGCTCGGCCACCATCTCGGCCTGCTGCTTCTGCTCCTCCGGCGTCAATGGCCGGGCGTAGCCGCCCGACGTCGCGGCATCCTCGGGGATGAAGCCGACGAACTTGGCAGCCAGACTCTCGATTTCCTGGCGGGCCGCCGGCCGCACATCGGTGGCGGTGACGACCGCCCCCATGCGCTTGGCCGTGGCGATCGCCTGCAGGCCGGCCACACCGGCACCGACGACGAAGAACTTGGCCGGGGTCACGGTGCCGGCTGCCGTCATCATCATCGGCATGCATCGCGCATAGGCGGCGATGGCGTCCACCACCAGCTTGTAGCCGGCGAGGTTGGCCTGGCTCGAGAGAATGTCCATGGCCTGCGCCCTGGTGGTCCGGGGGAGCAACTCGAGCGCGAAGGCAGCCACGCCCTTCGCGGCATAGGCCTTGACCTGCTCGGGATGGGTGTAGGGGTCCAGGGCACCGACCAGCATCTGCCCGGACTTGAGCCGCGCCATCTCGTCCTCGGTCGGCCGCTGCACCTTCAAGACGAGGTCGGCGTCCCAGGCCCCGGCGGCGTCGACGAGCGTCGCCCCGGCCTGCTCGAAGGCGTCGTCGGCGATCGCGGCCGCCGTGCCGGCACCGCGCTCGACGCGGAGCTCGATCCCGGCAGCAACCAGCTTCTTGACGGTCTCCGGCGACGCCGCGACCCGATGCTCGCCCGGCTGCAGCTCCTTGGGTACGCCGATTTTCATGATCGAATCCAACTCGCCTCGCGCTTCCCATCCTCGGGCGGGGTTCATAGGCAATCGTCGGGCGCTAGGCAATCGCCGCGCTTCCGGCAGGATGTCGCGCGCCGAGCCGCCAGCGGTCGGCCGGCGGCGCCCCGCCATCGCCGCCCCCGCCATCGCCGTCTTTGACCGAGGCGTCGCTGAATGGTATCGCCAACGTTGATCACAGTCGCGAACGCCCAGGGAGGGATCACAAATGCAGTTGCGCGCTCTGCTCGCCACGGCGGCCTTGCTCGGTCTCGTCGTCACGCCGTTGACAGCGTCCCGGATCGCCGTGGCGCAGACCGTGATCGAGGTCGGCCACGCGACCACGCTGGATTCGCACTACGGCATGGGCATGACCCGCTTCGGCGAGGTCCTCGAGCAGCTCTCGGGCGGCGAAATGACGCTGGTTCAGCACCCGGCGGCAGCACTCGGCGGCGAGCGCGAGATGATCGAGGCGGTGCAGATAGGTGCGCTCGACATGGTCATCACCTCGACGGGGCCGTTGCCCAATTTCGTGCCGGAGACTCAGGTCCTCGATCTGCCCTTCCTGTTTCGCGACTACGACCATGCGCGAGGCGTGCTCGACGGCGAGATCGGCCAGGAACTGCTGGGCGTGATCGATGCCGCCGGCTTCCAGGCCTTGGCCTGGACCGAGAACGGCTTTCGCCACATCACCAACTCGCAGCGCCCGGTGCGCACGCCGGCCGATCTCGCCGGCATGAAGATCCGCACCATGGAGAACCCGATCCATCTGCGCGCCTTCGAGGCCCTGGGTGCCGCCCCCACGCCGATGTCCTTCGCCGAGCTCTTCACCGCCTTGCAGCAGGGCGTGGTCGACGCGCAGGAGAACCCGATCGTCGTCATCTCGGTGAGCAACTTCGCCGAGGTGCAGGACCATCTCTCGCTCACCGGCCATCTCTACTCGCCGGCCATCATCATCATGTCGGACGCCCGGTGGTCCAGCCTCTCCGAGGAGGAGCAGGGCTGGGTGATGGAGGCCGCCGCCGCCTCGGTCGAAGTCACCCGCGGCCGGGTCACCGAGCTCGAGGAGACCGGGATCGACGGGTTGATCGAAAAGGGCATGGAAGTGGTGACCGATGTCGACAAGGCGCCGTTCCAGGCCGCGGTGGCGCCGGCCTATGACGCCTACACCGAGCGCTTCGGCGACACGCTGATCGAGCGCATCAACAGCTTCTGACGAGCCGGCCGCGTTGTCGGCGACGCAGCCCGCGACCGGTGGCGCGCCCGACTGGCGGCGACCCGCTTGGCTGCGCGCGATCCGCAGCATCGAGGCTGCCCTGACCCGCACCGCGCTCGCCTTCGCCATGCTCGGCGTGGTGTTGATGGCGGGTTTCACCTGTTACCAGGTCTTCATGCGCTTCATCGTCGGCCAGCCCTCGACCTGGTCCGAGGTGCTGGTCCGCTCGATCATGATCTGGACCGTCTACCTCGCCGCCGCTGCCGCCTTTCGCGAGGGGGCGATGATCGCGGCCGAGGTGCTGATCCGCGCCGTGCCGCGTCCGATCGGCAAGGCCATGCAGATCTTCGCCGGCTTCTGGTCGTTCGTGTTCCTCGTCATACTGGTCTGGACCGGCGTCGACATGGTGGGGCGCACCCAGAACCAGATCCTCTCAGGTCTCGAGATCCCGATCTTCTGGGTCTATCTGGCGCTGCCGATCGGTGCGACGCTGTCCTTGCTCGCCGTGTTCGTTCGCACCAGCGAGCTTTTGGAGCCGGGTGCCGGCATTCACGAGGCCCATCTGGATACGATCGCATGATGGCGTTCGCCGCTGGCGTGAAGGCCCGATGAACGGCGTCATCATGCTGACGCTGATCGTCCTGATCGGGCTCGGCGTGCCGGTCGCGATCGGCCTCGCCATGGCCTCGATCATCGGCATCGAGTTGTTCACCCAGCTGCCGCTGATCCTGGTGGCGCAGCGGATGTTCACCGGGATGGACAGCTTTCCCCTGATGGCCGTCCCGCTCTTCATCCTCGCCGGCAACCTGATGGCCGCGGGCGGCATCTCGAGACGTCTCGTCGAGTTCGCCCGGGCGCTGGTCGGTGGCGTGCAAGGCGGGCTCGCGGCGTCCTGCGTGGTCACCTGCATGATCTTCGCCGCCGTCTCGGGCTCCTCGGTCGCCACCACGTTCGCAATTGGCGCCATCCTCATTCCGGCCATGGTGGGGAACGGCTATCCCAGGCCGACCGCGGCCGCCGTCCAGGCCTCTTCGGCCGAGCTCGGCGTGCTGATCCCGCCCTCGATCCCGCTCATCCTCTATGGGGTCGCGACCGAAACCTCGATCGGCCAGCTCTTCATCGCCGGCTTCGGCCCGGGGCTCCTGGTGGCCGGGGCGCTGATCCTCTTCCTGCTCGTCTATTGCCGGATCAAGGGCTACGGCAACGAGGACGGCGCCGACAAGGCGCCGCTCGGTCCGGCCGCGCTCAGCGCCTCGGCGGCCCTGATCATGCCGGTCGTGGTCGTCGGCGGCATCTATGCCGGTGTCTTCACGCCGACCGAGGCCTCGGGCATCGCCGTGTTCTACGCGCTCGTAGTGGGGGCCCTGGTCTATCGCGAGCTGACCGTCGCCAAGCTGCTCGATGTGCTGCGCGAGACCGCGATCGCGACCGCCGTCGTCATGCTGATCATCGCCGCGGCGTCGCTTTTCTCGTTCCTCCTCTCGCGCACCGGGCTGCCGGCCATGGCGACCGCCTGGGTGACCGACACCTTCACCTCCAAGGTCAGCTTCCTCCTGGCGGTCAACATCTTCCTCTTCGTCGTCGGCATGTTCATCGAGACCGCGGCCGCGATCCTGGTGCTCGCCCCGATCCTGGTGCCGATCGCCGTCGCCTTCGGTGTCGATCCCGTGCATTTCGGGCTGATCATGGTGATCAACCTCGCCATGGGGATGATCACGCCGCCGGTCGGGGTGAACCTGTTCGCCGCCTGCGCCGTGGCTCGGCTGCCGATCGAGCGGATCGTCCCCGCCCTCCTGCCGTTCTTCGCGGTCATCATCGCCTGCGTGCTGCTGGTCACCTACCTCCCCTGGATTTCCCTCGGCCTGCGCGATCTGCTCTACTGACCGCAACGGCGGTCGACCGGGTTCGCCGGCAATCGCGTTCAACCCTGCCCCCCAAGCAACCGGCCCGTCGATGCCAAGAACTTTCAGCCGCCAGCCTCGCCATGCCAAGGTCGTGTCGTCGTGCACCGGGTGGGCCAAGGCTCACGCACACAAGCCCCAAGCACGACGACGTCAGCCTTTGACCATCGGCCGTTGTCCGAGGTGGTCCTCGACGGCCTTCACGCCGGGAACCCGCTCAGCGAGCAGCATCAGGGCACGGCGTTCGGTGTCGTTGTCGACGAGGCCCCAGAGATGAACGATGCCGTCCTGGATGATCGGATTGACGAGGCTGCCGAAGCTCTCCGCGGCGAGCTCGTCACGGAGCCTGCGGGCAATCTCGCGGTCGTCGGCGCTCACCTCGCCCGGCGCATCGGCGGTGACCAGTCCACGCAACAGGTTGGCACGGCTGACGATGCCGACGAGCTGGTCGCCCTCGACCACCGGCATCCGCTTGATCCCGTGCTCCTCGAGCAGGCGGGCGACCTCGGGCAGGCTGGCAGTCGGGGCGACAGTACGAAGGTTGGTCGACATCACGTCGGCGGCGGTGCGGCCATGCGTCTTGACGTAGTCCTTGGCACTCGACGTCCGATCGCTGAACAGCCGCAGCCACCAGGACCGCGGCGGTGGCAACCCGCCGAGGGCGCCGGCATGGGTCATGAGATCGCCTTCGCTGAGGATGCCGACCAGGCGCCCCTTGGCGTCGATCACGGGCGCACCGCTGATATGCCGCTCATAAAGCAGCTTGGCGATCTCCTCGACCGGGGTCTCGGGTCGGATCGTGACGACCTCCCTGGTCATGACATCGGCAACGGTCAGCATCTCGTTCGTCCCTCCTTGCCGGCGGTGCCCTGCGGCATCGCACCGACGCATCGCAGCGCAAGACCGCTAGATTGCCAGGGCCAGACGCCGCCTCCAAGCACTAAGCGCAGGCACCACGTCGCTGCCGGCGCGGCGCCTGCCGGCGCTGCTGTCGGTCGTCGACGTGCCGCTCGTGCCTGCGCACGGTTGCGGCGCGCGGCGATGCCGAGCCAACCACACCGAGGGGACGTCGGACCGCCGGTGATCCTGTCCGTCTTGCGAGCACTGACGCGCTCGGCCGCGAGGGCCAATGGCTGAGTGGGCCGGGGCTGGGCTCGGCCGGGAGGTGGCGCGGTTCGGCTTCGATCCTCGCAAGATTTGGCCGTTCATGGTCATGCTGGCGGCCATGATCGCACTGGGCGCCGCCCGGGTGTGGAGCCAAGGCCTCGGCGAGGCCTGGGGCATCGCCTTTCTGCTCATCCTGTTGCCGGGCTTCGCCCTGGTCATGCTGCTGAGCGAGCTCCGGCTCGCTGGACCGGTCCTGGTGATCGGCGAGCAGGGCCTGCTCGACCAGCGGCGCGGGCCCGAGCCGGTCGCCTGGACGACGATCCAGGAGGCCACCCTCAGGCGCGGCACCTTGAGCAAGGGCATTCGAATCATGCTCACCAGTGGCGAGCGCTACGATATCGAACTCGGCTTCTTGGCTGCCGATCCAGCGGTCGTCATGCGCCAAATCAGAGAACGAGCGGCGAAGGCCTAGCTGCCGGTGGTCATGCTGTAAATTCGGGTGCGGTTGCGACCCTGCCGTTTGGCCCGGTACATGGCACTGTCGGCGAGCCGGATCAGCTCGTCCTGGTCGTCGCTGTCGGCCGGAAAGTGGCTGATGCCGCTGCTCACTCGCAACTGCAGCACCCGACCGTCGACGCAAAAGGGCTGGACGAGGGCGCGTTGCAGCTTGCGCATGATGCGCGCCGCGTTGCTGCGGACACCGATGTCGTCGAGGAGGATCAGGAACTCGTCGCCGCCGAACCGGGCGACCGTATCGGTGGCCCGGGTGCAGGCGGTGAGCCGGCCGGCAGCCTCGACCAGGATCGTATCCCCGGCCTTGTGACCGAGGCGGTCGTTGACCGTCTTGAAGTCATCGAGGTCGAGCATCGCCACGGCACCGCCATGTCGGCCACGGCGCGCCCGCTCGAGGGCGCGCTGCAGGCGCTCCTGGAACAGCCGGCGGTTGGGCAGGCCGGTCAACTCGTCGAACTGCGCCTGGCGCAGGACTTTTGCCTCGCTCGCCTTGCGCTCGGTGATGTCCTCGACGATCGACCAGATCAGCTGCCGGCCGGCGAGGTCGGTCACCATGGTGCTGCGCAGGACGATCGGGTAGCGGCTACCGTCCTTGCGCAGGTTCTCCTTCTCGTAGGGACCATGGTGGCCCACGTCGCGCAACTGCTGATGGAAGTGCCTATCCGAGGCGCGGTAGTCCGCCGGCGTCACGTCGAAATAGGTCAGGCGCAGGAACTCGTCGCGGCTGAAGCCGTTTTGCGCGAGCAGTGCGTCATTGACCTCGATGAACGCACCGGTCGCGTAATCGGTGAGCGCGATGCCCAGCGGGCAGAGTTCGAACAAGCCGAGCAACAGCGCCGCCTTGTAGCGGAGGTCGGATTCGGCCGCGAGCTTGTCCATGACGTCGATCATCGAGCCAACCACCGAGCACGGCACGGTCGAGTCCCGGGCGAGGGGTGCGGCGTTGATCGACGGGAGGTGGTGGGTGCCGTCCGGCCACTCGATCGCGTGGCGGGCATCGAAGACCGCTGCCCTGATCGCCATCGCCCTGGCGAGCGGCAGCTCTGCCAGCGCCAAGGGTGCGCCATCGAGGGTCTTGAGACACGAGGCCGGATGGCACGGCCGTTGCCAGAGGTCGGTGGCGGCTGTCGCCGCCGCGTGTCGGTGCCGGGTGTCGGCAGCTCGCCCGGGCGGTAGCCGAGCATCTCGCGCCAGTGCTCGCTGAAGACTGTTTCGCCGGTCTTCGCGTTCCATTCCCAGGTACCGATCGTGGCACCGGCGATGATGGCGGCGAGCCGCCAGCTGCCGTCGCCGCGTTGCGGCTCGTGCATGGCGGGCGGCTTTCGGTGGGCGGCGCGGTGCCGGGCCAGCCAAGCCTCAGCCTCGCCGTGGCGGACGGCGTCCGGGCCGCGGGCGAGGCCACAGCGGTGGATGTCCGCGAACCGTGCCTCCATCGCCGGCACACGGGGCGCGTCGAGCCTGTGATCGCGGCTGTTGCAGCGCACCAGCCGATCGTCGCCGTCACAGAGTGCTAAGCCGTCGGGCAGGCTCTCGATGACCAAGGACAGCGGCCTCTCGGCCAGTGCCGCCTTGGCCGCCGGACTGGCCGCCCTCTCCAGCACGGCCGCGACGCTCTCAGGGTTCGTGTCGCTCAACCGTCGATTACTTCCGTCGCTCAAGCCCGCAAGATGATCGGTTGGCGACCGACTTCGAATCTGTAATCCAGCTCACACTTCCGGCGTTCCGCGGCTGCTCGCCGAACGATCACCGCCCGAGGTCACCGCGCGGATCGAGCGCATCCTGCAAGCCGTCGCCGATGATGTTGCAGGCGATCACCGCGATGAACAGCAAAGCCCCGGGCCAGATGGCCAGCGCCGGGGCCTGCCAGATGATCTCCTGGGCGTTGGTCAGCATGTTGCCCCAGGAGGGCAGCGGCGGCTGGATGCCGAGGCCGAGGAAGGAGAGGACCGATTCCGCCAGCATGATGTTGCCGATGGAGAGTGTCGTGGCGACGATGATGGGGGACGCGATGTTGGGCAGGATGTGGCGGAGCGCGATCCGCAGCGGGCCGGCACCCAGGGCACGGGCGGCGCGGATATAGTCGCGCTCCTTCTGGCTCAGGACGGCGGCGCGGACGAGCCTGGCGACCGTGGTCCAGCCGAAGAGGGCCACGAGGATGACGATGCGGTAGACGCTGCCCCAGCCATCGCCCGCGAGCGATGCCGGCAGGCCGAGCTTGGTGACGTCGATGGCGGCCAGAACGATCAAGAGCGGCAGGAGCGGCAGGGCGATCACCGCGTCGGTGAGGCGCATGAAGAAGCTGTCGGTGCGCCCGCCGGCATAGCCCGCAGCGAGGCCGATCGCGGTGCCGATGATGGCGGTCAGCAGGGCGCCGCTGATGCCGACCAGAAGCGAGACCCGGCCGCCCTCCAGGAGGCGGAGCAGGAGGTCGCGGCCGAGCTCATCGGTACCCATCGGCTGGCCCAGGCCGGCAGGCGCCATGCGGTTGAAGAGGTTCACGGTCTGGCCATCGAGGCCGAAGAGCTGGCCCAGAGGTGGGCCGAAGATCACGGCGAGGATCAGGAGGCAGAGAAGCCAGGTGCAGAGGACGGCGAGGCGGTGCCACAGGAAGCGCTGCCAGAAGCGCCGCCAGGGTCCCTGGCCCGCGGCTGCTCGCCGGATGCCGACGCGGGTGAGCGGGGCTTCGGCTTCAGCCGCCATCGTCGATCTCACCCTCCATAGTCGATTCGGGGATCGAGCCAGCCATAGGCGATGTCGGCGACGAGGTTGGCCAGGAGGGTGACCAAGGTGGCGATCAGGAGGGCGGCCAGCGCCAGGTTGTAGTCGTTGCCCATGATCGAATCGTAGATCAGCTTGCCCATGCCGAGATAGGCGAAGATGGTCTCGACCACGAGCGAGCCCGAGAACAGGTTGCCGACATTGAGCGCCACGATGGTCACCAGCGACAGCATGGCGTGCGGCATGGCGTGGCGGATGACGACGGCACTGCGGGAGAGGCCCTTGACCCTGGCGGTGCGGATGAAGTCCTCACGCAGCGCTTCGAGCATGGCAGCGCGGACGAAGCGGACGAAGGTGCCGGCGGCAAGCAGCGTGAGCGTGGCGACCGGCAGGACGAGGTAGCGCAGGCGATCGGGGAGGTCCGCACTGCCGACGGGTGCGGTACCCCCTGCCGGCAGCCAGCCGAGCTGGACCGCGAAGACGATGATCAGGATGAGGCCGAGCCAGAACGAGGGGACCGAAAAGCCGGCGAAGGCCAAGAGATTGATGGTGTTGTCGGCGAGGCCGCGCGGGTGCATCGCGGCGATCACGCCGGCCGGGACGGCGATCAAGAGCGCCAGGGCGAGGCTGGTGCCCATGAGGATGGCGGTGTTGACGAGCCTCGGGCCGATGACCTCGACGACTGGCCGCGCATAGAGCCTGGAATAGCCGAAATCACCGGAGAGCGCCGTCCGCAGCCAGTACCAGTAGCGCTCCCAGAGCGGGCGATCGAGGCCCTGGAGCGCCTTGAGGCGGGCCGCGTCCTCGGCGGTGATGTTGGGATCGGCCGAGAGCATGAGGTCGATCGGGTCGCCCGGCATCAGTCCGATCAGGCCGTAGATCAGGAAGGACATGAGGAGGAGAAGGAAGACCGTCTCGCCGATCCGGCGGGTCAGGTAGGCGCTCATCGAGGCCGTGGGCCCGGTTTGCTGCTCAACCGCCGTCCGCCACGTGCCATTGCTCGACGGTGAGGCTGGTCACACCCATGTGCCCGGTGGGCGATACGCCAGCGAGCCAGCGCGGCCAGATATGCGCGTCAGCGCGGAAATAAAGCGGAATGACGGGCAGCTCCGTCGCATAGAGGCGCTGCAGCTCGTGCCAGAGCTGTTCGCGCGCGTCGCGATCGAGGGTGATCTCGATCTCGTCGATCAGCGCGTCCATCTCGGCATTGATGAAGCCCGGGTAGTTCTGCCCGGACCAGCCGTTCTCTTCCCGCGGGATCTCCTCGGAATGGAGGGTCGAGCGCGGCACGTTCTCGGGGCTCGAGATCCAGGCATACATGGCAAGTGACGGAAAGCGGCGCTTGCTCATCGTCTCGCCGAAGAAGACGCGGGCCGGCTCGTTCTGGATGCTCACCTCGATGCCGGCCCGCTGCCACATCGACTGCAGCACCTGCTGGACCAGCTCGCGCGTCCGGTTGCCGGCCGTCGTCATGATGCTGAGTTGCAAGGGCTCGCCTTCGGCATTGTGGCGGACGCCACCGCGCAGGTCGGTCCAGCCGGCCTCGTCGAGCAAGGCGTTGGCGGCATCGAGGTCCTCGTCGTAGGTCGGGATGTCGTCGGTATGCACCCAGTCGAGCGGGTTGACGCCGGTGTGCGCCACGGCCTGGCGGCCGGCGAAGAGCTGTTGGCTCACGGCCTCGCGGTCGATGCTGCGGATCATGGCCTCCCGCACCCGGCGATCGGCGAGGATCGGGTTGTCGAGATTGAAGTCGATATGCTCGTAGATCAGCCCGGGCTTGTAGAAAACCTGGAAGCGCTCGCCGTGCCGGGCCTCGAAGGCGGTCGCCTGGTCGAGGGCGAGGCCCAAGGAGCCCTCGATCATGTCGATCTCGCCGGAGAGCAGGTTGGCCTCCAAGGCTGCCGTGTTCTCGATCGTGCGGATGACGATCTCGTCGAAGGCAGGCGGCTCGCCCCACCATTCAGGGTTACGCTCGAGCGCGATGAAGGCGCCGGTCTCCAGGCTC
>CAZNWE010000101.1:0-12524 GCA_964576715.1 uncultured Geminicoccaceae bacterium | reverse complement strand
CGGCGGCGGCACCGGCAACCAGCGCTTCGCCCCGCTGAACTCCTGGCCGGACAACGTCAACCTCGACAAGGCCCGCCGCCTGCTCTGGCCGATCAAGAAGAAGTACGGCAACAAGGTCAGCTGGGCGGATCTGATGATCCTCGCCGGCAACGTCGCCTACGAGTCGATGGGGCTCAAGACCTTCGGCTTCGGCTTCGGCCGCGCCGACATCTGGCACCCCGAGAAGGATATCTACTGGGGGGCGGAGAAGGAGTGGCTGGCACCCAGCGACGCCCGCTACGCCGACGTCGACGACCCGTCGACGATGGACAACCCGCTCGCCGCCGTGCAGATGGGCCTGATCTACGTCAATCCGGAAGGCGTCAACGGTAAGCCCGATCCGCTGCGGACGGCGGCCCAGGTGCGCGAGACCTTCGCCCGCATGGCGATGAACGACGAGGAGACCGTGGCCTTGACCGCCGGCGGCCACACCGTCGGCAAGTGCCACGGCAATGGCGATGCGACCATCCTCGGCCCGGCCCCCGAAGCCGCCGACGTCGAGGCGCAGGGCTTCGGCTGGCACAACCCCAAGGGCAAGGGGGTCGGCCGTGAGACCGTGAGCAGCGGCATCGAAGGGGCCTGGACCACCCATCCGACGAAATGGGACAACGGCTACTTCAAGATGCTGCTCGAGCACGAATGGGAGCTCAAGAAGAGCCCGGCCGGCGCCTGGCAGTGGGAGCCCGTCGACATCAGGGAGGAGGACAAGCCGGTCGACGTCGAGGACCCGTCCATCCGCTTGAAGCCGATCATGACCGACGCCGACATGGCCATGATCAAGGATCCGGCCTACCGGAAGATCGCCGAGCGCTTCCACCAGGACCCGGACTACCTCTCCGAGGTGTTCGCGCGGGCCTGGTTCAAGCTGACCCACCGCGATATGGGCCCCAAGGGTCGCTATATCGGCCCCGAGGTGCCCGCGGAGGAGCTGATCTGGCAGGATCCGGTGCCGGCCGGCCGCACCGACTACGACGTGGCCGCGGTCAAGGCGAAGATCGGTGCGAGCGGCCTCTCGATCGCCGACCTGGTGGCCACCGCCTGGGACAGTGCCCGCACCTTTCGCGGCTCGGACCTCCGCGGTGGGGCCAATGGTGCCCGCATCCGCTTGGCGCCGCAGAAGGACTGGGCGGGCAACGAGCCCGAGCGGCTGGCCCGGGTGCTCGCCGTGCTCGAGCCGATCGCGGTCGAGACCGGGGCCAGCGTCGCCGACGTCATCGTGCTCGCCGGCAATCTCGGCGTCGAGCAGGCGGCCAAGGCGGCCGGCTTCGAGGTCACCGTACCGTTCATGCCCGGCCGCGGCGATGCCACCGACGCGCAGACGGACGCCGACTCGTTCGCACCGCTCGAGCCGATCCACGACGGCTACCGCAACTGGCTGAAGCAGGACTACCTGGTCAGTGCCGAGGAGCTGTTGCTCGATCGCACCCAGCTCATGGGCCTCACCGCCCCCGAGATGACCGTGCTCGTCGGTGGCATGCGGGTCATCGGCACCAACCACGGCGGCTCCCGGCACGGTGTCTTCACCGATCGCCCGGGGGCGCTGACCACCGACTTCTTCGTGAACCTCACGGACATGGCCCACACGTGGCACCCGGCCGGCAACAACCTCTACGAGGTCCGTGACCGGCAGACGGGCGCGGTCAAGTGGACGGCGACCCGGGTCGATCTGGTCTTCGGCGCGAACTCGGTCTTGCGCTCTTATGCCGAGGTCTACGCCCAGGACGACAACCACGAGAAGTTCGTCCACGACTTTGTCGCCGCCTGGACCAAGGTGATGAACGCCGATCGCTTCGATCTGCACTGATCCGCAAGACGCATCCCGCGTCGCCGACCGTGGCGGCGCGGGATGCGCTGCCGGCCGGCGTGGCCGTCCGCCATATTCGCCGCCGGTTCGCCCGGGCTTCGAGCGAACGGTTCAGGCATTCGCGAGACAGAGGTCCGGGACGGCAGCTGGGCCGATCGGGCGGCTCTTGAGGAAGCCTTGCCACTCGTCGCAGCCGAAACGGTCCAGCATCTCGAGCTGCACGACGTTCTCCACACCTTCCGCCACGACCTGCATGCCGAGGCCGTGGGCGAGGCCGACGATCGCCTTGGCGAGTGTCGCGTCACGCGGCCGCCGGGTCATGTTGCGGACGAACGAGCGGTCGATCTTGACCCGCTGGACCGGAAAGCGCTGCAGGTTGCTGAGCGAGGAGAAGCCGGTGCCGAAATCGTCGAGGGCGAGGCTGACGCCGAGGCGATGCAGCGCCAGGACGGTGCGCCGAGTGGCGCGATCGGCGTCGAGCAAGGCGGTCTCGGTCAGCTCGAGTTCGAGCTGATCGGGCGCCAGGTCGGCGCTGCGCAGGAAGCGCTCGACATCGCCTACCAGATCGCCGTCGCGAAACTGCAGGGGCGAAACGTTGATGGCGAGCCGGCCCGGCACGAAGTTGCGGGCTCGCCATCGATCGAGATCCGCTGCCGTCCGCTCGAGCAGAAAGGCGCCGAGCCGGCCGATCAGCCCGCACTCCTCGGCGAGGCCGATGAACCGGTCGGGCGGCACCACACCGCGGTCGGGATGGGTCCAGCGCATCAGTGCCTCGAAGCCGGTGACCCGGCCGCTCTTGACGTCGAGTTGCGGCTGGTAGACCAGGCTGAGCCCGGCGCCGTCAACGGCCCGGCGCAGGTCGTTCTCCAGGCCGACCCGCTCGGCGGTCTCGCTGTGCAGCGCGGCATCATAGAGGCGAAATGCATTGCGACCCTGCGACTTCGCCCAGTAGAGCGCCATGTCGGCGTGACGCAGCAGGGTGTCGCGGTTCTGGGCGTCGTTGGGATAGAGACTAATGCCGAGGCTCGCGGTGATCTTGAGCTCGTGGCCGTCGAGCTGCATCGGGACCTCCAGACTCGTCATGATCTTGCGCGCCGGAATCGTGGCGTCGTGCGGCCTGCGCAGCCCCCGCAGGATCAAGATGAACTCGTCGCCGCCCATCCGCGCCACGGTGTCCTCGGCCCGCACCGCGGCCCGCAGCCGCTCGCCGACCTGCACCAGGAGCGCATCGCCCATCGCATGGCCGAGGCTGTCGTTGATCGCCTTGAACCGGTCGATATCGAGAAACGCCACCGCGACCAGTTCGCCCGAGCGCTGCGCATGCTTGAGGATTTCCGCCAGGCGCTCGCCGAACAGCGTGCGGTTCGGCAGGCCGGTGAGCGGGTCGTGGGTCGCCTGATAGAGGATGACCGCCTGCGCCTCCTTTTGCCGGGTCAGATCGCGCAGTGCGGCGACGTAGTAGTTCTCGCCATCGAGCACCGCTTGGCTGATCGTCCCCTCGAGCGGGAAACGGCTGCCATCGGCACGCAAGCCCGTCCCCTCGAAGCTGCGCCCGTCGGCATGCCGGGCGAGATCGCCGCTAGCGCACGGCCCCTGGCCGTCCGGGACGCAGAGCTCGGCCATGTGCCGCCGGTGCATGGCCGCGGCCGTGGTCTGGAACAGCCGTTCGGCCGCCGGGTTCATGCTGTCGATGCGGCCGGCCCGATCGCACGTCACGATCGCCTCGCCGACCGATGCCATGATCGTTCGCAACCGCGCTTCGCTGCGGTTGAGGGCGGCCTCGCGGCGCACGCTCTCGGTGACGTCGGTGTAGATGCCGACCGTGCCACCGTCCGGCATGCGCGACTCGCTGAGCTCGAGATGCCTGCCGTCCTTGAGCGGGAAGCGGCAGGTGCCACCGTTCGCGCGAACCGCGAGCCGCGCGGCCTTCCAAGCGGCATAGGCCGCGTCGTCGAGGTCGAGCAGCAACCGGGTATGGTGATCGAGGATGTCGCTGAACGGCCGGTTGCCCTGTGCCACGTCGAGGCCAGCAAAGAATGCCTGGAATCGACTGTTGTTGAGCACCAGGCGATCTTGCCCGTCCCAGACGGCGAAGCCGTCGTTCATCGCTTCCGTGGGTAGCGTCAGCCGCTCATGCGCGAGCCGCAGCGCCTTGAGATTGTCGGTCAGACGATCGAGCATCGAGTTCATGGCACCGCCGACGCGGTCGACCGCATCCTCACCCTCGATCGACGCCCGGGCCTGGTCGTCACCGGCGCTGATCCGATCGGCGGTCTGGGCGAGGCGTTCCAGCCGATGCGTCAGCAGCCCGCCGAACCAATAGGCCGACAGGGCCATCAAGGCGATTCCGGCGGCGGCGATCACGGTGCCGCGCCGGTACGCCTCGCGGAAGCTGGCGTGGAGTGCGACGTCGCTCAGTGTCACGGCGAGGACGCCGAGCTGGTGCTGCCCGATCGTCACCTCGAGCAGCCACTGCCCCGGCTGCGGCGTCTCCGGTTCGCCGGTCAGCCGATCGCCCAGCCGGCGCGGATCCTTGGCGGCGACGATGCGACCGCCGAGATCGGCGAGGATCATGTCGGCGAAGCGCCTGGAGCTGGCAGTCTCGTTGATGAATGCCTGCAACTCGGTGTAGTCGTCGGTGATCAGCGCCACGCGGCTGAGGTCGGCGAGCAGGGTCACGAGATGCCGGTCCGCCCGCTGCCAGAGCTCGACCTGGCTGGTCAGATGCTGGCGCAGCGTGAAGAACAGAAGTGCTGCGCACAACACCAGCTGCAGCGTGAAGATCACGAGAACGAAGCGCCAGCGTAGCGAGAGCCGAAGCGGCATCAGTGCTCGACCAGCAGCGTCAGCCTGGTCCTGTCGTATTCGCCGGGCTGCACGGCGACGAGCGCGGTCCAGCCGAGCGCGCGCAGCAGCTCGCGGCCCGCCGGCTCGTCCGCCCAACCGAGAACCGCCCGGCCGAGCTCGGCGATGTGCGCCTGACCGAGACGGCCGTGCACGACCAGCACGAGGCCCGGGATCGCCGGCGTCTGGAACTTGGGCTCCATAGCGACCGGCGCGAACGCGGCCAGCTGGTCGAGGGCGAAGGGCGGCAGCGCGCAGGCGGCGGCCAGATCGCTGGCGACTGCATGCAGGCAGGCGGTCTTGCTGCGGTGGAATGCTAGGTGCACGCCATCCGGTCCCGCCAGGCCGTCGCGGGCGAGTTCGTGTTCGACCAGTTGCGCCACTGCCGAGAGGCGCGGCGGCACGGCGATGGTCTGGCCACGCAGATCGGCGAAACTCGCCACCCGGCGCCCCGCACGTGCCACGAGGACCGCCGCCAGATCCTCGCGCAGCCGGCCCAGCGGTCGATAGTCCTGCACCGCCGCCGCGTCGGCATAGAGGAACGGGTGCAAGAGGGCGAGGTCGTAATGGCCGACGAGCAGAAGGTCGCGAAAGGCCGAGAACGTGCTTTTCGTTTTCAGGCTCACCGGCCGACCGCAGAGTTCGGCAAAGGCGCCGGCCAGCGGTCCGAAACGCCGGCCGATCTGCAACGCCGGCAGGTAGGGGAAGATGCCGAGCAAGAGCGGCTCGCCCCGCGCGTCCCCGGCGCGCGCCCGAGCCGCTGCCGCGAGGCCCGGTCCCAGCCCAAGTGCGAGCCCGGCCAGATGCCGTAATGCGCTACGTCGATCGACCGCGGGCGCCAAGCTCACGGGCTTCTCCAGTTGGCCAGCACCAGCGCCGCAACCCGGCTGATGGATAACCTAAAAGCGAACATTTACCGCAACGACTAAAACTTCAAGAATATTTCCGACCGACGGAAGCGATCGCCAAACCAGCCGTCACGGCTGCGACATCGTTGCCGCGCTGAGCGCGCGCCGGCCGGCTAGGCTCGGCGGTGGCGGTGCCGTCACGAAGCCGGATTTCGGCCCTCGGCGCGGCGTTTCACGCGCCTCGTCGCGTAGTATAGGATGGGATGGAGCGGCCCGCGCTCGCGCGCCGGGGCGCTTTTGCTATTCTCGTGTCGCCTTGCCTCGGCCGCTTCGGTCGACGGCCGCCACCCGCCGAGGAGAACGCGCATTGCCTAGCCGTCTCGCCGCGCTCGTCGCCGTGTTGCTGCTCGCCGGCTGCTCGAGCAATCTCGCCTATTGGGGCAGGACGCCCCAACATGTGCGCGACCAGCTGTCCGCCGCCGACCGGCTGATGGCGCGCGACGAAGTCGGCGAGGCCCGCGCGCTGTTCGACCAGGCTGCCGGCACCGGTCATCCCGAGGCGCTGATCCGCGCCGGCCGGGCCTGGCTCAAGGAGCCCGGCGCCGATCCCGAACGCGCCAGGCGACTGTTCGAGACAGCCTGGACGCGCAACTCGGCGCGCCGCGATCAGGCCGGCGTCTGGCTGGCGCGCACGATCGCCGACGACGAGCCGGACCAGGCGATGGCGATTCTCGAGACGATCGTCGCGCGTGGCGAGCCGCGGGCGGCTGCCGACCTCGCCGAGTTGCTCGCCGAGCGGCAGCCCGACGACCCGCGGATCGAGGACCTGCTGCGCCGTGCCGCCGCGGAAGGCGATCTCGGCGCCCTGTTGACCCTGGCCCGCGACTACGGTGACGCGGCTGCGGCGGCCCGTGCCGTGGTGGTGCTCCAGGCCAGCCATGCCCAGGGTGATGCCTACGCCGCCAACCATCTCGCCAAGCTCTATGCGGCGGACGGTCCGCTGCCGGATCCGGCCCTCGAGGTCGCCTGGCTCAAGCGTGCCGCCGAGCGTGGCCATGCCTCTGCCATGCTGAACTACGGCCGGGCGCTCGTGGCAGGTGACGTGGTCACCCGCGACCCCGAGCGCGGCATCGCCTGGATACGCCGCGCCGCCGAGGCCGACAACCATTGGGCCCAGCTCGAACTCGGCCGCCGCCTCGCCCGTGGCGACGGCATCGAGCGTGACCCCGAGGCGGCGCGCAGCTGGCTGGAGAAAGCGGCCGCACAAGACAATCCCAGGGCCGAGGAGGCGCTCACCGCGCTCTGAGCGCGGCCGCCTGCAGTACCGGCACCGAGCCGGCTGCCGGTCCGCGCAATTGACAAAACCCGGCCCGACCGCACATGGTGCGGCGCAAACCTTGGCCGGTGGCACCGAGCCTGCGACCGGCGAGACCTCATCGAATGGAACCGAGCATACCCATGGCAACGGTAGTCGAACGCGCCGCCGATCGCGATCCGGGCAACGAGCAGGCGGTCGTGATCACGCTGCCCGACGGCAGCGAACGGTCGTTCCCGCGGCCCACGACCGGTACCGCGATCGCCGCCGCGATCGCCAAGAGCTTGGCCAAGCAGGCGCTCGCCGTCGAGGTCGACGGGGTCCTGCGCGATCTCGACTGGCCGATCACCGAGGATGCCCGGGTCCGGCTGATCACCGCCAAGGACCCCGAAGCGCTGCCGCTGATCCGCCACGACTGCGCCCATGTCATGGCCGAGGCGGTGCAGCGGCTGTTCCCCGGCACCCAGGTGACCATCGGGCCGGCGATCGAGAACGGCTTCTATTACGACTTCGCCCGAAAAGAGGCGTTCCATCCCGACGACCTCGCCCGGATCGAGGCCGAGATGGCGGCGATCATCAAGGCCGACCAGCCGTTTCGCCGGGAGGAGGTGAGCCGGGCCGAGGCGCATCGCCGGTTCGCAGCGCTCGGCGAGACCTACAAGCACGAGCTACTCGATGCCATCCCCGACGACGAGCCCGTCAGCCTCTACCATCAGGGCGAGTGGTTCGATCTCTGCCGCGGCCCGCACGGCCCGTCGACCGGGCGCATCGGCGCGTTCAAGCTGACCAAGATCGCCGGCGCCTATTGGCGTGGCGATGCCGAGAACGCCCAGCTGCAGCGGATCTACGGCACGGCGTTCGCGACCAAGGCCGAGCTCGACGCGCATCTCGAGCAGCTCGCCGAGGCCGAACGCCGCGACCACCGGCGGCTCGGCCGCGAGATGGACCTGTTCCACTTCCAGGAGGAGGCACCGGGACAGGTCTTCTGGCACGACAAGGGCTGGACGATCTACACCGAGCTCTTGGCCTATATGCGCCGCCGGGTCCGCGCCGCCGGCTACCAGGAGATCAACACGCCGCAACTCCTGGATTCGCGCTTCTGGCTGGCCTCCGGGCACTGGGACAAGTATCGCGACAACATGTTCATCTTCACCGACGCGGATACCGAGCATCCGGCGGCGCTGAAGCCGATGAGCTGTCCGGGTGGTGCGCAGGTCTACAAAGCCGGCCAGCGCAGCTATCGCGACCTGCCGCTCCGCCTCGCCGAGTTCGGTGCGGTCTTTCGGCGCGAGGCCTCGGGTGCCCGGCACGGGCTGATGCGCGTCCAGGCCTTCACCCAGGACGACGCCCATATCTTCTGCCGCGACGACCAACTCGAGGACGAGGTCGTAGCGATGTGCGACCTGATCCGGCAGGTCTATACCGATCTCGGCATGGCCGACGACATCACCATCCACTTCGCCACCCGCCCCGAGCAGCGGATCGGCGCGGAGGAGGACTGGGACCGGGCCGAGGCGGCGCTGCAGAAAGTGCTGGAGCGGATCGACATGAAATGGGTGCTGAACGAGGGCGACGGCGCCTTCTACGCCCCCAAGCTCGACTTCAAGCTGAAGGACGCGATCGGCCGCGAATGGCAATGCGGCACCGTCCAGGTCGACATGAACATGCCGCATCGCCTCGATCTCACCTATACCGGCGAGGACGGGGCCAAGCACACGCCGCACATGGTCCATCGGGCGATCCTCGGCTCCTGCGAGCGCTTCATCGGCGTCCTGATCGAGCACTATGCCGGTCGGCTGCCGCTCTGGCTGGCACCCGTCCAGGTGGTCGTGGCGACCGTCACCAATGAGGCCGACGACTATGCGCAGGAGGTCGGCGACGCGCTGGCCGGCGCCGGTCTGCGGGTCGCGCTCGACACGCGAAGCGACAAGATCTCGTACAAGGTCCGCGAGCACTCGCTCGCCAAGGTGCCGCTGATCCTGGCGGTCGGCGGCCGCGAGGCGCAGGCCCGCCAGGTGAGCCTGCGCCGGCTCGGCGGCGACGCCCAGGAGGTGCTTTCGCTTGACGCGGCGATTGCCCTGTGTCAGCGAGAATCGATGGCGCCCGATCAGCGCGGATGAGCCGCGCCAGCGGCAGACGACTGGTGGTCGAACGGCATGTCGTCGTTCGACCTATTGGTGTATAACCACTTGCCCTTGAAACATTGGAGGTCGATCACGGCTGATGGCAGTACAAACAAAAGGCGATGAACACCGCATCAACGACCGGATCGAGGCCCGCGAGGTCCGCTTGGTCGACCAAGACGGTGAAATGATCGGGGTGGTGCCGCTGCGCGATGCCCTGATCCGCGCCGAGGACGTGGGCCTCGATCTCGTCGAGATCTCGCCCAACGCCACGCCGCCGGTCTGCAAGATCCTCGACTACGGCAAGTTCAAGTACGAGGCGCAGAAAAAGGCCAACGCCGCGCGGAAGAAGCAGCGGGTCATCGAGGTCAAGGAGATCAAGATGCGCCCGTCGATCGACCAGAACGACTACGGCATCAAGATGAAGAAGGTGCGCGAGTTCATCGACGAGGGTGACAAGGTCAAGGTCACCATGCGGTTTCGCGGGCGGGAGATGGCGCACCAACATCTGGCCATCAACATCCTCGAGAAGGTGCGCGAGGAGATGGCCGACGTCGCCAAGGTCGAGCAGTTCCCCAAGCTCGAGGGCCGCCAGATGATCATGGTGATGGCGCCGTTGAAGTGAGCCTGTCGTTCGCCGAGCGGCTCGCCGCCGTCCGGGCCGAGCTCCAGCAGCAGGGCGTCGACGGCTTCGTCCTGCAGCGCACCGACCAGCACGGCAGCGAGTACCTGCCAGCGGGCGAGGAACGGTTGGCCTGGCTCACCGGTTTTACCGGCTCGGCCGGCCAGGCGATCGTGCTTCCCGCCGCCGCTGCCGTGTTCAGCGACGGCCGCTACACCGTGCAGCTCGATCACGAGGTCGACCCGGCGCTGTTCGAGCCTTGCCATATCACCGAGCGCCCGCCGACCGGCTGGCTCGAGGAGCAGCTCGCGCCCGGCATGACCCTGGGCTACGACCCGCGGCTAACCCGCAAGGCCGAATGCCAGGCGCTTGAGCGGCTGTGCCGCGGCAGGGACGTCAGCCTTGCCCCCCTGGCCGCCAACCCGATCGATCGCGTCTGGGCTGACCGGCCACCACCGCCGCTGAGCCCGGTAGTACGCCATGACGAGCGCTATGCCGGCGAAAGCAGCGCCGCCAAGCGCCAGCGCATCGCCAAGCTCGTCGCCGAGCGCGGCGCCGACTGGCTGCTGGTCACCGCGTGCGACAGCATCGCCTGGCTGCTCAACGTGCGCGGTGCCGATGTGCCCTACAATCCGCTCTGCCTCAGCCATCTCCTGCTCGGTGCCAAGGGCAACGCGATCTGGTTCGTCGACCCGGCAAAGCTCACGGGCGGCCCGGTCATCGATGACACGGTTGAGACCCGCGCCTATGAAGCGCTCGATCCGGCCCTCGCCGAGCTCGGCCGGACCAAGGGCCGGGTGCTGGTCGATCCGACGCAGAATGCCATCGCGTTTTCGAACCTGTTGCGCAACGCTGGTGCCCGCGTGGTCGAGGCCATCGATCCGGTGCCGCTCGCCAAGGCGAAGAAGAATGCGACCGAGATCGCCGGTGCCCTGGCCGCGCAGCGGCGCGACGGGGCGGCCGTCGTTCGGTATCTCGCCTGGCTCGCCCGGCAACCGCTGGACGGCACGCTCGACGAGGCGGGAGCAGCCGCCCGGCTGCTCGAGGAGCGTCGCTACGACGCGTTGTTCCGTGGTCCGAGCTTCGAGACCGTCTCGGCCCTCGGTCCCAGCGCCGCCCTGCCCCACTACCGGGCGACCGCGACCTCGAACCGGCCGCTTACCGGCGGCACGCTCTATCTGCTCGATTCGGGCGGGCAGTATCTCGATGGCACCACCGACATCACCCGGACGATCGCCCTGGGTCACCCGTCGACCGAGATGCAGACCTGCTTCACCCTGGTCCTCAAGGGCCACATCGCCCTGTCGGAGGCGATCTTCCCGGAGGGCACCTCAGGCAGCCAGCTCGACCTCTTGGCCCGCCAGTTCCTCTGGCGCCGCGGCCTCGACTACGATCACGGCACCGGCCACGGCATCGGCAGCTATCTCTGCGTTCATGAGGGCCCGCAGCGTCTCGCCAAGCGGGGCGGCGATGTGGCGCTCGAGCCCGGCATGATCCTCTCCAACGAGCCCGGCTACTACAAGCCGGGTGAGTACGGCATCCGGATCGAAAACCTGGTGCTCGTCGAGCCGGCGCCGATGCCGGAGGGCGGTGACCGCAAGCTGCTCTGCTTTCGCAACCTCAGCCTCGCCCCGATCGACCGTCACCTGATCGACCTCCACCTCCTGACCGAGCCCGAACGCCGCTGGCTCGACACCTACCACGCCCGGGTCAAGGAGGAGTTGACCCCGCTGCTCGACACCGCATCCCGAGACTGGCTCGAGCAGGCGACGGCACCGCTCTGAAGCGCCGCCGAGCGATCATGCCGCGCGGCTGAGCAAAAAGAAGAACGGTGGTGCCCGGCGCCCCGCCACCGCCATGAGGCCGAGCACCCGATCGTCGTCGATTCTCCGAAAGTGATCGATGATCGGCTGCCGAGCATAGACCATCGCCGCACTGACCTTGCCCCGAAACGTCAAGCATTCCAGCCGTGCCGCGTGGCGCCTTGTCGCCAACACCGGCAGCGCCGCCTCGAACGCCCGGCGCACGGCCCAATGCCGGGCCAGCCCCGGCGCCTTGAACGCCAGCCCGACCGGCATCAAGGCCGGCTCGAGCGCCACCGGGTCACCCGAGCCCCTCCGAAACAACAGCGGATGCACCCGATCCGGCGCCTCGAACGCCTTGCCCCACCAGCCGAGCGCCTCGAGGAGCCCATCGAGCGGGTGGCCGGTCGGCAGGCTCTTCCCCCGCCAACGCCCGAGCATGGCGTCGACGGCGACCCCTTCGAGACCGTCGAAGCGTGCCAGCGCTGCTGCGGGGTAGGTTCCTTCACGCCGCCACTTCTGGAGCCAAAGGGACGCGCCTGACATCATTCTCCCCTCGGCCGCCGTGCTGCCACGGCGTCACCGAGGCTAATCGAGTTCCGCCAATCGATCGACCATCTCGAAGGTCAAGCTTGAGCCGGATACGTGCACGTTGGCAACCGACCAGATAGCGATGTAGCCTTTCCTGCGAAAAGAAGCGCCACCAAGATGATCGTCATTGGTGAGGACAACCTTACCACCTTCGGCAATCGCCCTGATGAACTCGTCCCACGGCGGCCGCCCCGGCTCCGCATGGGGATCGCAGTAGCGACGGCCAGTCAGCCAATGGCGATGCACGCACGGAAGCGTCTCACCGGCCACATCGGCGAACCATGAGCCGCGAGTCCCAGTCGCTGTCAATTTAGGCCGCATGCGCCGCGCTCTCCCACCTCAAGCCGCCTCGCTACGCTCCGCCCTTGGCGTCTTGCCGAACATCTGCCGATAGCAGGTCGAGAAATGCGACGCACTGACGAAGCCGCAGGCGCAGGCGATGTTCATCACCGGCAGGTCGGTCTGGTAGAGCAAATGCCGCGCCCGCTCGAGGCGGAGCTCGAGGTAGTACTGCGCCGGGGTGCGGCCCATGTGGC
>CAZNWE010000100.1:8315-12850 GCA_964576715.1 uncultured Geminicoccaceae bacterium | reverse complement strand
AGGCCGTCGTGTTGGCGCCGATCGCGGCGTTGGTGTTGCGGTTGACGAGGGTGAGATTGTTGAGGTTGCCGCCGACCTTGGCGTCGGTGACCGTGCCGATGGCGGTGCCGGCCTTGGCGTTCGCCCCGATGGCCGCATTCGTGTTGCGGTTGACCAGCGTCAGGTTGTTGAGGTTGCCGCCGACGTCGGCCCCGGTGATCGCGCCGATCTGGGTGTTGGCCTCGGTGTTGGCGCCGATCGCGGCATTGGTGTTGCGGTTGACGAGGGTGAGGTTGTTGAGGTTGCCGCCGACCTTGGTGTCCTGGACGCTGCCGATCCGGGTCGAGGCCTCGGCATTGGCACCGATGGCGGCGTTGGTGTTGCGGTTGACGAGGGTCAGGTTGTTGGCGTTGCCGCCGACCTCGACGCCGCCCTGCTGGGCCATGGCGGGGCCGCTGGCGGCGGTCGCGGCGAGGAGGGCGAGGCTCAGGGCGGCGGTCGTGAGCTTGACGGTCTGCATGGTCGGTCTCCGTTGGGTGGGGGTGGGTCGGCTGGTCTCTCGAGGCGGAGAATGCCGGCTTTGGCCGCCGGCGTAAGGCTGGGGTTTTTCCGGCCTGCCCGCTGCCCCGACGCCGATGCGGGCGCTCGGTGTTTGCAGTGCGCCGCCGACTGCGCCATTAACGGCCGTCGCCGACCGAAAAAAGAGCTGTGCCATGTCAGGGACCACGCCCGCCACCACCCCGATCGAGATCGCCCTGCTCGGGCCGCAGCGGCCAGCGGTTCTGGCCGCCCTCGAGGCACGGTTTGCCGTCCACCACGTCTATGCCGAGCCCGACCGGCTGGCCTTTCTTGACCGGCATGGCGCGCGGTTCCGGGGTGCCGCCAGCCATGGCATGGCCGGCATCAAGGCAGCCGAGATGGAACGCATGCCCAATCTCGAGATCTGCGCCATCAACGGCGTCGGCCTCGAGACCACCGATCTCGACGTCGCTCGGGCCCGCCGTGTGACCGTGACCATCACGCCCGTGCTCTATGACGACGTGGCCGACCTCGCCATCGGCCTCGCACTCGCCGCCTGCCGGCGCATCGCCGAGGGCGATCGCTTCGTGCGCCAGGGCAAGTGGCGCGAGGGCCGGCTCGCGCTCGGCCGCAAGCTCACCGGCATGCAGGCCGGGCTGATCGGGCTCGGACGCATCGGCAGCGAGGTCGCCGCCAGGCTCGCGGGCTTCAAATGCGCCATCGCCTATGTCGACCCGGCACCGCGCGATGTCGCCTACCGTCGGGTCGCCGATGCCGTCACCCTGGCAGCTGAGAGCGACATCCTCTTTCTCTGTGCGGCGGGTGCCGCCAAGGGCGAGGCGGCACCGCTCGTCGATCGGCCGATCCTCGAGGCACTGGGGCCAGGCGGCATCTTCGTCAATGTCGCCCGCGGCTGGCTGGTCGACGAGCCGGCCCTGGTCGACCTCCTCGCCCATGGCGGCCTCGCTGCCGCCGGTCTCGACGTTTTCGACGACGAGCCCAACGTGCCGGCCGGGCTCCTGGCCCTCGACAACGTCGTCTTGACCCCGCACATCGCGAGCTCGACCGAGGAGACGATGGGGGAGATGGGCCGCACCGTCGTCGCCAACCTGGACTCCTGGTTCGCCGGCAAGGGGGCGCTGACCGCCGTTGCCTAGCCGGCCGCGCCCCATAGCCCCCCGCCGGCAAACCCACGGCGGCCAACCGCCCGGGCGTCGCCGGCCGGCATGCCAGGCTGAAATCGGCAGCGGCCCCGCTTCGGGCAGGACTGCCGCGGCGACCGGTATGCCGTGGGCCCGGTTCGGCGCCGCCGACGCGGGCGGCGGGGGGTGGCGCAACAGCGGACGGCGTGAGGGAAGGCCGGTGCGCCTGTGCTGGCGGCAACTGGCGGGACACGCGGCGCTGCTCGGGCTGCTGCTGCACCTCGTTTTGCCGTTGCTCACGCTGCAGCAGGCGGCGGCCCGCTCGGCCGAGAGTGCCGGTTTCGTCATCTGCACCGGTGCTGGCCTCGTCTGGATCACGCCGGACGGCACGCCTGCCTCGGACGGCAAGAGCGATACCGACGCCGGCTATCACTGCCCGGTCTGCTTCGGCAAGCAGCTGGCGGCAGCCGCACTCCCGGCGACCGAAGCGCCGTTGCACCTGGCACCACGGCAGGTCTCGCGACCAACTCTGCCGGGCCAACACGCCATCCCGGTCAGGGCCAGCGCGCCACCGCTGCCGGCGAGGGGGCCGCCGCCGCTCGCCTGAGCGTCGCTTCATCCAGACCCCTCATCCCTATCGAGCCGGGCGCCGTGCGCAACGATCGCCGCTGCCCGGCGTTCGGAGACGCCCCATGTCCCGCACTCCTTTTCTCCATCGTTTCACCATCATCGCTCTCGTGACGGTCGGGGCCGTCGGCACGGCACTCGCCCATGACTACGAGGCCGGCGAGCTGCACATCGGCCACCCCTGGGCGCGCACCACCGCCCCGCAACAACAGAACGGGGCGGCCTATTTTGTCGTCACCAACCAAGGCGACACCGCCGACCGCCTCGTCGACGCCGAGAGCCCCGTCGCATCGCGGGTCGAACTGCACACGCATCAGGCCGACGACGCAGGTGTCATGCGGATGCGCCAGGTCGAGGCGATCGAGCTGCCGGCCGGCGAGCCGACGGCGCTCGCGCCAGGCGGCCTGCACGTCATGCTGATCGGCCTCGAGAGCCCGCTGGTCGAGGGCGAGACGTTCCCGCTGACCCTCGTGTTCGAGGCTGCGGGTGCCGTCGAGGTCGAGGTGCAGGTCGAATCGGTCACCTTCGGTGTCGACGAAAGTACCGGCCACGACCAGGGCCACAGCCACTGAGGGACGCGGGACCGCGCTTTGCCGGCGCGGTCCCGCGAACCCCCGTCACAGGGCCCGCTTCAGGCCCGTGATCATGCCCCGCACCAGATTCTCGCCATGCGCCAGGCTGGAGAACAGCACGCCTGCGACATGGAGTGCGATCAACAGCAGCATGAAATTGGCCGCCACCTCGTGCACCTCTTCAACGAGGCGGCTCTCGGCGGGCCCGGTCAAGAGCCAGCCGCTGCCGGCGGTGACCAGGAGGCTCAGGATCAGCAGCAGCGCCATCAGCCCACCCAGGGGGTTGTGGCCGAGATAGCGCCGGGCCCTGCCGGCGAGCGTGTCCCTGGCATAGGCGATGACGGTGGCAGGCTGGAAGACGAAGTCGCGAAACCGCGCATGCTCGCTGCCGATGAAGCCCCAGCCGATGCGCGCCACGAGCAGGGCGATGATCGCATAGCCCAAAAGCTCGTGGGCACGGTCGAGTTCGTCGCCGGTGAGATAGGCGGCGGCGAACAGCAGGACGAGCGTCCAATGAAAGAGCCGCACGAACGGGTCCCAGACCCGGACCATGCCGGCTGTCCCACCCTCGACCGAGTGTTCGGGGCTCTCGGCCGAGGTCCGGGCTGCGTCGTTGCTGGTCATGGCAGCCTCAGCCCCGCTGCCGCTCGCGACGCGGCACGATCTCGCCGGTCTTCGGGTTCACATAGGCCTCGAATGTCGCACCGTTGGCATCGGTGCCCTCGACTTCGTAGCAGTTGCGCTCGCGCTCGATCTCGCGCACCTGATAGCCCATGTTGGCGAGCTGCGTTTCGATCTCGCTCAGCGGCAGCCATTCGTCGGCGGCGAGATCCGGGCAACGCACCTCGTCGTCGGAGGCGAAGGCGGGTGCGGCGAGGGCCAAGGGTGTGGCGGCGACGGCGAGCATCATGAACTTGCGCATGGTGGTGGTCCTTGTGTTGGTGCCGTGTCGGCCGGTTGACCGACGTCCGGCACCCTACCGAAGTCACCCTGTCAGGAGCCTGAGGGCCATTGTCAGCGATTTGTCAGCGGCGCGGTGCTAGGCGTCCCGAATGCGCATGCTGCTCGCCATCGCCTTGCTCGTGGTCGTGACCGCTGCCCCGGTACTGGCGGACAAGGATCACGACCGGGCCCGGGCGGCGCTCGAGCGGGGCGAGCTGTTGCCACTCGCCACCCTCCTCGAGCGTTTGGCGCCGGTCATCGACGGTGACGTCATCGAGCTTGAGCTCGAGCGCGAGAAGGGCGGCTGGGTCTACGAGATCAGCTATGTCGACGCGCGTGGCCGGTTGGTCGAGCTCGAGGTCGACGCCGCGGACGGCACGGTGCTGAAGCGGGAGCGCAAGCGGTGAGGGTGCTCGTGGTCGAGGACGATGCGCGGATCGCAGCCTCGGTCGCGGTCATGCTCGAGGCGCAGGGCTACCGGGTCGAGCTCGTTGCCGACGGCGAGACGGCGTGGTTTCAGGGCGACGTCGAGGATTATGCAGCGGTCGTGCTCGATCTCGGCCTGCCCGGCATGGACGGGCTCGCGGTACTCAAGCGCTGGCGGGAGAACGGCCGGACCATGCCGGTCCTGGTGCTGTCGGCCCGCGGCACCTGGAAGGAGCGGGTCGAGGGGATCGATGCCGGGGCGGACGACTATCTGCCGAAGCCCTTCGAGCTTGGCGAGCTCTCGGCCCGGCTGCGCGCGATCATCCGC
>CAZNWE010000100.1:0-8215 GCA_964576715.1 uncultured Geminicoccaceae bacterium | reverse complement strand
AGACCCGGCGCGGCTTCGGCTACACGATCCCCGCAGCTTCCGGCGGATGACCCGTCGGTCGCTGCGCCTGCGGCTGGTCCTGGCCCAGCTCGCGTCGATCGGTGTGGCCCTGCTGGTCGCGGGCTTCGGCCTCGCGGTCCTCTTCGAGCGCCACCTCGAGCGGCGCGTCGACGAGGAGCTTGCGACCTTCGCCCGGCAGCTGATCGGCCAGCTCGCCTTAACGCCGACGGGCGAGGGGGCGGGCAGGGCGGAGCTCATGGGCGAGCTCGCTGATCCGCGCTTCCGTCAGCCCTTGAGCGGGCTCTACTGGCAGATCGAGATAGCACCCGATGGCACGACGCTCCGCTCGCGCTCGCTCTGGGACCAGGTGCTCGACCTCGCCCCCGATACCCTCGAGCCCGGTGTTCGCCATCGGCACACGCTCGAGGGTCCTGCTGGGGCGACGCTGATCGCCCACGAGCGCCTGTTCCTGGTCGATAGCGAAGCGGGTGAGCGTCGGGTGCGCATCGCCACCGCCGTCGATCGGGCGACCCTCGAGACGGCGTTGCGCGAGTATCGGGGGCGGCTCGCCCTCTCGCTCCTCGCCTTGGCCCTGGTGCTGGGGGCGGCCGCCTGGGCGCAGATCCGCTTCGGGCTGCGACCGGTCGAGGACGTCCGCCGCGCCGTTGCCGCGGTGCGCGAGCAGCGCAAGGAGCGCCTCGCCGGGCGCTTTCCGGACGAGATCCAGCCGCTCGCCGACGAGGTCGACGCGCTGCTCGACAGCCGGGAGGCGATGCTCGAGGCGGCGCGGGCCCGGGCAGCCGATCTCGCGCATGGTCTGAAGACGCCGCTCACCGTGCTCAAGGCCGAGGCCGGGCGGTTGCGGCAGGCGGGCGATCGATGTGCCGCCGCAACGCTCGAGGGCCTCGTCCACGACATGCAGCGGCACATCGATCGCGAGCTCGCCCGCGCCCGGCTCGCCGGTGCTACGGGCGCCAAGCGGACGACGACAGTGGCTCCGCTGGTCGAACGCCTGGTCGCCACCCTGTCGCGCACGCCACATGGCGAACGGCTCGCCTGGCAAAGCACGGTGCCGGCGGCACTCGAGGTCGCGGTCGACCCCGATGATCTGGCCGAGCTCCTGGGCAATCTCCTCGACAATGCCGGCAAATGGGCGGCCGAGACGGTGGAGATAACGGCGCGGGTGGCGGCCGGGCGGGTCGCGATTACGATCGAGGACGATGGCACCGGGGTCGCCGAGCCTGACCGGGCGAGGCTCGGCAGTCGTTTCGTCAGGCTCGATTCGACCAAGCCGGGCCATGGCATCGGCCTCGCCATCGCCCGCGACATCGCCCAGGCCTATGACGGGACCATCGGCTTCGAGGCGGCGGCGAGCGGTGGGCTGCGGGTGTGCCTCGAGTTGCCGCTGGCTCAAGCACCGACCGGCCAGCGCTCCAGGCGATAGGCGCTGTCCCAGAACAGCCATTCGTACTGGGTCGAGCGGACGAAGGCCCTGGCCATGGCGTCTCTCTCGGCGGCACCGGCCGCTGCTGCCGCCGCGTCGGTGATCCGGATCACGTCCTTGACCGAGGCGGCAAAGGCGTCGTCCGCATAGGTGTCGATCCAGGGCTGGTAGAAATTGCCGGGCGCCGTTTCCCCGGCGATCCGCACGCCGACGTCGTGATAGATCCAAAAGCAGGGCAGGATGGCGGCGACCAGCACCGGCCAGGAGTCGTGGTGTGCTGCCGCGATCAGGAAGTTGGTGTAGGCGAGGCAGGAGGGCGAGGGTTCGGCGGCCAGGATGTCCGCCTCACTCATGCCGAACTGTTCGAGGAACTGGCCGTGCAGTGCCCGTTCGACCGCAAGCGCCCCCAAGGCTGAGCCCACGAATTTGTCCATGGCGGCGAGATCGGGAGCCCTGGCACCGGCGATCGCCAGGGTGCGGGCATACTGGTCGAGATAGAGCTTGTCCTGGGTGATGTAGAACTTGAACCGCTCACGGGAGAGCGTCCCCGCCGCCAGCTCGCGGTTGAACGGCAAGTCGTCGATCGCTCGACGCAACGCCGCGGTCTGCTGCCAGATCTCTTGCGTGAAGCTCATGATCACCTTTCGATCGTCAACTCACACTTTGACATCGTCCGGCTCGGGCGGCTGGCCACCCCGCCGCTGCAAAATCTGCCGCGCCGCTTCGATGTCGGCAACCGCCTTGCGTTCCGCGAAGAACTCGGCGGTCTTCATGGCCGAAAGCTTTTCGGCCACGGCCGTCACCACGAACTGATTGACGCTCGTGCCGTCTTCCTTGCTCACGCGCTCGACTGCCGCCTTCAGCGACACTGGCAGGCGCAAGGGATAGGTGCTCGTCTTCATGCTCCAACCCTCCTCAAGGCATCTCGCGGCGCCCAAATGTCGATCCCGAACCGCGCCGGAGCCGAGCCGAAATCGCGTCGGTTGAAGGTGACGATCGCCTCGGCCCGCCCGTTGATCGCCACTTCGAGCACCATTTCGTCCGACGGATCGCGCAGCTGCGGCCGCCACAGGAAGTGACTTTCGACCGGCATGCCTACCGCGCAAATAGCCGATATGACCGTACGCACCTCGTTCTCGTCGAGACCCGAAACGATCCGCTGCGCCGGGTCCATGGCAACGGCTTCGTATTCGAGCGCCAGCGCAACGCTGAGCAGCGGCACGAACGTCAAGTCGAGCGCCCGCTTGATCAACGCCGCTGAAGCGCCCTCCGGGCTGCGCAACCCGGCAACGATCACGTGCGTATCCAACCCCAACCGCATGAATTTCGATATCACATTCCATGTGATGTGCCGATCCCTAGGCCACGCTCATGAGCCGCCGCATCACCGCCCCGAACCGGGCTGCCACCCGCTCGTGCCCGACGTGCCGTCCGCCCTCGACCACCCGGCTGCCGCCGGCATAGACGGAGGCCACTGGCGACCGCCCGGCCGCGAACAGCCAGCCGTCGAGCAGGTCGTCGCCGCTCTTGCCGACCAGGGCCGGGTGATCGGCGTCGAGCGTGACGATATCCGCCCGCCGTCCTGGTGCAAGCGCCCCCATCGGCTGCCGCAGCGCCAGGGCGCCACCCGCGCTCGCTGCCTCGAACAGCGTCCGGCCCACGGATCCGCCCGGCGCCGCCAGCCGGTTGCGGCGCCGCTCGCGCAGCCGCTGGCTGTATTCGAGTGTGCGCAGTTCGTCCGCCAGATCGACCCGAATGTGGCTGTCCGAGCCCACGCCGAAGCGCCCGCCCGCCGCGAGATAGTCGACGCCGCGAAAGATGCCGTCGCCGAGATTGGCCTCGGTCACCGGGCACAAGCCCGCCACCGCGCCCGAGCCCGCCAGATCCCGCACCTCGGCGTCATCGAGATGGGTGCAGTGGATCAGGCACCAGCGCTCGTCGAGCCCCACCTCGTCGAAAAGCCAGCGCACCGGCCGCCGCCTTGACCAGGCGAGGCAGTCCTCGACCTCCTTGACCTGCTCGGCCGCGTGGATGTGCAACGGCCCACCGGGCGTCGCCTCGACCACGACCTTCAGGCTCTCCGGCGTCACCGCGCGCAGCGAATGCGGCGCCATGCCGACGACGAGCCCCGGATGGCGTGAGCGCAGCGTCTGGGCCAGGTTCAGCACTGCGTCCGGCGTCATGACGAACCGCCGCTGCCCGGGCGTCGGTGCTGCCCCACCGAACGTGCCGTGCTGATAGAGCACCGGCAGCATAGTGAGCCCGATGCCGGTCGCCGTCGCCGCCGCCACGATGCGCTCGGCCAGTTCGCCCGGGTCGGCATAGGCTTGGCCGTCGATGTCGTTGTGCAGGTAGTGGAATTCGCCGACCGCGGTGAACCCGGCCTCCAGCATCTCGACATAAAGCTGGCCCGCGATCGCCTCGACAGCGTCGGGCGAGAGCCGGTCGAGAAACCGGTACATCACCTCGCGCCAAGTCCAAAAACTGTCGTCGCCCGTCCCCGCCCGCTCGGCCAGCCCGGCCATGCCGCGCTGAAAGGCGTGGCTGTGAAGGTTCGCCATGCCGGGCACGGCGATCGCCGCGCGGACGGCATCGGCATCCCAGCAGGAGTCAGCCGCGACCGCCTCGATCATCCCATCGGTGCCGACCCGAACCGTGACATGCCGGGCCCAGCCGTTGGGCAGGAGCGCCGTTTGGAAAAAGAGCTTGATCATCGCCACCTCCCGGCCAAGCTTGCGCCATAAGACAAAGGTGGGCCAGTCGGCGGCCACCCAGTCGGGGACAATATGGCGGAAACGCGAACGCTCAGCCTCACCAACGCCCGCATCGCCACGATGCAGCCCGGCGGGGGCCCTTATGGCGCCATCGACAATGCCGCCATCCTGATCGAGGGCGGCCGCATCGCCTGGCTCGGGCCCACGGGCGAGGCGCCGAAGGCCGAGGAGACCGCCGACCTCGCCGGCCGCTGGGTGCTGCCCGGGCTGATCGATTGCCACACCCACATCGTCCACGGCGGCAACCGCGCCCGCGAGTTCGAGCTCCGGCTCGAAGGCGCCAGCTACGAAGAGATCGCCAAGGCCGGCGGCGGCATCCTCTCCACCGTCGAGGCGACGCGGCAAGCCGGCGTCGCCGAGCTCGTCGCCTCGGCCCTCCCCCGCCTCGACCACCTCCTGGCCGAAGGGGTGACCACGATCGAGATCAAGTCGGGCTACGGCCTCGAGCTGGAATCCGAGGTCAAGATGCTCCAGGCCGCCAGACGCCTGGGTGCGGAACGCGACGTCCGGGTCCAGACCTCGCTCCTGGCCGCCCACGCCGTCCCGCCCGAGCACAAAAGCGATCCCGACGCCTATATCCGCATCGTTACCGACCAGATCATCCCGGCCGTCAGGAAGGCGGGCCTGGCCGATGCCGTCGACGGCTTCTGCGAGGGCATCGCGTTCAGCCCCGACCAGATCCGCCGCGTCTTCGCGAAGGCGAGGGCGGTCGACCTCCCCGTCAAGCTCCACGCCGAGCAACTCTCCGACCTCAAGGGTGCCGTCCTCGCCGCCGCGTTCAACGCTCTTTCCGCGGACCATCTCGAATACCTCCAGGAGGACGGTGTGATCGCCATGGCCGGGGCCGGCACGGTGGCCGTGCTGCTCCCCGGCGCCTTCTACACGCTCCGCGAAAAGCAGCTCCCGCCCGTCGATCTCCTGCGCCGCCACAACGTCCCGATCGCCATCGCCACCGACTGCAATCCCGGCTCCTCGCCCGTCACCTCGCTGCTGTTGATGCTCAACATGGCCGCCACCCTCTTTCGCCTCACCCCCGAGGAGGCCCTGGCCGGCGTCACCCGCAATGCCGCTCGGGCCCTGGGTCTCGAGGACGAGATCGGCACCATCAAGCGCGGCAAGCGCGCCGATCTTGCCATCTTCGACATCGAAACCCCGGCCGAGCTCGCCTATCGTGTCGGCTACAACCCGCTCTTCGCAGTGCTCCGGGAGGGCCGATGGCGGAAGTGGTGACCCTGCAACCGGGCGCGGCCAACCTCGCCGACTGGCGCGCCATCCTCGACGGCGCCGCCGTCAAGCTCGACCCCGCCTGCCGTCCGGCGATCCAGAAGAGCGCCGCCGCCATCCAGGCGATCGTCGCCGAGGAGCGCGTGGTCTACGGCGTCAACACCGGCTTCGGCAAGCTCGCCTCGACGCACATCGCCCGGTCCGACCTCGAGACGCTGCAGCGAAACCTCGTCCTCTCGCACAGCACCGGCACCGGCGCACCCCTTGCCGATCCCGTCACCCGCCTCGTCATGGCGATGAAGGCGGCCTCACTGGCCCGTGGCTATTCCGGCATCACCCAGACCACCCTCGACCACTTGCTGGCCATGCTGGATGCGGGCGTGCTGCCCGTCATCCCCGAGAAGGGCTCCGTCGGCGCCTCCGGCGACCTGGCACCTCTTGCCCACATGACAGCCGCCATGCTCGGCGTCGGCAACGCCCGCCTCAACGGACAGACCCTCGTCGCCACTGAAGCGCTCAGCGCCGCCGGCCTCGCCCCCGTCACCCTTCACCCCAAGGAAGGCCTGGCGCTGCTCAACGGCACCCAAGTCTCGACCAGCCTCGCCCTGGCCGCCCTCATCCGCATCGAGCGCCTGTTCCAGTCGGCGCTGGTCACCGGCGCCATGAGCGTCGATGCCGCGCGCGGCTCCGATGCCCCGTTCGACGCCCGCATCCACGCCATCCGCGGCCACAAGGGGCAGATCGAGGTCGCGGCAGCCTTCCGGCACCTGATCAAAGCGAGCGCCATCCGCGCCAGCCACCTCGACTGCGGCAAGGTCCAAGACCCCTACAGCCTCCGCTGCCAACCTCAGGTCATGGGCGCCATCCTCGACCAGCTCCGCTTCGCCGCGTCGGTGATCCTCACTGAAGCCAACGCCGTGAGCGACAACCCACTCGTCTTCGCGGAGGAGGGCGACGTCCTCTCCGGCGGCAACTTCCACGCCGAGCCCATAGCACTCGCGGCCGACCAGGTCGCGATCGCCACATCCGAGATCGCCGCCATGGCGGAGCGCCGCATCGCCATGCTCACCGACGGCTCGATCTCCGGCCTGCCGCCCTTCCTGGTGGCCGACCCCGGCCTCAACTCGGGCTTCATGATCGCGCATGTCACGGCCGCGGCCCTGGCCTGCGAGATCAAGCAGCGCGCCATGCCGGCCGCGGTCGACAGCCTGCCGACCTCGGCCAACCAGGAGGACCACGTCTCGATGGCGACCCACGCGGCAAGGCGGCTCTTCGCCATCGCCGACGACCTCGAGGCCATCCTCGCGATCGAGCTCCTGGCAGCGGGGCAGGGGCTCGACATCCACAGTCCCATCCTGACCTCGTCCCGCCTGCAAGCCCCCCATCGGGCACTAAGGGCAACGGTCGCGACCTACACCACCGACCGCTTTTTGGCACCCGACATCGAAGCGGCCCGCCAGCTCGTCGCCGACGGCGCCATCATCGCCCACAACGCCGACATCCTCCCTGGACTGGAGACCGCATCATGACGACCGTCATCGTGGAGGAGCATGACAGCCCGCTCGTCCTCAGCCTGCCGCATAGCGGCACCGAGCTGCCCGACGGCTTGCGCCGCCGGCTGACCGAGCTCGGTCGCATGCTGCCCGACACCGACTGGCACGTCGACCGGCTCTACGCCTTCGCCCTGAACCTGCCCGCGACCAGCGTAGCGGCCGTCTTCTCCCGCTACGTCATCGACGTGAACCGCGACCCCTCGGGCGCCTCGCTCTACCCGGGCGAGGCCACCACGGGCTTGTGCCCCACCACCACCTTCGCCGGCGACCCGCTCTACCTCGCGGGCGAGGAACCGGACCAGCATGAGATCGACGACCGCCGGCAGACCTTCTTCGACGCCTATCACGGCGCCCTCGCCGGACAGCTCGAGCGGGTCAAGGACCGGCACGGCTACGCCCTCCTCTACGACTGCCATTCGATCCGCTCGCAGGTCCCCCGCCTCTTCCCGGGCGAGCTGCCGGTCCTCAATCTCGGCACCAATGACGGGCGATCCTGCGCCCCGGCGCTCCGCGACCAGCTGCATGCCGCGATGGCCCGGAGCGGCCTGAGCCACGTCACCGACGGCCGCTTCAAGGGCGGCTGGATCACCCGCCACTACGGCCGCCCCGAGGACCACATTCACGCCGTGCAGATGGAGCTGGCGCAGCGCGCCTACATGCACGAGGACCCGCCCTATGGCTACGACCACGACCAGGCGCAGGCGCTGCAGCCCACGCTGCTCGGGCTCCTGGAGACGATGCTGGACTTCGGGGAAAACCGATGACCGTCAGCCGCCTCGACAACAGCCGCAAGCTCAAGTCGCCGGTGGGCACCACGCTGCGCGCCAAGTCCTGGCTGACCGAAGCGCCCTTGCGCATGCTGATGAACAATCTCGACCCCGAGGTGGCCGAGCACCCGGAAGCCCTCGTCGTCTATGGCGGCATCGGCCGGGCGGCCCGCAATTGGGACAGCTACGACCGCATCGTCGCCTCGCTCGAAAGCCTGGAGGCCGACGAAACCCTGCTCGTCCAGTCCGGCAAGCCCGTCGGCATCTTCAAGACCCACCCCGACGCGCCGCGCGTGCTGATCGCCAACTCCAACCTGGTGCCGCACTGGGCCGACTGGGACCACTTCAACGCGCTCGATCAGCTCGGGCTCATGATGTACGGCCAGATGACCGCCGGCTCCTGGATCTATATCGGCAGCCAGGGCATCGTGCAGGGCACCTACGAGACCTTCG
>CAZNWE010000099.1:0-13117 GCA_964576715.1 uncultured Geminicoccaceae bacterium | reverse complement strand
ACCGCTCTTAGACCAGCGCGGCTTGCCTCGTGACCTGACACCCGACATCGGTTCCTTCGAGTTGGGACGTACGACACTGCCACCCTTGGCCGAGGGAGTGCGGGTGCCGGACGCGGCGATCAACGGGGTGCCGCGTAGTGCCCTCACCCTGACCGGCGGGCGAGATGCGGCGATCAGCTTCGTCGACGAGGTGGCCGCGTTCCAGAGCAGCCTAGGCGTTTATCTGGTCGGCCCCGAGGGTCTGGCCGGCCCCGAGGGCGAGATCGCGAAGCCGCGCTGGGTGTTCGAGCGGATCGAGCATGCGCTGCCGGACGATTCCGTGAGCGCTGGTGCGCGTCCCGGCGGCGGGCCGTCGACGCCGGGCGACACGGTGCTGTTGAGCGATCTCTACGACCCCTTCGAGCTTCAGGAAGGGACCGAGTTCGGGTTGTTCCTCGTGGCCGACGGGGCCGCCCGCAACCCGTTCATCGTGTTCGACGGCGGGACGCTGGAATTCCGCGCAGGTGGTGGTGGCGCCGAGGTCACTGACGCCAGGCCGCAGCTCGTGCACATCGCCGAGAATGGCGCCGAACGGCTCATCCAGGGCGACATCATGCATTCGATTGACGCCGGCTCGCCCAATCCCCTCTCAAACACGCTCAATCCGGGCGCCAAGGGACAGGCCCTGTCCGGGCTGCTCGACGGTCAGTTCACCATTGCCTTCGAGGACAAGCCGCTCAACGCCAGCGACAAGGATTTCAACGACGTGCTGGTCGCCGTCGACCTGCTCGACGACGCACCGGCTCTCGTTGCGGCATCCGCGAGCGCGGCCGAGATGGTGGGCGCGGTGGCGAGCCTCGAGCCGCTGCTCGTCACCGCGGAGACGGTGGCCTGAGCCTCGGCGCTAAAGCCCGAACGGCTCGCCCGGGGTCGCGATGTGGACGCGGCCGCGCTTGACCTCCTGCTTCAGCACCTCGGGATCGCCGTGCAAGAGGTCGAAGGTGCCCCAGTGGATGGGCACAACCAGGTCGAGCTCGAGGAACTCGTTGCAGGCGATGGCGGCGTGCTTCGGATTCATCGTGAAGCGGTCGCCCACCGGCAGGAAGCCCACCTTCGGCTGGTAGAGCCGCTGGATCAGCGCCATGTCGGAGAACAGGCAGGTGTCGCCGGCGTGGTAGGCGGCAGCGTCGGGGGCGGTGACGACGAAGCCGGCGGGATCGCCCATGGCGTGGGGCACGCCGTCGCGGATGACTCCCGCACTGTGGAAGGCCGGGACCATGGCGTAGCGGATGCCACCGACCTCGACCTCACCGCCGGTGTTCATCGGCTGAACCTCTTCGACCCCCTGGCCGTTCAGCCACATGCAGATCTCGTACTGGGCGACGAGGGTGGCGCCATATTTCTTGGCGAGCCGCGCCGAATCGCCGAGATGGTCCTCGTGGCCGTGCGTGACGACGATCACGTCGAGACGCTCGAGACCGGCCTCGAAGCCCTCTGGGTGCTTCGGGTTGCCGGTGAAGAACGGGTCGATGAGGATCGATTGGCCTGACGTTGCGAGGTGGACGGCCGAGTGGCCGAGCCAGGTCATCTGCATGGCTGACGTCTCCTGCCCCTGGTTGCTGCTTTTGCCTGATCGACGGCGCTGGTTCAGCTGCGATCTACCATGAAAACGGCCGGCCGCAACCCAGATCTCCAGTGGCGGAGTAGCGGCGCCAACGCGCTGTGTGACATGCTCCGCCGCCACGCCCTGCCAACGCGCTGTGTGACATGGCGAGTAGCGGCGCGGCATGACCAACGGAGACCAAGGGCATGATCAGCATTCGACCAGCGGCCGAGCGAGGATTGGCCGATCTCGGCTGGCTGCAGAGCCGGCACAGCTTCAGCTTCGGCGAGTACCACGATCCCCGACACCTGGGCTTCGGCCCGCTCAGGGTGATCAACGACGACCGGGTGGCGCCGGGTGCCGGGTTCGGCATGCACCCGCATCGGGACATGGAGATCGTCACCGTGGTGCTCGAAGGGAGGCTCGAGCATCAGGACAGCCTGGGCACGGGCGCCGTGATCCGCCCGGGCGACGTGCAGCGGATGAGTGCCGGAACCGGCATCCGCCATTCGGAATACAATCCGTCGCCGGACGCTCCCGTGCATTTTCTGCAGGTCTGGATCGAGCCGGCGGTGCGGGGCGTGGCACCAAGCTATGCCCAGGCGCATATCCCCACGGCCGAGCGACAGGGCCGGCTCCGCCTCGCGGTCTCGAGCGGCGGCCGCGACGGGTCGCTGGCGATCAACCAGGATGCCGACCTTTATTTGGGTAGACTTGCCGCCAGTGAGACGTTGGCACACGTGCCGGCCCCGGGCCGCAAGCTCTGGCTGCAGCTTGCCAGCGGGAGCGCGCGGTTGAACGGCCGGACCCTCGCCACCGGCGACGGGGCGGCGATCGAGGCCGAGACGGAGCTGTTGGTGGAGGGCATCGAGGAGGCGGAGCTGCTGCTTTTCGACATGACGGGGTGACCGGCGCCGGCCACCGACCTTGCACCCGAGGCGGCGCTGCGCTTTGATCCGACGGTGAATTTTCGCGCAACCGGGTGTCGGAGGCACGACGTCGCGCCATGACCCGCCTTTATCATCAGCCGCTCTGCCCGTTCTCCCGCAAGATCAGGCTGGTCCTCCGCGAGCGGAATCTGGTGGCGGAACTGGTCGAGGTGGCCCCCTGGGAGCGTCAGCCCGATTTCCTCAAGCTGAACCCGGCGGCCGAGGTGCCCGTCCTGGTCGAGGGTGCAATGGTGGTGGCGGACAGCGCCGCCATTGCCGACTACCTCCAGGAGGTGCATGGCGAGCTCGACCTCCTCGGGCAGAGCCAGGCGCAACGCAACGAGGTCAGACGGCTGGTCGCCTGGTTCGACGTCAAGTTCCGCCGCGAAGTCACCGACCTGCTATGGGGCGAGAAGCTGCTGCGGCGGCTGAAGCGCAACGGCGTGCCGAGTTCCGAGGCGCTGCGCGCCGGGGCCGCCAATATTCGCGGTCACCTCGCCTATATCGGTTATCTCTACGAGGATCGCCGCTGGCTCGCCGGCGATGATCTGAGTCTCGCCGACCTGACGGCGGCCGCGCATCTCTCGGTGCTCGACTATCTCGGTGACGTTCCCTGGGAGGCCTCCGCCGGGGCGCGCGACTGGTACGCCAAGCTCAAGTCGCGCCCGTCCTTTCGGCCGCTCTTGATGGACCGGCTGACCGGCCTCAAGCCACCGGTGCACTACGACGACCTCGATTTCTGAAGCGCTTCGCCGACGGGCCCAAGGGCTCGGCTTCGCGGCGGCACGGATCGCCGCGGCCGAGGTGCCGCGTGCGCGAAGTGCCGCCTATCTCGACTTCATCGCCGCCGGCCGGCACGGCACGATGGACTGGCTCGCCCGCGACCCCGAACGCCGCGCCGCGCCGCGAGCGCTCTGGTCCGAGGCGCAAAGTGTCGTTGTCGTGGCGATGAACTACGGCCCGGCGCACGATCCCCTGGCCGTGCTGAGCCAGGCCGATCGTGCCGCGATCTCGGTCTATGCGCAGCACCGCGACTACCACGACGTCATCAAAGGCAAACTCAAGGACCTCGCCGGCTGGCTGTGCCGTCAGACCGGTGCCGCGGCCAAGGTCTTCGTCGACACGGCGCCGCTGCTCGAAAAACCCCTGGCCGAACGCGCCGGGGTCGGCTGGCAGGGCAAGCACACCAACCTGGTTTCGCGCGCGCACGGCTCCTGGCTGTTTTTGGGCGAGATTCTGAGCACGGCGGTCCTCACGCCGGATGCGGCCGAGATCGATCATTGCGGCAACTGCCGGCGCTGTCTCGATGTCTGCCCGACCGACGCCTTCCCCGAGCCTTACCGGCTCGACGCGCGGCGCTGCATCTCCTACCTGACGATCGAGCACCGGGGCCCGATCCCACGGGCGTTTCGCGAAGCCATCGGCAATCGCGTCTATGGCTGCGACGACTGCCTCGCGGTCTGCCCCTGGAACAAGTTCGCCAGCGCCGCGCACGAGGCCAAGTTGCGGGCGCGCGCGGACTTGCTGGCACCGCCGCTCGGCGACCTGCTCGCGCTCGACGACGCCGCCTTCCGGCAGCTGTTCAGCGGCTCACCGATCAAGCGGATCGGTCGGGACAGGTTCCTGCGCAACGTGCTGATCGCCGCCGGCAACAGCGGCACGCCGGCACTTCTCCCGCAGGTCGAGCGGCTGCTCGCCGACCCCGCGGCGATCATTCGGGGTGCCGCGGTCTGGGCGTTTCGTCGGCTGGCCAACACCGACATGGTCGAGCGACGGCGGGCGACCCATCTGCTCGACGAGCGCGACCACGAGGTGCGAGACGAATGGCTGAGCTGACCCCTACCCTCCTTTGCTTCGGCCTCGGCTATTCGGCCGAGGTGCTGGCGCATCGTCTGCTGGCCCGCGGCTGGCGGGTCGTCGGCACCTCGCGCCAGGCCAAAAGGCGGCAGATGCTGGAGGCCAGGGGCTGTCGGATGTACAGCTTCGACCGCCAAACGCCGCTGCCCGCCACGGCCTTCGCCGGCACCACCCATGTTCTGACCTCGATCGCCCCAGACGAAAGAGGCGACCCGGTCTTGGACCTTCACCGCAGCGATCTTTCGGCTGCTGGCCTCGACTGGGCCGGCTATCTCGGGACCACGGCGGTCTATGGCGACCGTGGCGGCGACTGGGTCGACGAGGCCACCCCGATCGAGCCGTCCTTGGCCAGAGCCGACCGACGGGCGCGGGCCGAGGCGGCCTGGCTGGAGAGCGGCCTGCCGGTGCACATCTTTCGCCTCGCCGGCATCTATGGCCCGGGCCGCAACGCCTTCGTCAACCTGAAGAACGGCACCGCCCGGCGGATCGTCAAGCCCGGTCAGGTCTTCTCGCGGATTCATGTCGCTGACATCGCGACGGTGCTCGAGGCGTCGATCGACCGTCTGAATCCGGGCCAGATCTACAATGTCTGCGACGACGAGCCCGCCCCACCCCAGGACGTGGTGGTCCATGCAGCCGAGCTAATGGGCGTCGAACCGCCACCCGAGCAGGACTACGACACGGCCGAGCTCTCGCCAATGGCGCGGACGTTCTATCAGGACAATCGGCGGGTGCGGAACGAGCGGATCAAGAGCGAGCTCAAGGTGCGCCTCGCCTTTTCGAGCTACCGCGAAGGGCTCATGGCGCTACGCCCGGTCGATGGCAACGGCACGAACCTGCCATAGGGGCCTCGACGATCGATGTGCGAAGGGCTCTGGCGGCGCCGAAACGGCCGAGCGACCCGGCCGTCTGCCTCGACTGCGAGCAACGCCGAGCCGGGCGCTGCGAACGCGTTGCCGGCGGGGGGCGGATGGTGGTCGGCGGCTCGATCGGGCGCAACGACGTCACCGGCAACGTCCCCCAGCATGGTGGAGCCGGCGGCCTGGCACGCCCGGCCGCGCTTCGGGGCTGCCGACCCGGCTCGGGCGCCTGACGCCGGCTTCGTCTGCCGCGAAGTGGGGGTCATCTGCACGCCAAGGCAGCTCGTCCTCGTCTCGCCGTGCGAGGCGATGGTCGTGCTGGTGACGCCGCAGACCGACGACAGCTAGTGCAGCGTGTTCGTCATCCGGCTCGAGGCTTCGCTGGCGCTCGCCTTGTTCGACCGCAGCTTGCCGATGGGTGAGATCAACGCCGCGATGCCGCTCGGTGGACGGGACGAGCCTTTGGCGGACCGGGCGCAGCGCTTCACCCGACCGCCTCGAGCATGCGATCGAGCGCCGCGGCCAGGCGTCTGAGATCCGCCTCGCGCGACAGTCGGTGGTCGCCGTCCTTGATCAGCTCGAGCGTGACCTGCCGGCTCTCCAGCTGTTGCGCCAACTCGAGGCTGAGCTCGAACGGCACGTCAGGGTCGGCCTGGCCGTGCAGGAGATGGACCGGGCAGCCGATCGGGATGGGGCTCGCGAGCACCAGGTGCTCCCGGCCCTCATCGACCAGGTGCTTGGTGATCGGCAGCGGTGCGCCATAGGCCGAGGGCTGCTGCAGCACGCCGTCGCGCTCCAGGGTCTCAGCCTCCTCAGGTGTCAGCGCGTCGTGGATCAGGCGCTCGGTGAAATCGGGGGCAGCGGCAACGCCGACCAGCCCCTTGACCCGCTCGGGTCGGGCCAGTGCCACGAGCAGCATGATCCAGCCGCCCATGCTCGAGCCGACGAGAACTGCCGGCCCCTCGATCACCTGGTCCAGCACGGCCGTGGCGTCCGCCGCCCAGTCCCCGATCGTGCGCGCCTCGAACCGGCCCGACGACATGCCGTGGCCGCGATAGTCGAAGCGCGTGAAGCCTTGGCCGCGGCCGCGGCAGTGCGCCTCGAGCATCAGCGCCTTGGTGCCGGTCATGTCCGAGGCGAAGCCGCCCAGGAACAGCACCTCCGGCGATCGCCCGGGGTGTCGCTCATAGGCAACCCATTCATCGGCGCCGCGCTCCAGTCGCCGCATCGCTCACTCCCCGGTAGTGCGCCCGCCCGGCATCTGCTAGCACGACGCTCAGAGTCGCGCCATCGGCGGTATCCGGCGTCCGGCGGTCCGACGGTGAGCAGTGGCGGCTGCGGGAAAGCGAGCTTGAGCACGAACGCCATTCGACCCGGCATCCTCCAGGTGGTGCCGCAGCTCGACGACGGCACGGTGGCCCGCGCGGTACTGGCGACCGCCAGGCGGCTGGTCGCCGATGGCTGGCGCTCCTGCGTCGCCTCGGCCGGTGGGCCCCTGGAGCGGGAACTCGCGGCTCAGGGCAGTGCCCATGTCCGGGTCACGGTCGAGACCACCAACCCGCTCACCCTCTCGACCAATATCGGCAAGCTCGGCAAGGCGATCCGCGAGCACAAAGTCGAGCTGGTCCATGCGCAGAGCCGGGCTGCGGCCTGGAGTGCGAGCTACGCGGCCAGGCGCGCCGGCATCCCCTTCATCACCAGCTTCGAGACGGCCTATCAGGGCGGCGATAGCGGGCTCACCCGACGCTGGAATGCGGTGATGGCGCAAGGTGCCAGGGTCATCGCGAGCTCGGAGTACCTCGCCGACCACATCGCCCAGACCTACGGCGTCGAGACGCCACGCTTGCGGATCGTGCGGCAGGGGGTCGACCTCGACGCGTTCGCAGCCGACCGGGTGCGCGGCCACCGGCTGACCAAGCTCGCCGAGCGCTGGCAACTGGGCGTCGAGCGGAAGGTCGTGATGCTGCCGGGGGCGATCGTCCGCCGGCGCGGTCACCTGGTGATGCTGGAGGCGATGCGGCGCCTGGAGCGGGACGATTTCGTGCTCCTGATCTGCGGCGACCTCGAGGCCCGGGCCCCCTACGTCAAGGAGGTCGAGGCGAGCATCAAGGTCCCAGGTCTCGAGGATCGGGTGCATTTCGCCGGCGGCTGCGACGACTGGCCGGCAGCGTTCGCCATCGCCGATCTCGTGGTGCTGCCGGCGACGCGCGAGGGCACGGACCTCGACGCCACCCCACTGATCGAGGCGCAGGCGATGGGCAAGCCAGTGATCGTGAGCAATATCGGTGCCCTCGGCGAGGCCGTGCTGGTCGCCTCCACCGGCTGGCTGGTGGCGCCGGAGGACCCGGCGGAGCTCGCCTGGGCGCTCGACCTCGGCCTCTCGCTCGAGCCCGAGACCCGCGAGCGCCTGGCCGAGCGCGCCCGCGCCTTCGTCCTGCGTGAGTACGGCATCGAGCAGAGTGCGAGGCGGACCATCGCCGTCTACCGCGAGTTGGTGAAGAATGCCCCCCGCTCGAGCGACCCGGAGATGGTCGTCGAGCGGCTGGCCATCCCACAGATCAGCTGAAGAAGCCGGGAAGGCAGCGCCTCAGGCAAGTCTCGGTCCGCTTTTTCGGCAACCGGACCGGATGCCGAAGCACCCCGTCGAGCCCTCGACCGTGGCACGCTTTTTGGCCGATGTTCCGATATCGCTCGGTCAACATGCCTCGAGTAACAGGGCGATGCCTTGGCCGCCGCCGATGCACATGGTGACGAGGCCGCGCTGGATGCCGTCGCGGCGCATCGAGTGGACGAGCCTCGTGGTCTGCAAGGCACCGGTGGCGCCGATCGGGTGGCCGTGGGCGATCGAGTTGCCCTCGACGTTGACGACGTCCTCGGGCAGGCCGAGCTCGCGCATGACGGCAAGCGTGATGGCGGCGAAGGCTTCGTTGATCTCGGCCCGCTCGACGTCGCCGATCTGCCACCCGGCGCGCTCAAGGGCCTGACGGATGGCCGGCACCGGGCCGATGCCGAACATGCCGGGATCGACGGCACCGATGCCGTAGGCGACGAGCCGGGCCGCGGGCTCGAGCCCGTGCTGCTCGGCATAAGCGCGCTCGGCGACCAGCATCGCCGCCCCGGCGCTGTTCAGGCCCGGTGCGTTGCCGGCGGTGATGGTCCCGTCCTTCCTGAAGGCCGGGCGCATCTTGGCGAGGCTTTCGGCCGTGATATCGGGACGGTTGTGCTCGTCCTTGATGAAGTGCTCGGGGCCCTTCCTGCCCTTGACCTCGACCGGCACGATCTCGGCCTCGAACCTGCCCTCGGCCTGGGCCTTGCCGAAGCGCGCTTGTGAGCGCAGCGCCCAGGCGTCCTGGTCCTCGCGGCTGATCTGGTATTCGGTCACCAGATCCTCGGTGTGCCAGCCGGCATGCTCGCCCGAGAACGCGTCATTCAGGCCGTCATAGAGCATCGCGTCGTAGATCTGCTGATGGCCCATGCGATAGCCCCAGCGCCCGCCCGGGATCAGGTACGGCGCCTGGTCCATGTTCTCCATGCCGCCGGCAAGGCTTACCTTGGCGAGACCCAGCTGGATGTCCTGGGCGGCCGAGATGATCGCCTGGGCACCGGAGCCGCAGACGCGGTTGACGGTCAGCGCCGGGACGTCGACCGGGATTCCGCCGGCGATCGCCGCCTGGCGTGCCGGGTTCATCTTGTTGCCGGCCTGGATGACGTTGCCCATGACGACGGCCGCCAGCTCGGCCGGATCGAGCTTCGAGCGTTCGAGCACGGCCCTGATGGCGGTGGCCCCGAGCTCCGTCGCGGGAGTGTTCTTCAGCGTCCCGCCATAGGTGCCGATGGCGGTGCGCACCGGGTGACAGAGCACGACGTCGGGGTTGGCCATGGCGTGTATCTCCCTTGAGACTCGAGTGAGACTAGCGCGTCAGGGCGAGCCGGTCATTGCGCTCGATCAACTCAGATCGCATCCGCTGGTGCGAGGCGGCAGGCCTCGCCGTCGCCGCATTCGACCTGCAGCGTAACGTGGTCGATGGCGAAGTCGTCCTCGAGCAGCTCGGCCGTGGTCTCGAGGAAGCTGTCGCCGGGGCAGCCGTCGGGCATGACGAGGTGTCCCGTGAGCGCCGTTCGCGTCGTGCTCAAGGACCAGATGTGGAGGTCGTGCACCGACTGGACGCCGGGCAGGGCAGCCAGCCGGGCTTGCACCGCCGCCCGGTCGATCGCGGCTGGCACCGCGTCGAGCGAGAGGGCGAGCGCCGACTTGAGGAGCCGCCAGGTCGAGAGGGCGATCACCACGCTGACCAGGATGGCCGCGAGGGGATCGAGCCAATACCAGCCGGTGAGCAGCATGCCGGCCGCGGCCAGCACCACGCCGAGCGAGACCGCGGCGTCGGCGGCCATGTGGAGGAAGGCGCCCTCGGCGTTGAGATCGCTCTTTCGGGCATGGGTGAAGAGCAGTGCCGTGCCGCCATTGACCAGGATGCCGAGCCCGGCGACCAGGAGAATCGGCAGGCCGGCGACGGCGACCGGCTCGCCCAGGCGCTGGATCGATTCCCAGAGCACCGCACCGACGCCGACCAGAAGCGCCACCGCATTGGCCAGCGCCGCCAGGATGGTCGACCTGCCGAAGCCGTAGGTGAAGCGGCCCCTGGGCGGCAGCTTGGCCGCCATGGTGGCGCCCCAGGCGATCAGCAGGCCGGCGACGTCGGTGACGTTGTGGGCGGCGTCGGCCAAAAGCGCCAGCGAGCCGATGGCGAGGCCGGCTGCGACCTCGACGACGATGTAGCCGACATTGAGCCCGATCGCCCATTTGAACGCCGGGCCGATGTCGACGGGGACGCTGTGGGCGTGGCCGTGGTTGTGGGCGTGGCCATGGCTCATGCTTGATGCTAGCTCCGCTCGGCTTGCCGGGCATATGCCTGGCCGTCCTCCTTGAACCAGCGCCCTTTCAGCCAGAGGGCCACGGTGACGAGCGAGATCAGCACCGGCACCTCGACCAGGGGGCCGATGACCGTGGCGAAGGCGATCGGCGAGGCGAGGCCGAAGGCTGCGATGGCGACCGCGATCGCGAGCTCGAAATTGTTGCTGGCGGCGGTGAAGGCGATCGCCGTGGTGCGCGGGTAGTCGGCCTCGATCAGCTTGCCCATCCAGAAACTGACGATGAACATGATGACGAAATAAAGGGCCAAGGGGACGGCGATGCGCAGCGCATCGAGCGGCAATTGCAGCACCATGCCGCCCTTGAGCGAGAACATGGCGGCGATGGTGAATAGGAGGGCGACGAGCGTGATCGGGGCGATCCTCGGCAGGAACCTGGTCTCGTACCAGGTCGTCCCTTTTTTGCGCGTCAGCACGTAGCGGGTGAGAAACCCGGCGGCGAAGGGCACGCCCAGATAGATCAGGACCGCCTCGGCGATGGTGAGGAAGCCGACGTCGATGACGCTGCCGCCGAGCCCGATGAGCCCGGGCAGCACGCTCATGAAGAACCACGCATAGACGCTGAAGAAGATGATCTGAAAGATCGAGTTGAAGGCGACGAGGGCCGCCACGTACTGGTTGTTGCCGCCGGCGAGCTGGTTCCAGACGATGACCATGGCGATGCAGCGGGCGAGCCCGATCAGGATCAGCCCGGTCATGTATTCCGGGTAGTCGCGCAGGAAGAGGACGGCGAGCGCGAACATCAAGAACGGGCCGATCAGCCAATTCTGCACCAGCGAGAGCAACAGCACGCGGGTGTCCTGAAAGACCAGCGGCAGCTCCTCGTAGCGCACCCGGGCGAGCGGCGGGTACATCATGAGGATCAGCCCTATCGCTATCGGCACGTTGGTGGTGCCGAAGCTCAGGCTGTCGAGAAAGACCGGAAAGGCCGGGAAGGTCGAGCCCAGCCCGATGCCCAGCGCCATCGCGGCGAAGATCCAAAAGGTCAGGTAGCGGTCGAGGAAGGAGAGGCGCTTGGCAGGCGCTTTGGTCGCCATGATCGAGGTCCTCTTCGTTGCGTGGGCCGGTGGTAAGTGGGCCGGTCGTCGGTGGCGGTTCAGGCGGCGGCGGCGTGCGGCTGGTCGCAAAGCGCCTGGAGGCGCTCGGCACCCACCGGGTCCATGGCTTGCATGGCGACGACGGCGTGACGTGGTGCCAGGGTCTGTTGCACCTTCTCGATCTCGCCGATTTCGGCAGCTGCCCGATGCTGGAGCAGCGGGTGGCTGGTGGCGGCTGCCGCCAGGCTGGCGTTGATCACCCAGGCCCAGGGCTCGATCCCGGCGCGGCGCAGATCCTCTTGCAGCCCGGCGGCCTCGAGCACCGGCGTGGTCTCGGGCAGGGTGACGATCATCACCTTGGTCTGGTCGGGATTCTGCAGGCGCATCATCGGGGTGACGACCCGGCCGCTGCTGTTGGCTTCGGCGTGACGGACGATGTCGCGGTGGTAGGAGCCGGTGGCATCGAGCAAGAGCAGGGTGTGGCCGGTGGGGGCGGTATCGAGGATCACGAACTGCTTCGTGCTGTCGCGGATCATCCGGCTGAAGGCCTGAAAGACCGCGATCTCCTCGGTGCAGGGCGAGCGCAGATCCTCCGCCAGCATGGCCCGGGCCTCGGCATCCAGGTCCTTGCCCTTGGTCGCCATCACGTGCTCGCTGTAGCGCCGCGTCGCCTCGGCCGGATCGATCCGGCTGACGGTGAGGCCGGCGATATCGCCGGCCAGGGTCTGGGTCAGGTGCGAGGCCGGATCGGTGGTCGAGAGATGCACCTGGTGGCCGCGGCGGGCGAGCTCGACCGCGACGGCAGCCGCGATCGTCGTCTTGCCGACGCCACCCTTGCCCATCAGCATGACGAGGCCCTTGCCCGGCGCCTCGATACCGTCGACGAGGCTGGCCAAAGGTGGCAGATCGACAGCCGGACGGGGGGCGCTCCAGCGGTCCGGCGCTGTTGCGGCCGTCTCGCCGACCAGCCGGCGGAGTGCGGCCAGGCCCATCAGGTTGTCCGGCTGCAGCGGAAATCGGGCCTGCGGCAGGGCCATGAGCAGCGGGTCGATGGTGGCAAGCGCCGCCTGGTCGCGGGCGAGGAGGGCCTCGGCCAGGGGGTCGCCATCGCTGTCCTCGGGCATCAGCCCGTTGATCGCGAGCAGCAGGTTGCCGATGCCGATCGAGGCCAGCTCGCTGGCGGTGCGCGCCGCTTCGTCGAGCGCGGATTGGCGCGGCCGGGCGACCAGGACCACCCGGGTGGTGCTGCCGTCCGCGAGCCGGTCGACCGCCGCGGCGTAGCGCTCGCGCTGCTTCTCGAGCCCGGCCAGGGGACCCAGGCAGGAGGCGTCGCCGGCGCCGGCCTCGAGGAAGCCGGACCAGGCGCCCGGCAGCTTCAAGAGGCGGATGGTGTGCCCGGTGGGTGCGGTGTCGAAAACGACATGGTCGTAGCGGCCGACGAGGTCCTGGTCGGTCAAGAGGCCGGTGAACTCGTCGAAGGCGGCGATCTCGGTGGTGCAGGCGCCCGACAGCTGCTCCTCGATGCTGCGCATCGCGGCGGCCGGCATGACGCCGCGCAAGGGGCCGACGATCCGTTCGCGATAGTCGGTGGCGGCAGCTTCGGGGTCGATCTCGATGGCCTCGAGGTTCGCGACCTCGGGGATGGCGGTGATGCGGTTGCCGATGGTGGTGTCGAACACCTGGCCGACATTGGAGGCTGGGTCGGTGCTGACCAGCAGCACGCGCTTGCCGGCCTCGGCGAGGCGGAGTGCCGTGGCACAGGCGAGCGAGGTCTTGCCGACCCCGCCCTTGCCGGTGAAGAAGGCGAACTTGGGCAAATCGTGGAGCATGGCGCTTCCTGGAATGATGGAATTCGGGCGACGCGCGGTCAACTGCAGCAGCCGGTCTTGGCGCGCCGCGCCTCGCTCGCGGCCGGTGCCGGCG
>CAZNWE010000098.1:0-13207 GCA_964576715.1 uncultured Geminicoccaceae bacterium | reverse complement strand
AGCCACTTCGTCCTGCAGCAGCTCGACTATCTGGCCTTCATCGACATCTACCACGAGCGGATTACCAGCTTCCACGTCAAGGACGCCGAGTTCAACCCGGACGGCCGGCAGGGGGTCTATTCCGGTTACCAGTCCTGGGTGAACCGCGCCGGCCGCTTCCGCTCCCTGGGCGACGGCCAGGTCGACTTCGCCGACGTCTTCTCGAAACTCACCACTCACGGCTACGACTACTGGGCCGTCCTCGAATGGGAGTGCTGCCTGAAGCACCCGGAGGACGGGGCCGCCGAGGGTGCGGGGTTCATCGAGGACCACATCATCCGCGTCACCGAAGTGGCCTTCGACGACTTCGCCGCCGGCGGCAGCGATCCGGCCGCGAACCGGCGGATTCTGGGGATCGGATAGACAAAAGCGGGGGAAATGATTTCCCCCGCGCCCCCTCAAAATACGGGTGGGGCGCGGGGAGGATCATCCTCCCCGCATTTTTTCAATCATTGGGGAGAAAGCCCATGGCCAAACGACGTCTTCGCCTCGGCATGGTCGGCGGCGGGCAGGGCGCCTTCATCGGCGGTGTGCACCGCATCGCCGCGCGAATCGACGACCGCTACGAGCTGGTCGCGGGCTGCTTCGCCAGCACGGCCGAGAAGTCGAAGGCGTCGGGCGCTGAGCTCGGTATCGATGCCGCCCGCACCTATGGCAGCTACACCGAAATGGCCAAGGCCGAGGCCGAGCGCCAGGACGGCATCGACGCCGTCTCGATCGTCACCCCCAACCACGTCCATTTCGACGCCGCGGCCGCCTTCCTGGAGGCCGGCATCCACGTCATCTGCGACAAGCCGATGACGACGACGCTCAAGGACGCCGTCGCCCTCCAGGCCCTCGTGCAGCGCACCGGCAAGGTCTTCGTCCTGACCCACAACTACACCGGCTATCCGATGGTCCGCCAGGCCCGGGCGATGGTCGAGGAGGGGCTGCTCGGCAAGATCCGTGTCGTCCAGGCCGAGTACGCCCAGGACTGGCTGGCGACCAAGCTCGAGGAAAGCGGCCTGAAGCAGGCCGAGTGGCGCACCGACCCGGCGCGCTCGGGGCCGGCCGGCTCGACCGGCGACATCGGCACCCACGCGCTGAACCTGGCGCAGTTCGTGACAGGTCTCGAGCTCGACCAGGTGGCAGCCGAGCTCTCGACCTTCGTCGAGGGGCGAAGGCTCGACGACAACTGCAACGTCCTCCTGCGCTTCGACGGCGGGGCCCGCGGCATGCTCTGGGCGAGCCAGGTCGCCACCGGCAACGAGAATGCCCTGAAGCTGCGGGTCTATGGCGAACGGGGCGGGCTCGAATGGGCCCAGGAGGACCCGAACTATCTCTGGTTCACGCCCTTGGGCGAGCCCAAGCGCCTGATCACCCGCTCGGGCGCTGGCGCCGGGCCGGCAGCCGCCCGCGTCAGCCGCGTCCCCCCCGGCCACCCCGAAGGCTACCTCGAAGGCTTCGCCACCATCTACAGCGACGCCGCCGAGCTGATCTCGGCCGCGATCGAGGGCCGCGAGCCGGACCCGGGTGCGAAGCTCGTCCCCGATGTCAGGGAAGGGGTGAAGGGGGTCAAGTTCATCGAGGCGGTGGTCGAGTCCAGCGGCAAGGGCGGCGGCTGGACCCACGCCGGGATCTGACAACCGACGTGAGCCGGGGGCCGGCAACGCCCGGCCAGGTCGGGCCGGGACTTCCGACCGTCGTGGCGTCGCCGGCCGCCGCCCATCCCGGCGCCGTGGCGACGTTAGCGCCCGTTAAGGGTACCGGGTACCGTTAAGCTCCCTGCCGTGGGCGCCTGGCCGGCCCTGTCAGGGCTTTCGATGTTTGACACATCATGAATCCTGTTTCATACGGCCATCGCGATGGTTGATCGCTATTTCGAGCGGGTGCTGCATGATTACCCCAGGGCAACTGCGTGCCGCCCGGGCGCTGCTCGGTCTCGACCAGAAGAAGCTCGCCGAGCTCTCCGGCCTGTCGCTGCCGACCATCCAGCGCATGGAGGCGAGCGGCGAGATGATCCGCGGCAACGTGGATTCGCTGATGAAGCTCATCACCGCCCTCGACGCCGCCGGCCTCGAGCTGATCGGCGAGGCGGCGCCGAGCCCGGGCGGTGGCCGCGGCGTACGGCTGAAGGCGGCCCGGCCCTCGACCGAACCCGAGTGGCGTGAGCCGTCGTGAGCGTCACGTTGGCTCTGGCGGCGGTGGCCGCGCTGGTCGCCACGACACTGGTCACCGCCTTCGCCCGGAGCCGGGCGGCAGCCGCCCACCTGCTCGTTTACGGCAGCTGCCTCGCCGTCACGACCCTCCTCTGCCTCGTCGCGGTAGCCGGCCTCCTCGGCTGCGACGACCCGCCGCCCACCGTGGTCCTGCCGCTCGGCGTGCCCTGGATCGGTGCCCGGTTCCAGCTCGACGCGCTGGCATCCTTCTTCCTCCTCGTCGTCAACCTCGGTGGTGCCGCCGCCAGCCTCTACGGCTTGGGCTACGGCCGCCACGAGACCGCCCCGGAGCGCGTGCTGCCCTTCTTCCCCAGCTTCCTCGCGGCGATGACTCTCGTGGTCCTGGCCGACGACGCCTTCAGCTTTCTCCTCGCCTGGGAGCTCATGTCGCTCGCCTCCTGGGCGCTGGTCGTCAGTCACCACCGCGACGCCCTGAACACCCGCGCCGGCTACGTCTATCTCGCCATGGCGAGCTTCGGCACCATGGCCCTCCTGCTGGCCTTCGGCCTCCTCGCCGGGCCCGCCGGCAGCTACGATTTCGCCGCCATCCGGGCGGCCGACCAGGGCGATCCCGCCGCCGCACTGATCCTCGTCCTCGTCATCCTCGGCGCCGGCTCGAAGGCGGGCCTGGTGCCGCTGCACGTCTGGCTGCCGCTTGCCCACCCGGCCGCCCCGAGCCACGTCTCGGCCCTGATGAGCGGGGTGATGACCAAGGTCGCGGTCTACGGCTTCGTGCGCATCGTCCTCGACCTCCTGGCCGAGCCGGTCTGGTGGTCGAGCGTCCTCGTGCTCTTCCTGGGCGGCGTCTCCGCCGTGATGGGCATCCTTCATGCCCTCCTGGAGACCGACCTGAAGCGGCTGCTCGCCTACAGCACGATCGAGAATGTCGGCGTCGTCTTCGTCGGCCTCGGCCTGACGCTGGCCTTCGCCGCCAACGGCATGACAGCGGCCGCCGGCTTGGCGCTGACCGCTGCCCTTTTCCACGTCCTCAACCACAGCCTGTTCAAGAGCCTGTTGTTCATGGCGGCAGGCGCCGTGCTGACCGCCACGGGCGAACGCGACATGGAGAAGCTGGGCGGGCTTGTCCACCGCCTGCCGGTCACCAGCTTCACGTTCCTCGTGGGTGCCGTCGCCATCTCGGCGCTGCCGCCCTTGAACGGCTTCGCCTCGGAATGGCTGCTTTTCCAGGCCATCCTCTTGAGCCCCGACCTCGCCGACTGGGGCCTCAAGGTCATGGTCCCGGCGGTCGGCGGCATGCTCGCCCTGGCGGCAGCCCTGGCCGCCGCCTGCTTCGTCAAGGCCTTCGGCATCACGTTCCTCGGCCGGCCGCGCAGCCCGGCGGCCGAGCGTGCCACCGAGGTCGACCGCTGTTCAGGCACCGCCATGGCCTGCCTCGCCGGCGTCTGCCTCCTGCTCGGCATTCTCCCGGGCGTCGTCATCGATGCGCTCGCGCCAGTGTCGCAAAGCCTGGTCGGTGCAGCGATGCCGCGCCAATTGACCCAGCCCTGGCTCTCGATCGTCCCGGTGGCCGAGAGCCGCAGCTCGTATAACGGCCTCCTGCTCTTTCTCTTCATCGCTCTCTCGGGCACCGCCACCGCCTGGGTCGTCCACCGTTATGGCAGCCGCCACATGCGCCGCGGCATCGCCTGGGGCTGCGGCTTCGACGAGCCGGTCGGCGCCGGGCAGTATTCGGCGACGAGCTTCGCCCAGCCCATCCAGCGCGTCTTCGGCCCCCTGCTCTTCAGGTCCAGTGAGACGGTCGAGATGCCGCCGCCCGGCAGCCTCGGCCCCTCCCGCCACCAGCTGGTCCGCCACGACCTGATCTGGGACACCGTCTACGCGCCGCTCGCCGGTCTCGTCACCGCCGCCGCCGACCGGCTCAACATCCTCCAGTTCCTCACCATTCGCCGCTATCTGAGCTTCGTCTTCGCCGCCCTGGTCATCCTGCTGCTGGCGCTGGCCCTATGGGCCTGATCCTCGGTTTTTTGGTCCAGGGGGTGCAGATGGCGCTGGTGCTGGCCCTCGCCCCCCTGCTCACCGGCTTCGTTCGCAAGGTCAAGGCCCGCCTGCAACGCCGCCGCGGTGCCTCGATCGTGCAGCCGTACCGCGACCTCTGGCGGCTGCTGCAGAAAGAGGTGGTGCTGGCCGACAACGCCTCCTGGCTGTTCCGGGTGGCTCCCTACCTCATCTTCGCCGCGACCTGGGTGGCGGCGGCATTGGTCCCGACCTTCGCCACCGGCCTCGTCTTCAGCTGGACCGCCGATCTCATCGCCATCATCGCGCTGCTCGGCAGCGCCCGCTTCTTCCTGGCGCTGGCGGGCATGGACATCGGCACCAGCTTCGGCGGAATCGGGGCGAGCCGCGAGGTGATGATCGCGTCGCTCGCCGAACCCGCCATGCTGCTCATCATCTTCACCCTGGCCCTGGTCGCCGGCTCCACCCAGCTCTCGACCCTGGCGGCCTACATGGCATCGAGCGACGTGGGCCTGCGCGTCTCGCTGGGCTTGGCACTCATTGCGCTCGTCATCGTCGCCATCGCCGAGAACGCCCGCATCCCGGTCGACAACCCCGCCACCCATCTCGAGCTCACCATGGTCCACGAGGCGATGGTGCTCGAATACTCGGGCCGACACCTCGCAATGATCGAGGCCGCGTCCTTCCTCAAGCTCCTGCTATTCGTCTCGCTCATTGCTTGCGTCTTCATGCCGGTCGGCCTCGCCACCGCCCAAGCGGGGCCCCTGGCCCATCTTGCCGGCAGCGCGGCCTACCTCGCCAAGCTCGCCCTCCTAGCATTCCTGCTCGCCGTCTTCGAGACCGCGATCGCCAAGATGCGGGTCTTCCGCGTGCCGCAATTCCTGGGGGCCGCCCTGATGCTCGGTCTGCTGGGCACGCTGCTGCTCTTCGTCAGCCGAGGGCTCTGATGGAAGCCGCAGCGCCGATCGCGAGCGGCCTCGTCTTCGACGTCGCGCATCTGCTCGCCGGCGGCCTCGTGCTTGTCAGCTTCATGATGCTCTACCAGGACCGCCTCTCGGCCCTGGTCAACGCCTTTGCCCTCCACGCCGTCGCCCTGGCGCTGTCGGTTACCTGGCAGGCCTTCATCCAGGACGCGCCGCACCTCTACGTCACCGCGATGATCGCCTTGCTGTTCAAGGCCATCGTGATTCCGGTGGCCCTGCACCGGATCATCCGCAAGCTCGGCATCCACCGCGAGATCGAGACCGTGGTCGGCATCGGCCCGACCATGCTCGCCGGCATGGGGCTGGTCGCCCTGTCGCTCGCCGTCATCCTCGAGGTGACGCCCGACGCCGACCCCTTGGCCCGCGAGGACCTGGCCTTCGCCCTCGCGGTCCTGCTCTTGAGCCTGCTCTTGATGGTCACCCGCCGCAACGCGGTGAGCCAGGTGATCGGCTTCATGTCGCTCGAGAACGGCCTGATCCTCGCGGCCACCGGCGCCAAGGGCATGCCGTTCGTGGTCGAGATCAGCGTCGCCTTCTCGGTGCTGATTGCCTTCATCGTCATCGGCATCTTCCTCTTCCGCATCCGCGAGCGCTTCGACACCGTCGACACCGCCGCCCTCGACGACTTCCGTGGCGACCGCCAGTGAGTATCGACGCGGAGGCGGCCGTCCTTCTCATCCCGCTGCTGTCAGCGGCGCTCCTGGCGCTTATCGCGGACTACCGCCTCTCCGCCCGCCTCAACGTCGCGGCCAGTGCCTTGACCCTGCTCGCAGCACTCTGGATCCTTCTGGGCGAGCGGCCCGAGCCCGGCGCCTACGTCCTCATCGACGATCTCAACATCGTCTTCATTGTCTTGAACACCTTCGTCGCCTTCACGACCTCGCTCTTCAGCGCCGGCTACATCGCGCATGAGCTCGAGACCGGCAGGCTGACCCCGGCCAAGCTCCGCTTTTACCATGCCATGTATCAGATCATGATGTTCGGCATGAACCTGGCCTTCGTCTCCAACAATATCGGTCTGATGTGGGTCGCCGTCGAGCTGGCGACGCTGACCACCGTCCTGATGGTCGGCATCTACCAGACGCACGAGGCCTTGGAGGCCGCCTGGAAATACTTCATCCTCGGGAGCGTCGGCATAGCACTCGCCCTTTTTGGCACCATCCTTTTCTACATGGCAGCCCAGCCTGTGGTGGGCGAAGGCCTCGATGCCATGACCTGGACGGTGCTGGTCCAGCACAGCCACGCCTTCGACCCCGGCCTCCTGAGCGTCGCCTTCGTCTTCCTCCTGCTCGGCTACGGCACCAAGACCGGCCTCGCCCCCGTCCACGCCTGGCTGCCCGACGCCCACGCCGAGGGCCCGACCCCCATCTCGGCCGTCCTCTCGGGCCTGCTCCTCAACGTCGCGCTCTACGCGATCCTCCGCTTCAAGATCCTCATCGCCGCCAACACTGACGCCATCGCCCCCGGCCCCCTGATGGTCATCATGGGCCTGGGCTCGCTTTTGTTCGCGGCGCTGATGCTCTACCGCAGGCGGGACATCAAACGCTTCTTCGCCTACTCCTCGATCGAGCACATGGGCATCATCGTCTTCGCCTTCGGCATCGGCGGGGCCGTCGCCAACTTCGCCGGGCTCCTGCACATGATGATGCACAGCCTGACCAAGTCCGCGATCTTCTTCGCCGTGGGCAACATCGCCCAGGTCAAGGGCACCCAGCGTTTGGCCGAAATCACGGGCCTGACCCAAAGCCACCCGGCGCTGGGCTGGGGCCTCGTCATCGGCGTCATGGCGATCGCAGGATTGCCGCCGATGGGCATCTTCATGAGCGAGTTCCTGCTCGTGACCTCGACCTTTGCCACCGCACCGCTGCTCGCCATCCCGCTCGTCCTCGGCCTGCTCATCGCCTTCGGCGCGCTTCTCCTTCGAATCACCGGCATCGCCTTCGGCGAGCCCACCGGCAGCACCGCCCCGGCCCTGGGTTCGAACGCGCCGCTATACGCGCACTTGGCCCTCGTGCTGATCGCCGGCATCTGGCTGCCGCCACCGCTCGTCGCCTGGTTCCAGAACGTGGCGGTGCTGCTCGGATGACGCCTAGCTGGAGCACCCCATGCCGGCCCTGAAGGACCTCCTGCGCGACGGCACCCTGGTTTCGGGCCACCGTCCCTGGCCGCGGATCATGGTGGAGCCCAAAGGCTGGCGCTTCGCCACGGCCCAGCTCGCCGAGGGCTTTTGGACGCTCATCGGCCTCTGGGCCGAGGCCAAGACCGTGCACCTGGCCTGCCGCGACGACGCGACCGGCGATCTCGGCATCGCCAGCCTCGCCTGCCCGGCCGGCGTCTACCCGGCCGTCAGCCGCTTCCACCCACCAGCCGCGAGGCTCGAGCGCGCCATCGCCGACCTCTACGGCCTGACTCCCGAAGACCTCCCCGACCAGCGCCCCTGGCTCGACCACGGCAAGTGGGGCCTGCGCCATCCACTGGGCAGGGCCGGGCAGGGGCCGGACAGGCCGCCGCCCTATCCGTTCCTCGCCAGCGAAGGTGAAGCCCTGCACGAGATCGCGGTCGGCCCCGTCCACGCCGGCATCATCGAGCCCGGCCATTTCCGCTTCACCGCCTCGGGCGAAACCGTGGTCCGCCTCGAGGAGCGCCTCGGCTACGTTCACAAAGGCATCGACGGCCTCTTGACCGGGGCCGACCTCGCCACCGCCGCCCGGCTCGCCGCCCGGGTCTCGGGCGACAGCACGGTGGCCTACGCACTCGCCTTCGCCCGCGCCACGGAAGCAGCACTCGGCATCGACGCCCCACCCCGCGCCCAGGCGCTGCGCGCGCTGATGGCCGAACTCGAGCGCCTCGCCAACCACATCGGTGACATCGGTGCGGTCTGCAACGATGCCGCCATGGCACTGATGCACGCCCAGACCGGCATCCTCAGGGAGCAGGTCCTGCGCGCCGCCGCGACCGCCTTCGGCCATCGGCTGATGATGGACCGGATCACCCCGGGCGGCGTCACCACCGACCTCGACGCCGCCGGCAGCGCCGCCATTTCGGGTCTTGTCGCCACCCTGAAGAAGCACTTCCCGCCGCTCGTCGAGCTCTACGACCAGACTGCCTCGCTCCAGGACCGAACGGTCGGCACCGGCCACCTGAAGCCGGGGCTCGCAAGACAGTTCGGGGCAGGGGGCTTCGTCGGCCGCGCCTCGGGTCGCCATTTCGATGCCCGGAAAGACGCCCCGCACCCGCCCTACGACCGCCTGAGCTTCGAGGTCCCGCTCCTGCAGGCCGGCGACGTCGACGCCCGCGTCTGGATCCGCATCCGCGAGGTGGAGCAGAGCCTGGGCCTCATCGACCAGCTCCTCGGCAGGCTGCCCGAAGGTGCCATAGCGATCGACGTCTATCCCGGCCCCGGCGAAGGCGTGGCGCTGATCGAAAGCTTCCGCGGCGACGTCCTCGCCTGGCTCCGCCTCGACGCCGCCGGTCAGGTCGCCCGCTGCCACTTGCGCGACCCCTCCTGGTTCCAGTGGCCGTTGCTCGAGGCCGCGATCGCGGGCAACATCGTCGCCGACTTCCCGCTCCTCAACAAATCCTTCAACTGCTCCTACACCGGCCACGATCTCTAAGCGCATGCGCAAGCTCCTGCTCGAAAGCCTGCTCCGCAATCCGCTCACCGAGCCTTCGCCCGGCGCCGACAATGCCGCCTTGGCCGACCTCGCCGACGCGCTTCGCCGCAGCAGCCGGCAGCGGCTCGGCCGCAGCCTGGCGATTCGCGAGGTCGACGCCGGTTCCTGCAATGGCTGCGAGCTCGAGATCAGGGCCTTGGAGAACGCCCATTACGACGTCGAGCGCTTCGGCCTACGCTTCGTGGCCTCGCCGCGCCACGCTGACGTGCTGATGGTCACCGGCCCGGTGACCAGGAACATGGCCGACGCCCTCAAGCGCACCTTCGATGCGGTCCCCGACCCCAAGTGGGTGATCGCCACGGGCGACTGTGCGATCGACGGCGGCTGCTTCGCTGCGAGCTACGCCGTACTCGGCGGCGTCGCCGCCGTCATCCCGGTCGACCTGACCATCCACGGCTGCCCGCCGGCGCCAATGGCCATGCTGCGGGCACTCCTGGCACTCGTCGAGCCAGCAGCAAGGCCGACGCGAGCCGGCTAGGCCACGGGCCGTCGCGGCGCGGCAGCGGCCGCGTTTACGAACCGCGCCTTGCCCTGCCGCACAGCCGCAACCAGGCGACTAGGCCCGCCGCCCGGGCACGCTCAAGAACTCAACCGAAAATATATAAAAAACAAATGGATCAACTCATAAGAGAGTATTGCTTTTGTTCGGCGTTGGTGAATTTGTTGCTGGACGGCATTTGTCCGCGCGGCTATTCTCGCAATGCAATATGATGTTAAGGGGTTGTTGATGAAGGTATGTATCCTCGCCGGTGGTCTTGGTTCCCGACTGGCGGAGGAGACTACGGTAAAGCCGAAGCCGATGGTCGAGATCGGTGGCCGGCCGATCCTCTGGCATATCATGAGGCAGTATGACCATCACGGTCTTAAGAATTTCGTCATTGCGCTGGGCTATCTTGGCAATCAGATCAAGCGCTACATGGCCGATTACGTGTCGATCACCGAGAATCTCACCGTCGACTTCCGCAACGGCACGGTGGACAGCCACCGGGCAGTGCCGCTGGAATGGCGCGTCGACCTGATCGATACCGGGCAGAACACCATGACCGGCGGCCGGGTCAAGCGATTGGCGCCTTATCTCGGCAATGAAACGTTCTGTCTGACCTACGGCGACGGTGTCTCGACCATCGATATCGACGCCTTGGTCCGTTTCCATCGCCACCACGGCCGCCTCGCCACGCTCAGTGCCGTGCGGCCACCGGCCCGGTTCGGCCGGCTCGAACTCAGTGAGGGCGAGGTCGTCGCCTTCGCCGAAAAGCCGCAGCTCGGCGAGGGTTGGATCAATGGCGGCTTCTTCGTCTTCGAGCCCGGCGTGCTCGACTACATCGACGGCGACGGCACCTTTCTCGAGCGCGAGCCCTTGGAGCGGCTCGCTGCCGACGGCCAGCTCATGGCCTATCGGCACGACGGTTTCTGGCAGTGCATGGACACGATCCGCGACAAGGTGCACCTCCAGGAGCTCTGGGACAGCGGCGCAGCACCATGGAAGGTCTGGGAATGAGCAAGCGCAACGGTAACGAGGCCTGCTGCCGGTCGTGCGGCTCGCGCCGCCTGACGACCTTTCTGGCCCTCGGCGACCTGCCGCTGTCGGCCGGCTTCACCGCGACGCTGGAGGCAGCGGTGACGGCACCGCGCTTTCCGCTCGACGTCGCCTTCTGCCACGACTGCGCGCTCGTGCAGATCCTCGAGACGGTGCCGCCGGATCAGCTCTTCGGCGACGACTATCCCTATTTCTCCTCGGTGATCGGCACGCTGCTCAGCCATTCCAAGGCCAATGTCGAGGCGCGGATCAGGGACCGGGCGCTCGGTGCCGACAGCCTGGTGGTCGAGCTCGCCAGCAATGACGGCTACCTGCTGCAATACTACCGCGACGCCGGCGTCCCGCATCTCGGCATCGATCCGGCCAAGGGCCCGGTCGACGCGGCGCGGGCCAAGGGGATCGACACGTTGCACGCCTTCTTCGGCGACGGCCTCGCTAGCGAATTGCGGGCCAGCGGCGTCGCCGCCGACGTGATCCACGCCAACAACGTGCTCGCCCATGTCGCCGACACCAACGGCTTCGTCGCCGGCATCGCGACCCTGTTGAAGCCGGGCGGGGTCGCGGTCATCGAGGTGCCTTATGTCCGCGAGCTGATCGAGCAGGGACAGTTCGACACCATTTATCACGAGCATCTCTGCTATTTTTCGGTGACCGCCCTGGTCAATCTCTTCGCCCGCCATGGGCTGCGGCTCAACCGGGTCGAGCCGGTGGCGATCCATGGCGGCTCGCTGCGGCTGTTCGTCGGCCATCGCGACGAGGCCGACGGCTCGACCGAGGCGCTGCTGGCCCGCGAGCGTGCCGCCGGGCTCGCCGATTACGGCTACTACGCCGGCTTCGCCCGCCGCGTCGAGACGATCCGCGACGACCTGCGCACCCTGCTGCAGGAGCTCAAGGCGGCCGGCCGGCGGGTGGTCGGCTACGGCGCTGCCGCCAAGGGTGTGATCATGCTGAACTATGCCGGGATCGGCAGCGACATGCTCGACTGGGTGGCGGACAAGAACCCGGTCAAGCAGGGGATGTGGATCCCCGGGGTCGCGGTGCCGATCGTGGCGCCGGCGCGGATTGCCGGTGAGCAGCCCGATCACGTCCTGATCCTGCCCTGGAACTTCAGCACCGAGATCATCCGCCAGGAAGCGACGTTCGCCGCGCGCGGCGGCCGGTTCATCGTGCCGGTGCCGGCGCCGCGCGAGCTCACCGCCGAGGATGTCGCCGCCGAGGTCGCTGCTTGACGGCTGTTCGCTGCCGGGCCTGCGGCGCGGACCGGGTGCGGCCGTTCTACGCGGCTACCGGGATCCCGGTGCAGAGCTGTCTGATGGTCGACGACCGCGAGGCGGCGCTGGCCTTCCCCAAGGGCGATCTCGAACTCGGCTTTTGCCCCGAGTGCGGCTTCATCCAGAACAACCGCTTCGATCCGGCGCTGGTCGACTACTCGCCGGCCTACGAGGAGACGCAGGCCTTCTCGGCCCGGTTCATGCGCTTCGTCGACGAGATCGTCGACGACCAGCAGCGCAAGCACGACCTCGCCGGCAAGACCGTGCTCGAGATCGGCTGCGGCAAGGGCGAGTTTCTGGTCCGCCTGGTCGAACGGACGGGGGCTTTCGGCATCGGCTTCGATCCGGCCTACCGGCCCGAGCGGACCGTGAGCCCGGCCGCCGATCGGCTGCGCTTCGTCCAGGGCTTCTACGGCCCCGACCAGGCCGGCCTCGAGGTGGACCATGTCTGCTGCCGGCACACCCTCGAGCACATCCCGGACGTCGCCGATTTCATCCGCCTGATCCGCCGCAATCTCGGCGACCGGCGCGCCGTGCCGCTGCTCTTCGAACTGCCGGATGTCGAACGGGTCCTGCTCGAGTGCGCCTTCTGGGACATCTACTACGAGCACTGCAGCTACTTCACGCCGGGCTCGCTGGCCAGGCTGTTCCGCCACGGCGGCTTCGCCGTCGACGCGCTGTGGAAGGCCTATGACGACCAGTACCTGATGCTCGAGGCCAGGCCCGACGGCGGCGTCGCGGGTGCTGCCGTGGCGCCGCTGCCGCTCGAGGACGAGCCGGCGCACACCGCACGGCAGGTCGACCGCTTCGCTCAAGCGGTGAGCGCGAAGCTGGCGCTGCTGAAGAGCGAGGTCGAGGCGTGGCGCGCCGCCGGCAAGACGGTCACCGTCTGGAGCTCGAGCTCGAAGGCAGTGGCCTACCTCTCGATGCTGGGGCTCGGTGACGAGATCGCCGCGGTGACCGACATCAACCCGTACAAGGCCGGCAAGTTCCTCGCCGGCACCGGCCACGCGATCAGCCTGCCCGAGCGGCTACGCGAGGTGCGGCCCGATGTGGTGGTCGTCATGAACCCGATCTATGTCGAGGAGATCCGGTCCGACCTCGCCCGGCTGGGGCTCGCCCCGGAGTTGCGCCCGCTCAGCTGAGGACCAGCGCCCGGCACCGTGGGCGCGGGCTGCGGTCCGCCCCGAGCGGGATCAGTCAGCATGCCCGGCAGCGCCGGATTCGGCGAGCGACAGGCGCAGGAACACGCTGTTGGGATCCGCCCGATAGTCGCCGAACGGGGCGCAGGTCGTAAAGCCGTAGGCCTCGTAGAGCCGGCGGGCCGGCAGGAAGCCGGCCATGCTGCCGGTCTCGAGATAAAGTGCGGTATAACCGCGCCTTCGCGCCTCAGCGAGGATCTGCTCGAGCATTCGCCGGCCCAGCCCGCGGCCACGCGCCGCTTCGCGCGTGTGCATCGACTTGATCTCGCCGGTGCCGTCGCCGCGGTCCTTGAGCGCCCCGCAGCCCAGCAACAAGCCGTTCTCCCAAA
>CAZNWE010000097.1:0-13327 GCA_964576715.1 uncultured Geminicoccaceae bacterium | reverse complement strand
CGGCTGGTCGGCCGGGCGCCCGAGCCGGCGGCACCTGGACCAAAGGGCCTCTACATCCATGGCGGCGTCGGGCGGGGCAAGTCGATGCTCATGGACCTCTTCTTCGGCGCGGTCGCCGTGCCGAAGAAGCGCCGGGTGCATTTTCACGCCTTCATGCTCGACGTCCACCGGCGGCTGCACGGCTTGCGGCAGGGTGGTGGCAAGGGCGAGCCGCTGCAGGCGCTGGCCGCGGCCATCGCCGTGGACACACGGCTGCTCTGCTTCGACGAGTTCCATGTGGTCAACATCGCCGACGCGATGATCCTCGGCCGGTTGTTCGAGGGGCTGTTCGATGCCGGGGTGGTGGTGGTCGCGACCTCCAACTGGCCGCCCGACCGGCTCTACGAGGACGGGCTCAACCGCCAGCGCTTCCTGCCTTTCATCGCCCTCCTGAAGGAGCGGATGGAGGTGCTCGAGCTCGCCGGGCCCGTCGACTACCGGCTCGAGCGGCTCCGCGATCTGCCGGTCTACCACTACCCGCTCGGAGCTGTCGCGACGCAGGCGCTGGACGGCATCTTCGAGGCACTGGCCGGGGGTGCACCCGCCGGCGAGGGCACGCTCGAGGTGGGCACCCGCCGGGTCCGGGTGCCGCGAGCGGCGGGTGGGGTCGCCCGCTTCACCTTCGCCGATTTGTGCGGGCAACCGCTGGGCCCGGCCGACTACCTCGCCTTGGGCCAAAGCTTTCACAGCATCGTCATCGACGACGTGCCGCTCTTGACCCCCGACCGGCGCAACGAGGCGCGGCGCTTCATGACGCTGATCGACGCGCTCTACGAGAGCCGGGTGATGCTGTTCCTCGCGGCCGCCGAGCCGGCGACGGACCTCTATCCCGAAGGCGACGGCGCCTTCGAGTTCCAGCGCACGGTGAGCCGGCTCATGGAGATGCAGTCGAGGGAGTGGCTGGCAGCCTGCCGCAACCGCAGAACCGACGGCCCGGCGCCGAAGCTCGAGGGCTTCGCGCTGACGAGCGATCTGGTTTAGCGGAAGCGCCGGAGACAGGCTATCAACCGTAGCCAGGCAGGTCGACGCCACTGGTCACGCGCAGACCGAGCGCCCGGCCGGCGCGGCGCATGTTTTTGTCGAAGGTGAAGGTCTCGCGCGCATTGTTGGTGCTGGCGACGGCGAGGTGGAGGGCATCGCCGGCACGCAGGCCCCGAGCGGGGTCGGCCAGCCATTGTCTCGCCAAGGTGAAGTCGGCTGTGCTCGGGGACAGAATTTGGAAAGTGCCCACCACCACCTTGTCGAACCGAGCCGTCACTTCTCGCGCAAAATCAGCGTCGATCCTGCCGCCGCGCACATGGCGGCCGAGAACCGAGGCGAATTCCACCATCGTCCAATGGCTGACCGTCAGTTCGTCCGGTGGCAGGCCATCGACAAAGGCCATGACCGCATTGGACGTCGCCTCCGGCACGAAGAGCGGCAGAATGACCGACGTGTCGAAATAGAGCACGTGGTGGACCGGGCCTAGCGACCCTCGTCCCGCTCTTCGGCCAATAGCTCCATGCTCGATCCCTGGAGCGGCCGGCCCTTGGCGTGGAGCGCCCGGAGTTCCTCGATCGGCAGCCGCTGCCGTTGCGGCGTCGTCGGGCTGATCCGCGCCACCGGCTTGCCCCGCCGCGTGACGGTCACTTCCTCGCCAGCTTCCACCTTGTTCAAGAGCTCACTTAGCTGCGCCTTGGCCTGCGCCAGCGTTACGGTCAGCATGGCCTGCTTCCTCAGATGGTCATGAAACTGGTCATTAAATAGTGCATCCAGGGTCCTCGCACCAGGGAAACCCGACCCTTACGCCCGGCAGAGCTTCCAGGGGCCGATGTCCACGTGGATATGGTCTTGGTGCGCCCGGTCGTGGTTCGGGGTCAGGACGACGTTGAAATGCCGGCAGGCGGCCTGGCCCAGGTCATGGAGAAACGCCGCCTCGTCGCGCGCGCCGCGCCAGCCCTGCTGGACGCTGATGTAGCGCCCATCGGCCGTGGTGAAGCCCGAGATGTCGAGTGCCTGGCCGGTGCTGTGCAGGCTCATCCGCCGCTGATTGCCGCTCATCCGTCGGCAGTTGTAGGAGCCATAGTGGTGGATCCTGGCGATCGCGCTGCCGAGGCGGCGGACGGCCAGGCGCTGCAGCTCGGGCTCGAAGCGGGCCCAGGCCAGCATCATCGGACAGCTGGTGCGCAAGGTCGGGGTCATCGCTGCGGTCGAGGCCTCGACCACCACGGGTGCCGGCACGGCGCAGGCAGCGGCCGTCGGTGCGTCGCTCCAGGCCGTGAAGCTGACCGGCTCACGCTCCAGCGCCGCCAAGCAGGTGGCGGGATCGGCGGGCCACGTCGTCGCAGCCGGCGGGGTTGGCGCCTGCCAGGCGCACGAGGTTACCACGAGCAGCAGGGCGAGGAGAGCGAGGGGCCGGCCGATCAGCCCGCCTGCTCCGTCGCCGGCGTCTCGGCAAGCGGCAGGTCCGGCTCCTTGACCGCCATCTTCCGCTGCCAGGCGAACACCGCCAGCCCGAGCCCGACGCCGACCACGTCGGTAAGCCAACCGCCAGCGATCATCGACAACGCGGCCACGCCGAGCGCTACACGCAGAAGGATGTTGGTGCGGCCGAAGAACCAGCCCTGCACGGCGGCCGACAACAGGAACACGCCGACGCAGGCGGTCGCGGTGTAGTGGATGATCGAAAGCCAGCTGCCGAGCATCAAGAGCGCCGGGCTGTAGAAGAACATGAACGGCACGACGAAGGCGGCGAGGCCGAGCTTGAAGGCGGTGACCGAGGTCGGCAGGGCCTTCGAGCCGGCAATCGCCGCCCCGGCATAGGCGGCAAGGGCAACCGGCGGGGTGATCGCCGAGACCACGGCGAAGTAGAAGACGAAGAAATGCGCCACCAAGGGCTCGATGCCGAGCCGGATCAGCCCCGGGGCCACGACCGAGGCTGCCACCGCGTAGGCCGCCGTCGTCGGCATGCCCATGCCGAGCATCAACGAGATGCCCATGGCGAACAGCAGCGCCAGGAACTGGCTGGTGTCGGCGACCGAGAGCAGCATCGAGGAGAAGCGCAGGCCGACCCCGGTGAGGCCGATGACGCCGACGATGATGCCGGCGCAGGCACAGACCGCGATCAGCTGCACCGCCATGGTCGAGGTCAGGTGCAGGGCGCGGATGATCCCCATGGGCCCGAGCCAGTGCGGGGTGAGCCAGCTCACCACGATCGCCGCCATCAAGGAGAGGGTGCCGGCGCGGATCACCGAGTAGCCCATGAACAGCGCACCGATCAGGATCAGGATCGGGCCGAACAAATAAGCCTGCTTCACCAGCACATCGAAGCGCGGCAGCAGGTGCCGGGGCAGGCCCTTCATGCCGGTCCGCTGCGCCTCGAAGTCGACCATGAAGTAGACGGAGACGAAATAGAGGACGGCCGGGATCACTGCCGCGACCGCGATCTCGGTGTAGCGGATGCCCGTCACCTCGGCCATGATGAAGGCGCCCGCCCCCATGATCGGCGGCATGATCTGCCCGCCGGTCGAGGCCGCCGCCTCGATCCCCGCCGCACTTTGCGGGCGATAGCCGACCTTCTTCATCAAGGGAATGGTGAGCGAGCCCGTGGACACGACGTTGCCGGCCGAGGTGCCGTTGATCATGCCCATCAGGCCCGAGGCGAAGATCGCCACCTTGGCCGGTCCGCCGCGGGCGTGCCCGGCGGTGGCGAAGGCGAAATTGACGAAGTAGTCGCCGACCTTGGAGGCCTGCAGGAAGGCCGCAAAACAGATGAAGAGAATGATATAGGTCGACGAGACCGCGGTGGTCGGCCCGAGAATGCCGCTGTCGGTGTAGAGGTAGCTGAAGAAGCGCGCCGGCGGGTAGCCGCGATGGGCGAGAAAGCCGGGCAGCCAGGGGCCGATGAAGGCGTAGAGAATAAAGATGCCGGCGATGATGCAGAGGGCGAGGCCAGCCAGCCGCCGCGTCGCCTCGAGGATCAGCAGCACCCCGGCCAGCGAGACCCAGAAATCGGCAGGCGTCGGCGCGACCCCGGCGCGGAACTGCAGCGCCGCGAGATTGAACAGCAGATAGGCGCCGACCGCTGCGGCGGCGCCCGCCAGCAGCCAGTCGACGACCTCGACCCGGTCGGTGCGAACGGGTGCCAGCCACGCCGTGACGATGGCCAAAATCGTCCCGTAGGCCAAGGCCGGCCCGGCAATGCTGTAGAGCCAGGCCGGTGGATTCGCCACGCCGGCCAGCTCGTACAGCACGAAGGGCACGAGCATGGCGATGAGCGATGGCAGGATGAGCACCGCCGCGACGCCCCGGAGCCCGCGCAGCAACGGCTCGGGAAGTCGGCCGCTGCCGTCCAGGTCGCCGGGCCGCGGCGCGCCGACGGCCATCAGGACGAAGCCGATCATCAGGCCGCCGGCGACGTGCAGGATCCGAAAGGTCCAGGTCTCGAGCGGGAAGAGATTGAGGACGATGAGATGAAACAGCGTGTAGGCGACGCCGAACCAGAAGAGGAGTTGGCCGCTCCAACCCTCGAGAGCGCGCTGGTTACCGGAGGCCGGCTCGTCGTCGGTGCCGTGAGCGATGATCGTCTCGTTTGGCGTTTCGGCCTTGGCCACGGAGCCCCTCCCTCGTCGTTCCCTTGGTCGTCCGCAACGCGAAGCGGGCGGCGCAAGGCCGCCCGCCGACCAGAGCCTACCCCTCGTATTCGTCCGGGATCAGCTCCGCCGGGATCTCGAAGCCCTTTTCCTGGTAGTACTGCACCGCCCCCGGGTGGAACGGCAAGAAGGTGTTGTGCACCCAGTTCTCCGGCAGCGTCTCGGCCGCCGCCTGGTGGATCTGCAGCATCCGATCGTTGTTATCGAGCACGACCTTCATCACCTCGTAGACGAAGCCCTGCGGCAGGTCCTTGTGGGCGATGCCGAAGTTCCACATGGCGACCGAATGCATCGGCTCGGTCTGGCTGGTGTAGGTGCCGGCCGGGATCTCGTAAGCGCTCACCGGGAACTGCTCGACGAGGATGGCCTGCTCCTCCTCGGTGAAAGCGTAGAAGTTGATGTCCTGCTGTGCCTCGATCTCGCTGTAGACCGCGATCGGCAGGCCGGCACAGAACGAGAAGGCGTCGATCAACCCGTCGCCGAGCTGGCCACCGAGATCCGATGCCCCGCCGAACTGGTCGTTGGTCTCGACCCCGAGCGCATCGTAGTATTGTGGCCAATAGGTGCCGCAGGTGCCGCCGCGCGGGCCGTTGCCGACGGTCTTGCCGGCGAGGTCGCTGATCGAGGTGATGCCGCTCGAGGCGAGCGCCGCACCGTGGAACGGGGTCTGGTACATGGGAAAGGTCGCGCGCACGTCGCGCATCTCGACGCCGGGCATGATCGGGCTGTTGCCCTCCCAGGCCTCACGTGCCGGACCCAGCGTCGTCATCCCCATCTGCACGTCATTGGTCTGGGCCAAGGCGAGGTTCTGGACCGGGCCCCCGGTCACCTCGGAGCTCGAGGGCACCCCGAGCATCTCCTGCACCAGGCCGGCCCAGCCGGCGCCGTAGATGAAGTAGGTACCACCCTGCGAGGCGGTACCGACCATGATCGAGGCCGGCCAATCGTCACGCTCTTGGGCGGCGCCGGCCAGCGGTGCCAACGTGACCGCGCCGGCGATCGCCAAGGCGCCGAGCGCCGTCATCGATGATCTGAACATGTGATGCCTCCCTGAACACCAGTACAACCGTGTCACAACGGCCACTTCCCCCTGTCATAGCGCAAGATTGAGCCGGTGCAACCGAGCAACGATCCTCGGCACCCGGAAATCCGGCAGCCTAAGCTGCAGCATCGAGCAGCTGCTCCAGGAACTCAACCACGGCGGGTGACGACCAGTCGGCGAAGCCGGCATGGCGGAACACTTCGTCGCCATTGCGGTCGACGACGATCGTCATCGGCAAGCCGCGAATGTCGAAGGGCTCGCTCACCGCCATCTTCGGGTCGTGCAACACGGCCAGGCGCTCGGCCCCGACCTCGGCCATGAACGACCGGATCGCCGCCGGCCCGGCACGATCCATGGCGAGGGTGACGACCCGGATCGACCGATCCGCGACGATCGCGTCGAGGGCGGCCAGGGTCGGCATTTCCTGCTTGCAGGGCGCGCACCACGTGGCCCAGAAGTTGAGTACGGTCACCGCGTCGGTGCTGAGGTAGTCCTTCAGGTCGAGCGGCCGACCGTCGAGGTCCTGCACGGTGACCGAGGCAATCGGCCGCGGCGCGCCAGGCACCGGCTCGAATGCCAGGACGTCGAGGGCCAGCACTGCCAACACGGCGGGCACGGCCAACAAGGCTGAAACGAGCCGCATGACCGGTAGTCTCCAGCAATCGGCTGAGGGTGACGAGGAACCAGCGCGAGACATGACGGAGCGAACGAAGAGCAGCCCGGCGCCAGCGGCAGCCCGCGACCTCTGGGGTGGCCATTTCGCCGCGGGACCCGCACCGCTGATGCAACAGATTAACGCGTCGATTGGCTTCGACAAGCGGCTCTGGCCTCACGACATCGTGGGGTCGAAGGCGCACGCCCGGATGCTCGCCGCCCAAGGCATCATCACCGCTGCCGACCGGGATGCCATCGTCGCCGGCCTGGATGCGCTTGCCGGCGAGATCAGCGCCGGCCGCTTCGCCTTCGACCCGGCGCTCGAGGACATCCATCTGAACATCGAGGCCCGGCTGATCGAGCGGCTCGGCGAGCCCGGCCGGCGGCTGCATACCGCGCGGTCGCGGAACGACCAGGTGGCGACCGACTTCAAGCTCTATGTCCGCGACGCGATCGACCGAGCGGTCGACCGGCTGACCCGGCTCAGCAGCACGATCCTGGATATGGCCGAGCGCCATGCCGCCACGGTGATGCCGGGCTTCACCCATCTGCAGGCAGCACAGCCGGTCACCCTTGGACATCACCTGATGGCCTATGCCGAGATGTTCGGCCGCGACCGTTCGCGGTTCACCGATGCGCGCACCAGGCTCAACGAGTGCCCGCTCGGCGCCGCGGCGCTCGCCGGCACGAGCTTTGCCATCGACCGGGCGATGACGGCGGCCGATCTCGGCTTCGACCGACCGGCGGCCAACTCGATCGACGCCGTCTCGGACCGCGATTTCGCCCTCGACTATCTGGCCGCGGCGGCCATCGCTGCCGTGCACCTGTCGCGCCTGGCCGAAGAACTGGTGCTCTGGTCGACACCGCAGTTCGGCTTCGTCCGGATGAGCGAGGACTTCACGTCCGGCAGCTCGATCATGCCGCAGAAGCGCAATCCGGACGCCGCCGAGCTGGTGCGCGGCAAGAGCGGCCGCGTCATCGGCCATCTGCAGGCGCTGCTCGTCACCTTGAAGGGACTGCCATTGGCCTACAGCAAGGACATGCAGGAGGACAAGGAAGGGGTGTTCGACGCCGTCGACACGCTCGAGCTCTGTCTCGAGGCGACGACGGCGATGCTCGGCTCGATGACCATCGATCCCGGCCGGATGCGCGCCGCCGCCGGCGTCGGCTACACCACGGCGACCGACCTCGCCGACTGGCTGGTCCGGGTCAAGGGTGCGGCATTTCGCGACGCGCACGGCATCGCCGCCCGGGCCGTGAAGGCCGCCGAGACCGCCGGTTGCGACCTGACAGAGCTCGATCCGGCGACGCTGCGGGCCATCGACCCGCGGCTGGACGGCGAGGTCGTGGGCGTGCTCTCGGTCGAAGCGTCGGTGAGCAGCCGCCGGAGCTTCGGCGGCACCGCACCGGAACGCGTCAAGCAAGCCGTCGCCGCCGCGCGCCGCCAGCTTCCGCCGCTGGCGCCGGTCGAGGCGGGCAAATGAGCCGGCGCACAGGCCTCGTCCTCCTGCTCGCCGCCCCACCATGGCTCGCCGGCTGCGGCCGTCAGGGCCCGCTCAGGCTGCCGGACGAGGCGCCGCCGGCCGAGCGCCCGGCCGATAGCGACGCCAACCCAGACGCCAACCCAGACGCCACCGATGCCAACGGGGATCGCCGGTCGTGACCGGCTTCACCTACCGGGCGGGCCGGCTCGCCTGCGCGGCGGTGCCGCTCGACAGCATCGCGGCCGCGGTCGGCACCCCGGTCTACGTCTACTCTGCCGAGGTGATGCGCGAGCGGCTGCACGGCTTTCAAGCGGCGTTCGCCAACCGCCAGGCGCTGTTCTGCTACGCGGTCAAGGCCAACAGCAACATCGCGGTGATCAAGACGCTGGCCGCCGCCGGCGCCGGCGCCGATACGGTGTCGGCGGGCGAGATCGAGCGGGCGCTGACGGCCGGCGTGCCGCCGGCGAGGATCGTGTTCGCCGGCCTTGCCAAGACGGACGAGGAGATCCGCTTCGCCCTCGGGCTCGGCATCATGCAGTTCAATGTCGAATCGGTGCCGGAGCTCTTGCGCATTTCGGCCCTGGCGACCGAGTGCGGCACCACCGCCCCGATTGCCCTGCGGATCAACCCCGACGTCGACGCCGGTACCCACGACAAGATCACCACCGGCCGCAAGGACGACAAGTTCGGCATCCCCCATGCCGACGCCGCCGGCCTCTACGGGCTCGCCCAGACGCTGCCGGGGATCGCACCTGTCGGTCTGCACCTGCACATCGGCTCGCAGATAACCGACCTCGAGCCTTTTCGCCGCGCCTATGCCCGCGGCGTGGCGCTCTTCGCGGAGCTGCGGGCCGGCGGCGTCAGCCTCCGCCGGCTCGATCTCGGCGGCGGCTTCGGCGTTCGCTACCGCGACGAGGAGCCGGTATCGGCGGCGGCGTTTGCCGCATTGGTCGAGAAGCTGGTGCAGGGGCTGGATGTCGAGTTGGTGTTCGAGCCAGGCCGGGCGCTGGTCGCCGAGGCCGGCGTTCTGGTGGCGAGCGTCATCTACCGCAAGGAGAGCGGCGACCGTCGCTTCCTGGTTCTGGATGCCGGGATGAACGTTTTGATCCGACCGGCCTTGTACGGCGCCTATCATGAAGTGCGGCCGCTTGCCGAGCCGGCATCGGCAGCGCGGCTCGAGCGCATGGATCTGGTCGGGCCGATTTGCGAAAGTAGCGACGTCTTCGGCCGTGACCGGGTGCTGCCGCTGCTCGATGCCGGCGACCGCGTCGCCTTCATGGCCGCGGGTGCCTATGGTTCGGTGATGGCATCGGACTATAATTCAAGGAGTGGTGCCGCCGAGGTCCTGGTCGAGGGTGACCGATGGGCCGTGATCAAACCACGTCGTGCGCCTGCGAGGCAGTACGCCGACGAGACGATCCCCGGCTGGCTGACCGCTTGAGCCAGCCTCGATGCCGCATCGCATCGGCGCCTGCGGCAGAAACAGGCGGCCTGAACCGGTGCCGGCCGGCACCGCACTACTTTGCGAGGTGACGCAATGACCGACCGGGCGAACCCACTGGACCGCCGCAGCTTTCGCCGCCGGCTCTGGCTCGCCCGCGCGACACTGGCGTTCGAACGCTGCTACCCGACGTTCTTTCCGGCATTGCTGATCGTCGCCGGCTTTGTCATCGTCAGCCTGTTCGATCTCTGGCGGCTGGTTCCGGTATGGCTGCACGCCAGCATCTTGATGGCCACCGTCGCCGCGATCATCGTCAGCCTGTACGGCGCATGCCGCGGCGTCTCCTGGCCCTCCCGAGATGCCGGGTTGGCGCGGCTGGAGGCCGACAGCGGCGCGCTCCATCAGCCATTGCGGGCACTCGAGGATCGCTTGCCGGACGGCCTGCAGGACCCGGTGGCAGCCTCGCTCTGGCAACGTCATCGCGAGCGGCTGCTGGCGAAGCTGGACCGGCTGCGCCTGGCTCCGCCACGCTCGGCGATGCCACGGCTCGATCCCTGGGCCGGCCGTGCTCTGGTCCTGCTGCTGCTGTTGATCGGCGTGGTCGATGCCCGGGGAGCCGCCGGTGAGCGGCTGTGGCGGGCGCTGCTTCCTGGCGGGGCCGCGGCGAGCGCGCTGCCGGTGGAGGTGACGATGTGGGTCACCCCGCCGACCTACACCCGGCGCCCGCCTTTGACGATCGAGCAGACCCGCCAGCTCGATCGCCTCGATGTGCCGGTCGGCAGCGAGACGGTGGTCCAGCTGCACAACCTGGCGATCGCCGGCAAGCCGCGCCCTGAGGTCCGGTTCAACGGCGAAGCTGTCGATTTGGAGACGCTGGGCGAGCGCAGTGGCGAGGCCCGGTTGGTCCTGGATGCGGCCGGTGTGTTGGAGGTGACGGCGGTTGACGAATCGGCGTTGGCGAGCTGGCGGATCGCCGTGCTGCCCGACCTGCCGCCCACGGCGAGCTTCGCCGAGCCGCCGGGTGCAACCCATCGCCGGGTACTGGAACTGGCCTATCGGGCTGTCGACGATTACGGCATCCGTCGCGTCGCCCTCGATGTCGTGCTGGTGGGCCGGCCGAACGAGGCCGAGAGCATTGTTCTGGCGGAGCCCGGGCGCTCGCCCACGCAGCTGGAGAGCACGGCCTACAGCGACCTGACCGCCCACCCGCTGGCTGGCCTCGAGGTCGAGCTGTCCCTGGTGGCCACCGACGGCCTCGGCCAGACGGGACGCAGCGAGCCGGTGGTGATGGTGCTACCCGAGCGCCACTTCGAGCATCCTCTGGCACGCGCCGTGGTCGCCGAGCGCAAACGGTTGGTGCGCGCGCCACGACAGCGGCAGGAGATCGTGGCGCGGCTCGAGGGGCTGGCCGAGAGCGAGCTCGCCGAGGCCGCCGGGACCGCCATTCAACTCGGCCTCGCGGTCGCCGGCTCCAGGCTGCAGCAGGCGGCGACGGCGGAGACGCGTCGGTCGGTCGTGGATCTGCTGTGGGAGCTGGCCTTGATGATCGAGGAGGGCACCCTCTCGGTCGCCGAGCGATCCCTGCGGGAGATCCAGGACGCCCTGCAGCAGGCGCTCGAAGAGGGTGCGACCGATGCCGAGTTGCAGTCCTTGATGGACGAGCTGCGCGAGGCGATGGACCGCTACCTGGACGAACTCGCGCAACAGGCGCTCGAGCAGCTGCAGAACATGCCCGAGAACATGCCGATGCAGCCGATCGACCCGTCGCAGATGGTCGACCGCCAGGAGCTGCAGGAGATGCTCGATCGAGCCGAGGAGATGATGCAGGGCGGTGCGCGGGACCAGGCCCAGGCGATGCTCGAGCAGTTGCAGCGCATGCTCGAGAACCTGCAGGCCGGGATGCCGCAAATGCAGCCGCATCCCGGCGAGCAGGCCTTGGCGGATCTGCAGCGGATGATCGAGCTGCAGCAGAATCTGCTCGACCGCAGTCATCAGATGCAGCAGGGCCAGATGGGCGAGCCGGGCCAGATGGGGGAACAGGGCCAGATGGGCGAACAGGGCCAGATGGGTGAGCCGGGCCAGGGGATGGAGGGTCGCTCGGGCAGCGGTCAGGCAGCGGCGGAGCAGGACGCGCTACGCCGTGCCCTCGGTGAGTTGATGCGGCGGATGGGCGAGCAGGGCATGGACCTGCCGCGGTCGCTCGGACAGGCGGAGATGCAAATGCGCGGTGCCCGCGACGCGCTCGGCGACGGCCAACCAGGGGCGGCGGTCGGGCCGCAGGGTGACGCCATCGACCTGATGCAGCAGGGCGGGCAGGCGATGCTCGATCAGCTGCGTGAGCAGATGGCGAACCAGCCCGGGGCGAATGGGGGCTTCGGGCCGCCAGCCATGGCCGGCCAGCGCGATGGCCGCGACCCGCTCGGCAGGGCGATGCGGAACGAGGGCAGCTGGGACAGCGAAGGCACCGAGATCCCCGAACAGCACGACCTCGGGCGGGCCCGCGATGTTCTGGAGGAGCTCTATCGACGCTCGCGGGATCTCGGCCGGCCGCAACGTGAGCTGGACTACATCGATCGCCTGCTCGATCGCTTCTGAGCCCGCTGGTCCGCGCCGAGCGGATGCGAGGCTGCCGTGGTGGCGGCGAGCCGCAGCCAAGCGCGGCACGAGCGAGCGGCCGAATGGATTTTTGCTGCGAGGCTGGGGTGGGCGCCACGCCGATCGACGGCATCGCGTCGGCGCCGCGCCCATGCGTAAGGCTCAAGCGCGATGCCGACCTGGACCTGGCGGCAGCGTGTCGACAGGGCACTGGAGAAACTGGTAACAGCGGCAGATGGCGAAACAACGGTCGCCGCGAGAATAGTCATTCGCAAGCCCCGCCCAGCATCCCAAGAAGCGATGGCACACGCCGCCGCGCCGTCCCGATCGGCTCGCCATCGCTCGGTCGATGCCAATGGCCGGCGATTGCCCTCGCCGGTGCTGCTGACGCCATGTCTCGTACCGGCCTCGTTGCCGGCGGACAATCGGGACAGGTTGGGTGCCGAACTGGCCTTGCCGTCGCGCGGCCGCAGCATTGCCGTGCTCCCGCCTAGCTGTCGCATCCCCTCGACCAGGCGCCAAGAAGGCAGCGCATCACCGGCTTTCGCCGGTATCGGCCGCGAGGGCGATCGCGCCGCCCGTCCATGACATGGCGCTCATTGCCCTGCCCTCTCCCAATCACGACGCGAGGCCGCTCGGCGTTCGGCCGTCCCTCGTCATCCTTCACTATACGGGCATGCGCTCCGCGGCTGCGGCGCTCGATCGGTTGCGCGATGCGGCCGCCAAGGTGAGCGCCCACTATGTCGTCGGCGAGGCCGGCGACGTGCTGGCCTTGGTGCCCGAACAGCGGCGCGCCTGGCACGCCGGGCTGGCGGGCTGGGGGGCTATCGACGACGTCAACAGCCATTCGATTGGCATCGAGTTGATCAATCCGGGGCACGACTGGGGCTATCGGCCGTTCCCCAAAGCCCAGATCGCCGCCGCCGTCGCCCTCTGCACCGCCATCCGCGCGCGGCACGCGATGCCCGCCAAGGCGATCATTGGCCACAGTGACGTCGCCCCGGCGCGCAAGACGGACCCGGGCGAGCTGTTCCCTTGGGCGCAACTCGCCGGGCACGGCCTCGGCATCTGGCCCGAGGCCGCGCCACACCGTCCGGTGGACCCGGCCATGGCGATCGATGGCTTGCGGACGATCGGCTACCGGCTCGATCTGCCGCACACGCTACCGGTCCACCTCATCGCGGCGTTTCAAAGACACTGGCGGCCGCAGCGGGTCGACGGCGGACTCGATCGCCAAACCATGGGGTTGATCGTCGCCGTGGCCTCCTTGAGTGCCATGCCGCAGCCACCCACATAACGAGCGGTGCGCGGCGGTCGGGTGATCGCCCGGGGCAGCGTCGGGTGACCGGCGGCACCCCGGGAGGAAAGTCCGGGCTCCACGGAAAAACGGTGCCGGGTAACGCCCGGCGGGGGCGACCCCAGGGAAAGTGCCACAGAGAGC
>CAZNWE010000096.1:0-13834 GCA_964576715.1 uncultured Geminicoccaceae bacterium | reverse complement strand
GGCGACCCTGCCGACATCGTTGCGGCCGAGATCGAGCAGCATCAGGTGTTCGGCCATCTCCTTGGGGTCGGCCACGAGATCGGCGGCCAGCGCCTCGTCCTCGGCTGGCGTGGCCCCCCGGGGTCTGGTGCCGGCGAGCGGCCGGACGGTCACCCTGCCGTCCCTGACCCGGACCAGGATTTCCGGGCTCGAGCCGACGAGCGCATAGCCGCCGAGATCGAGGAAGAAGAGGAAGGGCGAGGGGTTGAGCCGGCGCAGTGCTCGATAGAGCGCGAACGGCGGCTGGTTGAAGGGGACGGCAAAACGTTGCGACGGCACGACCTGGAAGATGTCGCCGGCCATGATGTACTCTTGCGCCCGGCGCACCATCGCGTGATACGCTTCACGGCTGGTATTCGACACCGGGGTCGGCGGCGCACCGGTGGGTGCCGGGCGGCTCTGGCCGATGCCGCGGCCCATGTCGGCCACGGCGTCGGCGAGGCGCTCGAGGGCGAGGTCGAAGCTCCGATCGGCGCCGAGGGACGGGTCCGGGTAGACCGGGGTGACGATGGTGACCAGGTCCTTGATGTTGTCGAAGACGGCGACCAAGGTCGGTCGCAGGAAGACGGCGTCGGGCAGGCCCAAGGGATCCGGGTTGGTGGCCGGGACGGTGGGCTCGACCAGGCGGATCATGTCGTAGGTCATGAAGCCGAAGAGGCCGGCGGCCATCGGCGGCAGCTCGGGCGGCAGCTCGATCCGGCTTTCGGCGAGCACCGCCCGGAGGCTCGCGAGCGTCGGCTTCTCGTCGGCCGCGAAGCCGTCGGGATCGAAGCGGCTCTTGCGGTTGATCTCGGCAGCGTTGCCGTGACAGCGCCAGACCAGGTCCGGCTTGGCGCCGATCATGGAGTAGCGGCCGCGCACCGCCCCGCCGGTCACGCTCTCCAGAAGGAAGCTGTAGGGCCGCCCCTCGGCGAGCTTGAGGGTGGCGGAGACGGGGGTCTCGAGGTCGGCGACCAGCGTCGTCCAGACGACCTGCGCCCGGCCGGCGGCATAGGCTTCGCGAAAGGCGGCGCGGTCCGGCAGGATGTCGTCGGTGATGGCCAAGGGCTTCGTCCCGGCAATACGATGGCAATAGCGTGTTGTCTTAGGCCGGCCGCGGCAGTCAGGCCAGCACCTGCTCCTTGAACCAGGCGAGGTCGATATTGCCGCCGCAGAGGATGACGGCGGTCCGCTTGCCGGCCATGGCGTCGCGTTCCTGGAGCAGGCCGGCCAAGGGTGCAGCACCGGCACCCTCGGCGAGGTTGTGGGTGTCGGTCCAGTAGGCCTTGATGGCGTCCTTGATCTCGGTCTCGGACAGGCGAATGACCCGGGCTGCCCCCTTCAGGATGATCTCGAGTGATGCGGGCTCCGGCGTCCTCGTCGCCACCCCGTCGGCGATGGTGGCGGCGGCCGCCGTGGTGACGACCCGGCCGGCCTCGAACGACAGGGCATAGGCGGGCAGCGCCGCGCTGACGACGCCGACGATCTCGGTCTTCAGGCCCAAGAGATCGCGGGTCCGGATCAGCCCGGAGATACCGGAGCCGAGGCCGATCGGCACGTAGACGACGTCGAGATCGGGGATGGCGGTGAAGAGCTCAAAGGCATAGGTCGCCACACCGCGGACGAGCATCGGGTCGAACGACGGCAGCATCCAGTGGCCGTCGCGTTCGGCGAGGCGCTTGGCCTCCTCGCGCGCCGCGTCGAAATCCGCGCCATGGACGACGAGGTCGGCACCGAACGCCCGCATCGCCGCGTTCTTCTCGACGCTGTTGCCCTCGGGCACGGCGATCAACGCGCGCAGCCCGTGCCGGGCGGCGGCGAAGGCCACGCTCTGGCCGTGATTGCCGCGCGTCGCCGAGATCACGCTCGTCACCTCGGGATGCGTTCGGGCGAGCCAATCCATGTAGACCAGTCCGCCCCGCACCTTGAAGGCGCCCGTGGCTGTGTGGTTCTCGTGCTTGACCCAGACCTCGCAGCCGGCGCGCTCGGCGAGCAGCGGCCAGGCATATTGCGGGGTCGGCGGGATCACGGCGTGAACCAGCCGGGCGGCGTCTTCGAGCTCGTCCCTCGTGAACATGGCAGGATCCGAATCCAAACGAGCGATGCGTCTCGCTTAGCGGATCAGCCGCAGCAGCGCCAGCCGTGCACCCTATTCCAGCTGGACGATCGCAAGGTGGACGTCCTCGTCGCCGAGCACGGTCGTCGTGTGGCCCGAGCCGTTGACGTCCTCCATCCGCCAGATGCCGCCTTGCGCGATCTCGCGACACTCGCCGTCGCCCGCCTCGACCCGCAACCGACCAGCGAGACAGAATGCCACCTGACGGCGCGGTGCGGGGTGTCGGGCACCGCCCCAGCCGACCGGCAGGACGAGGAACAGGAGCCCCCGACAAAGCTCGGTGGTCGAGACCGGCATCGGTGGCGCCGGCGGTGCAAAGTCGGCGGCCGCCATCTCGATGTCGACATCGGCGAAATGCGAGCTGCCAGCGGCATCCTCGGTCAAGTGAAGAAACTGCATCGCTGACGTTCCCAGGCGCGTTGACGGATTTCTCGGCCCGGCGATCACGCTGGCCTGCCGTTGACCAGGCGAAGGGCGATCCTCCGGGCGATGGCGATGGGCGGCACCTGGCAGGCGGGCTGCCCGGTGCCGCGCCGTTCTAGTCGGCCAAGCTCACCATTCCCGCATGCGGGTTGGTGCGCGATGCGTCGTCCAGCGCGGCTTGCTTCGCCGGCTGGCTGCCGCCGGCCGCGCACGGTGTGGTGAAGCGGACCTGGAGGTCGGAGGGTTGCTTGATGTCGTAGGCGACCGTGTCCTTCTCCACGTCACCGGTCACGGCACCATAGGCGACCGGCTGGATCAACTCGGCATTGTCCTCCGCGATCGCACCGGTGGTGCCGGCGAGGAGGACAACGGTCGCGAGGATGATGAACTTGTGCATGGTCGGTTCCGTTCATGATTGCTGATGGCGACGGGGCGACTGCCTCGCCGTTCCTTGGTCGTTCGGTGTCGTCTAGCGCCAGAACGGCTTGTCGATTTCAGCCACGATGGCGCTCGCCGTGAGGCCGACATCCTGGCAGAGCCGTGGCTCGAGCTCGGCTAGCTGCCGCCGCTGCCGCGCCCGCTCGTGGCACTGCAGCAGCCAGCGTCCGAAGCCGACGGCGATCTCACCGCCGACAACGCCTCGCCCCCCATGGACACGGCGCTCGGCCGGTACGGTCATCTCGTGCATCGCTGCATTCCCCTGGTCCTCCACCTCGCGAGCGACGCCAAATGGCGACAACAGCGACGTGGGTGGATCGGGGATAGGCGGTGGGCGCGCGGCACTCTGTAATCGCGGACACGCAGGGCAGCAGGTCGTCGCGTTTTCTTGCGTTTGCGGCGACGACGGCGGTCTTGCCGGCCGCAGGGCGAAGGCGCGCCGGCACCGCATCGGCCGTACGGCTTTGCGGGCGGCAGCGACTTCCTGGTGCTGCTGGTCGCCGATGGCGGCAATGGCGTGCGGCAAGAGTCGCCGCCGAGGAGTGGTGCAAGGCAGGTGCCGGATCGCCCGGCCGGCCTCGGGCTCGACGGGAACCCGTTCGGCGCGGACCGGTTGGCTTGGTCTGGGTGCGAGGCTCAGTCGACGGCTTCGGCCACCACCTCGATTTCGAGGACCACGTCGTAGCCGACGGCGGCGTCGCTCGCCCAGTCGCCGCGTCCAATCTCGAAGCTGCGCCGATCGAGATCGATCGCGGCGGTGGCGGTGGCGCTGTCGCCATCGACCGAGATGGTCATCGGCATTTCGATAACCTCGGTGATGCCGCGAATGGTGAGCTCGCCGGTGACCAGGTAGTCATCACCGCCCTGATGCGCGAAGTCGGTGCTGGTGAAGCTCGCGGTGGGGTGGGTCGCGGTGTCGAACCAGTCCGCACCCACGATGCCGGCGTCGCGTTCCGAGTTGCCCGTGTCGACGCTGTCGATCTGGATCACTGTTTGCACCGACGCGGCGTCGAGATCGGCCGGATCGAAGGTGATGTCGGTCGTGAAGTCCTGCCACTGGCCGCGGATCGGCGAGCCCATCTGGCGAAAGATGAACGCGAGCCGGCTTTCCTCCTCGACCATCGCCCACTCGCGCGCCTCGGCGGGTGTGGCGGCGATGGCGGACGTAAGGGCGAGCGGCAGGGCGGCGAGGAGACGTGACGTGCGCATCGGGGTCAGTCCTTGAGAGGGCGGAGCATGCGTTTGAGGACGGTGTCGCGATTGACGAAATGGTGCTTGAGGGCACCCACGACATGGAGCGTGATGGCGACGGCGAGGAGGTAGCCGGCATATTGGTGGACCACCTTCAAGACCTTGCCGAGCGTCTCGTTGGCCGGGATCAGGTCGGGCACCGTAAAGAAGCCGAAATAGTTGGCCGGGCTCGCGGTCGCGCTGGAGTAGAGCCAGCCGGTGAACGGGATGAGAAACAGCAGCACGTAGATGCCGTGATGCGTCGCCCGGGCGAGGATCGTCTCGTGCCGCGCCATGCCGTCCGGCAAGGGCGGGACGGCGTTGAGCCGCCGCCAGACGAGCCGCAGGGCGACCAGGGCGAGGACCGTGAGGCCCAGGGACTTGTGCAGCGCGTAGTCCTGGAACTTCTGCGGGCTCAAGGGCAGGTCGACCATGGTCCAACCGAGATAGAACAGCCAGAAGACGAGGCCCACGGTCGCCCAGTGGATCACCCAGTGGACGAGGCCGTAGCCGGTTTCGCTGTTGGTCAGACGCATGGTCGATCTCCGCGCTTCCGGCCGGCTCAGTTGGTCGACGACAACGGCCGCAACAGCTCGGTCTCGATGATCAACGAGACCTCGTCGCCGACCATCGGTGCTAGCATGCCGACGCCAAAGTCGCTCCTGAGCAGCGTGGTGGTCGCCGAGAAGCCCGCGACCTCCATGTCGGCGTACTCGGGAACGAACTCGGCCAATTGATGCTCACCCAGATAGTTCAAGGTGACGTCGAGGACGACCTCGCGGGTGTGCTCCTTGATGGTGAGGTCGCCCGTGACGGTCGCCGTGGTGTCGCTGGTCGGCTCGACTGCGGTGCTGACGAAGCGGATCTCGGGAAAGGTCTCGACCTCGAAAAAGTCGGCACTTCTGAGGTGCGTGTCGAAAGCGCCGATGCCGGTGTCGACGCTCGCCGCCATGATGGTGAGGTCGATGCTGCTCTGGGACGGATCGTCACGGTCGAGGACGATGGTGCCATCGAAGTCACGGAAATTGCCATAGGCGCGGCTGTTGCCGAGGTGGCTGTAGGAGAACAGGATCTCGGTGTGCGCCTGCTCGAAGCCGAACGTATCGGCGGCGATGGCGGGCTGTGCAGCCACGCCCGCGGCGGTGACGCCGAGTGCCAGAATGGCGGCGGTGGCGAAGGCTGAGCGGCAAGTCGGTTGCGGCACGGTCGGATCCTCCTGCTGTTGTTGATCTCCGCTAAATGGTTCACCGGCCCGGCGGCGGACAGCGCGGCGGTCGGAACGTACTGTTTCCGCCGCGTCGACAGTGGCGGCGCGAGATGCGTCGGGTATCCGCATGGACAGCCCGCAGGTGCACAGCTAAGACAACCGGCGCATCGGCGCGCGCGACGCGCGGCCATGTAACGCGCGCTCAATGTCCGGCCGGGCGGTCGGATCGTTTTTGTCGAGGGGGATGACGGGGTATGTCGGGTTTCGAGTGGTTCTTGCTGATCGTGGTGATCGGCTGTGGCGGCGTCGGCGTCGCCTACGGTATCAATACCCGCAGCATGATCCTGGCACTACCCGCCGGCAACGAGCGGATGCAGGCGATCGCCGCAGCCATTCAGGAGGGTGCGCAGGCCTATCTCAACCGGCAGTACACCACCATCGCCGTCGTCGGTGCCGTCGTCTTCGTCCTGCTCACCGTCTTTCTCGGCGTCGCCGTCGGCATCGGCTATCTGATCGGCGCCGTCCTCTCAGGCCTCGCCGGCTATATCGGCATGAACATCTCGGTCCAGGCCAATGTCCGGACCGCCCAGGCAGCCTCTGGCGAGAACGGCCTCGCCGCCGGCCTCGACGTCGCCTTCAAGGCAGGCGCCGTCACCGGCATGCTGGTGGTCGCGCTCGGCCTGCTGGCGGTCGCCGTCTACTACGGCATCCTGATGGCGCTCGGGGTCGAGCTGCGCACCATTCTCGAGGCGCTCGTCGGCTTGAGCTTCGGTGCCTCGCTGATCTCGATCTTCGCCCGGCTCGGCGGCGGCATCTTCACCAAGGGTGCGGATGTCGGCGCCGATCTCGTCGGCAAGGTCGAGGCCGGCATTCCCGAGGATGACCCCAGGAACCCGGCGGTGATCGCCGACAATGTCGGCGACAATGTCGGCGACTGCGCCGGCATGGCGGCCGACCTCTTCGAGACCTATGCGGTGACCGTGGTCGCCACCATGCTCCTGGCGGCGATCTTCTTCACGACCGAGGTGTCGGCGACCCTGATGCTCTATCCGCTGGTGATCGGCGCGGTCTGCCTCCTCGGCTCGCTCGCTGGCACCTATCTCGTCAAGCTCGGCCCGAAGAAGAACGTCATGGGTGCCCTCTACAAGGGCTTTTGGGGGGCGGCCGGGATCTCGGTGGTCCTGCTCCTGCCGTTCACCTGGCTGGTTCTCGGCCTCGGCTCGAGCGGCTTCGAGGCGACGGTCGGCGGCGCGGTCGTGGCCGAGTTCGGCGGCCTGCAAGCCTATTACTGCACGCTGATCGGGCTCGCTGTCACCGGTGCCTTGATGTGGATCACCGAGTACTACACCGGGACCAGCTTCCGGCCGGTCAAAAGCATCGCCAAAGCGTCGACCACCGGCCACGGCACCAACGTCATCCAGGGTCTCGCCATCTCGATGGAGGCGACCGCCCTGCCGGTGCTGGTGATCTGTGCCGGCATCCTGCTCGCCTATCTGAGCGCCGGGCTGTTCGGCATCGGCCTCGCCGCGACCACCATGCTGGCGATGACCGGCCTCGTCGTTTCGCTGGATGCCTATGGCCCGGTCACCGACAACGCCGGCGGCATTGCCGAGATGGCCGACCTGCCGGCGAGTGTCCGCGAAACGACCGATTTGCTGGACGCCGTCGGCAACACGACCAAGGCGGTGACCAAGGGGTATGCCATCGGCTCGGCCGGCCTCGCCGCACTCGTGCTGTTCGCGGCCTATGTCCAGGACCTGACCCACTACTTCCCCGATATCGAGGTCAGCTTCATTCTCTCCGATCCCTATGTCGTCGTCGGGCTCTTCGTCGGCGGCCTGTTGCCGTATCTCTTCGGTGCCATGGGCATGCAGGCGGTCGGCCGTTCGGCCGGTGCCATCGTCGAGGAAGTGCGGCGGCAGTTTCGCGAGAATGCCGGCATCATGGCCGGCACCGCCAAGCCGGACTACGGCAAGGCGGTCGACCTTTTGACCAAGGCAGCGATCAAGGAGATGATCATCCCCTCGATGCTGCCGGTGCTCGCCCCGGTCGTCGTCTACGCCGTGGTCTACGCCATCGCCGGCCAGTCCGCCGCGTTCACAGCACTCGGCTCGATGCTGCTCGGCACCATCGTGACCGGCATCTTCGTCGCCATCTCGATGACCTCGGGTGGCGGTGCCTGGGACAATGCCAAGAAGCTGATCGAAGAGGGCCATCACGGCGGCAAGGGCTCGGAGGCGCACAAGGCCGCCGTCACCGGCGACACGGTGGGCGATCCCTACAAGGACACCGCCGGCCCGGCGATCAACCCGATGATCAAGATCATCAATATCGTGGCGCTGTTGATCATCGCCGTGCTCGGCGGGCATTGAGCCGCCAGGCCGGCGCTGCAGTTTGGCCGGCGCGGTGGCACCCGGTCAGCAAGCTGAAAGCCCGGCTGTTTCTCGCGCCGCCCACCTTCGGGTAGACGCAGCTCGCCGCGCCGGCACGGCACGTGGCTGGTGCCCGGCGTAGCACGGCAGGCCCCGTTTGGACCTGCCGTCACCGTTCCCTCTTGGTGTGGGCCGTCGCACCGCGGAACGCTGAGCATGGCACCGGATGTGGTACATATTAATTGTGGAATGCGACCAGCGCCTCTCCGGTAAGGCGCAAACCGCTTGCCGCCATGCCGTGATCGCCCGGCGACGTCCATCAAGCCTGCAAGCTGGTATCGAGGATGTCGTCGAGCAGCCCAAGCGGCGCCCGATACCCGTCGTCTGGCGCACTGCTCCGAAAGACATCATCGCTACCGTCACGCACGGGCCTAACCATTGCAGACCAGCCACGAGCGGCTGGACGGGACGACTTCGATCACGCTTCTCGGCGTGCTTCAAGATGTGAGCGGCCGCCGGCTCAACGTCGCGGATTTCGGTCTGCCCATGACGACCCCGCCGCCGGGCACCGGGCCGATCATCCCCGTCTGCGGCACGTCGATGAATGCCGGCAAGACACACTCCGTGGTCTCGCTGGTGCGCGGTCTCGTCGGCAGCGGCCAGCGCGTCGCCGAGGCCGGGGCCAGGGGTGCCGAAGCGATCGTCATGGAGATCGCCGATAGGCTGCGTCAGGCCGAGACCGCTGCCATCCTGGCCGATTCGCGCTTGCGCTCGATGCTCGCCGGCACACTCTTCGCCGCCGGCGATGCGATGGCTGCTCTGGCTGGGGTCGCTTGACTGCAGCGCGCCGGCCACGATGTTCTCGCCGTCTCCGGCCTCCTGACCCGCTCGCCGCTGGCGGTGCGCGAGACGGCCCTGGCCACCGCAACGCCGTGCCTCACCGCCGCCGATCTCGCCGAGCCCGGCATTCTCGAGCGCCTGCTGCGGCTGCCCCGGCCCCAGCGGCAGGCACCGCGGCTGAGCGAGCTCGAAGCCTGAGCCGGCCGATGGCTATCAGCGTCTCGAACGACCGCGACATCGCCGCGGCCCCCAAAAACCCGCCAAGAGCGGTGCGGCCACACCGCTCACCCCGCGGCCTGCCGCGGCTGCTCGCCGGCGACCGCCGCGGGCTTTTCTGGCGGCTGGTCGGCAATGGTGTCCTGCAGGCCGCGGCCACGCTCTGCATCCCGCTCGCCGTGCAGCAGCTGGTGGCGGGCGAGGCCCCACTGCCGCTGCTGCTCGGCCTCGCGGTCACCGCCAGCCTCCTCCTGATGTTGCGCGTCGTCGAGCTGGTCGATGCCGAGCGACTGGGGCAGCTATACGTCACCGAGGTGCGGCTCGCCCTGTTCGACGCGATCCTCGACGGTCGTTCCACGGCCAGCCACGGTGTCACGATGACCTGGCTGCTCAAAAATCTCACGGCATTGAAGAACCCGGTCGGCCTCGGCGTCGCCCGGAGTTGTGTCGCCGCGATCGCTCTGGCCGGCTGCCTTCTCGCGGCCGCCCTGCTCGAGCGCAGCCTCGCACTCCTCCTCGCGGCGCCGACCGCGGTGGTCACCATCGCCGCAGTCCTCACGGCCGGGCCGTTGCGCCGCCGGGTTGGGGTGGTGCGGCGCGAGCGCGACCGGCTCGCGACGCGCCTGGGTGGGGTGCTCTTGACCCTCGAGCTGGTGCTTAGCTTCGGCTCGGGGCCGCAGGCGCGACCCTGCATCGTCCGGGCGAGCGAGCGGTTGACCCGCACGCTCGAGGCCAGGATGTGGCCGACCGGCCTGCTCCGGGCGCTGCCGCAGCTCGTCCTGCCGGCGGTGATCGTCCTCGTCTCGGTCCTGCCGATCGAGGCGGGTGCCGCGGATATCCTGGTGATCGTGCTCCTCGCCGGGCTCGCGCAAGGCCCGCTCGCGGCCGCGGCCCGCGCCCTCAAGTACCAAGCGGCCTATGCCGTCGCCCGCGAGCGGCTGACCCCGGCCCTGCGCGACCCGCAGCACCGGAGCGCCCCCGAGGCCGCGAGCCCGCCCGAATGGCCGATCGAGGCGCAGGCGGGCCGGCCGGCCGCCTGGCTCGGGGCGATCGACCCCTGGCTCGCGCCGCAGCAGCAGGGTCGCGACGGCTGGATCGTGGTGAGCGACCGCCAGCCACTGCCGGCCGGCACGCTGGAGACGGTGATCGATGTCACCGGCCGCTTCCAGAAGTCGAAGCGACGCTTGTCGCGGGTCATCGAGGCCTGCGCGCTCGACGACCCGGCGACTTTCCCCGACGGCCTCGCGACCCCGATCGAGGATGGGGCGGCGGGGCTGACGCGCTCGCTCGCCGCGCGGCTCAGACTGGCGCGCGGGGCCGCGATGAAGACGTCGGCACTGGTCGTCGACGACCCGACGGTGGTGGTCGACCCCGCCTGCCGGGCTGCCGTGACACGGCTCGCTTTGGCCCTCGACCTCGCCCTCCTGGTCGCCTGGCCGGAAATCGTGCCGGTACCGGAGGGCTGGAACGTGCTGACCGCCTGAACCCGACGTCTCGGGCTACGTCACCGACCCCGCGACCAGGCGGACCGCGTCAGCCGCCACCCTCGCCAGCCTGGGCATAATTGCCCGAGAGGAAGAAATCCCAGACCGCCCAGGCGGTGACGCCGAGCATCAACAGAAACCAGATCGAGCCCGCATCGTAGTAGCCTTCCCATACGGTCCAGGCGACACAGAAAAGCGTGACCAGCACGCGCCGATAGAGCGGCTGCAGCCAGGGATGGGGCTTCATCGACCGGCTGAAGCCTGGTCAACGAGGTGCATCACGCCGCCTGCTGCATCGCCGGCAGGGTGTCGTCGAGGGCTTGGCTGAGGCGGTCGAAGAGGAGGTCGATCTCGGCCTCGGTGATGATCAGGGGCGGGCAGATGCCGACCACGTCGCCGGGCAGCGGGCGCAGGATCAGGCCATGCGGCAGGCAATTGGCGGCGACGGCGGCGGCGGCCTTGGCGGCTGCCGGGTATTGCTGCCTGGTCGCCTTGTCGGCCACGATCTCGATTCCCCCGATCAGGCCGATGCCGCGCGCCTCGCCGACCAGCGGGTGGCTGGCGAGCGCGGCCAGCCGCTCCTGGAAGCGCGGTGCCATGGCGCGGACATGGCCGACCATGTCCTCGTCTTCATAGATCTTCAGTGTTTCCAGGGCGACCGCCGCCGAAACCGGATGCCCGCCATAGGTGTAGCCCATGCCGAGCATACCGAGCTTCTGCGTCTGCTCGGCCAAGACCTCGTAGAATTCGCCGCGCATCAGCAGGCCGGCGATCGGCAGGTAGGCCGAGGAGAGCTGCTTGGCGATGGTCATCAGATCGGGCGCGATGCCGAAGGTCTCGGAGCCGAACATGTTGCCGGTCCGGCCGAATCCGCAGATCACCTCATCCGCGACCAGCAAGACATCGTACTTCTTCAAGATCGGCTGGATCTTGTGGAAGTAGGCGGCGGGCGGGACGATGACGCCGCCCGCACCCTGGACCGGCTCGGCGAAGAAGGCGGCCACCGTGTCGGGCCCGAGGGCGCGGATCAGGGTTTCGATCTCGAGTGCCAGGCGGTCGGTGAACTGCTCCTCGGTCTCGTCGGGCAGGCCGTCGCGGTAGAATGAGGGTGTCGTCACGTGAAAGAAGCGGTCGCTCATCGGCAGATCGAAGCCGGCGCGGGCATAGGGCAGGCCGGTCAGGTGCCCGGCGGCCAGCGTGATGCCGTGATAGGCGCGGCGCCGGGCGATGATCCGCTTCTTCTCGGGCTTGCCGCGCGCGTTGTTGAAGTACCAGATGAGCTTGATCGCGGTGTCGATCGCTTCCGAGCCGGAATTGACGAAGAAGGCCTTGGTCAACGGTGCCGGGGCGATTTCGATCAACTTCTCGGCAAGTGCGATCACCGGCTCGGTGGAGCGATGCGCGAACTGGTGCATGTAGGGCAGGTCGGTCATTTGCCGACGCGCCGCCTCCACCAGCCGCTGGTTGCTGAAGCCGAGGCTGGTGCACCAGAGCCCGGCCATGCCCTCGATATACTCCTTGCCGTCGTCGTCCTTGACGAAGATGCCGTTGCCCGCCGTGATGACCAGCGGGCCCTGCCGCTCGTGGACCCGGAGGTTGGTGAAGGGGTGGACGTTGAAGGCGATGTCGCGAGCGGCGAGCGAGTTCGGGGCGATCGTCATCATGGCGCTTTCGGCTGGCGGTTGGCGATTGGCGGTCGGCGGTTCGCGATACCCGAGGGCCGGCCGGGTGTTCAGGTGTTGGAAGCATACCGGGCAAACACGACCGCGACAATCGACGCGGCTTGCTCGCCTCGGCCACCCGTCTAATTCTCTTCGGGGCCGGAGCGGGTGTACATTTCGAGCGGGCAGAAGGGCAGCGTTAGCGATGAGTGATGTCGGGCTGATCGAGCGACCGGTGATGGTGACCATCGATAGGGACGTCGCCGCCACCGCGACCGGGCCGCTGCCGGCCGATCACCCGAGGGTGATGAGCCGCAAGATCGGCGTGGTCCTGCTTAATCTCGGCACGCCCGACGGCACCGACTACTGGTCAATGCGCCGCTATCTCGGCGAGTTCCTGTCCGACAAGCGGGTGATCGACTACCCCGCCTGGCTCTGGCAGCCGCTTCTGCAACTCATCATCCTCAAGAAGCGTCCGTTCACCTCCGGTGCGGCCTACCGGTCGATCTGGAACGAGGAGTTGGACGAGAGCCCGCTGCGCACCGTGACCAGGAGCCAAGCCGAAAAGCTGGCACACCGCCTGCAGGTGAAACACCCAGAGATCGTCGTCGACTGGGCGATGCGCTACGGCAACCCCTCGATCCAGTCCGTCCTCGAGCGGCTGGCCGCCCAAGGCTGCAACCGCATCGCCTTCATGGCGCTCTACCCGCAATACGCCGCACCCACGACCGCCACCGCCTACGACAAGGCGTTCGAGGCGCTGATGAAGATGCGCTGGCAGCCGGCGATCCGCACCATGGGCCCCTACCATGACGAGTCGGGCTATATCGACCTCCTGGCCACGAGCATCGAGCGGCATCTCGCGACCCTGGACTGGAAGCCCGAGAAGCTCATCATGTCCTATCACGGCGTGCCCAAGCGCTTTTTGATGAGCGGCGACCCCTATCACTGCATGTGCCACAAGACGACCCGGCTGGTGCGCGAGCGCTTGGGCTGGCCCCAGGAGCGGGTCATGGTCTGCTTCCAGTCGCGCTTCGGCCCCGAGGAGTGGCTGCAGCCCTATCTCGACGAGACCCTGGAGCATCTGCCGAAGGAAGGGGTGAAGAAGATCGCCGTGATCTCGCCGGCCTTCGCGACCGACTGCGTCGAGACCCTGGAAGAGATCAACCAGGAGGGCCGCGAAGAGTTCATGGAGGCTGGCGGCGAGCAGTTCACCTACATCCCATGCCTCAACGACGACGACGCCCACATGGACTTCCTTGCCTCGCTCGCCGAGCGCGAGACCTGCGGCTGGGTCTGAGCCACAGCCTCGGCGCGCTGAGCCTTGCCTGCCTCGCCCTGATCGGCGCGCCCGCGGCGGCTGACCAGGCAGGCGATCTGGCGGCGCTGTTCGCCGGCGAGGCCTTTTGTCGCTTCGTGCCGCCCGAGCCGATCGCGGGTGTCTTCGAGCCCGATCCGCCGCTGGCAGCAACGCTCGCCCGCGATCACGGCAAGGCCCTGGCCCTGGAACCGGCACTGCGGCGGGCCGCCACCGATACACTCATCACGCTGGCGCCTTCCGAGCCCTTCGATGCGGCGATGATCGCCGCTGGTGGGCCGATGCTCGAGCGCATCATGCACCGCCTGCTCTGGCTCGACGCCGACTACTGGCAGGCCGCCCGCCGCGTCCTGGTCGACGCCCCAGAGCCAGCACTAGGGCCAGTGCTGCCAACCCTCGGCCTCGCCCCCTTGCGCGGCGCCTGCGATCCCGCCGTCGTCCTCTTCGTCTTTACCGCCAGCGACGGGTCGATCGCCGGCCCGGGTTATGTCTCGCTGCTGACGGGCAGGGT
>CAZNWE010000095.1:0-13920 GCA_964576715.1 uncultured Geminicoccaceae bacterium | reverse complement strand
TGCTTTGCGAGGCGGAGGATTCCGCCGCATGGTCAGAAAGGGCAGTTGGGACGCCTGCCTTCCCAACTGTTGCCGGATCAGCAGAAGACCCCCTGGAGAATGGGGCTCTCTCCAATCAAGCCGCCTCGATACTCAGCCGTCCCTGACGGCGGGTGCGGGGTTTGCGGATGGTGATTTCGACGTCTCGGCCGAGGCTCGTCAGGAGGCGCAGCAAGCGTTCGACCGAGTAGTCGCGGAAGTTGCCGCGCAGGAGGCGCGAGACGTCGGGCTGGGAGATGCCGAGGAGGTCGGCGGCGCGGGCCTGGGTCAGGCGGCGTTCGCGGATGATCTGATCGATCCGTGCCACGAGCTCGGCCTTCAGGAGGTGGGTCTCCGCCTCAGGTCGTCCGAGATCGGCGAAGACGTTGCCGGAGCCGCACTCGACATGGGTATCCTCTGTTCCGCTCATCGCTTCGCACCCTTTCCGTATGTGGCTGTGTGGTGCTGCTCGGCCGCCTTCAGCCTTCGCTTCACGAGCTCGATCTCGGCCTTTGGCGTCGCGATGCCGCGCTTGGACTTCTTCTGGAAGGCATGGAGCACGTAGACTGCGTCGCGGAACTTGACCGTATAGACCGCCCGGTAGGTGTTCGTGTCGAAGGTCGATACGACTTCCAGCACGCCCGAACCAAGATTGGCCAGTGGCTTGGCGTCGCGGTGCTTCGTCCCGAGCTGGGCCTGGTAGAGCGCAAAGCCGACATGGTCCTGAACGTCATCAGGAAACTCTTTCAGATCGTCCTTGCTCGAACCCACCCATACCAGCGGCCGTACCAAATTGTGATCCATACCGCATTATGGCGCTTCCACCATAACGTTGCAAGGTGGCCGTGGGTGCAAATCCTTCGACCCGAAAACTGGTGGGTGCAGGGAGGCCAGCCTCCCTGCGTTCTTGCCGAGCGGCCGTGAGGCCGCTGCCGGCTCAGGCCTGGTTGGCGATCTCGATGAGGTTGCCGTCGGGGTCGTGGTAGTAGATCGAGGTGAGGGGGCCCACCGCACCGGTTTTCGCCGTTGGGCCTTCGAGGAGCGGGTAGCCGAGGGTGGCCATGTGGTCGGCGACCTCGATGACGGGGGTGTCGGTCAGGAGGCAGAGGTCGGCCGAGCCTGGAGTCGGGTGGGTGGCTTTGGGCTCGAATTCGCGGCCCCTTTGGTGGATGTTGATCTTCTGGTTGCCGAAGGTGAGGGCTTCGCGGGTTTGGCCTTCGGCGGTTTCGAACGTCGTCCAGGTCATGCCGAGGCCGGTTTCGTAGAAGTGTCTCGTGGCCTCGGCGTCGGTGATGGTGAGGACGAGGTGGTCGATGGCTTTGATCATCGTCCCTCCGGGCGGGGGATCATCGTCTCTCCTGGGCCATCATCGTTCCTCCATGCGCCGGACGGCGGCTTCGTCCATGCCAAGGTGGTGGCCGATTTCGTGGGTGAGGACGTCGAAGACGACCTCGTCGAGCGGGCAGTTGCGCTCGGCCCATTCCATGATGATGGGTATTCTGAAGAGGAAGATCATCTCGGGCTCGGCGGGCGGCAGGGCCGCGTGGCGTTCGCCGATGGGCACCGCCTGGTAGAGCCCGGTGAGGTCGAGGGGGTCGTCGATCTCCATGGCGTCGAGCAGGTCCTCGTCGGGACAGTCGCGCACCACTACGGGGACCGGGCCCATGAGCTCGCGGATCTCGGCCGGCAGATCGGCTAGGATGGCCTTGCCGATCGTGGCGAGGTCGTCGAGGCTGGGCGGCCTCGACCAGTGCGGATCGCCGAGTGGTTCGTCGAGCATCGGCCGATCTCCGCGAGCGGGCTAGAGGTCAGCTCGTGCCGTGGTGCAGCCGGTGCTGGACGGCGGGGCTGCCCTTGAGGCCGTGGGCCGCCTTGGCGAGCGCCAGGACGGCGAGGTCGACCAGGGGCTCGAGGACAATGACCAGCATATAGGCGGCAAAGAAGCTGGCGACGGCGGTGAGATTCTCCGCACCGACGCCACCGCCGTAGAGCGCCCAGAAGGCGACCCAGGTCGAGATGCCGCCCTGATAGACGATCGAGAGGGCGAGGACCTGGCGGTAGCCGAGGTCGACATAGGGGGTCTCGGCCGGGATGATGCGGCGGGCGAGGACGGCCACGGCGAAGAGCGGGACGAGGAGGGTGGTGACGTTCATGCCGTATTGCGGCAGGTCGAAGGGGGCGAAGAACAGGCCCTGGATGAGCAGGCCGAGGGCGAGGCCGATGGCCGCCGGGGCTAGCCCAAAGACCAGGTAGAGGGTGGTACCGAGGATCAGGTGGACCTCGGAGACGCCCACCGGGTGGTGAGGGAGGACCTCGAAGAAGCAGAAGACCAGGGCGGTGGCGAGGGTGCTGCGCAGGGCGAGCGAGCCCAGGCCCTCGCGGCGCACGGACTGGACGGCGTGGTTGCCGGCATAGGTGACGGCACCGGTGCCGGTGGCATAGCCCAGCGCCACCTTGGCGCCGGTGACGACTTCGGGTTCCATATGCATGAGTAGGGTCCTTGTTGTCCGCAAGCTTCACCCCGTGCGGACCGGTTGTGACCAGGACACTCCAGGGTGGCTCGAACGCGTCGATGCCTGGCCCCGAGGTGCCATCGCGACGCTGTCGGCCGGTCTCCGGGCTCGTGAGTGGGCCTTGGGCCCGACCGGCCGCCTTCCCACGCCGAAGCGCAGTGGCATCGAGGCCGGTCTCGTCTCACCTACCGTTGCGGGGGCAGCGCCGGCCTGGGGGTTCCCCGCACCGGCTTCCCGTTTCATCGCCGCACGACGTCAGACGACGCACGGCGACACCGACAGCGGAGCAGATAGACACCGCTGCGGTGGCGTGGTCAAGAGCGCGGGGAGCGGCGGGTCAGTCGTCGAGCGACTTGTACATGACGAGCGCGTCGACGAGGCCGAGCCTGGCGTGGCGGAAGGCCTGGGGCAGGGTGCCGATGCGGCTGAAGCCGAGGCTGTCCCAGATGCGGATCGAGGCTTGGTTGGTGGCCACGACGAGGTTGAATTGGATGGCCCGGTAGCCGAGCGCCTTGGCGGCCTCGAGGCTGTGGACGCCCATTGCCCGGCCAATACCCTGGCCGCTGGCCCAGGGGGCGGTGAGGAAGCCGCCATTGGCGACGTGGCTGCCGCGGCCGGGCTGGTTGGGATGGAGGTAGTAGGTGCCCAGGACTTGGCCGCCCGTCTCGGCGACGAAGACGTGGCGGTGGTCGTCCACCCACCAGCTTCGGGCCTCGGCCTCGGTCATGTCCGAGGGTTGGGCCAGGGTGTCGCCGGCCTGGATGATCGGCTCGATGATCGGCCAGCAGGCGGGCCAATCCGGGCGATCGAAGGCACGAATGCGGGGAGGATGATCCTCCCCACGCCCCACCGAGTTTTTGCGCTGGCGCTTGTCTCTGGCTGCGGCGCCAGGTTTGGAGGGGGCGTGGGGGAAATCATTCCCCCCACCTTCAATGCCCATCAGCCGAGCTTCTTGGTGACCTCGCCGATCGAGGCCTGCATGACCCGCTGGGCGGCATCACCACCGAGCTTCTCGGTCAGCAGTTTGCGGGTGGTGGCGATGGTGAGGTCGGCGGCACGCGCCCGGACATCGGCCACGGCTCGGGCCTGTTCCTGGGCGATCCGGTCCTCGGCCTGCTGGGTGCGGCGCTCGACCAGTTGCTCGAAGTCGGCCTTGAGCCTGGCCTGCAGGCGCTCGGTCTCGGCCTTGGCCCGGGCCTCGATCTCCGCCGCCAGGTTCTCGCCCTCATGCAGCTGCCGGCGATGCTTGGCGAGGAGCTCCTTGGCCTCCTCGTGCAGCCGCTTTGCGGCGTCGAGCTCGCTCTTGATGCTCATGGCACGCTTGTCGAGGCCACCGAGGACGTGCTGCCGGAAGGGCTTCCAGACCAGGACGATCAGGATGACGAGGGCGATGAGCAGCCAGAGCTCGAGCATCAGGCGACCTCTTTGCGGATCTGCGCGAGCGCGGCCTTGGCCTCGGCCGCGGTCACGTCGACGCCCACCAAGTGCCGGGTGGCACTTTGGGATGCCTCGATCGCCACATTTTCGAGCTCGGTCAGCGCCACCTCGCGCGCCTGGCCGACCGCCGCCTCGGCCTTGGCGATCCTGGCGGTCAACTCTTTGTCGAGAGCGGCGGTGCGGGCGGCGATGTCGGCGGACACCGCGTCTCGGGTGCTCTTGATGGCCTCGCTGGCCTTGCTCTGCGCAGCCGCGACCACCTTGGCGTACTCCTGGGCTGCTTCCTCGGCCTCGGCCCGAAGCGCCGCCGCCTTGTCGAGGTCGTTCGAGATGCGCTCCTGGCGGGCCTCGAGGATGTCGGCGACCCGGGGCAGAGCCTTTTTCTTCAGCAAGTAGTAGAGGACCGAAAAGGTGATGATCAGCCAGAGGATCTGGCTGGCGTAGAAGCCGGCATCGAGCTGAGGCATGCCGGCGCTCTCGCCACCATGCGCCTCGCTCTGCTCCAGCTCCTCGGTCAGCAGGCCTTCAGCCGCGGCCTCGGCCGCCGGCGTCTCGACGGCATCGTCGGCCATCACCGGGACAGCGGCAAGCGGCAGCAAACTGGCAGCGACCAGCACCAAGCCCGCGATGGCCACGAGCACGGCAAGCGCGGTCCGTCGCATCATCATCGATCCTCGATTGTCATCTTGGGCTGCCGGTGCCGCCGGGCGAACCCGGCAGCACCAGTGATCGCACTGATCAGGTGAAGAGGACGAGGAAGGCGATCAACAGCGCGAAGAGGGCCACCGCCTCGACCAGTGCGAAGCCGATGATGGCGTAGGGGAAGACGCGCTGCTGCACCGACGGGTTGCGGCCGACCGTGGCGATCAAGGTGGCGAAGATGTTGCCGATGCCGATACCGACACCGAAAAGGGCAATCGTGGCGATGCCGGCGCCGATCATCTTCGCAGCTTCGAGTTCCATCTTGGGGCTCCACTCGGGTTGTGTCTTGGGGTGCTTGGTTCAAGGAAAGACGTCGGCGACCGGACCGCCAGCTCAGTGCATGTGGATCGAATCGTGCAGATAGATGCAGGTGAGCACGGTGAAGATGTAGGCCTGAAGAAAGGCGACGGCGATCTCGAAACCGGTCAGTGCCACGGTGACCGCCAAGGGGGCCACGCCGAAGACGCCCAAGGCGATGATGAAGCCGGCGAACACCTTCATCATGGTGTGACCAGCCATCATGTTGACGAACAGTCGGACGGAGAGGCTGATCGGCTTGACGCAGTAGGAGAGGATCTCGATCGGCACCAGCACCGGGATCATGTAGACGGGCGCGCCCTGCGGCACGAACAAGCCCAGGAACTTGGCCCCATGCAGGTAGAAACCGTATATCGTGACGCCGAGCCAGACGCACATTGCCATGAAGAACGTGACGATGATGTGGCTGGTCCAGGTGAAGCTGCCCGGGATCATGCCCAGCATGTTGCCCATCAGGATGAACATGAACATGGTGAAGATGAGCGGGAAGAAGCGCATGCCTTCCTTGCCCGCATTCTCGCGGATCAACCCGGCAACGAATTCGTAGGCGAGTTCGACCACGGATTGCAGGCGGCCCGGCACCATCGCGTGCTGGCGAGTGCCGGCGACGACCAGCGTGTAGACCGCGATCGAGCTCAGCACCATCCACAAGGCGGAATTGGTGAACGACAGGTCGACACCCTCGATCAGGATGTTGACGATCGGCTTGATCTCGAACTGCTCGAGAGGACTGGCCACCCGTATTCCCCGCTCAATCGCCGATCCCGGGCAACGGCTGCCGCTAGGTCGACCTTAACCCCGTCAGCGCGGCGATCCCGGCCCTGTCGGCTGGTCGTCGCCCTCGTTCATCCATCGTCGCAAGCCGCGGATCGCGTTCAGCATGCCCGCAGCAGCGCCCAGCATGAAGCCGCCGATCATCAAGAACGGCCCGGTCCCCAACCAGCGATCAAGTGCCCAGCCGAGCAAGCTGCCGCCGGCGACACCGGCGATGACCTCGACTCCCACCTGCAGCCCACGTCCCCATTCCATCGGGCCTTGGCCGTCGGCGTCGGGCTTGCTGTCCGACACCTTCCTGGCACGCTTGAGCTTGGCAAGGCTGGCATCGAAATCGCCGAACCCGGGCGGCTCATTCAACTTCGGCATCCGCTCCTCACGCTTTCGCAACAGCCGCGTCATGCACCCATGTCTAGCACAACGCATGAGCGCCATGCCGGCCATTCCGAAAAAGCGCCGGCAACCTAGAAATGCACCTCTGGAGTGTCAATCCTCAACGCCCGGCATGTTGCCGCAGCTGGCCTCAACGCCCAACATGTTGCCGCAACCGGTCGGCGCTGCTGCCGTCAGGCGCTCTCCTTGAAGCGCTCGGCCTCGTCGAAGGTGACCGAGACGAGCTTGGATACACCGCGCTCGGCCATTGTCACACCGAACAGCCGGTTCATCCGCGCCATGGTCAGGGGATGGTGGGTGACGACGATAAAGCGGGTGTCGGTCTCGCGTGTCATCTCCTCCAACAGGTCGGCGAAGCGTTCGACATTGGCGTCGTCGAGGGCGGCATCGACCTCGTCGAGCACGCAAAGTGGCGAAGGCTGGGTCAGGAAGAAGGCGAAGACCAGCGCCAGGGCCGTCAAGCTCTTCTCGCCGCCCGAGAGCAGGCGGATGTTCTGCAGCTTCTTGCCGGGCGGCATGGCGTCCAATTCGAGACCGGCGGTCAAGGGATCGTCCATGCCGACGAGGCGGAGATGCGCCTTGCCGCCGCCGAAGAGGCGTTGGAAGAGCTGGCGGAAATGCCGGTCGACATCGGCGAAGACAGCCTCGAGCCGGGTCCTGGCCTCACGATTGAGGGTGCCGATGGCCCGGCGGAGCCGATCGACCGCAGCCTCGATCTCCAGGACCTCCGCCTCCAGTCGGTCGATCTCGGCGCTGATCTCGTCGCATTCGAGGGATGCGCGCAGGTTGACGGCACCCAGCCGCTCGCGGCTGGTCTTGAGCTTGTCGAGCCGGGCCTCGAGCGCCGCCGGCGGCTCGAGCGAGAGGGCCTCGGTAATCTCGGGATCGGCGACGGCGGCGAGCACCGCGTCGATCGGCTGGCCCAGCCGTTTGGTCGTCTCGCGCTCGAGGTCGGCCTGGGTCGCGCGCAGCCGGTCGACCTCGGCCTCGGCCAAGGCGACCGCCTCGTTGGCCTTGGCCAGCCCGGCCGCGGCCCGGCGCCGCTCGTCGTCGAGCCGCTGGACCTCGGTCTCCGCCGCCTGCAGGGCGCTCGATGCCTCGGTCGCCGCCGCCTGCGCCTCGGTCAGCTTGGCTGCTAGCTCCTCGCCGGCGGCGTCGCCGAGCGCTGCTTCCTGCCGTGCCAGTTCGGCGTCGAGCGCAGCGAGCCGGCTCGTGCCCGTCTCCTGCTCCGCCTGGCGACGGGCCAGATCCTCGGTCAGATGAGCAGCCTCCTCGGCAAGTGCCTGGCGCCGGGCCTCGGCGCCGTCGAGCTCGGCCGTCACCGTCAGCATGCGGCGGCGCCTGGATTCGAGCTCGGCCGCGGCCTGGGCCAACTGCGTGGCGGCCGCGGCGCGGGTGGTGCGCGCCCGGTCGAGTGCCGCCGCATCTTCGGCAATCGCCAGATCGAGTGCTTCGAGCTCGGCCGTGAGCCTCGTTGCCTCTGCCTCGAGCCCGCCGGTTGCCTCCTGCCGGTGAGCCTTGCGGAGCTCGGCCTCGCCGGCTCGGCGCTCGAACAGCAGTCGTGCCGCGAGCGCCGCCTCTGCCGCCTGACGTGCCGCCGCCTCGGCAGCGGCGAGATTCTGCTCGGCCCCCGCCAGCGCCGCCTCGGCCGTCGCGAGGGCCGCTTCACTCTCCTGCACCTCGGCCTCAGCCGTTTCGAGCGCCGCCCGCAGCGCCGCCGTGGCCCCTTCCCGGTGGGTGGCGGTGGCTGCCGCGAGGCTCGTTTCGATGGCCTGGATCGCCGCCTCGTGCTCGGCCCGCTCACCGGCGATTCTGGCCATCGTGTCGGCTCTGCGCGCCCGTTCGGCGGCCCGCCGCGCGGCCTGCTCGCGCGCTGTTTCCAAGGCCATTGCGGCGTGCTCGATGCGTGGCGCCAGTGCGGCACCTTCGGCGGTCAGCGCCTCGAGCGTCGCCGTCGCCATGTCCAGGGTGTGCTGGGCCTCGGCCAGGGCCGCTTCGAGCCCCGGACGACCGTCTGCGAGACCGGCCAGCCGTTCGGCGATGGCCTGCGCCCGTTGCCGCTGCGCGAGCTTTCGGGCCACCGGGTCGTCGGCCTCGACCCCGCGCACGAAGCCGTCCCAGCGCCACAGCCCGCCATCCCTGCTGACCAGCCGCTGGCCCTGGGCAAGGCTCGACTGCAAGCTCGCGGCCGTCGCCGCGTCGGCCACCACGCCGATCTGGGCGAGCCGCGGCAGCAGCGCCGGCACGCCCTCCACGAAGTGCGCCAGCGGTCGTGCCGCACCGGGCAGGGCGGCTGCGGCAGCACGGCTCGGCTGGCCCCGCCAGTGCGCCGCGGCGGTGGCCTCGTCGCCGGCCATGAGGTCGTCACCCAGGGCGGCCACCAGCGCCGTCTCGAGGCCGGGTGCGACGCTGAGCGCGTCGAGGACCGGCGTGGTGGCGACCGGCTCCGCGAGCGAGGCCAGCGCGGCTTCTTCCGCCTCGAGCTTGAGCCGCTCGGTGTCCAGGGCGGCGAGCTCGGCCGAGCGGCTCGCCACGGGCTGCCGGGCGTCACGCACCCGGTTTTCGGCGGTCTCCAGCATGCCGGCCAGGGCACTGGCGCGGGCGCGCATGTCGGCGAGCGCCGCCTCGGCCGCGGTGCTGCTGTCCGGCTCGTCGGCCTCGAGTGCTGCCGTCTCCGCGACGAGGCGTTCGGCTTCGCCGGTGAGCTGCAGCAGCGCCCGCTCATGCCACTGCCGCCGCTCGGTATGATCCGCAATGGTCGACCGGCGCCGCTCGTCCTCGGCAGTGGCCGCGGTGAGCTGTTGGCGCAGCTCGTGGACGCGGTCGCCGCCACGTTGGTGCGCCTCACGTAATTGCGCCAGCGGTGCTGCCGCGGTGTCTCGCGCGCTGCGGGCGGTCGCCGCCGCGGCCGCGGTGCGCGCCACCAGGTCTTCCGCCTCGGCATGCTTGCGCGCCGCCGCCTCCACCAGTGCATCGTCGGCGACGTCGCCGAGCCGGGCCAGCTCCGCCTGGACCGCACGCAAGCGGTGGTGACGCTCGTCGTGCCGGGCGCGATCGGCTTCGAGCTTCCGCTCGACCGCGGCTGCGCTGGCCGCGGCATCGCCCAGCGCGGCGTCGAGGGCGGCATGGGTGCCCTGCGCGGCCTCGGTCGCGGGTCCGAGTGTCGCTTGCTCCGCGTTCAGGGCCTCGAGCCTGCGGGCCAGCTCGGCCGCGGCCGTAGCGATGGCCGCCGTGCGCGCCGTACCGGCCGCGATGGCGGCGACCAGGGCCTCGAGCCTCGCCCTGGCTTCGTCGCGGTCTGCGGTCAGTCGGGCCAAGGCCTCGCGCTTTGTGGCATCCGCCTCGGCTTGGCGCTCCTGTCGCTCGGCCAGCCGGGCGCAGAGCGCTGCGGCCACGGCAGCGGCGTCGCGCCGGCCCGGTAGTCTGCCGCTCGCCGACGCGTGGGCGGATTCGGCAGCCGCCGCCAGGCTGCGGCGTTCGCCGAGCGCCGACCGCGCTTCTTGCAAGGTCTGGGTTGCAGCTTCGAGGGCGGTGCGACCGGCACTGATCCGCGCCCGGACGAGATACGCCTCGAGGGCGCGGATCTGCGCCTGCAGCTTTTTGTACCGCTCGGCCTCCTTGGCCTGTTTCTCCAGTGCCGAGCGCCGGGTACCGAGCTGACCGAGCTGGTCGGTGACCCGCTCGAGATTGGCCTGTGTGGCCTGCAGCTTCAGCTCGGCCTCCCGCCGCCGGCTGTGCATCCCGCCGATGCCGGCCGCTTCCTCGAGCAGACGCCGGCGCTCCTCTGGCTTGGCCTCGACGATGAAGCCGACCTGGCCCTGGCCGACAATGGCCGGGCTCTTGGCACCGGCACCGGCGTCGGCGAACAGCAGCTGAATGTCGCGGGCCCTGACCTCGCGGCCGTTGATGCGGTAGAGCGAGCCCGTGCCACGGCCGATTCGGCGGCTGATCTCGAGGTCCTCGGATTTGGGCAGGACATGGATCGCGACGTCGTCGCCGCTCACCGGCGGCCGCTTCAGCCCGAGTGCCACTTCGGCGAAATCGTAAGCCGGGCGCAGCGCCGAGCCGGCGAAGACGACGTCCTCCATCTCGGCGCCGCGCAAGCCTCTGGCCGAACTCTCACCCATCACCCAGCGCAGGGCTTCGACGACATTCGACTTGCCACAACCGTTCGGGCCGACGATGCCGGTCAGGCCCGGGCCGATGTCGAGGTCGGTGGCGTCACAGAACGATTTGAAGCCGCTGACGCGGAGCCGGGTGAACTGCAAGTGATGTCATCACAAGATCTTGAGCAGGTTGCACGACCCTACCGCCAGATCGCGTGAAGGCAAGTCTTGCGCGCGTCTAGGGCAGGCCTGCTTCGATCACTGTGGCGAATTCGTCGATCGACCGATTGCCGCTGAGCAGTTCGCCGTTGATGACGAAGCTCGGTGTGGAACTGATGGCGTATTGCTCCTGGCCGTCGAGTCGCGTCTGCAAGACGGCGTCGAGCATGGCGTCATCGGCGAGGCAGGCCTCGGCTTGCTCGCGCGGCAGGCCGCCGAGCCCGGCAAGCTGGACGAGCGATTCGCGCGGATCGGACGAGCGCGACCAGCGTTCCTGGCTGCCGAACAGCGCCTCGAGAAAGACGAAATAGCGGTCCGGCCCGGCACAATGGGCGATGACCGCGGCGTTGAGCGCGTTCTGGTCGAGCGGGAAGTCGCGAAAGACGATCTTCGCCTGGCCCGTGTCGACGTAGCGCTCCTTGATGGTCGGCAGCGTGTCGGCGTGGAAGGCGGCACAATGCGGGCAGGTGAGCGACGAGTACTCGATGATGGTCACCGGCGCGTCCGGATCGCCCAGCACCCGCTCCGTCACCTCGGCTGCCCGGGCTGTCGGGCCGAGCGGCAGAGTCGCCAGCAGGGGCAGGGCTGCAGCTCCACCGAGCCAGGTCCGTCGATCCATGGATTTCTCCTCCACCGCGCACGTCCCTCAACCGGGGAATGGTTGGAGCGATATAGGGGCCGTGTCGTGCCACGCACAACCCGCGCTCGCGCGGACGTGTGGGCGACGGCCGCTCAGGCGGCCGGTCGGCGCGCCTTGATGCTGCGGCCGAGGGCGGCCAGGGCCTGGGCGAGTTCGCTGTCGCCGACCGGTGCCACGTCGCTGGCAAGTGCTGCCTCCTCGGCCGCGGTGAGGGGGCGCAGGGTCGGCGGCGCCGGGGTCGCCGGGGGCGGGCGCAACGGCATCTGGACGAGCCTGATCCGCGCCGCCGCCGGAAAGCCGAAATAGTCGTTGACCCGCTCGAGGAGTTGCGGTGCGGCATGCTGCAGCTCGAGCGCAGCACCGCCCGAGGCCTGTAGCACCAGCGTGCCGCCGGCGCTGGCGCCGTGGCGAAACTCGAGCCTGACGGGGTGGCAGCGCCGGGCGAGGCCGGGCCCGACCACCTTGGGCCACTCTTCGATCACCTCGACCGCGGCGAAGCCGCGCTGCCGTGCGGCGGGCGACAGCAGCCTGGTCAGCAGCCGCGACAGCGCGGCGGTCGCCCTTCGCCGTTGGACGTTCACCGCTGGTCTGGTCTCCTGACCCTGGTGATCCGCCATCCGTTGCACCATTCTTGTGTCGTCCCCGACGTTCAATGACCGCCACGCATAGCCGCTCCTTGCGCCCATCGCCAGCCCACCGTCCCGCCAGCGCCCGAGCTCTCCTTCCTGCCAGCGGCAAAGCGCTGCGGACGGCGCTCCTCGCCTGGTACGATGGCGTCCGACGCGAGATGCCCTGGCGCGCCCTGCCTGGCGAGCGGGCGGATCCATGGGCGGTCCTGGTCAGCGAGGTCATGCTGCAGCAGACGACGGTCGCCACCGTCACCCCGCGCTATCCGGCTTTCCTCGCCCGCTTCCCGACGCCGGCGGCGATGGCCGCCGCACCGCTCGACGACGTGCTGCACGCCTGGCAGGGGCTCGGCTACTACCGGCGGGCCCGGGGCCTGCACGCCTCGGCCGTGGCGATCGTCGAGCGGCATGGCGGCCGGGTGCCGGGAACGACGGCGGCGCTCAGGGAACTGCCGGGGATCGGCGCCTACACGGCAGCGGCGGTGGCGTCGATCGCCTTCGGCGAAGCGGTGGTGCCGATCGACGGCAATGTCGCTCGGGTGCTCGCCCGGCTGGTCGCCCATGACAAGGTGTTGAGCCCGACCAAGGCCGAGCTCCAGCCGACGGCATCGTTGCTCGCCGATGCGCGACGGGCGGGCGACCTGGCGCAGGCGCTGATGGAGTTGGGCGCACTCGCCTGCACGCCGCGGCGGCCGGCCTGCGACCGTTGTCCCTGGGCGTTTGCCTGTCGGGCCCATGCCGCCGGCCGCGCCGAGCAGCTACCGGTCAAGCGGGCGAAGGCGGCCCGTCCGACGCGCTATGCGGTGGCGATGCTGATCGAGGACGCGGCCGGGCGGCTCTGCTTTCGCCGGCGGCCGGACCAGGGGCTGCTCGCCGGCTTGATCGAGCTGCCGACGAGCCCGCTCGTCGATCGGCCCTTCGCGAGCGAGGCCAACCTGCTCGCCGGCCTGCCGCCGGCCGCGTGGCGGCCGCTGCCGGGCGCCGTGCGGCACGTCTTCACGCATTTCGCGCTGGAGGTCGTGCTGGTCGAGGGCCGGCCCAAGGTGTCGATCGCCGACAGCTTCTTTCACCCGATCGACCGCCTCGACGAGCTGGCGCTGCCCACGCTGACCAAGAAGCTCCTGCGCCGTGCCGGGTTCGACTTGTGAGGCAGTGCATTGAGGCGGCCTTGTGGCCGCCGGGGAAGCACGCAGGGAGGCACGCCTCCCTGCACCCACCCGGTGTTTTGACGGCCTGACCAGCGACGACGCTCTCGCATCGCGACAATCAGTTCGCTATTGGAAGTCAACCTCTTACAGGGCGTGCCTATGTAATGTGGAAGAACGGCTCCTGAGCCATGAGCGCAAGTCGGATCGCTGTCGGTCTGCCTCCGTCGGCCAAATGTCATGAGCCACAATCAATGAGTAGACGGACTTCGCTGGCACCACTGGCATCGGGCGACGGAATAAGAGTGTAAGGGCACGGCTGCGACGAAGAGATCCAGGCGTTGATCTCACTGTGTGCGGCAGCGAAAGAATGCTCCGGGTCGGTCGTGGCTGACAGCTCAACAAGCAAGGCGCACCGCTCAGTATGGCAACTTACGTCCGCAAGCGACAACGTCTGCAACTGTACGAGTTCGGCGAACGTATTCCTGATCGCTGTTTCCTTTTCCGAGGCCCACGCTACGTCACGGGGTTCTACGCGGATTTCTTGCTCTAGGTGCCGCAGCAACGCTATTGCCTCACGTTGCCCCCGCTCGAATGCTGCCACCCGCGTTCGCGCCTCTACAGCCGGGTCCACCGGAGAAATAACATTGCCGTCCCGCAACGCGCATGCAGAGGTCAAAGCAACGAGCGCTGCTACAATCTAATGGCCTACCGTTTTCATCCATGCCATCTTCCATCTCACAGAAAAAGATAATACTACAGTAATAAGGATAGCTATTTCACGGGGGAATTGAATTTTCACGTAATCTCCGTTATACCGGGATGCATTCGTCGTAGGCGGATTTACGAGGAAGGGCCCTCTACCCGTCACATCAATGACCTAGCCACACTCAACGCCAAAATAATCAGAGAAAAAGCAGAGGCGTGCCACAATTTTACTTCGCGCAGGTATAAAGCTGGCGTTGACCAGCGCATAATCGATCTGGCGAAGCCCCCACGCCCCACTTAAAGGAACATTACAATAGGCAA
>CAZNWE010000094.1:0-13964 GCA_964576715.1 uncultured Geminicoccaceae bacterium | reverse complement strand
CTTTAAGCTCCGATGGCACGATGTGGACGGCCAGAAGTGCAAGACCACCGCCAACGTGAGTCCACTGGCCCACAGCAAGACCGAGCGTCGCCAGGCTCTCGGGGCATGCCGCAGCGATCGAGCCGCCCGGGGAGGCTGCGACTGCGGCAGTCGGGTTACAGAGGCCGCCAAGAGCGCGGCCATCGGTCCCGATGGCGTCGCCTTGCGGCGCCGGGGGGCCTACACCACCTCTGCGTCGACGATTTGGTGTGCCCGGCCGACGGCGATGCGGTGGTTCCTGCTCGACTGCTGCGCGCCGCCGGTCGAGCTAAGGTTTAGAAACCTGGAGATGTTCCGATGGCCCAGGCGGCTGCCCGCGCTTCGGCCGAGCTTTCGGTCGATCAGCTCTTCGACTATCCGCGGCTCACGGCGGCGCCGCTGCGCGCCGATCCTTATCACCATGTGCTGGTCGAGGATTTCGTGACACCGGCTGCACAGGCCCTGCTGCGCCGCGACTACCCGGCAATCACCGGGCCCGGCAATGTCGAGCCCGGTGCGGTGCCACAGGGACCGACCTTCGATCTGCTGATCAGCGAGCTCGAGAGCGAGCGCTTTCGCGACGCCATCGCCGCCAAGTTCGGCCTCGACCTGCGCCGGACCGAGCCGACGATCGGCCTGCGCGCCTACGCCGAGGCAACCGACGGGCGGATCCACCACGATCATCGCTCGAAGCTCATCACGCTGCTGCTCTACTTCAACGAGACCTGGGACTCGCCGGGCGGCAAGCTGCGGATCTGCCGCAGCGAGGACGACATCGAGGACTATACCACTGAGGTCGAGCCGCTGTCCGGGACGCTGATCGCCTTCCACAACACGCCAACCTCGTGGCACGGCCACAAGCAGCACATCGGTGTCCGCCGGATGCTGCAACTCAGCTTTCGCGACATGTCGGGGACGACCGGCATCGAGCGCAAGGTGTCGCGCCTCACCAAGCCGATCCGCCGCATGCTGAACATGAGCTGAGGCCGCTCGCCGCGTCGCCTCAGGGGCCGCCGAGCGCACCGCCGACTTCACGCCCGACAGTGCTCCAGACGGAGTCCGCCGAATCGGTGAACAGCAGCAGGGCGGCGATCGCCGTGATCGCCACCATGGCGGCAATCATCGCGTATTCGCTGACCACGCTGCCCGATCGATCGCCGCGAAGCCCGGGACATGGCCACCGACGCGCTGGGCTCCGGGCGGAGGTATCGGTCATCCAGTCCTTTCCTCATCTTGCTCGTCGACCAAGGTTGAGGTTAGCAGCCCAACGTTAACATTGCGTCTACGCGCAGGACGTCGGCTCACGCCGCCACGCCGTCCGCCGCGCTTTCGATCGGTGCGAGCAGCGCCGGGCTCGCCCCTTCCCGCTGCATCGCTTCGCTCAGGCGTCGGCGCCAGGCCCGGGCCCCCCGCTCGCCGTTATAGAGCCCGAGCACATGCCGCGCGATCGCCTTCACCGGCGTGCCCCGGGCGGCTGCCGCCTCGGCATAGGCGCGCAGCGTCGCCATGATCGCCGCCCGTTCCGGATCGGCGACGCCCGGATCCTGAAGGGCGCGCGTGAATGCCGGCAGGCTGTAGGGATTCTGGTACGCCTCGCGGCCGATCATCACCCCATCGACATCGGCGAGCGCCGCGCCCGCCACCGCGGGCAGCCGGAAGCCGCCATTGGCGACGATCGTGAGCTCCGGGCGACGCTGCTTGAGCCGCGCCACCCGCGCCTGGTTCAAGGGTGGGATCTCGCGGTTCTCCTTGGGGCTCAGCCCGGCGAGCCAGGCCTTTCTGGCATGGATGATGAAGACGGTGCAGCCGGCCGCCGCCACGCTGTCGACGAAGCGGTCGAGAAACGCCTCCTCGTCACTGTCGTCGATGCCGATCCGGCACTTGACGGTCACCGGCTTGGCAGTGGCGCCCTGCATCGCCTGGACGCACTCGGCCACGCGGCCAGGCTCGGCCATCAGACAGGCACCGAACCGGCCGCTGCGCACCCGGTCGGAGGGACAGCCGCAATTGAGGTTGATCTCGGCATAGGGCCAGGCCTCGGCAATGCCGACCGCCCGGGCCAGTGCGGCGGGCTCGCTGCCGCCGAGTTGCAGCGCCACCGGGCTTTCTTGCGGATCGAAGGCGAGGAAGCGCTCGGCCTCGCCGTGCAGGATGGCACCGGTGGTCACCATCTCGGTGTAGAGGAGAGCCCTGGGCGCCAGGAGCCGGTGGAAGAAGCGGCAATGCCGATCGGTCCAGTCCATCATCGGGGCGACGGACAGACGGCGGTCGAGGGTGGCGGTCGTGGTCCAGCAAATCATTCGTCGCATATAAGGCGGCGGCCGGTCGCGATCGACCGCCGGCACCCAAGCGGTCAAATCTCACCCGCCTCACGCATCGCCTCGAGCTCCAGCCAGCGCTCCTCGAGCCCGGCGAGGGTGGCGCGCAGCACCTCGATCCGCTCTGCCAGGGTTGCGGCCGTGGCCGGCGCCCGGAGATGCAGGGCGGGATCGCCGAGCCGCGCCTCGAGCGCCGCGAGCTCGGCGGTCGCGGCCTCGATCTTCGCCGGCAGCCGGTCGAGTTCGCGGGCGAGCTTGGCCTGCGCCTTGCCCTGTGCCCGGATCGCCGCGCCCCGCCCCGAGCCGCCCGACCGTTGGCCCGCAGCACCGCCCTGGACGGCCATGGCGAGGCCGAGCCGGGCTCCCTGGCGCACTGCGTCGCTGTAACCGCCGGCGGTCTCGACGATCCGTCCCGCCCCCTCGAGGACGATCGTGCTGGTCACCACCCGGTCGAGGAAGTCGCGGTCGTGGCTGACCAGGAGCAGCGTGCCCGGATAGTCGGCCAGGAGATCCTCGAGGAGATCCAGGGTTTCCAGATCGAGATCGTTGGTCGGCTCGTCGAGGACCAGGAGGTTGCTCGGGTTGGCGAGGTTGCGGGCGAGGAGCAGGCGGTTGCGCTCGCCGCCGGAGAGCGCCTCGACCGGCTGGCGCGCCTGCGCCTCGTCGAACAGGAAATCCCTGAGATAGCCCACGACATGGCGCCGCCGGCCGGCCACCTCGACCTGGTCGCCGCCCTCCGGACAGAGCGTCGACCAGGGTGTCGCCTTCGGATCGAGGCTGCCGCGATCCTGCTCGAAGCGGGCGATCTCGAGGCCCGTGCCCAGCCGCACCGTGCCCGCATCCGGCTCGAGCAGCCCGGTCAGGAGATCGAGCAGGGTCGTCTTGCCGACTCCGTTGGCACCGACGATGCCGACCCGGTCGCCCTTCGCGATGCGGGTCGAGAAGCCGTCGACCAGCAGCCGATCGCCCCGCGTCTTGCTGATCGCCTCGGCCTCGATGACCAGCGACCCGCCACCGCCGGCGAGCTGCGCCTCCAGCTTGGCCCGCCCCTCGGGGCGAAGAAAGGCGGCACGGGCGGCCCTGAGGTCGGCCAGCTTGCGCAGCCGGCCCTGGTTGCGCTTGCGCCGCGCCGTCACGCCCCGATGCAGCCAGTGGGTCTCCGCCTCCAGATGCTTCTCGAGCCGCGCCAGCGTCCGCTCCTCCTCGGCCAGGAGGCCGTCGCGCCACGCCTCGAACGCTTGGGTGGACGCGTTGTTGACCAGGAGCCGGCCGCGGTCCAGCCACCAGGTCTTGGCGGTCACCCGGGCGAGGAACGTCCGGTCGTGGCTGATCACCACCCGGGCGGCGCGGGATCCCGCGAGCGTCGCCTCGAGCCAGGCGATGGCCGGCAGGTCGAGATGGTTGGTGGGCTCGTCGAGCAGCAGGATGTCGGGCTCGGCGACGAGTGCTCTGGCGATCGCCACCCGCCGGCGCTCGCCGCCGGAGAGCCCCGCAGCCGGCCGCTCGGGCTCGAGGCCGAGGGCTTCGAGCAGGGCTGCCGCCTGGTAGGCACTCGCCTCGGGGTCGACGTCGGCGGCGAGCCCCTGGGTCACGCTCGCGACCAGGCTGCGGGCCGGATCGAGCGACGGGTCCTGCTCGAGATAGCGGACCAGGCAGTGCTGCTGGCCGGACCGCGTTCCGGTATCGAGCGGGACCAGCCCGGCCAGGACCTTGAGCAGGCTCGACTTGCCGCTGCCGTTGCGGCCGACGAGGCCGATCGTGTCGCCGACCTGGATGTCGAGATCGACGTTGTCGAACAGGCGCTTGCCGCCGAGGGTCAAGCTGGCGGCGCGGAGCGACAGGAGGGGGGCTGGAGCCATCGGTGGCGCTGGTGATCGATCTTGCAGGAATGGGGCGCGGCTGGGCGCTCGCGGTGGTCGGTGTGGTGGCGAACCGCTCGCGAAAGCGCTAGACCGTCGGCCGACATCACCCGCCGCTGCCGGCCGGCAGGGCAGCGATGCCGCATAGAGCTGTAGCCGAAGGGTGGCGAATGGTCGAGGCGCTGGGCGAGGCGTTTGCACGAAACGGGGTCCGGGACATCGAGCTCTGCCGCGATCCGCAGACCGCCCTGGCGCACGTCACCCGCATCTACGACGAGGCGGTGGGCCGGCTCAGGCGCGCCTTCGACGCCTATGTGACGCACGGCACAGTGCCGGGCGATCTCGATGCCTGCTACCCCTATGTCGGCATCCGCATCGACCCCGAGACGCTCAACGCCGATGCGAGGATCGCCTACGGCGCCCTGCACGACCCGGGGCTCTACGGGACCACGCTGACCCGCCCGGCACTCTTCGGCGACTACTACGAGACCCAGTTCGGCATGCTGTTGCGGCATCACCTGGTGCCGCTCGTCGTCGGCCGGAGCCGGCGGCCGATCCCGCTGCCGTTCGTGGTCGATGTCGGCGAGAGCGGGATCGAGGGCGAGCGGGCGCACAAGCTGCCCAACCGCTTCCCGATGCCCGATCTGGCAGCGACCGACGACGGCATCGCCAACGGCACCTTCCACTCGCCGCGGGGCGAGCCGGGGGCGCTCGCCCTGTTCACCGCCGAGCGCGTCGACTACAGCCTGCATCGGCTCAGCCACTACACCGGGACCAGCCCGCAATACTATCAGCGCTTCGTGCTGTTCACCAACTACCAGCGCTATGTCGACCACTTCATCGCTTATGCGCGGCACGAACTGGCCCACGGCCACGAGCACGACCGCTTCGTCGAGCCCGGTGACGTGGTCAGCCGTGGCCGGCACTTTCCCGGCGACGACGAAGGTGGTACGGCGCCGATGCACCTCCCGCAAATGCCGGCCTACCATCTCACCCGCCCGGATGGGCGCGGGGTCACGCTCGTCAATATCGGCGTCGGTCCTTCCAACGCCCGGACCATCACCGACCACGTCGCCGTGCTCAGGCCGCATTGCTGGCTGATGCTCGGCCATTGCGCCGGCCTCAGGCGGACCCAGCGCCTCGGCGACTACGTCCTGGCGCACGGCTATGTCCGCGAGGACCACGTGCTCGACCAGGAGGTGCCGCCCTTCGTCCCGGTGCCGCCGATCGCCGAGGTTCAGGTGGCGTTGCAGGAGGCGGTGGCCAACGTCACCGGGCTCGCCGATCTCGACCTCAAGTCGCGGATGCGCACCGGCACCGTGGCCTCGACGGCCAACCGCAACTGGGAATTGCGCTACGAGGAGTTCTTCCAGCGGCTGAACCAGTCGCGCGCGATCGCGCTGGACATGGAGAGTGCGACCATCTCCGCCAATGGCCTGCGCTTTCGCGTGCCCTACGGCACCCTGCTCTGCGTCTCCGACAAACCGTTGCACGGCGAGCTCAAGCTCAGGGGCATGGCCAACCGCTTCTACGAGGAACGCGTCAACCAGCACCTCGAGATCGGCCTCGAGGCGATCCGCCTGCTGCGCGAGCAGGGCGCCGACCGGCTGCATTCGAGGAAGCTCAGAAGCTTCGACGAGCCGGCCTTCCGGTAAGCCGGCCCTTGCCCAGTGCCGGCATGGCAGCTGCATGGGGCACGAGACCGAGCGGCAGGTGACGATCGCCAAGCACGGAACCGATCTGATAGGCACCAAATCGGCGTTCGCCTGCAGGTCGGCGCTGACCATGCCGTCAGCCGGCGTGGCCGAACTGCGGCTCTCGACCGTGGCGCGAAGCGATGGCGAACTGGTGGCCGTCGTCTGCCTCGAGGCGAAGACGCGTTGCGACTTGTGTCGCGCGACCGATCCCGAATGCAGCGCCTTCCGGAACTCCCGCGAGCGCAGCTACGCTGTCCGGCCGGCCGGCCGCGGGCCGGCGTGCCTGCCTTGCTCAGGAGGACGGCCGAGCCGCAGGCTGCGGTGAAGGTTGCACGAGGCGGATCTCGCAGATCAGCTGCGAGAAGTCGTCCGGATCGCGCCGGGTGATGAAGCCGAGGCGCTTGGCGAGCTGACGCATGCCGTCGTTCTTCGCCGAGACAAAGCCGTAGATCCGCCGGTAGCCGGCCTCTGCCGCTGCATCGAGGACCGTTTGCAGGGCCTGGCGGGCGAGCCCCAGGCCTTGGCCCTCCGGCCGCATCGAGACCGAGAACTCGCCGTCGGTGCGGTTGGGCGCGCCCGTGATCCGCGCCCCGCCCAGGATCTCGCCCGCCAGTTCACCCTGCCCCTCGATGACCAGACAGATGTCGAGCTCGGGATCGGGCTGGCAGAACGCCGCCGCTGCCTCGGGCGTCATTTCCGGCACCGCATGCAGCAGGCGGAACCAGCGCTCGCGTGGCGACATGGCGTTGTAGCCGCGGATCAACGACGGCGCATCGGTTACCGCGATCGGCCGCAGCCGGTAGTCGCGCCCGTCCTTGCCGTGGATGAAGACCTCATGCCGCGCCAGCCGCTCGCGCAGCGAAATCCTTTGCGCCATCGTCACCATCCCCTGCGTCGGACGTCGATCAGGCGGCAGCGTCCCGCCGCTTGAAGATGCCGTGCACCCACCACCAGAGATAGCCCGCGAAGGCCACGAGCAGCACCAAAACGCCGAGCTTGACCCACGGGACCAGGGTCTGGTCCGGCCCCGCCGCAGGCTCGATCGACAACACGTTCGGAAAGGCCGAGAAAATCGGGATCCGCCAGCCATAGTGGGTGACGATCATCCAGCGCGGTGCGTCCTCGCTCGATGCCGCGTTCTGCGCTTCGGCTGCGAGATTGGCCGTGTCGAACTTGAAATAGGGCGGCCAGCCCCAGCCGGTGTCCTCGTTGCGGTAGACCCGGGGCGTGCCGTCGGGTGTCACCGCATTGATGTAGCGGATGTCGCGGCTGACCGTGACGTCCTCGCCCCGCTCGTTGGTGACCACGGTCTGCTGCCGGGCGACGTCGGTGCCGAGAATCCGCACGACGTCGCGCGACGGCAGCGTCCAATGCAGGAGCAGCCCGAGCGCGAGCAGAAAGAGAACGAGGATCGACCAGATGACCTTGCGCATGGTTTGGTATATCGACGAGCTGGCGGCCCGACACAAGACCGGGCGCGGCGGAAACCGCCGACAAACCGCGCAGCTCGGCCGCATCCCGGCCAATGCAGCGGTCAGGCGGTGGGGCTGATCGTCACCGATACCGGCCGGTGGTCGCTCGTCGTCACGCCCCGCGGCAACAGGCTCGCCACCCGCTCGTGGACGTCGTGCTCGACCCGGCCCGCACCCGGCGTCACCCGTAGCGGGAAAGCGCCGCTGCCCGAGAGTCGCTGGGTGAACAGGATATGGTCGAGCAGGATGTGCGGATCACGGCGCGGGTCCACGGCATCCTCGAAGTAGACGCTCCAGCGCAGCCGGTCCTCGATGTCGAACAGCGCGTGGTTGAGGAACCGCCGGGCGAAGAAGACGTCGCCCTGCAGGTTGCCGATCAGATCGTGCAGCATGAACCAGCGCTCGATCAGCTCCTTGCCCGGGCCGTCATTGACGTCGCCGACGACGAAGATCGCCGGGCTCGCCTCCTGCTCGAAACGACGGTCGATGTAGTGGCGGATGTCGACCACCTCGGTGGTCAGCTTGGCCCGGGCCCGCACCGCCTCGACCATGAAGCCGGGGCTCGCCTCGATCGCCGCCACGATGTCGGCGAAGCGGCCGCTGGCCGGCCGCTGCCAGCGCTTGTTCGGATCGCGCTGGTTGACGAACTTGCTCTTCAGGTGGACGCCGATGATCTCGACCCGCGTTCCCTGCCAGTCGAACCAGGCGAGCTGCGGATGGCGATAGTGGCGGTGGCCGGCCAGCGCATGCGGCAGCGGCCGCCCGGTCGCCTTGTCGAGCGCCGGCATCGACACCCGCCAACTGCCGTCCGCCGTCAGCCCCTCGGTCTGGTCACGGGTGAAGGCCTGCCAGGTCTCCACCGGCAAGAGCGACACCGGGACCGGGAAGGCCTTCTTGACCAGAAACCACAGCCACTGCTGGCCCCTGGTGGCGTAGGCCTTGCCGCTCGGATCACCGTGCCGCACCAGCAAGTAGTTCGAGGCCACCTCGGCGAAATAGCGAAGGGCCCGGTCCTCGCCGGCCGGGCCCTCGCAGACGAACAGGATATCGGGGTCGACCGCGGCGATCTCGGCGGCAATCGCGGCCATCTTGGCGCGCGCCAGATCCCGCATGTCGGCGACCGTCTGCCGCCCCTTCGGCCTGGCCGTGCCCTCGAACTGACTGAGCGTCGCGTTGGCGTGCTCGACGTTCCAGGTGGTCAGCTTGAAGGGTGGCACTGGGCTTTGTCGCTCAATGGCCCGGCGCCTCGGTCGAGACGTGGGCGGCTGGCTTGCCGAAGCGATAGTTGAGGGTCAGGCCGACTAAGAATTGGTTCTCGTTGCCGCGCTCGTCGACGATCGGGCTGTCGGCAGCGTCGTTGAGCAGACGCGAGTACTGACCGAGCAGCGTCGTCGACCAGTGGTCGGTAAACCGGTAGTTGACCGCGGCCCTGAGCCCGACATCCAGGAAACCCTCGTCGGCATCGAACTGCGGCAGACCGCTGCGCGCCGCGTTGGCGGCGTCGATACCGAACTGCTCGGTCATGTAGTTATCGCTGGCCCAGGTGGTGAACAGCTCGCCGCCGATCGAGAACGGGCTGCCCGGCAGCGCATTGGCGTAACGGACATGCGGGCTGACCAGTGCCCCGTTGTCGTTGGCGACGTCGTAAACCGCGTCGAGCCCGGCGATCAGGCCGACCTCAGGCTGTGGAAGGAAGTCCCAGCCGACGATGCCACCGAGCATCACGGCGGCATCCGTGCTCTGCAAATTGTCGACGCGCTTGTCGCTGACATCGTCGCGCTTGCCGATGAACAGCCCGCTGATGCCGGCCTTGAGTTGCGGATGCGGCACGAGATTGCTACGCAGCCGCGGGCCGATGACGGTCACATTGGTCGCCGGATGGTAAAGATCGCTCGCCACCAATTGCCACACGGGCACCAACTCGTAGTCGTTGGAGCCCTGATAGTCCGGCGCCACCGCCGGGCCCAGACCGAGCGTGAAATCGATGGCCGCAACCGGCGTTGCCGCGACGACGATCGCCGCCGCGGCAACGCCGGCAATGGTTAGGCGAATACAAGCAGACATTGCCTGAACTCCTGTGATTGGGATGTCCCCAATGATCAATAATCGTTGGGGCCGGACGCCCCTAGAAGCAAGCCGCCCGATCTTCGGCATTTGCCAGGGACGTGGCCCGGCTGCATCAGCCGGAACACTCAATCGGCGCGCTCGGCCGCGGCCCGCCGCTCCTCGATCAACCGATAGGCATAAGAATACTTGGCGATGTTGGCGACATAGGTGGTGACCTCGCGGCCGACCACCTTGGCGGCCGCGATCTCGGCGTTCTGGAACCAGACGTTCGGATCGAGCCCCATCGCCGCCGTCTGCTCACGAATGCGCCGGAGATTGCCCGGCCCGGCGTTGTAGGCGGCGAACGCGAAGAGTGTCCGGTTGAACTCGTCGATCGCCGGATCGTCGAGATAGTGGTCGACGAGAAAGCGCAGGTACTTGGTGCCGGCGTGGATGTTGGGCTCGGGCGCGCCGATGTCGGGAATGCCGACATTCGGATCGGCCGCGGTCGAGGGCAGCAATTGCATGATGCCCAATGCCCCAGCCGGGCTGCGCACGCTCTGATCGATCCGCGATTCCTGGTAGCCTTGCGCCGCCAGCATCAGCCAGTCGAAGCCGTATTGCCCCCCGAAACGCTGGAACAGCTCCGCCGTCTCCCGGAACCGGGCGAGATCCTCGCTGCTCTCTGGATCGCGGATCCACGGATTGGCCTCGTAGTAGCGCTTGGCCAGGACATTGCCGGTGAGGGTACCCTCCCGCACCTGCGCCATGAAGGCGTTGATCAGCGCCGCCAATTGCGGCGAGCCATGACGCATCGCCCAGGCGATCGCCGCGTGCTCGCGGAACACGATGTCGTCGCGCAGCGCCAGAGCGTCGAGAATGTCGACCCAGAAGACCGCCTTGTGCTCGTCGACCACGAGCCAGGGCAGGATGCCGGCGGCCACCATCTCCAGAAGGTCCTCGTCCTCGTGGTAGGGCTCGACCTCGACCAGTTCCACCGGCGCCAGGCCGCGCGCCCGGAAGTCCTCGTTCAGCGCCTCGATGCTCGCCCAGTAGCTGCTCGAGCGGCGCAGATGCAGCGACTTGCCGGCCAGGTCGTCACGGCTCGCCACGCCCGGGGCGGCCGGGCCGGTGACCAGCACCTCGCGGGCATTGGCGATGAACGGCTCGCTGAAATCGACCACCGCCTGCCGCTCCGCGGTCACCGTGAGGTTGGCCGCCGCGATGTCGCCGTGCCCGGCGATCAGCGCCGGCAGCAGCGTGTCCCGGTCGACCGGCACGATCAGCACCCGCACGGGCAGCGCCCTAGACGTGTCGAGCGTCTCGTTGACGTGCTGCTCGAAGGCCTGCAGGAGCTCGTAGACGAGGCCGCGCTGCTGCAGCCCGTCGAGGAAATAGCCGGTCTTGCTGAAGGCGGTCAGCACCCGGATCAGCCGCCGCTCGACCATGCCGTCGAGATCGCCGGTCCAGGCCGCCGGCAGCTCGAACGACGGCTGAAGCAACACCGGCGGCGGATCGGCAGCCTCGGCGGTCCAGCCGAACAAGTGGGCGAACAAGAAACCGGCAACACAGCGAGGAACCAACCCCGGCACGTTCATCGCGACCTTCCCCCGTCGAGCAGCCCCGACAGTGTACGCGGAGGACTAGCACCCAGGCAACGCGCGTGCGATGCAACGGGTACCGATCGACAACCGCCCCGAGGAACGCTCGATGCAGCAGCTTGACCGAAAGATCCGGCGGCAAGGCCGGAAATCCCGGCACGCGTGGTCGTTGCCCAGCCTCGCTAGCCTCGTCCTCTGCACCCTACTGACCGCGACCACCGCCATGGCCGACCTCGCTACCATCGAGGGAACGGCCACCTATCGCGAGCGCATGGCGCTGCCCGAGGGTGTCGTGCTCGAGGTCGAACTCCTCGACATCTCCCGCGCCGACGCCCCATCCGAGCGCCTCGCCTCGCTCCGCCTGAAGCCGCAAGGCCAGGTGCCGATCCCCTTCACCCTGCCCTACGACCCGGCGCTGATCGACGAGCGCTACACCTACGCCGTCACCGCGAAGCTCATCCACGACGGGCGGCTCCTGTTCCGTTCCGATACCGTGCACCCGGTGCTGACCCAGGGTGCCGGCGACAGCGTCGAGATCATCATGCAACGCCTGCCCATAGAAACCACCGAGGCGACCCCGCCGCCCCTCGTCGGCCCGACCTGGGTCGCCGAGGACATCGACCAGCAGGGCGTCATCGACAACCTCCAGTCCTTCGTCACCTTCACGGCCGAGGGCCAGGCCCACGGCTTCGGTGGCTGCAACAACTTCACCGGCGGCTACACGATGGACGGCGACCGGCTGGAGATCGGCGGCGAGGGCCACCGCATCGCCTCGACGCTCAAGGCCTGCCCCGAGGCGGTCATGGACCAGGAAGCGCGGTTCACCCACGCCCTCGGCCGCGTCCACAGCTGGCGCATCGAGAACGGCCTCCTCTTCCTCCTCGACGCCGAGGGCGCCCCCATCCTCCGCCTCTGGCAGCGCCAGCCGTGAGCCCGTCCCCTGGCGTCATCGACGACCGGCAGAGCGGCTCGAGCCTCGCCACCACGGGCAGCCGCTGGACGCTCCTCACCGACACCGTCATGGGCGGCGTCTCCCGCGGCCGGCTCGAAGCCACCACCATCGCCGGCCGCCCCGCCCTGCGAATGAAAGGCCTCGTCCGCCTCGACAATGACGGCGGCTTCATCCAGATGGCCCTCGACCTCACCCCCGACGGCAGCCCCGTCGACGCCTCCCCCTTCACCGGCCTCGAACTCGACCTCCTCGGCAACGGCGAAGCCTACGGCCTGCATCTGCGCACCACCGCCGTCACCCGCCCCTGGCAATCCTACCGCCAAACCTTCATCGCCCCGCGCCACTGGACCACCCTCCAACTCCCCTTCGCCGGCTTCACCCCCCACCGCCTCGACACCCCCTTCGACCCCCACCAACTCCGCCGCCTCGGCCTCGTCGCCATCGGCAGAGCCTTCGAAGCCGATCTCGCCTTGGGCGGCCTGCGGTTTTACAAGAACTAAGAAGATCAAGAGAAAGATCTGGGGAGGCAGCGCCTCCCCAGGCCCCTCCGTTACTTTGCGGTGGTGGGGCGTTGGCGAGTTGACGGGACGTGTGAAGCAATGCAATGTTGAGGTCATCTAGCACGGAGACGCGCTTCGGTGGCAAACCCCTACGCCCGCACCTGCGTGATTTTCGCGGCCGGCTTGCTCGGCAAGTCCATGGGTACTGCCATCGGGCTCGGTGCTGCCCTGCCTCTCGACGCTCTGCTGACGGCGTTCTTCAGCGATGCCGAGGCCAAGGAACGCGAGAAGGCGAAGAAGTTCTCCGAAAGCCTGGCCGAAGAGCTGGCGCTCATCGGGCCCAAGGACGAGGGCACCCGCAACGCCGTCTGCCTGACGATCGAGACCGCCATCCAGCGCTTTCCCGTCACGCACCGCCGTCTCGTCGAGCTGAACCTCGATCCCGACAAAGCGACCGCCGAGCTGGCACCGCGGCTGGAATTCGCAGCGCCATCCGACCGCATCGAGCTCGAGGACTGGTGCAGGCGGCTGATCCGCTGCTTCTACGACAAGCTGCCGCGTCACGCGCACATCCTCGCCGAGCTGCTGCCGGATCTCTGGGCCGTCGTGCTGCGGCGCCTCGACGACCTGCAGGAGCTGGTCGGCACGCTCGCTGCCAACGACGCCGAGCGCCGCGACCTTCAGGCCGAAGTCAACCGCCTGCGCGCCGACGGACACATTCTCGATCGTGCGATCATCACCCTCTTGCAGGACGTCGGCGAGCGCATCGGCGACGCGTCGCAATACCCGGCACAACTGAGGCGCGCCGGCGAGCGCTACCAGGAACTCCTCGCCGAAGCCGAGCGCCCGCGCAACCTGCCGCCGCAGTTCGAGGCCGTGCGCCGGGAGGCAGCAGCACTGATCCGCGAGGGTCGCCTCGACGAGGCCGATGCCCGCCTCGCCGCCTTGCGCCAGGAGATGGCCAAGTGGCGTGCCGAGCAGCACGCCATGCTGCAGCAGGCGAGCCGCGACGAGGCCAGCGTCCTCGCCCAGCGCGCCCAGATCGCCCGCACGAGGCTCCGCTACCGCGACGCCGCCACCCTCCTCGCCGAGGCCGCCGAGCTCACATCCTTCGACCCCGAGACCAGCTGGCGCCACCGCCTCGCCCAGGCTGACGCCCTCTATGACCTCGGTCGCGAGTTCGGCGACAACGCCGCCCTCCTCGAAGCCATCGTCACCTACGAGACAGCCCTCGACCTCGCGCCGCGCGACACCCGCCCCGATGATTGGTCCACGACCCAGAACAATCTCGGCAACACCCTTGCGATCCTCGGCGCGCGGCAGAGCGGCACCGCGACCCTCGAGCGGGCGGTCGAGGCCTACGAGGCCGCGCTTGAGGAGCGCACCCGCGAGCGCGTGCCGCTGGACTGGGCGACGACCCAGAACAATCTCGGCAACGCCCTTTCGATCCTCGGCGAGCGGGAGAGCGGCACCGCGACCCTCGAGCGGGCGGTCGAGGCCT
>CAZNWE010000093.1:0-13988 GCA_964576715.1 uncultured Geminicoccaceae bacterium | reverse complement strand
GGACACCCTCCATGAGGAACCGCTTTACCCAAGTTGATGCCCTAAATTTATGCACATCTTGTGGGAGATTTGACAAAGCAGATTGTGATGGACCAAGGCGAAAAAGATTGTTCCAATCGGAAACTTCCGAGCGAAAGTAATCATTGCCGGTATCGCTTACCTTGGAAACGACTTGGCGCCAGCCGGCAGGCGCCCTTTGTCGCCGGCGGCGGACGATGTTTTCGGGCCGGGGCAGTGCCTCGGGGAAGAGGACCGGCTGAGCACCTTGCCGGCCACGCCCATTGGCGCGCTGCTGGCAAAGCCAAAGTGTCTCGGCCTTGAACGACAACTGGCCTTCCGTTGCAATCGCCAACTCATAGCGCGCGAACGAGAATCGCGCGGTCTTGATCCTCGCCGGTAGTTCGATCTCGAGTACGATCTCAATATCGCCGCCCTGGCCGCACCACGTCAGATCCCTTGGATTGAAACAGCGTGGGGCAATGTCCAGTCGCGCATTGCCGAAAAAAGCGCTCTCCAGACCGGCTTCGAGCATGTCTCGGACGAAGCTGATGACGTCGAACAGCGTGCTCTTGCCACTCGCATTCGGACCAACCAGCACCTGGAAGTTGGCGACGTTGACCTTGACGTAGCGAAGCGCGCGGTTGTTGAGGACCTCGATCGTGCGGATCACAGCGGTGTGTCTGTTCCAAAGTGGGCATGGCCCCGTTGGCCAATAGGCGCGGTGGCACTCGGAAGCTACACCGGCAACAGCGCGAGGTCGACACGATGCCTCATGCGTCTCCCTCGCTACACCAACGCGTGCCGGATCGTCCGCAGCGTCCGCCTGGCGCCGGCCAGCGCTTCGCTCCAGTCCAGCGCTGGCCCGGCCTGGTCGATCAGCTGGTCGACGGCGGCGGTGAAGCGTGGCGCGTCGGTTATCTTTCCGGTGTTGAAGAGGAGGCAGGAGACCAGGCGGTCGCCGAGGCAGGCGCCGAGCCGGGCTTGCGCCCGGGTCAGGGTGTCGAGGATCTGCGCCATGGCGAAATGCGCACCCAACTTGGCCGACCAGCTGGCCAGCGCGCCGGCGTTCTCGAGATCCTCAGGCCGTGCCGGCAAGGGGGCCGCACCGCCCAGAATGCCGATGTCGTGGCTGAGCCGCCAGGTGCTGCGATGCGCCCGCAGTCGTGGTGCCGCATGGTCGGGCAGGTCCTCGAAGGCCTGCAGCTCGACGACGGCGAAACCGCGGCGCAGGCGCTCCAGCAGGCGGCGATACTCGGTGAGGGCACAACTCCCCGCGAGGAGGTGCTGGATGTCGGGGGCGCACTCGAAGGCGCGGCGCAGATCGAGGGTGCCATCGTCGAGAAAGCGGCGGATCGAGGGCATGAAAGGGCTCCCAGGCTGGATCGATGCCCGGGAACGTAACTTATTCCTACTTACTAGGCAATAATTCCTTTAATACCTAACCGTTCAGAGATTCAACGGCTTGGCGAAGGTGGCGAGTGCCGCCTCCTTGATCGCCTCCTCGAGGGTCGGATGGGCGTGGCTGGTCCGCGCCAGATCCTCGGCCGAGGCGCCGAATTCCATCGCCACTGCGAGCTCGCCGATCATCGTCCCGGCATCCGCACCGATGATGTGGCAGCCCAGGATCTCGTCGGTCTCGGCGTCGGCGAGGATCTTGACAAAGCCGTCGGTCTGTCCGACCGCGCGCGCCCGGCTGTTGGCCAAGAACGGGAACTTGCCCGTCTTGTACTTGATCCCGGCCTCCTTGAGCTGCTCCTCGGTCCGGCCGATCGCCGCCACCTCGGGTGAGGTGTAAACCACGCCCGGAATCTTGTTGTAGTCGATATGCGGCTGCTGCCCGGCGAGGAGCTCGGCCACGGCCACCCCTTCCTCCTCGGCCTTGTGCGCCAGCATCGGCCCGCGGATGACGTCACCGATGGCGTAGATGCCATCCGCCTTGGTCTTGAAGTGGTCGTCCACCTCGATCATGCCGCGCTGGTCCGGCGCGATCCCGACACTCTCCAGACCCAGTCCCTGGGTGAACGGCCGCCGGCCGATGGCGACCAGGACGATGTCGCACTCGATGGTCGCAGCCTCGCCACCCTTGGCGGGCTCGACCGTGACCTTCAGCTTCTTGCCCTTTTTGTCGACACCCGTGACCTTGGTATTCAACTTGATGGCGATATCTTGCTTCTCCAGGATCCGCTGGAACTGCTTGCTGACCTCGCCGTCCATACCGGGGGTGACCCGATCGAGGAACTCGACCACGGTGACCTTGGCCCCCAGCCTCTGCCAGACCGCCCCCATCTCGAGACCGATATAGCCCGCCCCGATGATGACGAGATGCTCCGGCACCTGTTCGAGCTCGAGCGCCCCGGTCGAGCTGACGATCCGCTTCTCGTCCACTTCGACACCCGGCAAGGGCGTGCTCTCGGAGCCCGTGGCGATAACGATGTTCTTGGCCTCGAGCGTCTCTTCGCCGCCACCGTCGAGCTTGACGGTCACCCTTCCCGGCCCGGCGATGCTGCCGTGGCCGACGCGATAGGTGACCTTGTTCTTCTTGAAGAGGCCCTCGATGCCCTTGGTCAGCGTCTCGACCACCTCGTCCTTGTGGTCCATCATCGCATCGAGATCCAGCTCGACCGAGCCCACCTTGATCCCATGTTTCGCCATGCCGTTCGCGGCCTCGTGGTAGAGGTGCGAGGAGTGCAGGAGCGCCTTGGACGGGATGCAGCCGACATTGAGGCAGGTGCCACCGAGGGCGCCGCGCTTCTCGACGCAGGCCACCTTGAGGCCGAGTTGGGCCGCCTTGATCGCCCCGATATAGCCGCCCGGGCCGCCGCCGATGAACACCACGTCGAAACTGTCCTCGCTCATCTCGTTCCCTTTCGCAGCCCCTGCAGTGGAGCCGTTTTTCGCGTTCTAGAGGAGACGGCCCGAGGAACAAACCCCACGGCACAGTGGGGACTTGACGCAGGCCGCGATCGGTGGCGAATTCCAGGTAGATGCAACAAGCGGAAAGGAGGTGATCCAATGTCGAGTGAGATGACGGTGAGGTCGGTCGGCCCCGTGGCGTCGGTATCGGCAGCGGAGCAGCCTCTGCTGACGACGTGACCCACGACGGAATTCGTTCCAGGGCCGGATGACCACCGTGCTCACGGAAAGGCCGCCTCCGGGCGGCCTTTCTTCTTGCGAGATACCCGAGAATGGCGAAGCGCGACCCATTCGTCGACCATGTCCTGGAGCTTCTGGAGCCCTTGGGCACGATGCGCGCGCGGGCGATGTTCGGCGGCTTCGGCATTTTTCATTTCGACCGGATGATCGCGCTGGTCGCCGATGAGCATCTCTATCTGAAGACGGATGCCGAGACGCGGCCGTTCTTCGAGACCGCCGGGTCGGCGCCCTTCAGCTACACCGGCAAGCGCGGCAAGGCCACGGTCATGAGCTATTACGAAGCACCATCCGCCTGCCTCGACGACGCCGAAACCATGCTGCAATGGGCCCGCCTCGCCGTCGAGGCGGCCCAGCGCGCGCCGGCCGCCAAGCGCAAGCGTTAGTCCGGCACGCGGGCCGCGGCATCGCCATCCACGATCGGCGCGGCTAGACCCTTGCCGATGAGCCAGCAACCTGATCGCGCCCATGCCACAGCGCCGCCCGCCGTCGGCTGGGCGGTGCTGTGCCGGGCCGCGCTGTTCATGGCCGGCGCCGTCCTCTCCTTCTGCCTGATGGCGGTGGCGGCACGCGAACTCGCCCTGAGCATGAGCCCGTTTCAGATCCTCTTTCTGCGCAGCCTCGCCGGGGCGCTGTTCATCGGCCTCCTGGTCGTCCGTCGCGAGCCCGAGTTGCTGCGCTCACGGCAACCGATGCTCCAGGCTTGGCGCCACGCCATCCATTTCGTCGGCCAAGTGCTATGGATCCAGGCGCTGGCCTGGCTGCCGCTGGCGCTCGTCTTCGCGGTCGAGTTCACCTCGCCCATCTGGGGCGCACTCACGGCGATGGTGCTGCTCGGCGAGCGGCTGAACCGGTCTCGCGTGGCGGCCATGACGCTCGGTTTCGCCGGGGTTCTCATCATTCTTCGACCCGGGATGGTGCCGCTCGAGCCGGCCATTCTCGCCATTCTGGTGGCCGCAGTCGCCTTCGGGGTGATCAACGCGATGACCAAGAAGCTGGTCACCACCGATCGGCCCTGGGGCATTCTGTTTTGGATGTGCGCGAGCCAGTCGGTGCTCTGCCTGCCCTTCGCGGTGCCGCTCTGGGTGGCGCCGGCCTGGCCTGACCTGCCCTGGGTCGTGGCCGTTGCGGTCACCGGGCTCTCGGCGCACTACTGCCTGACCCGCGCACTTGCGGTGGCCGACGCCATGGTGGTCCTGCCGATGGAGTTCGCGCGGCTGCCGATCGTGGCGCTGATCGGGCTCCTGGCCTACGGCGAGCTGCTCGATCCCTATATCTTCTTGGGTGCGACGGTGATCTTCGCCGGCATCTGGCTGAACTTGCGGGCCGCGGCGAGACCTGTAGAGCCGGCCACTCCCGCCGCGCCTGGCACACCGCAAGCCCGTGACCAGCGTTGATGAAAGCCGCTCGACAGAGGCGGCCAACGATCGCATCATACACCCGGGGGACGATCTGGAGGATAGTGCATGTCCAATGAACTGTTCATCATCCTGCAGGGGGCCTTGGCGTTCGGCGCCCCGCTGACGCTGGCTTTCATCGAACTCTATAAATTACGGCGGCGCACCCCGGCCCCGGTCGGCGGGGGCGAGCCGGCTGTGGTCGCCTTCACGCCACGGCCAAAGCAGCCCGTTGCCTTGCCGATCGTTGCCGCCGATGCCGAAGTGGCCTTGAAAAAGGCGGCCTGAGCCAAGGATCCGGTTGCCTCGGGTCGGTTCGAAAGCGCAGCCAGCTGCGGATCTTCAAGATCAGCCGGTCGGCTCGGCCGAGAGCCGCACCTTCCTCGAGCAAACGTGCCGGGGTGTCGGGCCGGTCGGTGATGATGGCGTCGACGCCCATGTCGATGACGCGGGTCAGCGCCGGCGGGTCGTTCACCGTCCGGACGCGACGCTCGGCGCCGAGCCGTTTGGCGCTGACCACGCGATCGGGTGAGGCCGGGGCGGCTCGCACGGCGAGGTCGTCATAGCCGTGCTCGTCCAGCCGACCGAGGCTGGTATGGATCAATCGGGACGGCCGCAGCCGCGGCTCGAGCTTGTGCACCTCCGCCAGGATCGCCCGATTGGGCGAGACGACGATGGTCCCTTCGACCACCTCCTCGGCCTGCAGCAGCCCGACCACCCGGCGGGCCAGTCGCGTCGTCTCAGGTGCCGGCTCGATCGCGATATGGAGCCAGGGCCGACCGCCCACCGTCCTGACCTGGTATTTCCCGAGCAATCCGCTGACTGCGAGCGCCGCCGCTAGGCGCGTGACGGCGATCTCGACCAAGACCGCACAAACGCGGCTCGCCAGGTGTGTCAGCCGCGCTCAAAAACGTCCCGGCGGGCTTGGACGACGCAGTGTTGCGGCTCAATCCGCCAACATCCGAGCGGTCCAGCAACCGCAGGCGGCCGAAGGAGCGCCAAGCACTTGAGCCGCGGTTCTGATCAGGCGAAACCGATGGGCATCGGCAGGTCACCTGGGGAATCTCTGTCTAGAGCGGCATCTGTGCGGTCGCGGTCCATGCCTGCGCTGCCATCTGCACCGGGTCCCAGGGGCTGCTGAGCGGCGGTGTATAGCTGAGGTCGAGGGCGTTCAGGCCCTCCACGGACATGCCGTGGTGGAGGGCTACGGCGAAGATATCGACCCGTTTCGAGACCTCGCTGCCATATCCGCCAATGATCTGGGCACCGAGGAGACGGCCGGTGTCCCGATCTCCGGTGATGCGGATGAGCATTCGCTTGGCACCGGGATAGTAGACCTTGTGATCCCAGTGCTCGCTGTCGACGGAAACCGGACGAAGGCCTCCAGCGTGGGCGTCCTTGTCGTTCAGTCCGGTGCGCGCCGCCACCAGTTCGAAGAGCCGGACGGACTGCGTGCCGAGGCTGCCGGAGAAGGATGCGTCGCCGCCGGCCGCGTTCTCCCCAGCGATCCGCCCCTGCTTGTGCGAGGTAGTCCCGAGCGGGAGGTAGGCGTTGTGCTGCAGAACACGGTGCCAGGTCTCGACGCAATCGCCGGCCGCGAAGACGTCGGGCAGGTTCGTCTCCATGCGGCGGTTGACCTTGATCGCGCCCCTCACGCCGATTTCGGCGCCTGCCTCGGCGGCGAGCGCGGTTTCGGGCCTCGCCCCCACGACCACGAGCGCCATGTCCGCCCGCACGTCGAGCCCGTCGTCGCCGGTCAGCCGGAGGCCGCCTTCGATCTCGGTTATCTCCTTCACCACGGTCCCGGTGCGAACGTCGACACCGTGCCGCTCGAACTCGGTCTGCACCCTGGTCCCGAGGTCGGGATCCATGCTGGTCAGGATGGTCGGTGCCGCTTCGACCAACGTCACCGACAGGCCCCGGCGGACGAGCGCCTCGGCCATTTCGAGGCCGATGTAGCCGCCGCCAACGATCGCCGCCCGCCGCGTCGCCCGGTCCCTGATAAACGCGTCGATGGCGAGGGTTTCGTCCATCCATCGCAGCGTGAAGACGCCCGGCAGGTTGAGGCCGGGGATCGGCGGCCTGATCGATGCTGCGCCGATCCCGAGGACGAGCTTGTCATAGGGCAGCGAACGCCGTGCTCCGTCGCGAGCGGCGACCTCGACCGTTTTTCCGGCGGCGTCGATCCGCGTGGCGCGGTGTCCGAGCAGCATCCGGATGCCCTCCGCCTCGATGGCCGCGGCGGTGCGGTGCGCCAGGTCCTCGGCCTTCTCGACTTCGCCGCTCAAGAAGAACGGGATCCCGCAGATGCTGAAATTCGGAAAATGGTCTGCTACGACCATCGTCGTTTCGGTGTCAGGGGCCAGTTGCATCGCGCGCAAGGCTGCGCTTATCCCGGCGTCACTCCCCCCGATGATCAGCAGTCGCACCGTCACGAGCCTTTCGTGTTGCCAGGTATCAGATAACGCGGGTGCGCGATCATTTCGTGACAGGCGCTTGAAGGTCGATAGGTCTGTCCGCCGCGCTGGAAAACCCTGCCGCCGGGCCAGAATGGCGTGGGTTCGCGGCATGATCCGCCCAACGCCGGGCGCTTGCGCGAACACGGACACCGCTTCGGGCGAGAAAACTTGCTCAGCGGGCAGGTTCAGGCGAGCTTGCGGTCAAGCGGCAGGCCAGTTGGGGCATGTCGGCTGACTGCCTGCGCGAGGGCGGGGATTGGCTCGCCGGCAAAAAATCGCTTGAGAACCGACTGCCGGCGTCGATCACCGCGAGCGCGGCCGAACGCACCTGCCAGATGTGCCGGTCGTCCCCGCCGACCCGCCGCAGGTCGCGATCATGCAGCAGCACCGGCACGCGATCCGCCGTCTCGCGCACGTGGATCTCGACGTAATCGGCACCATCGGCGATCGCCTTGCGGATGGCGGCGAGCGTGTTCTCCGGGGCCGCCAGCGAGCTCAAGCGAGGCGCCGAGAAATCGACGTCATCGCTGAAATCGACGCTGGCGAGCAGCCGTATTGCATGGATCGCTGCAAAGGCCAGGACCGCGAGCTCGGCCCCCCAGACGGTCATCGCCGCGACTTGCGGTAAGGCGGGTGCTGGCACTTCGTGCCGGTGGGTGGCACGCCGGTTGAAGGCGTGGATGACGAGCCCGTTGAGGCCGACGGCAACGCAACTCGCGATGATCGCGGCCAGGATCGCGAGGGCGACGACGATCAGCGTTGCCGGGATCAGGTGGCATTGCCCTCGGGCAGCAGGCCAGGAAACGGAACGATGGTGCGGTCAATGACGACCGCCGCCAGTGTCGGCAGCAGGACGGCGAAGAAGAGGTGGTGGACAAGGCACGACCGGGCAGGCCGCCGCAAGCCACGCAGCACCTCGCCGACCAGGCTGTGCGCAGCGATCAATGGCCGCTATTGGAGCCGGCGGAGCCACAGCCGTGCCGCGGCCCAGCCGGCCGCTCAACCAGCAAGGCCAGGCTCGCCTGCAAGCTGACGAAGCGGGTGCTCGAACACGGTGCAGGGCGTCTCCTCGATCACGTGCGGCTCACCTTCACGGCAACCGAGCCGGCGGGCAAGCCGCGCCGAGGCATGGTTGTCAGGTGCGATGACGCTGACCAGCCGGCCGGGTCGGAGCGACGCCAGCACGGCGGCGCGGGCCGCCAGTGCCGCCTCGGTGGCGTAGCCCTGGCCCCACCATGGTCGGGCCAGCGTCCATGCGATCTCGATGGCGGGCCATTCCATCGGGTAGTAGGGACCGATCCGCCCGACCAGGGAATCCGTCGCCCGCTCGACCACGATCCAGGGCCCGTAGCCGCGCAGCTGCCAGTGCCCCATGAGCCAGCCGAGCGAGCGAAAAGCTGCCGCAGGCTCGGCGAGCTCGCTGCCGCCGACATGGCGATTGACCTCGGGATCGGCGAGCATTGCCGCATAGGCCGGGAAATCATCGGCCGCCGGCAGGCGCAAGCGCAACCGTTCCGTCGTCAGCGTTTCGGGCAGCAGGAACGACCGGCGCATTCAGCGGCGCTCCTTGAAAAAGGCGCGCAGGAGCTCGGCCGCCGCCCGCTCGCCGATGGCCCCGCAGACCTCCGGGCGGTGATGGCAAGAGCTGGCGGCGAAGATCCTCGCACCGTGCTCGACCCCGCCGCCCTTGGGGTCGGCGGCGCCGAAATAGAGCCGGCGGATGCGGGCGAAGGCGATCGCCTGGGCGCACATCGGGCAGGGCTCGAGGGTGACATAGAGATCGCAATCGTTCAGCCGCGGGCTGCCGCGCGACCGCGCCGCGGCGCGCAGGGCCAGGAGCTCGGCGTGGGCGGTCGGGTCACGGTCCGTCTCGACCCGGTTGTGGGCGGTAGCGAGCAGCCTGCCTTCGGCATCAACGATGACGGCGCCCACCGGGACCTCGCCCATGGCGGCGGCTTGTCTGGCCGCCTCGAGCGCCAGATGCATCGGGCTGCCGCGGGTCCCCTGCATCGGCTCAATCCGGCAGCGCGAAGGTGACGCTGAAATTGCGCGCGGCCGGCGGTGGCTCCGCCAGATCGATCGAAAAGCGGGTCGACGCGCCATCCGCCAGCACCGCCTGCGGCGCCTCGATCTCGGTGGCCAGGACCTCGTTGCGATCGGCATCCAAAAGCGCGATCCGCAACGGCGGCACCGTGCGCTCGGTGCCGGCGACGTTGCGCACCATACCGGTGATCCGCAGCACCTCGCGATCGTCGTCGGCCAGCCGCTCGGAGACGATTCCGGAGAGCTCGAGCCCGATCGCCTGCGTGACGGGCAGGCCCAGGCGCTGGTATAGTGGTGCCGTCTTGGGAGCCAGAGCGACGAGCTCGTTGCGGCCGAGCACCAGTCCGGTGAGGATCAGCAGGAAGAGCAGGACCGCAAGCCAGCCGAGCGTCGCAGCCGTCGAGCGGCCGGCGGCGGTCGGGCGTCTCGGCCTGCCGGACGGGTCTGGCTTGGCGAGGTCGGGGGCCCGGTCGAGCGGCGGCGGTACGGCCCGTTGATCGGCCGCGGCATCTGTCGCTACCGCCTCGCTCTCATCGGCCTCGTCCGGCTGGCCGGCGGCCGCGGGCGACACGAACCAGCGATGACCGCAATGGGTGCAGCGGACCATGCGCCCAGCGGCGCCGAGATTCTCGGGCGGAATCTCGTAGCGGGTGGCGCAAGAAGGGCAGGTGATGATCATCGGTCGGTGCTTGGCAGGCCCAGCGTTCGTTTATATAACGCAAGAGTTGAAGGAAGTGTGAACCAATTCATCAACACTGCGTACGTGGCTACCACATCGACCGTCGACCGGGGATGAGTTGAACACCACTTCCGCCAATCTCCTGGAGCTCCGCGGGGTCGGCCTTCGCTACGGCGATGGCCCGCCCGTGTTGCATGGCGTCGACCTCGATCTCGCCGCCGGCAGCTTCCAGTTCCTGAGTGGCCCGACCGGCGCCGGCAAGACCTCGCTGTTGCGCCTGCTCAGCCTGTCGCTGCCACCAAGCAGCGGTTCGATAGCGCTTTTCGGGTACGAGATCGAGACGCTCGGTCGCGAGCAGCTCGCAGCGTTGCGCCAACGCATCGGTGTCGTGTTCCAGGACTTTCGCCTGCTCGAGCATCTTTCGGCGTTCGACAACGTGGCACTGCCGCTCAGAATCAACGGGGCCGACGAAGACGAAACCGTTGGTTTCGTTACCGACATGCTCGGCTGGCTCGGGCTCGCCGACAAGCTCGACGTGTTGCCGGCCGACCTGTCGATGGGCCAGCGGCAGATGGTCTGCATCGCCCGTGCCGTGGTCGGCCGGCCCCGCCTGCTGCTCGCCGACGAGCCGACCAGCACCATCGACAGCAAGAATGCCGAACGGCTGATGAACCTCTTCATCCAGCTGCACAAGCTCGGCACCGCGGTGGTCCTGGCGACGCACAGCGAGGCGCTGATGGATCGCTACCCCTTTCCCGTGCTCAGGCTCGCCAAGGGACGACTGACCCGGCAGCCGCGGCGGGTTCCTTCCGCCGATCTCGAGCCGATCGCCGCCGCACCGGCCGCTGCCGGTCGCCCCGCGCCAACGGCCGATGCCGATCGCGACGTGGTCGTGGCCGAGCCGGCGCGGCACGACGCCGCGGACGATTGAGCCGTGGCCGGCGCCGACCTCGATCTGCCGCTCGACGGGACCCCGACCGGGCGCTTCCTGCAGTGGCTCACCGCCGGGCTCGTCTACCTCGCCGTGCTCGCCTTCGGCATCGCCGGCCTCGCCGACGCGCAACTCGACAGCATCAAGCAGCAGCCCCGGATCGTCACCGTCGCATTGCCGCCCAACCCGGATCCGGCGGCCTCGCGGCTCGAGCTGATCGATACCCTCGAGCTGCTGCGCAGCCGGCCCGGGGTGGCTTATGCGAACGTGATCGACGACGATGAGATCGGCAGCCTCGTGCAGCCCTGGCTCGGCGCCGGCGATGCGCCCGAGGTCGCTATGGGCGCGCTCGGACCGGGCCTGCCACTGCCGCGGCTGATCGATATCGCCTATAATCCGGGAGTGCCGGTCGACCTCGCCACACTCGGTCGCGAGCTCGAGGCGATCGTGCCAGGGGCGACGATCGGCGATGCCGGCCTGCTGCAGCGCAGCCAGGAGCGCCTCGCGGCGATCTTCCTGCGGATCGGGACCGGGATCGGGCTCCTGCTGCTCGCCGGGACGAGTGTGCTTGCCGTCTGGGTCACCCGCTTCAATGTCAGCCACCATCATCAGGCGATCGACCTGTTGCGCCTGCTGGGGGCCAAGGACCGCTACATCGCCCAGCAGTTCGAGCATCACGCGCTCGGCCGGGCCTTGCGCGGTGCGCTCGTCGGCTTCGCCGTCGGCCTCTCGACCATCACCGTGGCACTCTACGGACCACCGGCGCTCGGCCAGCCGCCGTTGACCGAGCAGGGTCTGGCACCGGTGCATTGGGTGATGCTCGCCATCGTGCCGGTGAGCGCGGCGCTGGCCGCGGCGATCGCCGCCCGGCTCACCGCCCATTTCGGGCTGGCGCGGCTCCGCTGAACGCGCGATCAGGAGGGGGTGACTGCGCCGTCTCGGGAGCCCCAACGCGTGTTGCTGGTTCGCTCGCTCGCCTTCAACGTCTTCATGTGGCTGTGGTCGGCGCTGCTCGTGCTGCTCCTGCTGCCCGCCGCCCCCTTCTTGTCGGCGGCCCGTATCCGGCGCTACGCCGCCTTTTGGATGCGCGGCATTCATCTCGGCCTGCGCTCGATCGTCGGGCTCGGGTTTCGGCTCGAGGGGCTTGAGCATCTGCCGGACCAGCCCTGCATCATCGCCGCCAAGCACCAGTCCTCGTTCGAGACGCTGCTGTTTCACACCATTCGCCCGGATATCGCGATCGGCCTGAAGGAGGAACTGCTCCGCATTCCGCTGTTCGGCTGGTACCTCAAGCTGGCCCAGAACATCGCCATCGACCGGGGCGGGGCGGCCAAGGCGATGCGCTCGCTGATCCGCGGCGCCGAGGCGGCGGTGGCGAGCGGCCTGTCGATCCTGATCTTTCCCGAAGGCAACCGCCGGCCGGTGGGCGCACCGCCGGACTACAAGCCGGGCGTCGCCGCCCTCTACAAGGCGCTCGATGTGCCGGTGGTGCCGGTGGCGCTGGACTCCGGCCGATTCTGGGCCAGGCGCAGCTTCGCCAAGCGGCCCGGCACGATCACCGTCCGCTTCCTCGAGCCGATCCCCCCGGGGCTCGATCGCCAAGCCTTCATGCAGCTGCTCGAGGCGCGCACCGAGACGGCGACCAGGGCACTCTATGACTATCGACCAGCTGATTGAAGATAGGAATTATAGCGCATACAAGGCTCGCCGTCAACCGCCCTCGGGGTCGTTCGTCAACGTCGCCGGTCGCGGCTGCGGCGGTCCCCGGCAGGACGCCGCAATGGCCCTGACCGATCGCTCAAATCTTTGCAACAACAACACCTTGCTGCCCATGGATGCGGCAAGTTGTCAAGTCGGGTTCGATCGCGGGTTCCCGGGTTCGATCGCCCTTTCCTGGGGTCTTGTGAACCCGAGCGCTGGGTTCGATCGTCGCCTGGCGGGCTCGTTCGCGGGTTCGAACGTCGCAAAACGGGCGAAATGCGCCGCTCTACGCGCCATAAGCAACGCTAATGGCGCATGGAGCGGCGAAGATTATGACAAATTGCGCCGCCATGCGACGCATCGTTGGCGTACATACAGCGCATAGCGGCGCATCTAGAGGCTCGATGCGTCGCCTGGCGGCGCAGGAGTCGGCCGATTGTTGGTAGGCATACGAGTTGTCATAAGTGTTCGTTATGGAGGTCGGCATGCCGGCTTCGTCGGGCGACGAAGGGAAGATGAAGAACAGGAGGACGGGGAGGCTCGCCTCCCCGTCGGCCCCACCAGTATTTTGGGTGGTGGACGGTTTGGGGGTCAGGTGGGTCCGTAGCGGGCGACGTCGATCTCGGGGGCCTTGGCGCGGGCGATGTCGATGAAACTGCGCTACGCCACCTCGTCCTCACGGTCGAGGTAGCAGCGCAGGGCTTCGCTCACCACGGCGTTGAGGTTGAGGCCTTTGCGGCGGGCGACGATCATGGCGCGCCGATGCAGGTCCCGACCCGGCCGGACGTTGAAGCTGCCCTTCAGCGGCATGTCCGGCTTGCGGCCTTGTTCCTCGCAGAGCGCCAGATAGTCGTCCACCGCCTCATGGAACGCCTGCTTGAGGCCCTTGGCATCGGTGCCCTTACAGATCACCAGGTCGCGGATGAACTCCAGCCGGCCATGAAACACCTCGTCTTCGTCGTTGTACTCGACGGAGCCGATCTAGCCTTTGTACTCGAGCATCGAGGTCATATCAGCCCCTCCTCCGTCAGCACGCTCAGGACATCGTCGATCACGTCCAGCTTTACGATGTTGCCGAAATGCGGCTTACACGAAAGGAAGAGCCGCAGGGCGGATGACCCTCCCTGCACCCACCGGTTTTTTTGGTAGGTGCTAACGCGGGCGGCGGGGCGCTGGTCGACGGAGAGGCGTGCCTCCCTGTCCTTGTTCCCTCTCTGCGAACAGCCTATGCGACGGCTTTCGCGACGATTTCGGGATGCTGGCCGATCACGCGTACATATGCGATGGCGAAGCTCGGTGCTGTTGCCCGTGCTTGTTCCCGGTCGCGCAGGGTGCCGACGGGGACATGAAACCGAAAGGTTAAAAAGGGAGGTGTCCCTATTAAGGTTCAGCCGGTGGGGCAAGCGGTGGACTGAAGGACGAAAAGAAGGAAAAGAGCGGGAAGGCACGCCTTCCCGCGCCCATCCATTACTTTTTGCGGTGGTGGCGGGGTGGGCTTCGGCGCACTGGGCGCGGTCGGATGGTCGAGGAGGCTGGTGTCCCTCGCGAGCCGGCGGGGTTGGTTGTAGACAGTCTGACCGATCGAGTTCGAGGAGACGCAGCATGGACCAGTTCACCGGCGGTTGCCT
>CAZNWE010000092.1:9444-14005 GCA_964576715.1 uncultured Geminicoccaceae bacterium | reverse complement strand
TTAAAACGATAGTCTGGCCAAGCGGAAGACGTCCCCTTCTACCCATCTTCGCACCAGCCTCAACCCGCACCGGCTTGATGTCCGGCTCGGCGCATCCGCCGCGCGTATTCGTCTACCAACGTCCTGATCATGCGCTGGTAGGAAACTTGCTGCTGGGCCGCTTCACGCCTGCAGAACGCGACCGAGCGGCGGCTGAGCGCGAGGGTGCACTTTACCGCGCCGTCGCGGCGGACCAGTTGGTTCGGCGTCGGCAGTGAACCGCCCTGGTCGTCACCGTCGTCAGCGGGCGTCGCGTTCATGGGCTGTCCTTCCATCGGTGCCAGCAAGCCGCGCCGGCCAACCATCCCGCGAGGCTCGCCAGACCCAAGCCTGACCACCTACACCCCACCGAGCAAGACCGCCCACCGCCCCCCTCACCGGCCCCACCCCAAAAATCCCGAGGGGGCCGCGGGGGAAATCATTTCCCCCGCCCTCTTCTCAATAACCAACGCTTATGGACAATCATAAGCCGACACATGACCGGGCGGGTCATGCGCCGCTATACGCGTCATTGCCTCCCGGGATGGGTCGCATAGCGGCGCATGGGCTTGGGTCATGCGCCGCTATACGACACAATTTGTCATAATCTTCGCCGTTCCATGCGCCATTAGCATTGCTTATGGCGCGTATAGCGGCGCATTTCGGTCATTTCGGCACGAACGACCCCGCGATCGAACCCGCCAGACGACGAAGGAACCCGGGATCTCGACGAACGGACCCACCGAATCGACGAGCAAACCCAGGATCGCGCAAACGAACCCAAGGGTACAGCTTGTCGCAGCTGTTGCGCCGAAAATCAGGTGGTTGCTCGACTTCCGGCGATCGGGCGCGGCCGTTGCGGCTTGCCAGCGCACGGCTACGAACCTGAACGGGCGGGGTCTGTCGAACGAACCCGGGTGGCGCTTGACGGCGACCTCACTCTAGGCTATTATTCCCTGACTGCCGATCAGGAGTTCGGGCGCAGCGTGCGGCAATAGACTTCGACGGCGGCGAGCTCGGCGCGCAGCGCCGTGTGGCGTCTGGCCTGCTCGGCCTCGAGTCCCCAGCGCTCGATCTCGTAGAGTTCCTCCAGGAGCGCCGCCGCGAACGCCGCCTCGCTGTCGATCGCCCCCTCGAGCACAGCGAGGCCGAGGACGATCGAGCTGGTCAGGCGGGTGGCGCCGTGCAGGCCGACGAGGCGCCAGTCGTCGAGGGCGGTGGCGGCGGTGTCGAGGGCGGCGAGCGCGCTGCTCGGCTGTGGGGTGGGCTCCAGGCTCAGGGTGACGACGAGCCGCGCACCGAACTGCCGTTCGGCCCAGTCGAGCCAGGGCTGCCAGGTCCAGGTCTCGCGCTCGGCGAGGTCGGCGGGGTGGGCATGGCGATAGCACAGCAGGTCGGCGGCGGCGTAGCCCATGGTCTCGGCCAGCGCCGCGGCGCGTTTCGCCGGCAGCCGATCGACCACGGTGTTGGCGAGTCGGGTGAGCGGCATGGTCTCGGGGCGAATGGTCTCGCCCTGCGCGGCCCATTCGGCGGCCACCGCCGCGGCGAGCGCCGGCACGGGCAGGACCAGCGGATTGCGGCCGCGGGTTTGCACCGGCCGGCCGTCGAGCTGGATGCCGTACCCGCCGTTGGTCGCCACGGCCTCGGCGGTCTGGTAGAAGCGCCTCATAGGAGATCGAGCACCTCGTCGATCCGTTCGACGATGTGCGCGGCGCCAGCCTTGGTCAACGTCTCGGCCGGATGGTTGCCATAAGCGACGCCGATGCTGCGGCAGCCGGCGAACCGCCCCATCTGGATGTCGTAGGTGGTGTCGCCGATGATCCAGGTGACGTCCGGGGTGAAACCGGCCTCGCGCATCGCCGCCTCGAGCATCGCCGGGTGCGGCTTCGAGGGATGCAGGTCCGAGGTCTGCAAGGTGACGAAATAGGCAGCGAGATCATGCTTCTCGAGGATCTGTTTGAGCCCGCGCATGGTCTTGCCGGTGGCCACCCCCATCACCGCCCCGCGCGCCTTGAGCGCATCCAGGGTCTCGACCACCCCCGGAAAGAGCGGCTCGTCATGGTCCGGCATGGCGCGCCTGGCGAAGAAGGCGGCGCGGTAGGCCTCGGCGATCCGCCGGCCCAGCGCCGGGTCTTCCCGGCCGAGCAGCACCCGCATGGCCGGCTCGAGCGAGAGCCCGACGATATGCCGAATGCGCTCGGGCGACGGGGCCACGAGGCCCACGGCCGCGAACGCATCCTGGGCACAGGCGACGATGACGGCCTGGCTGTCGACGAGCGTGCCGTCGCAGTCGAAGACGATGAGCTGGGTCATGTACCGCCCTTGTTTGCTGACCCCAACTAGGTCGGGCTATAGTCGCGGCGGGTCAAGCGGGGATCGACGGAGATGGGTGATCTCGCCGAGCGGCGGATGACACTGGCCGAGTTCCTGGCCTGGGACGACGGCACGGACAAGCCCTACGAGCTGATTGCCGGCGCACCACGGGCCATGGCGCCGGCGAGCGGCCGGCATGGCGCCATTCAGGACAATGCCGCAGCCGTCATTCGCGACCGCCTCGATCGGGACGGGCCATGCCGGATCGTCCATCAGGCGGGCGTGGTTCTCTCGATCCAGGGGGACGACCGCTACTACGTGCCCGATCTGGCCGTCACCTGCCGTCCCGTCGGCGACGCGCCACATATCGACGAGCCGAAGCTCGTCGTGGAGATCATCTCACCGTCGACCGGCCGGATGGACAAGGACAACAAGGTGCCCGACTATTGCACCTTGCCGAGTGTCGACGAGATCTGGCTGATCGACAGCAGGAAGCCGCTCGTCCACGTCTACCAGCGCCTGAGCGGCAAGTGGATCGGTCATGTGCCACTCAAGCTCGGACAAGCCTTCAAGAGCCAGTTTCTGGACAAGAACATCGTGATTGCAGAGTTCTACCGCAACACCGGGCTCGAGACGTCACAGGCGACAAAGGATGCACAACTGGATGGGTGATCTGGCCGAACGGCGCATGACGATGGCCGAGTTCCTGGCCTGGGACGACGGCACGGACACGCCCTACGAACTGATGAACGGCGCCCCCCGGGCCATGGCGCTGGCGCGGCCACGGCATGGCCTGATCCAGCGCAATGCGGGTGACGCCATCCTCGACCGCATCGGCCGCGGCAAGCCCTGCCGCGTCTACGACAACACAGGCGTCGTCCTCACGGTGCTCGGCGACGACCGCTACTACATCCCCGACCTCACCATGAGCTGCGAGGCGCTGGGCGACGACCTTTACCTTCGCGAGCCCAGGCTGATCGTCGAGGTGCTCTCGCCGTCGACTGGACGGGACGACAAGGCGGTGAAGGTTCCGCACTACTGCGCGCTGCCCACGGTCGAGGAAGTCTGGCTGATCGACAGCCAGCGGGCGCTGGCCCTGGTCTGGCAGCGCCGCAACGGCCAGTGGATCGGCAGCCTGCCCTTGCTACCGGGCCAAAGCTTTCAGAGCGCGCTGCTCGGCGGTGAGGTCGCCATCGACGACCTCTTCCTCGGCACCGGGCTCGGCGCCGAAGAGACGCTCACTCCACCGGCGGCCAGTCCTGAAGCCGGCTGAACGGCAGGGCCTCGGCCTGGAGACCGAGCCATTTAAGCCCCTCGAGGAAATGCGGCGGCGGCTCGGCCTTGATCCGCAACGTCCGCCCCTTGCCGCGCGGCAGCTCGATCTCGCGGGCATGCAGCATCAGCCCCTTGGGCGCCGTCCCCGGCTGGCCGTCCGCCGCTGGCCCATACTTATGGTCGCCGACGATGGGCGTGCCGATCGCCTGCATATGCGCGCGGAGCTGGTGCGTGCGGCCGGTCAGTGGCACGAGGCCCACCCAGGCCGCCACCTTGCCGGCCCTCGCGATCACCCGAAAGTCCGTCTTCGCCCGCTTCGCATCGAGCGCTTCGGGCGTCATCTTCTCCCGCCCGTCGGGGCCGGATTTGCCGAGCCGGAGGTCGATCAGCCCGGCATTCCGGTCCGGATTGCCCTGGACGATCGCCCAGTAGAGCTTGCGCACGCCATGCTGCTGGAAGGCGTGCATCAGCTCGCGCGCGACCACGGCGTTGCGGGCCAAGACCAGCACCCCGCTGGTGTCACGATCCAGCCGGTGCACGAGCTTGGGTCGCTCACCACCCTTGGCCAGGGCATCGAGCATGCCGTCGATGTGCCGGGTCGTCTTCGACCCACCCTGCACCGCGAGGCCGGCCGGCTTGTCGAGGACGACGATCTCGGCGTCGTCGTGGATCACCAGGCCCTTAATGAAGCGCGCATCGGCCTCGCTCACCGCTCGGCGACCCATAGGTGCTTCTGCGTCCACCGGCGGCACCCGGACCGCCTGGCCCGGCTGTACCCGGGTCGACCCCGTCACCCGCTTGCCGTCCAGGCGGAACTGGCCGGACCGGAGCAGCTTTTGCAGCTGGACGTGGCCGATGCTCGGGAAATGCCGCTTCACCCAGCGATCGAAGCGGAGATCGGCCTCGGCGGCGCTGACCGCGCGATGGCTGACGCCGGTCATTCCTCGGTCTCCCC
>CAZNWE010000092.1:0-9344 GCA_964576715.1 uncultured Geminicoccaceae bacterium | reverse complement strand
CCGATCAGGCTCACCGTGCCGGCCTCGACCTCGTGCAGGAGGCCGTCCTGCTGGGCGCGGTTGTAGCGATGGATCTCGTCGATGAAGAGGACTGGGCGATGGCCCGCCTTGGTGTATTTCCGCGCCGCCTCGAAGGCCTTCCGCAGCTCCGCTACCCCCGACATGACGGCCGAGAGCGGCAACAGCGTCTCGCCCACTTCCCTGGCCAGAAGGCGGGCGAGCGTGGTCTTGCCGCAGCCGGGCGGGCCCCAGAGGATGAGCGAGCCGAGCTTCTTCGCCGCCAGCATCCGGCCGAGCGGGGCGTCCGCCGAAAGCGCCTCGTCCTGACCAACCACCTCGGCCAAGCTTTTGGGCCTGAGCCGCTCAGCAAGCGGCGCATCCGGCTTTGTCGGCGCCACCGAGGCCGCGGTGGTCCCGTCGGCGAAGAGATCAGGCTCAGACATGCGTCGGGAGATACAGTCTATAAATCAACATTTGAAGGACCGAGGGGGCGTGGGGGAAATCATTTCCCCCACATCCTTCAGCTGATGGTCAGGCTTCAGCTGATCGTCAGGTCGAAAACCTGGCCGTCCCGCTCGATACTGATGGTCCAGCGCGGTGCCGCACGGGCGAGGGCTCGCTCCAACGCCGCCGTGCTGGCCACCCGCTCGCCATTGATCGCCGCCACCACGTCGCCCGGCTGCAAGCGCAATCGCGTGGCGAAGCTCCGGGGCTCGATCTCGACGATGCCGACGCCTTCGGTGAAGGGGTCGATGCCGAGCGTGTCGTTGAAGGCGGGCGAGAGATTGGCGACCACGGCCCCGCTCAGGGGCTGATTGCCGGCGAGCCGCCGCTGGTCCGGGGCAGGCTCCGCCGGCGGCAGCTGCAACGGCAGATCCACGGTCAGCGCCTCGCCCCGGCGAAGCACAGCTAGCGGCACCGTCGAGCCCAAAGGCTTGAGCTGCAGGCGGAGGTTCAGGCCCGGCGCGTCGAACACCTCGACGCCGTCCACCGCTGTCACGATGTCGCCCGCCCTGAGGCCCGCCGCAGCCGCCGCACCCCGCGGATGAATCCGCTCGATCAACAGGCCCTGCGGCCGCACCAGATCGAGCGCATCGGCGATGGCGGTATCGATCGGCTTGTAGGCCGCGCCGAACCATGGCCGCTCGGCCACACCCCCCTGCTCGAGCCCGAGAATGCGGGCTGCCACCAGATTGGCCGGAATGGCGAAGCCGATCCCGATCGACCCGCCGCCGCGGGTGAAGATCGCCGTGTTCACGCCGATCAGTTCGCCATCCATCGAGACCAACGCCCCGCCGGAATTACCGGGATTAATGGCAGCATCGGTCTGAATGAAGGAGACGTCGCTCCGCGCTCCCGGGGTCGAGCGGGCGCGGGCCGAGACGATGCCGCTGGTGACCGTCTGGCCGATGCCGAAGGGGTTGCCGATGGCGAGCACGAGGTCGCCCACCTCGATTCGGTCGGAATCGCCGAGCGGCACAGCTGGCAGCTGGCGATTGGCGTCGATTCGCAGGAACGCGAGGTCGCTGCGCTCGTCGCTGGCGACCAGCTCGGCCCGGTGCTCCGTCCGATCGGCGAGGATGACGGTGATCTCGTCAGCCCCCTCGACGACATGATGGTTGGTGACGATCAGCCCGTCGCTCTCGACAATGACACCTGAGCCGAGGGAGTTCTGCCGGCGCTCCAACGGCTGGGCCCGGCCGAATGGCGACAGGTCGCCGAAGAAATGGCGAAAGAACGGATCCTCGAAGAAGGGGTCGGCCCGCCGCGTTGTTCGGGTCACCCGGCTCGAGGTGATGCTGACCACCGCCGGGGCCACCTCGCGAACAAGGGGCGCGAAGGAGAGACGAATGGCAGCCGTGTCGGTCGGCACGACAGTCTCGCCCGGCCGCTCGACGGTCGCCGTGTCGACAGCGTTGGCATCGGCACTCGAGCTGTCCGACGGCTGGGCGCAACCGAAAGCCAGAACGATGGCCAACGCCGCAAGCAGCGCTCGCCAGTGGCAAGCCGGCCGTGCCGGCGGCACCACCTCAAGCCGCGACGGCTTCGTCCTCGTCATCACCGTGCTGCACCGGACCGGAATCCTGGCCCTTCGCGTCGAGGTCGCGGTCGACGAACTCGATCACCGCCAAGGGCGCGTTGTCGCCGTAGCGGAACCCGGCCTTCATGATCCGGATGTAGCCGCCCGGGCGATCCTGGTAGCGCGGCCCCAGCACATCGATGAGCTTGGCCGCGGTCTTCTCGCAGCGGGTCCGGGCGATCAGCAGGCGCCGGCTGTGCAGGCTGCCGCTGCGGCCCATGGTCACCAGCTTTTCGACCAGGGGCCGAAGCTCCTTGGCCTTGGGCAGGGTGGTGGTGATCTGCTCGTGCTTGACCAACGCCTGGGTCATGTTCTGGAACATGGCCTGCCGGTGGCTCGAGGTGCGGTTCAGCTTGCGGCCGCTTTTCCCGTGACGCATCTCAGTTCATCCGGTGCGCGCACCGGCCTCCTTCCACTCAAAACGGTTCTTCAACCTTGCGGGCCAGTTCCTCGACGTTCTCGGGTGGCCAACCGCTCACGTCCATGCCGAGATGCAGGCCCATATGCGCCAGCACCTCCTTGATCTCGTTCAAGGACTTGCGGCCAAAATTGGGGGTGCGGAGCATCTCGCCCTCGGTCTTCTGCACGAGATCGCCGATATAGACGATGTTGTCGTTCTTCAGGCAGTTGGCCGAGCGGACCGAGAGCTCCAGTTCGTCCACCTTGCGCAAGAGGTTCGGGTTGAACGGCAGCTCCGGCCGTCGCTCCTGCGGCTGGGCCAGATGCGGCTCGTCGAAATTGATGAAGGGGCCGAGCTGATCTTGAAGTATGCGCGCACCCAAGGCCACCGCGTCGTCCGGGCTCACCGAGCCGTCGGTCTCGACCGTGATGATCAGCCGGTCATAATCCGTCTGCTGGCCGACACGCGCATTGTCGACGCGGTAGGCGACCTTGCGGACCGGGCTGTAGATGGCGTCGATGGCGATCAGCCCGATGGGTGCATCCTCGGACTTGTTCAGGTGTGCCGGAACGTAGCCTTTGCCCCCCGAGATGGTGAGCTCCATCGAGACCTTGCCGCCCTCGTCGACATGGGCGATGACCTGATCCGGGTCCATGATCTCGACGTCGTGGCCGGTCTCGATCATGCCGGCGGTCACCACCTTGGGCCCTTCGGCCTTGAGGTAGACGCGCTTGGGCACGTCGCTGTGCAGCCGCACCCCCATCGACTTCAGGTTCAAGACGATGTCGGTGACGTCCTCTCGCACCCCGGCGATCGACGAGAACTCGTGCAGCACCCCGTCGATCTGGATCGCCGAGACCGCAGCCCCCTGCAGCGACGACAACAGCACCCGGCGGAGCGCATTGCCGATGGTGATGCCGAAGCCGCGTTCCAGGGGCTCGACGATGATCGTGGCCTCGCGATCCGGCCGACGACCCGGCTGGATGTTGAGCTTCTGCGGCTTGATCAGCTCCTGCCAGTTCTTTTGGATCAAGGAACTATCCTCTGGAGACGGTGTGATAAACTCGCACTGGCGCCGCTTGTGGCCGGCGACCGAGCCGCGGCGCGCCTCGCTGGCGCGCCACCAGGGCACTTGTCTAGCGACGGGCCTAGACGCGGCGGCGCTTGCGTGGCCGGCAACCATTGTGCGGGATCGGCGTGACGTCGCGGATGTTGGTGACGGTGAAGCCCACCGCCTGCAGCGCGCGCAGCGCCGATTCGCGGCCCGACCCCGGCCCGCGAACCAGCACCTCGATCGTCCGCATGCCGTGCTCCATCGCCTTCTTGCCCGCGGCCTCCGCCGCCATTTGCGCGGCGAAGGGGGTCGACTTGCGCGAGCCCTTGAAGCCCTGGCTGCCGGCCGACGACCACGAGATGGCGTTGCCCTGCGCATCGGCGATGGTGATCATGGTGTTGTTGAACGACGCATTTACATGCGCCACGCCCGACGTGATGTTCTTGCGCTCGCGGCGGCGCAGCTTCGTTTCCTGAGCGGCCATGGCCTACTTCTTCACTTTCTTCTTGCCGGCGATCGCCTTGGCCGGGCCCTTGCGGGTACGAGCGTTGGTGTGGGTGCGCTGACCACGGACCGGCAAGCCCTTGCGGTGCCGCAGGCCGCGGTAGCAGCCGAGGTCCATCAGCCGCTTGATGCTCATCGCCACCTCGCGGCGCAGGTCACCCTCGACCTTGAGATCCCGATCGATCGCCTCGCGGATACGGGCGAGCTCGGCATCGGACAGCGCATTGACCCGCTGCGCGAAAGGCACTTCGCACTGCTGCAAGATCTTCTCGGACGTGGTCCGCCCGATGCCGTAGATATAGGTCAGTGCGACCCCCACCGGCTTTTGAGCCGGGACGTTCACACCGGCGATACGAGCCACCAGAAAGTCTCCTAGACTTGCCACATGTTGCGATGTGCAACGGGTTGCGGGTTGTGCTCTAAGCGTGCTGCGAACCAAAAACGCAACAGGTCCCGGATCGGCTACCCGAACCAGAGCGCCGGAACTATAAGGAGGAGACCCAGCCTGTCAATCGGCAAACCGCCACCAATTGACGCAGCTGACGGCTCACCCGGCGCTGGCGAGCGCGGCCTCGATCGCCCGGGTCACGGCATCCATCGACTGCATGCCGTCCACCGTGCGCAGGACACCCTTTTCGCGGTAGAACGGCACCACGGGGGCGGTCTGTTCATGGTATACCTCAAGCCGCTTCTTGAGCGTCTCGACATTGTCGTCGGCCCTAGCCCCGCCGCTTTCGGCAGCGCGTCCTTCGATACGGCGGATCAGTTCGGCCTCGTCGGCGGTCATCTCGATCACCACATCGATCCGCCTGGCCTTGCCGGCGAGCATGGTGTCGAGCGCCTCGGCTTGGCCGAGCGTGCGCGGAAATCCGTCGAGGATGAAACCGTTCGCACAGTCGGGCGAGTCGATCCGCTCCGCCACGACGCTGCAGATCAGGTCGTCGGGGACGAGCTTGCCGGCCGCCATGATCGCCTCGGCCTGCTTGCCGACCGCGGTGCCGGCCGTCACCGCAGCGCGCAGCATGTCACCGGTCGACAGATGAGCGAGTTGGTGACGCTCCTTGAGCCGCGCCGCCTGGGTCCCCTTGCCAGCGCCCGGCGGACCGAACAGGATCACGTTCATCAGTTGCGCCTCCCCCGCAGCCGCGACTTCTTGATCAGGCCTTCATACTGGTGGGCGATCAGGTGCGACTGGATTTGCGCCACCGTGTCCATCGTCACCGCCACGACGATCAGCAGGCTGGTGCCGCCGAAATAGAACGGCACCGAATATTGCGCGATCAACACCTCGGGCATCGCACAGACGGCGGCGAGGTAGAGGGCGCCCACCGTCGTCAGTCGGGTCAGCACGTAATCGAGGTAGTCGGCCGTTCGCTGTCCCGGCCGGATTCCAGGGATGAAGCCGCCGTGCTTCTTCAGGTTGTCGGCCGTTTCCTGCGGGTTGAAAACGATCGAGGTGTAGAAGAAGGCGAAGAAAACGATCAGGCTGACGAAGATCAAGAGGAACAAGGGCTGCCCCCGCCCGAGCAGCGAGCTCACCACGAGCAACCACTCGGGACTGCCCTGCCCGGCGAAGCCACCGAGTGTGGCCGGCATGAGGAGAAGCGAGCTGGCAAAGATCGCCGGGATGACACCTGAGGTGTTGAGCTTCAGCGGCAGGTGCGAGCTCTCGCCGCCGAACATCTTGTTGCCCTGCTGGCGCTTCGGATACTGAACGATGATCCGCCGTTGTGCCCGCTCCATGAAGACGATGAAGGTAATGACGGCGAGGCCGAGCACCAGGACGAGGACGATGAACAGGGTCGAGATGGCACCGGTGCGGCCGAGATCGAGCATGCTGGCGATCGCCCCCGGCAGGGTCGCGATAATGCCGGTGAAAATGATCAGCGAGATGCCGTTGCCGATGCCGCGGGCGGTGATCTGCTCGCCCAGCCACATCAAGAACATCGTGCCGCCGACGATGGTGATGACGGTGGATGCGCGAAAAAACCAGCCCGGGTCGATCACCGCACTGCCACCCGGCCCGCCCATTGCCTCGAGGCCGACCGCGAGGCCGTACCCCTGCACGGTGGCGAGCAGCAAGGTCAGGTAACGGGTGTACTGGTTGATCTTCTTCCGGCCAGCCTCTCCTTCCTTCTTCAACTGCGCCACGGTGGGCGAAATCGCCGTCATCAACTGCATGATAATGGCGGCCGAGATGTAGGGAAGGATGCCGAGTGCGAAGATCGACATGCGCTCCAAGGCACCACCGGCGAACATGTTGAACATGCCCATCACGCCGCCGGCCTGCTGGGCGAAGATCTGCGCCATGACCTGCGGGTCGATGCCCGGCAGCGGGATGTAGGTGCCGATGCGGTAGACGATCAGGCAGCCGAGCGCGAACCAGATCCGCCGCTTGAGTTCGGTGGCCTTGGCGAAGGCACCGAAATTGATGTTCGACGCGAGTTGGTCGGCGACCGACGCCATTCCGGTTCCTTCAGCTTGCGCTCGGGACTGCCCCGGCGGCCGGGTCGCCGCCCAGGATCACCACCTTGCCGCCGGCCTTCTCGACGGCCTCGACCGCGGCCTTGCTCGCCCCCGTCACTTCGACCGTCACTGCACTCGACAGTTCGCCCTTGGCCAAGAGCCGCACGCCGTCACGGGTGCGCCGCAGGATGCCGGCCTCCACCAGCTTGGCACCGTCGATGGTTGCCCCGACGTCGAGCCGGCCAGCGTCGAGCGCGGCCTGCAGCGTGCCGAGATTGATCACCACGAAGCTCTGCCGGCTCGGGTTCTTGAAACCGAGCTTGGGCAGCCGCCGGTAGATCGGCATCTGGCCACCCTCGAACACCCGGACGGCACCGCCCGAGCGCGCCTTTTGCCCCTTGTGCCCTTTGCCGGCGGTTTTCCCCTTGCCCGAGCCGATGCCGCGACCGAGCCGTTTCGCCTTGTAGCGCGCACCCGGATTGTCGCGCAGGTCGTTCAAACGCATGTTGCTGGCTCCGACGTCAGGACTTGGCGGGCTCGACCCGCAAGAGGTGCTTCACGCGCTCGATCCGCCCCCGATTTTCAGGCGTGTCATCCACCATGCGCGAGCGATGCAGCTTGTTCAGCCCGAGCGCGACCAGCGTCTTGCGCTGATAGGCCGGGCGGCCGATCGGGCTGCCGGTTTGCGTGATGTTGAGCTTCTCGGCCATCAGTTCAAGCCTCCGCCGTGGCGACGTCGGCGACGGGCTCGCGCCGGCCGATGATCTCACCGACCTTCTTGCCCCGCTTGGCGGCGATGTTGCGCGGCGAGTTGACCAGCCGAAGCGCTTCCATGGTGGCCTTGACCATGTTGTGCGGGTTCGAGGAGCCCAGCGACTTTGCCACCACGTCGCCGATACCCAGCGCTTCGAGGACCGCGCGCATCGGGCCGCCGGCGATCACGCCGGTACCCGGCGGGGCGGCACGCAACAGCACGTGACCGGCACCAAAGCGACCCTGGATGTCGTGATGCAGCGTCCGCCCCTCGCGCAGCGGAACGCGCATCATCGAGCGTTTGGCCTGCTCGGTCGCCTTTCTGACCGCCTCGGGCACTTCGCGCGCCTTGCCGCTGCCGTAGCCGACCCGGCCCTTGCCGTCGCCGACGATGACCAGGGCGGAGAAACCGAACCGCCGGCCGCCCTTGACCACCTTGGCCACCCGGTTGACGTTGACCAGCTTGTCGATGAGCTCGGAGTCCTGGCGATCCTCGCCGCGTTGTGGACGTGCCATCACACTTTCCTAACCAGACTGACGGTCAAAACGCGAGCCCGCCCTCGCGGGCGGCGTCCGCTAGCGCCTTGACGCGGCCGTGATACTTGTAACCGCCGCGATCGAACACCACGGCCTCGATTCCGGCGTCCTTGGCCTTCTTGGCGAGCAGCATCCCGACCTGCTTGGCCGCCGCCACGTCGGCACCGGTCTTGAGCTCGCCTTTGAGCCCTCGGTCGAGACTCGAGGCAGCAACCAGGGTGCGACCGGCCGCATCGTCGATGATCTGGCCGTAGATGTGCTTGCTCGACCGGAAGACCGACAGCCGCGGCCGGCCGTTCGCCGCCTTGCGCAAGGCATAACGGGTGCGCCGGGCACGCCGGGCGAAGCGCTCGTTGGGTTTGATCATGGCTACTTCTTCTTGCCTTCCTTGCGCAGGATCGTCTCGTCGCCATAGCGCACGCCCTTGCCCTTGTAGGGCTCGGGCGTTCGGAACCCGCGAATCTCGGCGGCGATCTGCCCGACCCGCCGCTTCTCGAAGCCGGTGATGACGATCGCGGTCGGCGTCTCACAGACGATCTTCACGTCGTCCGGAATCGCGAACTTGATGTCGTGACTGTAGCCGAGCTGCAGATTGAGGATGTTGCCGTCGACATTGGCGCGGTAGCCGACGCCGGAAATCTCGAGCCGCCGGGTGAAGCCGTCGCTGACGCCGGTCACCATGTTCTGCACCAAGGTCCGGGCGAGCCCCCACATCTCCAGGCCACGCTTGCCTTCCTCCTCACGCGGCTTGACCGCGAGCGAGCCGTCTTCCAGGGCGATCACCACCTCGCCCGGCAGGGTCTCCTGGAGTGCCCCGAGCTTGCCCTTGACCTTGACGGTCTGGCCCTCGACGGCAACCTCGACACCGTTGGGGATGCTGACCGGATGCTTACCGATACGTGACATGATCAAAACACCGTGCAGAGAACTTCACCGCCGACCCGGTTTTCGCGCGCCTCGGCATCCGAGAGCACGCCGCGCGGCGTCGACAGGATGGCGATGCCGAGGCCGTTATAGATTTCCGGCAACTCCTTGACCCCGGCATAGATGCGCCGCCCCGGCCGCGACACCCGCCTCAGCTCGCGAATCACCGGCTCGCCATTGTGGTATTTGAGCTCGATGGACAGCTCGGCCTTGCCGCCCTCGACGTCGCTCGCCGAGTAGCCGCGAATGTAGCCTTCGCGCCTGAGCACTTCGAGCACGTTCTTTCTCAGCTTGGACGCCGGCGAGACGACGCTGCCTTTTTGCGCCATCTGGCCGTTCCGTATCCGGGTCAGCATGTCCCCGAGCGGGTCTGACATCGACATGAGTGTGCTCCAGCCTTACCAGCTCGACTTCACGACACCCGGCACCTGGCCTTCGGAGGCGAGGTCACGAAGGGCGATGCGCGAGATCCCGAATTTACGATAGTAGGCGCGTGGCCGGCCGGTGAGGGTGCAGCGGTTGCGAATGCGGATCTTCGCTCCGTTACGCGGCAGCGCGGCCAGCTTCAAGACCGCCTCGAACCGCTCCTCGGGGTCGCCCTCGCGGTTGTTGATCACGGCCTTGAG
>CAZNWE010000091.1:3441-14475 GCA_964576715.1 uncultured Geminicoccaceae bacterium | reverse complement strand
CCGGCCACCCCACCCGCACCGTCGCCAAAAAGGACTGCAGAGGTCCAAGGGGATGATCATCGTCCCCTTGCCCTTACCCCGCACCGCCCTTCCAGCCACTGCCGGCGCACGCTCGGGCGAAAATCCCCGCTCTGGAGAAAAAATTCCATCCCCTTTTCCCGGAAAGGTCGGACGAAATTCGAGAAATGCCGCAGAAGGCGCCCGATCGGCCCTCTCGTTTCCATCACGAACGCTTATGAATAACTGTTTGTATTCCAACAATCGGCCAATCCATGCGCCGCTATACGACGCATCTGGCCTCGGGATGCGCCGCTATACGACGCATGCTCCCGAGCGATGCGCCGCTATGCGACGCAATTTGTCATAATCTGCGCCGCTAGACGCGCCATTAGCGATGCTTATGGCGCGTCTAGCGGCGCATTTGGCCGATTCGGCGACGAGCAAACCCGCGAACGAACCCGCGAGACGACGAACGAACCCGAGAAAATCGACGATCGAACCTGGGATTTCGACGAAGGAACCCGAGACCCTGCGAACGATCCCGACTGGACGCGTTGTCGCATCATCATCCGGAAGTGCACTTGATAACAAGATGTTGCAGTGCCTTTTTTGTCTTCTGGAGAAAGCTTCGGGTGTCGCTCGGCGGACGATGCCGAAGCCGACAGGCAGTTGCGCCTCGAACGAACCCGCACGGCTTGACAGCAATGACGTTCTAGGGTATAAATCCTAGAATTGTGGTGCGGGCGGAAGGGGTCGAACCTCCGACACCGGCGGTGTAAACGCCGTGCTCTACCGCTGAGCTACGCCCGCTGCCGGCCGGACCATAGAAAGCCCGGGCGGCAGCGGCAAGCCGGATGGTGCGCCGGGCGGGCGCCGGCTTGGGCTCAGAAGGTGAACCAGCGCACACCGTCGGCGAGCAGCGCTGCCGCCACGGCTGGCGGTGCGGCGGCGCTGACACCATCGACGAGATCGGCTTCGCTGTGCGGGCTGTTCGGCAGGAAGAGCGCGCAGACCTCGACCGGCACGCCGCGCTGCATCAGGCCCATCAGCATGTCTTTCGGGCTGACGTCTCGGGGGGCGAGCTTGGCCGGCTCGTTGGCGGCGACGGCGAGCTCGCCGGCGGCGTCGCAGAGCAGGACCCGGACATTTTGTCCCTGCTCGACCATTTGCGTCGCGAGGACCAGCGCCATGCCCTGGGTCTGGTTGTCGGGCGCGGTCAGGACGACGTAGACATCGGGGGCTTCCGCCTGGGCTGCGGCGATCGCCGGCAGGAGGGCGAAGAGGGTGGCGAGGCTGAGGATCAGCCGACGCGGCGAGATCATGGGGAGCTCCTTTGCTGGTCGCAGGCAAGCGCCGCCGGCGGCACGGCTGGCCGAGGCCGGGGGCGTCCGTGAGCTAGGCCAGCCGGACGCGCGGGGCATTGATACGGATCAAGAGCGAGCAGCATCGCTGCCGTTGCGTCGATCGCCGATGGCGGTCACAGTCGACGACGTGAACGGACCCGAGGCTGGATGGATAGCGGGGGTGGCCACGGCGTTGCAGCGCTCGGTAACAGCCCATCTCGCGAGCGCGATCGCCGACGACGACCTGGCGCCGGCAGAGCAGCTGTTCCTCGCCGCCAAGGCGCGACCGCCGCTCGTCGTCTGGCGACCGGAGCCGGCCATGCTGCGCGCGCCGGTGCTGGTGCGGCTGCTCGAGGCATGGCGACGGCTGCCGCGGTCGGGGTGCGACATCCCGCCGCTCAGCACGGCGCCAGCGCTCGCCCGTGGCGGCGACGGCGAATGGACGATGCTGCTGCAACCGCCGGCGAGCCGGCGCAAATCGGCCCAGCCGCTCGACCGTTTCGTCCATCGCCACTACGGCGCCGGCATCGCCCGCCACTGTGGCCGCGACCTGCGCGGCCAGACCCTGGCGGCCTTCCCCGACCCTGAGCGCACGTTTGTCGCCGCGGTCTACGAGGCGGTGCGGCTGCGGCCGGAGCCGGTCTTCACCGCGCACGAGCCACCCGCCGCCATGCTGGTCCGGAGCTTGCGGCAACTGATCCTGCCCTTTGCCAGCCCCGCCGGCGACGTTGGCGGCTTCGTCGTCGGCACCCTCCCGGAGAGCGCCTTCGGCACGCTGCTCGACGTCATGCACGATGCGGCACTGGTAACCGACAGCGCCGGCCGGGTTCGCCTCGCCAACCGCGCCGCCGCGGCGCTGCTCGGCCATGCCGGGCAGCCGCTCGTCGGCGCTGCTCTCGACGATCACCTGCCCGGCCTGACCCGGGCGATGCAGCGACTGGCCGAGGCGGTCGACGGGGTCGGCGCCCTCGGCCACCATGAGCTGGCACTCGGCAGCGGCCGCAGACGGCGTCGGCTCGAGGTCTCGATCGGCGGTTCCCTGATCGCCGGCGAGCCGCTCTTCGTCCTCGTCCTGCGCGACCTCACCGAACGCGCCCGCCGCGAGCAGGCGCTCGAGACCATCGCCTTTCGCGACGAGCTCACGGGCGTCCTCAATCGCCGCGGTCTGCGCCAGCGCCGCGGCGCCGAGCGGCGGCGCGGCCGGCGGCGGCAGGATGCCTTCGGCCTGCTGATCATCGACCTCGACGGCTTCAAGGCCCTCAACGACAAACACGGCCATGCCGCCGGCGATGCGGTGCTGGCCGGCGTGGCAGGGCGTCTCGCCAGCGCGCTCAGGGGCGACGACGCGGTGGCGCGCTGGGGCGGCGACGAGTTCGTCGTGGTCCTGCCGGGCATCGCCGAGGCCGACGAACTCGCCGCGGCGGCGGCCAAGCTGCTCGCTGCTCTGGCCGCACCACACCTCGTCGACGGCCAGCCGCTTAACGTCTCGGTCAGCGTCGGTGGCGCCAGCTATCCGCGGCACGGTGCCGATTTCGATGCAGTGCTCGCCGCCGCCGACAAGGCGCTCTACGCGGCGAAGACGGCCGGCGGCAGCCGGCTTCAGCTCGCACCCGGGCCCGCCGCGGCGGGCGCTTGAGCGTCTCTTCGACCTCTGACCAGGCCCAGCCTGGCCCTGGCACGCTGCGGGTCCGGGGGCAGGACGGCGGCCAGGAGTGCTTGCGTGAAGGGATGCCGCGGACGCTCCAAGAGTGCTGCGGTCGGCCCCGTCTCGACGATCTTGCCGGCCTGCATCACCGCGATCCGGTCGGCGAGATGGGCCACCACGGCGAGGTCGTGGCTGATGAACAGATAGGCGAGGCCGTGGCGGACCCGGAGATCGGCCATCAGGTTCAAGACCTGGGCCTGCACCGAGACGTCGAGGGCCGAGACCGGCTCGTCGGCGACGAGCAGCCTGGGGCGGGTGATCAAGGCACGGGCGATGGCGATCCGCTGCCGCTGGCCGCCGGAGAACTCGTGCGGATAGCGGCCCAGCGCCGCCACGCCGAGCCCCACCTCGGCCAGCGCCTGGGCGACCCGTGCCGCCGCCTCGGCCGGCGGCAGCTGCAGGAGGGCCAAGGGTTCGGCGACGATCCGCGCCACCGTCAGCCGCGGGTCGAGCGAGCCGAACGGGTCCTGGAAGACCATCTGCGCATCGCGCCGGAGCCGCCGCCAGTCGCGCCGGCCGGCATTGGCGAGGTCGATCCCGGCGAGCCGGACGACGCCGGCATCGGCGCGCTCGAGCCCGACCGCGAGGCGGCCGAGCGTCGACTTGCCGGAACCGGATTCGCCGACCAGGCCCAGCACCTCGCCCGGCATGAGGACGAGCGACACGGTGTCGAGTGCTGTGCGTCGCGGCGCCGGGGCGAAGAGCCGCCGGCGTGGCAGAAGGTAGTGCCGGCTGACCCCCTGCAGCTGCAGCAGGGGCGTCGTCATCGGGCAACAGGCGGGCGCGGATGGAAACAGGCGGCCCGATGCGCAAAGTCGCCCTGCACCGCCAGCAGCGGCCGCTCGGTCCAGCAGCGCCGATCGGCGAAACCGCAGCGCTCGGCAAAGGCACAAGCCCGGCTGCGCTCGAGGGGATCGGGGACCCGTCCAGGAATGGCGGTCAGCGGCCTGCCCCGCGCCGACGGGTCGATCACCTCCTTGGGCAGGGCCTCGAACAGGCCGCGCACATAGGGATGCACCAGCCCGGCAAAGACCGTGTCGGTCGGCCCCGTCTCGACGATCCGCCCCGCATACATGACGTGCACCGCTTCGGCGATCGCCGCCACCACACCCAGATCGTGGGTGATGAGCAGGAGCGCCATGCCGGTCTCGTCGGCGAGCTCGGCCACGAGCTTGAGAATCTCCGCCTGGACAGTGACGTCGAGGGCGGTGGTCGGCTCGTCGGCGATCAGCAGCTTCGGCCGCCGGGCGAGGACCATGGCGATCATCACCCGCTGGCGCTGGCCGCCCGAGAGCTGGTGCGGGTAGAGGTGGGGCGGGAAGCGGGCCGGATCGAGCCCGACCCTGACCATTGCCTGGCGGGTGCGGGCTTCGGCCTCGGCCCGGCCGATGCCATTGGTGCGTCTGAGCCCTTCGGCGATCTGCCGGCCGATGCTGTGCACCGGATTCAAGGCGGTCATCGGCTCCTGGAAGATCATGCCGATCTCGGCCCCGCGCACCCGGCAGAGCGCCGCCTCGTCGAGCCGCAGCAGATCGCGCCCGGCGAAGACGATCCGGCCGCCGGTGATCGCCCGGTCCGGCAAGAGGCCCATGACCGCGAGTGCCGTCATCGACTTGCCGCAGCCGCTCTCGCCGACGAGGCCGTGCCACTCGCCCGGCTCGAGCGCGAGGTCGATGCCATCGAGGATGCGCGCCACCCCGTCCGCCGTCGGGATCTCGACCGTCAGGTTCTCGATCGCCAGGAGGCTCATGCCCGCGCCCGGCGAAGCTTGGGATCGAGGGCATCGCGCAGCCCGTCGCCGAGCAGGTTGAGGCCGAGTACCGAGAGCACGATGCAGAGCCCGGGCAGGATGGCGAGCTGCGGGGCGATGAACATGAAGGTCTGCGCCTCGTTGAGCATCTTGCCCCAAGACGGGGCCGGCGGCTGGGCACCGAGGCCGAGATAGGAGAGCCCGGCCTCGGCGAGGATGGCGAGCGCGAACTGGATGGTCGCCTGAACGATCACCAGCGGCGCCAGATTGGGCAGGATGTGGCCCGTGGTGACGGCGATCCCACCCTTGCCGGCGAGCTTGGCCGCGAGCACGAAATCGCGTTGCCACAAGGACATGGCGGCACCGCGGGTAAGCCGAGCGAAGACCGGGATGTTGAAGATGCCGATGGCGATGATGGCGTTCACCGCCCCGGGCCCAGCGAGTGCGGTGATCATCACCGCGGTCAAGAGCGCAGGAAAGGCGAAGGCGAAGTCGGAAAGGCGCATCACCAGCTCATCGAGCCAGCCGCCATGGGCACTCGCCAGAGCGCCCAGCGGCACGCCGATGAAGATGCCGATGCCGACCGCCACCACCGCCACGAGGATCGAGTTTGCAGCCCCCTTCAAGAGCAGCGAGAGGACGTCCCGGCCGAACGGATCGGTGCCGAGCCAGTGGTCGGCGGTGGGGCCAGCGAGCTTGTTGGCGACATCGATCGTGCCGATGGGGTAGGGGGTCCAGACCAGCGAGAGCAGCCCGGCGAGAACCAGGAGCAGGCTCAAGCCACCGCCCAGCCAGAGTGCCCAGTACCGGGCCACCCGGGGCCTAGCCGCCATGCCGCAGCCTCGGATCGAGCCAGAGATAGAGCAGGTCGACGACGAAATTGACGATGATGACCAGGGCCGCGATCACGACCACGAGGTCACGGACGACCGTCAGATCGCGCTGGGCGATCGCCTGGAAAGTCAGGCGCCCGATGCCGGGCAGATAGAAGACATTCTCGATGATGATGGTGCCGGCCACCAGGAACGAGAACTGCAGCCCCATGACGGTGACCACCGGGATCAAGGCGTTGGGCACCGCATGCCGCCAGATGGCGTCGCGCCGGTTGAGGCCCTTGGCCCGCGCCGTCCGGACATAATCCTCGGACAGCGCCTCGAGCACGGCGGATCGCGTCAACCGGGCGAGGATTGCCGCTTGTGGCAGAGCCAGTGCTACCGCCGGCAGCAGGAGCGAGCGCAAGGCCGGCCACCAGCCGGCATCCCAGCCGGCAAAGCCGCCCGCCGGCACCCAACCGAGCCAGACGGCAAACAAGAGGATGAGCAGCATGGCGAACCAGAAATTGGGCACCGCCACGCCGAGCTGGGTCACCCCCATGACCGCCGTGTCGGAGAACGCCCCCCGCCGGCTCGCCGCGAAGACGCCGACCGGAATGGCGATCGCCGTCGAGAGCACGATCGCCATGAGCGCCAGGGGCAGGCTCACCACCGCCCGTTCGGCGATCAGCTGGGCCACCGGCACGCCGTAGGTGTAGCTGGCCCCGAGCTCGCCCTGCACGAGCCCGCCAACCCAGGCGAGATAGCGCTCGAGGGGCGGCCGATCGAGCCCGAGCTGGGCGCGCAACGCCGCCAGCGTGTCCTCCCTGGCGCCGGTCCCGAGGATCACCGCCGCCGGATCGCCCGGCAAGAGCTCGAGCACGACGAACACGACCAGGCTGGCCGCCAACAGCGTCAGCAGCATGGTCGAAAACCGGCGCAGCAGCAGAACGGTCAAGCCCGAGCCCCGTCGAAACCTGGGCGTAGCCTAGCCGTCCGAGGGCGACGGGGCGATAGGTGTTTGCTTCGCACAACATGGAGTCGAAACCATATGGTTTCTGGTGCATTTTGGCGCGTGGGATAGGACGTCCGCCTCCACCTGCTCTTCTCCGAGGCGTTCGAAGCGCTCGATGTCGCCGCGCAGGATGCCCTCTAAGCGTCTCTCGCGCCCTCGAGCAACTCGACCTGCAACTGAAACGTCCACGTGCCGATCCGCTGAATGGCTCCAAACATGCGACCATCTAGTAACGACGCCTCAAGGCGGCTGACGGAGTGTGGCGCGTGGCTTTTGCGTTCGATCCGCACCGCCGCGCCATCCTCTCAGTCGCCGGTGACAAGTCGGGTGGGTCGGAGAAACGGATCTACCGTGAGTTGTCTCTCGGGCGGACAGCCGCTTCGACGGCCGCTTTTGCGATCTAGAGAAATGGAAGGGGCCATGACTTCTGTGAGCCTGAAGACGATCAGGGAATCGTTGCTAGCCGGGCGGCAGGCGGGGATCATCGCCCGAACCGCGGAGCTGACCGCGGAGAAGATGATGCTGCGCAACCTGCGCAAGGCTCGCGATCTCACACAGGAGAGGTTGGCCGAGCTACTCTCGATCGGCCAGGGCGGCATCTCGCGTCTGGAGAAACGCTCCGACCTGCTGCTCTCGACGCTGCGCAGCTATATAGAGGCAATGGGTGGTTCGTTGGAACTCGTCGCCACTTTTCCTGATCACCCGCCGGTCACGATCAAGGGGCTCGATATCTTGCGCGACGGCATGGAAAAGAGCGATCCTCGAGTTGCACAAGAGGTGAAAGTTACATAACTACAACAAGTTGACTGACATTCGGAAAAGTCGTCGTATTCCCTTTGTTGCGAGCCATGACGTGGCCTGAGCATTCGGTAGTTTTCAGGATGAGGCGCTCGGCGAGCAACCAATTGCCGTTACTCGCTATGGACGGCCGACCGTAGTGATTCTACCCTATCCCGATTACGAAGGCGTCCGCTCCGGCGCGCCGGCTCGCCCGCCACGTCGCGAGGTCTATCGGGCAGAAGAGATCCCGGACGACCTGCTCGCCCAGATCGAGAAGGCCGATCTGCGAGAGGAGGGCCGCGCCTTCGACCACGAAGTCGATGACCGCCGGCCTGCCTGAGCCGCGCCCTGGCCTCGTCATCCGCTACAGCTCTCTCTGGGTGGGCGAACACCGGGCGGGCGGCGAGGAAGGTGTCAAGGGCCGGCCCTGCGTTGTCATCATCGCGATCGAGCAGCGTGACGGCAATCCGATCGTGACAATGGTCGTCCTCACGCATATGCCGTAAGCTGGCGTAGCGATCCCCGTTCCACCCGCCACCACGGCGCGGTTGGGTCTAGACGCGGCAGCCTCCTGGATCGTCGCGACCGAGATCAATCGATTCGTCTGGCCGAGACCCCAGGCCGCTGCCTGACCGCCGTGGTTGGGCCAATGGCGTGTTGCCGACCAAACTCGTCGGACGTGTGCGTCGCAGCTTGGTGGCGGAAACGCGCCGTCGGAAGTTGCAGATCGTCCCCTGCAGCAGTTGATGGGCAGACACCCAAACCTCAGCCAGCCCCCACAGTCTTCCGCTTCTGATAGACCGCCTCGTCCCATTCCGGCCGTGCCCGGACATGCGCGAAGTCGAGCCCGTTCGCCTCCAGCTTGACCGCGATCTCGGCCAAATCCTCGCCTGTGGGTGCCCCGAAGCCGCGATTGCTGCCGGCGGGGAGTGCTGTCACTGCGGCCTCGGGCGTGGTGCTCGGGTCCTGCGCGATCTCGGCCAGGATGGCCGCTTCGAGGGCTTCGGCGAGCGCCAAGTAGACCGGCGGCCACTCCCGTTCGCCACAAACCTTCGCCAAGCCCGGCCGGAGGCCTTGGATCCAGCGCCGCGGGAAAGCGGCGAGGAACCGCCGGGCCTCGGCCGCCAGGGCCAAGGCCTGCAGGGAATCGCCCGCCACCATCGCCTCGGCGGCGCGGTTGAAGAGGAGAAAGACGAACTCGAGCTGGGCCGTGATGTGGTCCGCAAGATCGTGAAACGCGGCCTCGCGGATGAAGCCCTGCCGGGCATACCACTGCTCGATCTCGAAGGCCGCATGGCCGAGGACGGCACCGTCGAGATAGATCGCGGCATTGAGATGAACCGGCGTCGGCGGGGTCAGGAAAAGCCCGCTATAGAGCCGCAACAGCGCTTCCGGCCCCTCGAGTCCGGCCGCCGTTTCGCGCAACAGCACCGCTGCGCCACCGATGTCGTAACCGAGCTCGCCCGCCATCTCCTCGAGATCGAGCGGCAGATCATGGCCAAACGCCGCCGCCACGGCGGGCTCCCGCGGCGGGGCGAAGGCGCGGGCGAGGGTGAGAAAGAAGGCGGCACGGGTGGCGTAACGCTCGGTCGGGGCTGGCATTCTCGTCATCCGAAATGCACAGGGCGGCGGCCGGCTCGCCGACCACCGCCCCAATGCGGAGAGGCATCTATTCGGCCGGCTGCGCCAGGCGCACCTCGGCCAAGGGCGTGTCGTCCTCGAGATCGAGCTGCCAATCACCGAACGCGTAAACGGTGTTGGCAACGAAGATGCCGGCGACCAGCACCATCCACTCAACGAACGACGGGGTGTAGGCCAGGAGATCCGGTGCCCAGCTGCCCTTGAACAGCGGCACCAGCTGCCCGCCGATGATGAACTCGTAGCGGGCGATCAGGAGACCGAGCAGCACGAAGATCGAGGCCACGATCTGTCCGGTCGGCGACTGGCGCACGCCGCGCAAGCCCATCATCAAGAGTGGCAACACGATGCCACCCCAAAAACCGATCTGCCAGAGCGGCTGGCCCACGATGTGCTGCCAGACCTGCATGCCGTCGGCATTGCTCCAGAGCCCGGTGACGGCACGTCCGGCATGCAAGAGGAGATGCAGGCCGATGACGATCGCGAACAACCGCCCGAAATCACCGCCGAACAGCGTCTGCAGATCGAGCGGCATGTGGCGGGTGGAGAAGCCGTAGGCGAGGTAGGTGAAGAAGACGGTGAACGCGAAGCCGCCGACCAGCGATTCGATCAGGAAGACCACCGGCACCTCGCCGCCGAACCAGATCGGCCGCATCGCCATCAGCCCGTAGACGCTGCCCGCGACGAGTGCGATGGCGATCGCGACCAGGAGTGTCGGCACCGCCACGAGCTTTGCCTCGCGCACCTCGCGCACCGTCTGCAGGCGGAGGATCAGGCCGAGCAGCAGGATGGTGTAGGCCGCCACCAGGAGGATCTTCCAGAACAAGGGCGACTGGAACTGCAGATTGAACGGCGCCAGCAGCAGCGCCCGGATGGGATGCGCCAGCTCCATGAACAGCACGGCGACGGCCCCGACCAGGCCCGCCAAGGCCAGCCAGACGCAGCGCTTGACGATCGGATCGAACTGGCGAAAGCCGAAGACCAGCGACAGGCTGGCGATGAAGACGAGACCGGTCGAGGCCAAGAGGAAGGTGTCGTAGACGACGATCGGCAGCCCCCAGAAGATGCCGAGATTGGTGGTGTTGAAGGCGGCACCGCCGATGGTCTTCGTCTGGCTGAGGACGAAACCCGCGGTGACGATGGCGCCGACCAATGCTGCCCAGAAGACGTAGCCGTTGCGGTAGATCGTATTCGTTTCGGTAGCCATGGCCTCAGCCTCCCTCAGCTTTCCTCGGTTTCACGACGGCCCGGGACCACCGGGCTGCCGCCACCGGAGAGGTAATAGACCTGCGGCCGGTTGCCGGACTCCTCCTTGAGCCGGACACCGCCCTTGTTGGCGATGAGCTCGTTCACCTTGCTCTCGGGATTGTCCAGGTCACCGAAGTAGCGCGCCTTGGGCGCACAGACGCGCACGCAGGCTGGTGTGTATTCCTTGGTCGCCGGATCGTCCTCGTCGAGATCGGCGACGCCCTCGGGCGCCTTGCTGATCTTGTGATAGCAGAAGGTGCATTTGGAGACGACGCCCTTGGGCTGGATGCCGATGCCGAGGTTGCGGTTCTCGGTGGCGTCCGGCATGCGCCAGGGCGGGTCCCAGATGCGACCGTTGCTGCCCGGAAAAATCTCCTTGAGATCCGGCTCGACGACTGCCTGCTCGTCCATGTAGAAGCGCACGCCATAGGGACAGGCGATCATGCAGTACTTGCAGCCGATGCACTTGTCCCAGTCGACCAGCACCACCCCGTCGTCGGTTTTCCAAGTGGCCTTGGTCGGACAGACATGCACGCAGGACGGGTTCTCGCAGTGCATGCAGGGCCTGGGCAGCCAGGACAAATTGACGTTCGGATAGGTGCCCTCGTGGTAGAAGAGCACGTCCTGCCAGTTTTCGCCGGGCAGGCGGTTGTTCTCCATCGCACACGCGGTCGTGCAGGCCTGACAGCCGGTGCACTTCTCGAGGTCGATGACCATGCCCCATTTCGTCATGGGATACCTCC
>CAZNWE010000091.1:2205-3341 GCA_964576715.1 uncultured Geminicoccaceae bacterium | reverse complement strand
TTGACCGTCACCTCGCCGCTGTGCCCGGGGCCGCGGCCCTGGGCCCAACGACCCATGGCCCAATGGCCGTGCTCCATCGGCAGGACCAGCGTGTCGGGCCTGGTCCCTTCGAAATACTTGCAGACCGCCTCGATGGCGCCGACGTCCGAGGTCACCCGGACCCGATCGCCGTCCTGAATGCCGCGCTCCCGCGCGGTCAGCGGGTTGATCTCCATGTAGACGGTCCGCCGGCCGCCCATCACGGGCTGCATGTGGGCGATCGCGATCGGCATGTTGGCGCTGCGGCCCTCGGCGTGCATCGCCACCTTGGGCGAGACGAGGAAGAGATCGCCGCCGCCAGGATGCTGCGGCTCCTCCCAATGCGGGAACATCAGCTTGGCCGGGTCACGGCCGGTTTTCTCGGCGATCCAGGCTGCGTGTTCCTCGAGCGCGCCCGAGCGGACCTCGAACTTGCCGGACGGGGTCCGGAACAGCTTCGCCTTGACGTCCTCGTCACTCATCGGCGTCGTGTAGGCATTGCCGTCCCACTCGAAGAACGCGCCGCCGATTTGCCGGTAGATGTAGGGCTTCTTGTACCAGACCCCCTTCTCGACCCAGCTCTCGAACCCGTCGACCCCGTTGTCGCCCGGATCGTCGGCGAAGCCGGCCGCCAAGTGGCGGAGCACGTTCTCGGCACCCTCCAGCGCCTTGTAGTAGTCGCCCATCGGGCCGTTGATCCGCTTGCCGATCTCGATCAGCGTGTCGCCGTAATACTTGGTGTCGTAGAGCGGCTCGACTGCCGGGACGCGCAATTGCGTCATGGGAAAGCCCTGGAACGGGTATGTGGGCGCATCCTGGTAGCGCTCGAGATAGGTGTGGTCGGGCAGCACGATGTCGGCATACATCGCGGTCTCGCTCGGGAAGGGCGAGGTCTCGATGATGAAGACGTCCTTCAGGGCCTCCTCCCAGACCTGGCCGTTGGGTGCCGTCCAGATCGGGTTGGTGAGGTAGAACATCATCGTGTCGAGCTTGTAGGGCTCACCCCGGAGATGGTTGGGGCCGACCTCCTGCATCATGTTGTTGGCCAGGAGATAGCCGTCGGCGTGGCCCTTGAGGTCGATCCGTGGCTGCTCCTTCCAGGCGCCGTTCGCTGCCCA
>CAZNWE010000091.1:0-2105 GCA_964576715.1 uncultured Geminicoccaceae bacterium | reverse complement strand
GCCCACTCGGGTGTCCTGTCCTTGAGCTCGATGTTCCACCACTCGACGAGCCCCTCGACCCACTTCGCCTCGAAGAGCGCCGGGCTGACCGTGCGGCCGGCCGCGAAGCGGTTGCGGCCGTCACGGAAGTCGCCGACGAAGGTGCGCTCCCACAGGCCTTCGGTCAGGATTACGTGCGCGATCGCCAGGGCCAGGGCGCCATCCGTGCCGGGCTTGATCATCAGCCCGCGATCGGCGGCGGCCAGCGTCGTGTTGATGTGCACGTCGATCGCGGTCACCCGGGTCTTCGGCGTCTTCTCGCCGCGGATATAGCCCCAGACCTGCATGTTGTTGTTGTAGGGGCGGAACGCCTCGAGGAAGCCGGCGCCGAACATCAAGAGGTAGTTGCAGTTGTTGTAGTCGTAGGCGCTGTAAGAGGCGTTGCCGTCGGTGAACTGCTTGGACTTGACGCTGCCGTCCGAGCACATCGAGCTGTGGCCGATGGCGACGTTGGGCGAGCCGTAGAGCTGCCCGAACGTGCCTTGCAGCCCGGCGTCGGACGCCCCCCAGCCGCGGCCGTAGAGCAAGGCGAACCGGTGCGATTCGCCGCGGTCGCGCAGGTTGTTGAGCCGCGCGGCCACCGTGTCCAGAGCCTCGTCCCAGGTGATCGGCACGAAGCCCGGATCGATGCCGCGGCCCTTCTCCGGGTTGGTCCGCTTCATCGGTCCCTTGAAGCGGTCCGGGTCATAGAGGACGTAGGCGCCCAAGGGCCCCTTGGGGCAGAGCTTGCCGTTGGCGATGGGGTGGTCGGTATTGCCGTGGATGGCATGCACCCGGCCGTTGGTCACGTAGACGTCGATGCCGCAGCGGGCGGGGCACTGGTGGCAGATGTTCTTGACGATCCGGGTCTCGCCGGGGACGGCCTGCGCCCTGGCTTCGGGTGTGGAGCCGGTGCCGACCCCGACCCCGACGCCCAATGCCGTGGTCGCAGCCCCGCCCGCGGCGGAGGCCGCGAGGAAGCGTCTGCGGCTGGTATCCAAGATCGTGGCGTTCATCGCAGCACCTCCTCGCTTCGGCTCAATGGACCGACCGGGTGTCGCACCCGGTCGACTGTCTCGAAGGGATGTCGTGGCGTGGCCCGCGCATCAGCTCGAAGCCGGCCTTCGCCATCTCGCGCTCGTTCTGGCAGACCGAGCAGCTGTCGGCCCCGCCCACGGGCGTGAAGCGCTGGCCGCACTCGGGACAAGCGCGCAGCGAATCGCGGGTCAGGGCATAGGGGCCGACCGCGTCGCCGTCGCCGCGCGCGGTGACCGTGACGGCACCTGTCGGGCAGGCCGCGGCGCAGACCCCGCAGGCCGTGCAGCGCCCCGCATCGACATCGAGCCCGGTGCCGGCCGCATCGCTGACGACCGACAAGGCCGAGGTCGGACAGGCGGCAACGCAAACACGATTGGCGTCGCAGCTCTCGCTCACGGTAACCTGCGGCAAGAGGGACGCCGGCGCCGGCCGCCCGGCGCGAGCCTCGATCGCCACCGCCCGGCGCAGCGTCGCCCGCGGCTCGATGCGTCGCACGGCGACCTCGACCGCAGGTGCCGACGCCTCGCCCGAGAGCCGGCGAAACAGCCCGCGCCGCGCGGCGCCTCGCCCGTCAAGATGCGCCGGCAAAGGCAGGGCGCTGCGGATACGGAGCGGCTGGCGCTCGACCCAAAGAGCGCCCTGACCGAGCCAGCCGCGCACCGCATCGGCATCGGCCAGGGCAGCCGCCCACGGCGCCTCGACGCCACCCGCCGGACACCCGGCACACCAGCCCCGGTCGACCGGCACCGGCCCGCTCTCCAGAAAATCTGTCGCTCGAAGCCCGCCCAGGCACGGCACCACCGCCGCCCCCGGCAGCCGGTCACGCGGGGCGACCCGGGCGCACTCGATCGGACCCGACGGCACGGCGGCGAAGCCAGGCACGCCGATCGCCTCGGTCGGGCAGACCGCGGCACAACGCCCGCAGGCAACGCAACGCTCGTCCGTGGCGGTGATCACGCGGTCGTCGAGGGTAATCGCGCCCGTCGGACAGAGCTCGACGCAGCGCCGACAGGCGTCGAGCGGCGAGGCGACGGCGAGGCAAGCCGCCC
>CAZNWE010000090.1:0-15292 GCA_964576715.1 uncultured Geminicoccaceae bacterium | reverse complement strand
TCCAGCCCTATCTGCCGGCCGACGAATGGCAGGCGATTGCGCTGAACTACACCTCCGGCACCACCGGCAACCCGAAAGGTGTGGTCTACCACCATCGGGGTGCCCACCTGAACGCCGTCGGCAACATCCTCGTCTGGGGCATGGGCCACCACCCGGTCTATCTCTGGACCCTGCCGATGTTTCACTGCAACGGCTGGTGCTTTCCCTGGACCATCGTGCTCCAGGCCGGCACGCATGTCTGCCTGCGCAAGGTGGAGGCCGGCAGCATCTTCAAGGCACTGGCCGAGGAGGGGGTCACCCACATGTGTGGCGCCCCGGTCGTCATGGGCATGCTCTTGAACGCCACGCCCGAGGAGCGCCGCGATTTCCCGCAGGCGGTCAGGATGATGACGGCGGCGAGCGCGCCGCCGGCCGCGGTGCTGCAGAAGATGGAGGCGCTGGGCATCGAGGTGACCCACGTCTACGGGCTCACCGAGGTCTACGGGCCGGCCACGGTCTGCGCCTTCCACGACGAGTGGCGGTCGTTGTCCGCCACCGACCGTGCCGCCAGGCTGGCCCGCCAGGGGGTACGCTATCCAGTGCTCGAGGGGCTCGACGTCATGGACCCCGAGACGATGACGCCGGTGCCGGCCGACGGGGCGACGCTGGGCGAGATCATGATGCGCGGCCACGACGTGATGAAGGGCTATCTCAAGAACTCGGGCGCGACGCAGGCGGCCTTCGAGGGCGGCTGGTTCCACACCGGCGATCTCGCGGTCAAGCACGCGGACGGCTATGTCGAGATCAAGGATCGCTCCAAGGACATCATCATCTCGGGCGGCGAGAACATCTCCTCGATCGAGGTCGAGGGCGCCCTCTACCGCCATCCGGCCGTCATCGACGCCGCTGTCGTCGCTCGCCCGGATGACAAGTGGGGCGAGACCGTCTGCGCCTTCGTCACCCTGCGCGAGGGGGCCCTGGTCACCGAGGCCGAGATCATCGCCCACTGCAGGAACGAGCTCGCCGGCTTCAAGGTGCCGCGCACCATCGTCTTCGGCGCCTTGCCCAAGACCTCGACCGGCAAGGTGCAGAAGTTCCAGCTGCGCGAGCGGGCGGCGCAACTCTAGGGGGGCAGGTGAGAGCGATGGAGGCAGAGCTTGAGCCGGCGCGTTCCTTGCCAAAAGATCACGAGGCGGCAGCCCTGGTCGGCCGGGCTTGGCTGCCGGGCGATCCGGGCGGGCCGTCGGTCGTCGCCGTGCGCCAGGGCCGGGTGGTCGACCTGACAGCACTCGTCCCCACCATGGCCGATCTCATCAACGCGGACGATCCCGTCGCCATCGCCCGCGACGAGCGGGCGGTCGACATCGGGGCCGCAGCCGACCTTCTGGCCGCCAGCCACGCCGATCGGGCCGGGCCCAACCAGGCCCACCTCCTGGCCCCCTCCGACCTCTCGGCGCACAAGGCGGCCGGCGTCACCTTCGTCAAAAGCATGCTCGAGCGCGTGGTCGAGGAGGCGACGCGTGGCGATCCGGATGCCGCGACTGCGGTCAGAACCCGCATCGAGAGCGTGATCGGCAAGGATCTGGGGGCTGTCGTCCCCGGCTCCGATGCCGCGGCGAAGCTCAAGCAGCACCTGATCGAGGCGGGGGTCTGGTCGCAATATCTCGAGGTCGGGATCGGCGAGGACGCCGAGATCTTCACCAAGGCGCAGCCGATGAGTGCGGTCGGCACCGGTGCGGAGATCGGCATCCACCCGCGCTCCGCCTGGAACAACCCCGAGCCCGAGGTGGTGCTGGTGATCACGGCCAAGGGCCGGATCGTCGGCGCCACGCTCGGCAATGACGTCAATCTCCGCGACTTCGAGGGCAGAAGCGCGCTGTTGCTCGGCAAGGCCAAGGACAACAACGCGTCCTGCGCGCTCGGCCCGTTCATCCGCCTGGTCGACGACGGCTTCACCCTCGCTTCCATCCGCGACCAGGTGGTGGCGCTCAAGGTCGCGGGCAGCGACGGCTTCGTCATGACCGGGGCCAGCTCGATGCGCGAGATCAGCCGCGACATCGAGGACCTGGCCGGCCAGCTCGTCAGCGGCACGCACCAGTACCCGGACGGTGCGGTCCTCTTCTGCGGCACCATGTTCGCGCCGGTCGAGGATCGGGGTGCCCCCGGCCGTGGCTTCACCCACCAGCTGGGCGACATCGTCGAGATCAGAACACCCGAGCTCGGCTGCCTGGTCAATCGCGTCAACCATGCCGACAAGGTAACACCCTGGGCGTTCGGCGCCCGGCATCTCATCGCCAATCTCAAGGCGCGGGGCCTCCTCTGAACCGCTCGGCCTAGCCGCGTCGGCGCCCGCCGCATCGCGTGTGGCGGGAGTGGTCGTTTGTCGCTAGACATGCGGCATGGAAGCCGCGCGCACGATCCGTCGTCTCGCCGCCATCCTGGTCGCGGATGTGGTCGGCTACTCCCGCCGCATGGCCGAGGACGAGGTCGGCGCGCTGACAGCCCTGAACCGGCATCGCGAGGCCGATTTCAACCCCGTCGTCGCCCGGTACGGCGGCCGGATCGTCAAGCTGATGGGTGACGGGACGCTGGTTGCGTTCAGCAGTGTCGTCGACGCCGTCGATTGCGCCGTGGCCATTCAGACGGCGGCGGCTGCATCGGACGGCACGCCGGCGGTGACCTTGCGCATCGGCATCAACCTCGGCGACATCATCATCCAGGGTGACGACATCTACGGTGACGGCGTCAACATCGCGGCCCGGCTCGAGCCGTTGGCGAAGCCGGGTGGCGTCTGCATTTCCTCGGTGGTCAACGAGAGCTACCGCGGCCGCTCCGACACCGTGTTCCAGAATGGTGGTGCTGTCGCCGTCAAGAACATCGCCCGGCCGATCGAGGTCTGGCGATGGCACCCGGCGGATGCCCCGACAGACGAGGCACCGCCATGCGCCATCACCGCGGCGCCGCCGGCGACGCGACGCCCCGAGGGGCCATCGATCGCGGTGCTGCCGTTCAACAACATGTCGGGCGACGCCGAGCAGGAGTACTTTTCCGACGGCATCAGCGAGGACATCATCACCGACCTTAGCAAGGTGCCGGGGCTGCTGGTCATCGCCCGCAATTCGAGCTTCGCCTACAAGGGCAAGCCGGTCGATCTGCGGGTGATCGGCCGCGAGCTGGGTGTCGGCCATGTGCTCGAGGGCAGCGTGCGGCGCGCCGGGGAGCGGGTGCGCATCACCGCCCAGCTGATCGACGTGGCGACCGGCGGGCATCTCTGGGCCGACCGCTATGACCGCGAGCTCACCGATGTCTTCGCCGTCCAGGACCAGGTGACGCTCGAGATCGTCGAGGCGCTCAAGATCAGGCTGTCACCCGCCGAGAAGGCCAGCATCGTCGGGATCGGCACGACGAACCTGGAGGCGCATGACAGCTTCTGGCGCATGCGCACGCTGATCTTCTCGCCGGGGCTGACCCCGGTACTCTGGCAGCGCGGCATTACCGAAGGGTTGCGCGCCATCGAGCGCGATCCGGGCTACGTACAGGCATACGCGCTGACCTCGATCTGCCATTGGCTGGACTTCCACAACCAGTGGTCCGGCGACGCGCCCGAGATAGTGACCGCCAAGGCCAAGGCACTCGCCGACCGCGCCGTCGAGCTCGATCCGGACGAGCCGCTCGCCAATCACGCCATCGCCGTCGCCGCCCGGTGGATGGGCGACTACGACCTGGCTGCGCTGTCGATCGACAAGACACTGGCGAAAAGTCCCGACTACGCTCTGGGCCTGTTCACCCGCAGCGAGATCGCCCTCGCCGCCGGGCGCCATCAGGAAGCGATTGCCGATCTCGAGCGCGCGATCCGCATCGATCCCGCCTGGACCCATCAGTATCTGCAGAACCTTGGCATGGCACACCTGCTGCTCGGCCATTTCGAGACGGCGGCAATGGTCCTGCGCGAGCGCCTGCTCCTGGCCAAGGACACCGACGTCGGCCGGGCCTGGCTCGCCGCCGCCCTCGGGCATCTGGGCGAGCTCGCGGAGGCGCGCCAGGCCTGGGCGGAGCTGCTCGCGATCAACCCGTCCTTCGCCATGGAGCCACGCCTGGCACGCCAGCGATTCGAACGGCCGGCAGACCCGGAGCTGGTGATGGCCGGCCTCGCCAAGGCCGGATTGCCAGCCCGGCTCTAGCCACACGACGCGTTGGCGTCCGTTGCTGCAACAGCTCCAGGCAAGCCGTTTGCTCGCCTACCGAGCACCACGCAGCCGCCTTCCGTTCCGTGCGGTCGAGGTGATCCACGAGCCGAACGAGGAAGCCCCGTCGCCCTGGCAGCCGTCTCGTTCCGGCTTGCTGTCCGATCAGCTGCAAGGTGCCATTCCAGACGGGCGGGACCCCGGCTCATGCCGTCGGCTGGCGCATTTGTCGTGCGCTGTTGCGTCCTGATGCACTAGGTTTGGGACTATGGAAGCGGATCGCCCGGTCTTGATCTGTGATGAATGCGACACGCTCACGACCGTCCGACGCGTGCCGGCGGGCGTGACCGCGACTTGCGGCGCCTGTGGCAACGTGTTGTTCCGGGAGCGTCGCGACAGTATCCGCCGCGCACTCGCGTTCAACATCGCGGCGCTCATTCTCTTGGTCATCGCCCACGCCTTTCCCTTCATGACCTTCACGATGGAGGGCAACTCGACCGCCGGTACCATCCCCGCCAGCATCGTCGCCCTCTGGGAGGATGGATCGTGGGAGATCGCTATCGTCGTGTTCGTCCTGGCCAGCCTGATGCCGTTCGCACGGCTCGGGCTCGGCATCTGGGTGTTGCTGCCACTGCTCTGGAACCGCTTGGCGCCGGGTACGGCGGAGCTTTTCGCGCTCTTTGCGCGGTCGCGGACCTGGGCGATGACCGAGGTTTATCTGCTCGGCTTGCTCGTCGCCTATACCAAGCTCGTCGATCTCGCCACCATCACGCTGGGTCCCGCGATCTGGGCGTTCGGCGCGCTCATGGTCTGCATCGCCGCCGCCGACAACGCGCTGGATCCGCGTGCGGTATGGTGGCGGCTGGCACCGCAGAACCGGCTCGGCGACCTGCTCGCCACCGGCCGGCCGCTGATCGGCTGCGAGGTCTGCGGCCAGGTCGTGGCGCTCCCCGCTGGCGTGCATCAGATGAAGTGCCCGCGCTGCCACGCAGCGCTGCACCGGCGCAAGCCGGACTCGCTGGCCCGGACCTGGGCCCTGCTGATTGCCGCCGCGCTTCTCTACATTCCCGCCAATGTCCTGCCGGTGATGAGCGTTACGACCTTCGGTCAAGGTGAGCCTGATACAATTCTCTCGGGCGTGGTGGCGCTGATCGAGGCGGGCATGTGGCCGATCGCGGCGCTCGTCTTCTTCGCCAGCATCACGGTGCCGGTGCTCAAGCTGATCGGCTTGGTGCTGCTACTGGTTTCCGTGCAGCGTGGCTGGCTCGCGCGAGCGCGCGATCGCACCTTGCTTTATCGGATCATCGAACAGGTCGGCCGCTGGTCGATGATCGATGTGTTCATGATCTCGATCCTGGTCGTGCTCGTCGATCTTGGCGAGATCGCGCGAATCGAGCCCGGACCGGGGGCGGTGGCGTTCGCTTCCGTCGTGATCCTCACGATGCTCGCCTCGCATGGCTTCGAGCCGCGGCTTATTTGGGACAGAAGGCGCCAGACAGATGCCCCCAGTCCAGCCTGACCAGCAACTTGCCGAGGCCGTCCTGCGCAAGAGCAGAGGGTTCTCGCTCGTCTGGATTGTGCCGATCGTCGCCGCCGCCATCGGCATCTGGCTCGCCGTGACGACCGTCTTGAACAAGGGGCCGTTGGTCCAGGTGACGTTCGTCACCGCCGACGGGCTCGAGGCCGGCAAGACACTGGTCAAGTATCGCGACGTCAATGTCGGTCTGGTCGAGAACGTCCGGGTGGCGTCCGATCTCAGCGGCATCGTCGTCGAAGCGCGGATCGACAAGAGCTTCGCGTCGCATGTCACCAAGGAAAGCCGGTTCTGGGTGGTCCGTCCGCGGGTCGGGATCAGTGGCGTGAGCGGGCTCGGGACGCTGCTCTCCGGCGCCTATATCGAGGTCGAGCCGGCCGAGGGCGAAGCTGCCAAGAGCTTTGTCGGACTCGAGGAGCCGCCGTTGATCCGCTCGGACGTCGAAGGCACCGAGTACAAGCTGATTGCCGACAATCTCGGCTCGGTCAGCCGAGGCGCGCCGGTCTACTATCTGGGCCTCGAGGTCGGTCAGGTTCTCGGCCATCGGCTGACCGAGGACGCCAAGCAGTTCGAGATCCCGATCTTCGTGCGCAGCCCGTACGACCGGCTCGTCAAGCCCGACAGTCACTTCTGGGATGTCAGCGGCATTCGTTTCACGGCCGGCGCCGACGGCATCGACCTGCAGATCGCCACAGTCACCGCGCTTCTCGCGGGCGGTGTCGAGTTCGCTTCGCCGCCGGGGAGTGGCGATCCGGCTGCCGCCGACACCAGCTTCAGGCTCTTTCCGGACCGGGCGAGCATCAACCAGCCGCCGAGCAACGTACGAGTTCCCTACCTCATCGATTTCGACAGCTCGATCCGTGGGCTACAGGTCGGTGCACCGGTCGAGTTCCGTGGCATCCGCGTGGGCTCGGTCGAGCGCATTGAACTGATTCCGGACTTCACGACCGGCAAGGCACCGATTCGCGTCCACGTCAATCTGGAGCCGCAGCGCTTTGTCAATAGCGCTCCGGAGGATACGATCGACAAGCAATACGAGCGCACGCGGCACCTGGTGTCGCTCGGGCTCCGCGCGCAGCTCAAGACCGGCAACCTGGTCACCGGCGATCTCTTCATCGAGATGAACATCCTCCCCAACGCGGCACCGGCCGAGATGACCATGGTCGACGGGGTGGCGATGGTTCCGTCCGTGCCGACCGATCTCGAGGCGCTCACTGCCTCGATCAGCGGCCTGCTCGATCGGCTGTCGACCCTGCCGATCGAGGCTATCGCCCAGAGTCTGCAGCAGTCGGCGGCTGCGGTGGAGGCCCTTGTCACGAGCCCGGAGACCGCAGCCGGCGTCAAGAATTTGGCGGCCGCCAGCGACGACCTGCGGAGCCTCATCGCCGAGCTCAACGCGGCCACCGGCCCGATGGCGCGTTCGGCCGAATCGGCCGTGGACGAGGCCCGGCGAACCCTGCAGTCGGTCGATTCGGTTCTCGGCGAGAACTCGATGCTGCGCTATCAGCTCGAGCGGGTGCTGCAGGAGCTGACGGCCGCTGCACGCTCGATTCGTGGCTTCGCCGACATGCTCGACCGTGACCCCAGCGCCATCATCCGCGGCAGGAGGGAATGACCACCATGCCGAGCCCCTTGCAAGGCCGCTTGGCGGCACTGGCGCTCGCCGCCCTCGTCGCCGGCTGCACGCCGAGCCAGCCGGTGCGCTACTTCGCCTTGACGCCGCTCAGCGACGAGATGCCCGTGGCCGAAACCGAGCAGGCGATCGGGGTCCTGCCCATCACGCTCGCAAGCTACCTCGACCGCAACGGCATCGTGACGCGGACCGGCCCGAACGAGCTCACGGTCGCCGGCACCGACAACTGGATCGAGCCGCTCGACCTGCAGATTCGCAGCATTGTCGCCCGCAACCTGGCGCAACTGCTCGGCACCGATCGCGTGTTCTTGCTGCCGGAGCAGCGCCTGCTGCCGCTCGACTACACGGTCGAGATCGCCGTCGAGCGGTTCGACATCGAGGTCGGAACCGCCGCTGCGGCAGGCGTGCCGGCCGAGGAACTGGTTGTCTTGGAGGGGCGCTGGTCGCTGTTCAAGCGTGAGTCGCGCGACGTTCTGCAGACAGCGCCGGTGAGGATCACTCAGCCGGTGGCGAGCCCGCCGACCTTTGAGCGCCGTGCCGCCGCAATGAGTGACGCCGTTGGCCGTCTCAGCCGGATCGTCGCGACGGCCATCGCCGGTGAGGCCAGCTGAGCCGGACGGTCGGCTCGTGCCGCTCGCGCGCCGCCTTTAGCCGTCGGACTTGTCGCCGACTGCAACGGCACTCGTCGCAGCCTGCGCCGGCTCCTTGCGCCGCTGGGCGTTGCGATGGATCGTCTGGCTTGGCCGGACCCACGATCAGGAGGGCACCGAGTGCGGTCGTGGTGGACAAGACCTCGCCGTAACGCCAGTAGCCGACGACCGCCATCAACAAGAGCCGCGCATGGTTGGGCGTGGCGAGGGCCCGGCCCCGGCCCAGGCGCAGCTGAGCCGAGAGATTGCTACCGCAGTCGCGCCGCGGGGCAGCACCTAGCCCGGCCGACCACCGACCCGGGTCAACGCCGCCCGGCGACGGCAGGCAGGCTCGACTCTGTCGTGACCAGTCCTTGATGGCGCCGACCATCCCGCTGCGGCGCCAGCAGCGGCAGCAGCGCGCTTGTGTTCAGCCGGCGACGGGCACGCGGCCTTCGAGCGGGTAGGCCGGGTCGTTGTAGCCGGGGGTGCTCGGGTGCCCGGCCGCCACCAGGCTGTCGACCAAGCGCTCGTCTTCGGCCGTAAAGGTCACTGTCAGTGCGCCCAGATAGTCGACCATCTGCTCGACCGTCCGCGGCCCGGCGATCGGGCTCGTGACCAGCCGGTTGTTGAGGAGCCAGGCAATCGCGAGCTGCCCGGTCGTGCAGCCCTTGGCGTCGGCGTGCGTCTTCAGGATCTGGGCGATCGCCAGGCTCTCCGGGCGCCATTCGGTCTGCATCATCCGCTTGTCCTGGCGCCCCGCCCGGCTGTCGGCAAGCGGCTGGTCGCCCGGCTGATACTTCGCGGTCAGGACACCCCGGGCGAGGGGGCTGTACGGGGCAACGCCGAGACCGAAATAACCCGCGGCCGGCAAGAGCTCGACCTCCGGTTGGCGGTTCATGATGTTGTAGTAGGGCTGTAGCACCACCGGCCGATCGATCCCGGCCTCGGCCGCGAGCCGGCAGATCTCGGCGATCCGCCAGGCGCGATAGTTGGAGAGCCCGACATAGCGGATCTTGCCCGCCCGCACGAGATCGGCCAGCGCCCCGACCGTCTCGTCGAGCGGGGTGTCGTGGTCCTCCTTGTGCAGATAGTAGATATCGATGAAGTCGGTGCCGAGCCGCTCCAGGCTCGCCTCGCAGGCCTGGATCAGCCACTTGCGCGAGAGGCCGCGCTGGTTGGGTCCATCGCCCATCGGGTTGGCCGCCTTACTGGCCAGCACCCAATCGTGGCGGTCGCCGGCGATCGCCCGGCCGGTGATCCGCTCGCTCTCGCCGTTGTTGTACACATCGGCGGTGTCGATGAAGTTGACCCCGGCCTCCCTGGCCGTGCCGATGATCCGCACGGCGGTCGCCGCGTCGGTTCGCCCGCCGAACATCATCGTGCCGAGACAAAACGGTGAAACCTTGAGGCCGGAGCGGCCGAGCGGGCGATAGGACACGAGCACAGCCTTTGGTCTGAAGCTGCCTGACGTCGCCGGTCGTCGTCGACCTGCGCCGCCGTCGGTTCAGAGAATGTCGTCCGGATGGACGAAGGCGCCACGCGGTGGCGGCGGGGTGCTGGCATGCACTTCGAGCGCCTCGGCCAGACCCTGCATCAGCGCCTGCGCCATGAGCGGAACCGCTGCCTCGAGGCGGACGGCGTCATCGAGCAGCCAGCCGGCCCGGCTGATCGACGGGACCTTGTGCGGCGGGCAGAAGCGGCGCTTGTCCTCGGCGGTCACCTCGCCCGGGTAGGCCTCGACCAGTTGTGCCACCTCGGACCCCAAGACGTTCTTGGCAAGCTCGCTGGCCACCTCGATCATCGCGATGAAGTGGGCGAAGCCGGCTCCAGCGACCGCCTCGAGCCGTCCCGGCCGGGCCCAGGCCTCGAGCAGGTCCTTCGATAGCGCCAGGCCCTTGGCATCGCCGGCCACCACGAGCAACGGGCCGGCGGGTCCGCCGAGGCAGGCGACGTCCTGATAGAACAGCGAGCGATGGCGCATCCGGCGGTAGCGACGCAACGTGTCACCCCAGTAGCTCAGGCTCGGGTCGATGATCACATCGCCCGGCTCCATCGTCTGGTAGGCTTCATCGATGACCGCGTCGATGCCGGGGCCGGCCGGCAGGTCGAGCACATAGCGGCGGGGATAGTCGAGCGCATCGAGGAATCCGACATAGCTGTCGACTGCGCTGACGCCCGGATCGACCGCCGCACCGCCAGCGGCGCAGCCGAGCACCTCGAGGCCAGCCGCTTGCAGTGAGGTGGCGAGCCCGCCGCCACCACCGATGACCCCGACTTGCATCGTCACCTCCTTCGACGACTTGGCAGACCAACACCCAAACCGTGGCGCCTCGTTGAAAAAGCGGGCCGGCGGAACCGGCCCGTGAAGGGTAGTCGATCGTTTGCGGTTCGCCGAGCGACGCGCTCAGCTCTGCTCTTCGGCCTCCGGCAGCCGGACCGGGGTCGACTGGGCCGGCGCCGGGGTCGAGGCGGTCGCTTCGGCAACGACCGTGGACGAGGCGGCGGTGTTCCAGTTGCAGGCGGCCCAGACCGGGCTGCTGGCGAGAGCGAGGACGGCAGTGCAGGCAATCGCAGCCATACGCATGGATCGGCTCCATTTGCGGTTGTCGACATAACAAGCATGACACGTTTCTTCGCCACGGCAAGTCGTCGGCGGCGTTTAGGAAGATCAACCGCGACCGCGCCCGGCCCCCCTGCCGGCTCGGCTGGTGATCTGCCCGCACCGTCCGGGCGCGCAGATCACCAGCCAGGGGCGCTGCCGCACTCGTCGATCTCCACCACGGCAGCCGCCTCGATGATCATGCTAGGCGGCGTCTCAGCAGTATCGCAGCCGGCGATCACGAAGGCCGGTCGAGACGCACGACCGGCAGGCAAAGCGCAACGGGCAGCTGCCGCTCGGCGTGCGATCCAGCAAGTGGGGCCGTCGATAGAATGATCGTCTTGATCAGCGCCGGCGGCCATGGCGCAATGTCGCGAGCTCGTCCAGCATCAGCCGCTCGGCCGCTGCCAAAGCTTGTGCTCGCCGTGCGGCGCGTCGCTCGGCCAGCACCTCGAGCCGCTTGAGCTCGACGAGGCTCGCATGCACTTCGGCCTTGGCCCGGCCGAGCGCTTCCGCCTGCACGGCGCGCCGCGTGTCCACCGCGTCGCGCACCTGCCGGTTGCCGCACGACAGGGCACCCCAAAGATCGAGCTCGGCGTCGGCGCTAGCGGCCAGCGTCATCGCCTCGCGCCAGGCGGCATCGTGCCGACCGACTGCGGCTTGCAGCCGCTTCTGTTCGCCCTGCGCTTCGACCAGCACACCACGGCGCTGGTCGAGCGTCTGCCGCTCGAGGGTGGCGAGAATGGCCAGGGGATCGCGGCGCACGATGAAGAAGCCGCGGTCAGGCGACCGCGGCCGGCGGCGGCCAGGGGGTCTCGAGGGCGGCTGCCAGTCGGGCGAACGGGGATTCGGCGGCGAGGGGCTCGGCGCCCGGGGACTGGTCGGGGGGCTCGTTCAGGTCCTGCGCCAGGACCTGCTCGAGCGCCGGGCGTCGGGCGATCGCTTCGTCAACCTCGGGGTTGCTGCCCGGCCGGTAGGCGCCGAGTTCGATCAACTCGGCCATCTCGGCATAGCGCTGCAGCAGCCGCCGCGCCTCGCCGACGAGCTGCCGCTCGGCCGGCGCATAGCACCCGGGGGCGCTGCGCGAGATGCTCCTCAAGACGTCCATCGCCGGGAACCGGCCGGCCTCGGCGATCTTGCGGTCGAGGACGACATGACCGTCGAGGATGCCGCGCACCGCATCGCTGATCGGCTCGTTGGTGTCGTCGCCGTCGACCAGCACGCTGAACAGCCCGGTGATCGTGCCGCTGCCGTGGCGGCCGGGTCCTGCGCGCTCGAGCAGTTGCGGCAACTCGGCGAAGACGCTGGGCGGATAACCCTTGGTGGTCGGTGGCTCGCCGGCGGCGAGATGGATCTCGCGCAACGCCATGGCGAAGCGGGTGACACTGTCCATCAGGCAGAGCACCCTGGCTCCCTGGTCGCGGAAATACTCGGCCACGGCCATGGTCGCATAGGCCGCGCGCCGCCGGGTCATCGCCGGCTGGTCGGAGGTCGCGACCACGACGACGCTACGGGTGAGGCCGTCCGGCCCGAGCGTGCGCTCGAGAAACTCGCCGAGCTCGCGGCCGCGCTCGCCGATCAGGCCGATGACCAGGATATCGGCGGTCGCCGCCTTGGCGAGCATCGAGAGCAGGCTCGACTTGCCGACGCCCGACCCGGCGAAGATGCCGAGCCGTTGCCCGGCACAGACCGGGGCGAAGAGATCGAGAGCGCGCACGCCCGTCGGCAGGCGAGCGCCGAGCCCGGCCCGTGCGGCGGCGGGCGGCGGCGGGGCCTGGACCGGATAGGGCTGTTTTCCTAGGCGTAACGCCGGCCCTTCATCCTGCGCGCGGCCGAAAGCATCGATCACCCGGCCACGCCAGCTGTGGTCGGGGTAGAGATGGCCGAGCCGCCGGTCGATCCGTACAGGGGCACCCATGGTCACGCCGGTGATCTCGCCATAGGGCGCGAGCAAGGTCTCGCCGCCATCGAATCCCACCACCTCGGCCGCGACCGCGTCGGTTTGCGTGGCGGCGGCGGGCCGGCTGCCGTCGCCGGCATGGCCGCGGGCGATGCGGCAGCCATCGCCGATGCCGACGAGGCCGCCGAGGCCGCGGGCGCGGACGATCTGGCCGTGGCAGGCGCCGACGCGACCCTGCATCCGCCAGGGTTCGAGCGCCTCGAGTGCTGCGCGCAGGGCCTGCGTCTCGGCCGCGGAGAACAGTGGTGGCAGATCGGGACCGGCGGACGGGTCGGTTGGCATCATGCGCTGAGGCATACCTTGCTATGGCGGTTGGCACGAAAACCGGCGCCAGGGCGCCTGATCGAGGGTTTTACCCGGCGCGTGTTAAGAAAGGCTTAAGGAACGGAGTCTTAAGGTTACGCCACGCATGGAAGTGCTGGACAGATGGAGACGTTATGCGTGCACTTGTCATCGAGGACGATCCGGTTTCGGCCAAGCTGATCGAGACGGCCCTTCGCACCGAGAACATCGTGTTCGAGCCGACCGACCGGGGCGAGGAGGGCATCGAGCTCGCCAAGCTCTACGATTTCGACATCATCATCCTCGACCTGCGGCTGCCGGACATCGACGGCTACGAGGTGGTGCGACGCTTGCGGGCGAGCCGGATCCAGACCCCGGTGCTGATTCTTTCCGGGCGCAGCGACCCGACCGACAAGGTACGGGGGCTGACCAACGGCGCCGACGACTATCTGACCAAGCCCTTCAACAAGGCCGAGATGCTGGCTCGCATCCACGCCATCGTCAGGCGGGCCAAGGGGCATTCGGAATCGGTCATCCGCACCGGCAAGCTGGTGGTGAACATGGACAGCCGGTCGGTCGAGGTGGACGGCCAGCGGCTGCACGTCACCGGCAAGGAATACAACATCCTCGAGCTGCTCTCGCTCCGCAAGGGCACGACACTGACCAAGGAGATGTTCTTGGATCATCTCTACGGCGGGATCGACGAGCCGGAGCTGAAGATCATCGACGTCTTCGTTTGCAAGCTGAGGAAAAAGATCGCCGCCGGCACTGGCGGGCAACACTATATCGAGACGGTCTGGGGCCGCGGCTACGTGCTCAAGGATCCCGAGCCGCGTCACGATACGGCGATGCTGCCGTCCGAGCGCCGGGCCCGCGAGGAGGCGACGAGCGCCGCGGTGGCCTGAGCCGCTGGCTGCTCGGTGGCGCCCGTCGCCGCCCAGCAACCGCTCGCTGCTTGCCGGCCTCGCCGTTGCCGGGCGGCGACGGGCGGCATCGATTGGCAATGGCGCCGGTCAGCCCGCAGGTGGCTGCCCGCGAGCGCTGCTGCCGGTCTGGCGATGGCCGCGGCTCTGGGCGCTGGACGGGGTAAGGATGCCGTGGCGCTGCCGACCTCGATCGCCCGCGGCGCGCGGTGTCGCCTTGGCCACGGAGGGATCGCCCCCGCCACCATGCAGTCGCGGAGCATGCGGCGAGACTGTCCGGCGGCCATTGACTAAGGGCCAGGGCAGCCGCCCGCGTGCGACATGCCACGGACTGGCGTCGGCTGCTCCCCGCAGGCGATCTTTCCCGCTTTGCATCGCTGCCGTCGCGGCGTCTTGAGCAGCCCGCTCCCTGCCGGCTTTCGCCATGCGATCCTCCTCAGGCGCGCCGCTCGGCGGCCTGCAGCCGGGCTGCCGCCAGGGTGTTCTGCATCAGGCAGGCCACGGTCATCGGGCCGACACCACCGGGCACCGGCGTGATGACGGCCGCGGCCTCGACGGCGGTCGCGAAGTCGACATCGCCGACCAGCCGATCGGTGCCGGCGGGCGTGGTCACGCGGTTGATCCCGACGTCGATGACCGTCGCTCCCGGCTTGATCCAGTGCCCCTCGACCAGTCCCGGCCTGCCGACGGCGGCGATCAGGACATCGGCACGGCGGCAGACAGCAGGCAGGTCGCGGGTGCGCGAATGCGCGATCGTCACCGTGCAGTCGGCGCCGAGCAGCAAGGCGGCCATCGGCTTGCCGACGATGTTCGAGCGGCCGACGATCACCGCCTCGCGGCCGGCGAGCCCGCCTCGCCCGAGAGCATCCTCGAGCAGGAGCAGGCAGCCCAGGGGCGTGCACGGAACGAGCAGGCGCTCGGGATCGGGTCGTCCGGCACTGAACAGCGCCCCGACATTCGCCGGATGGAAGCCGTCGACATCCTTTCGCGGATCGATTGCGGCGAGAACCGCCGGTGCATCGATCGCCTCGGGCAGCGGCAGCTGCACCAGTATGCCGTTCACCTGCGGGTCGACGTTGAGCGAGGCGATCAGCTCCAGGAGCGCTGCCGTTTCCAGCATGGCGTCCCGCTCGATCAGCCGGGCGGCGATCCCGACCGCGTCGGCAACGCGGGCCTTGGTCCTGACATAGGCCCGACTAGCCGGATGGTCGCCAACGATCACCACGGCGAGGCCCGGCGGCGAGCCGTGCGCTGCCACGAAGTCCTGGACGCCGGCAGCGACCCGCTGGCGAAGCCCGGCCGCCACCGCCTTGCCGTCGATGATCCGCGCCACATCCCGTCTCCCGCTGTGCACCCGGCCGCCGAGCGAGCCCTGCCGAACCTGACCATTACTGTAAATGGGCAAATGCGACACCACCCGACCGTCGAGCGAAGCCCGCTGGCCGACGGCCGGGCGAAGCCTTCCGGGCGAAGGTCGCGCCGGGTCCTTTGGCCCGAGGCGTCATGCGACGCTAGCACAGCAAATCACGAACCCGGCGTGGTCTCGACGCGCGGCCTCCGCGCACA